>CAYSTJ010000052.1:0-28458 GCA_964434105.1 uncultured Cellvibrionaceae bacterium | reverse complement strand
AACTGGAACTGGAACTGGAACTGGAACTGGAACTGGAACTGGAACTGGAACTGGAACTGGCGGACGAAGTCGACCAGCCGGACGAACTGGCCGACGTTGACCAACCCGACGAATTGGACGAAGGAGGCAAGCTGGATATATAGCCGCTTCGGACAAATTGAAGCGGGTATCTTTCCCCGTCCTGAATCAGATCTATATCGCCATGACAGTTTAACGGTTCACTCGAATTAACTGAGACTGATACAGGCGGAACCAGACGATGCGAGCAGTCCAACAGCGTTAAGCTGATTCGCTGTGTTTGCACATGACATTCATCACGCCAAACGGTCACCCGGCGACTGACTGTCTCGAAGCCTGGGAATTCAGATTCCACGATATAGGAACCAGCGCGTTCCGCAGCACCCGAAAACGTACAGCTTTTTCCGTCGTTTCCGCGCTCCTGAGATACCAATGTCTCACGATAATCGCTGTCCGCAATTGTCACTGTCACATCACATGCATCATAGGCTTCCAGTGTGTCCAGCTGCAGGTCCACCATAATCCCGTCATACACCGCTGGTGTGCATGAAGCCGGTTCAAATTTTATAGGGCCGACGGCCTCATCGGGCGTGCCCCAGGGCGCAGCCCAGATGCTATTCTTGTGCGCATAAAACGCCGCGTTTCCTTGCAGGAGTCCCCGGCTGACATAGCCGGGATAGTGATCGTCACTCTGCTCCGCGGTAATCATCCCGGCATCCGTCAGCAAGGCGTCGTCGCTGTCGAGACCACTGATCTCCAGCATTTGTAGTCCATTGATGGTGAGCCGTTTGCGGATCTGTTCTATGTCGTCCCAAAAGGAACTTCGGTGTTCATACGGAAAGGCGATATGCCATGTCGTGTTATCAATTTTCAGCAAATTCAATGCACGCAAATTTGATAGCGCAGGGCTGGAACTCGACGCACTTTCCCCGAATGTCAGTGTAGTGAGGCTAATCGGATCGTCGCCGGATACGTCAATCAATTCGGCCTTCATTCCGCGAAGAATCCCATTTGGAGCGACATCCCGGCCGAGTGTGAACATATATTGGGAATTGAGTGGATGCAGATAGGTGGCAAATCCGGGGATTTCCAGTTCTCCGTCCACCTTCGGATCGAACGGGTCAGACAGATCGAGCTTATACAGGGGATCCGTACCTAAAAAAGTGACGATAAAAGCCCGCTCATCTTCAAACCTGACCGAAAAAATATCCTCCCCAATTTTGCCGATGGGTTCCGGGCGGGTACTATTGGGTAATCGCGCAATTTCTTCAAGTGATCCGCCCATTTCCCGCAAAATAAACAACTGATGTGTCGGGCCAACTTCCCATCGGGTCGTGACAATGCGCAGATCGTCTCCAAGCTCATGCAGACGAAAGGCTGGGTCACTGTTGCCCTCTATGGAGCCGGGGACGGCACCGCGCGCCGTGTACCTGAGCCCGTCGATTTCATCCAGCGCGAACTTATGAATCACCGTATCGACGGTACCGCGTTCGTTGGGGGCCACGACGTTGCCGGTCAGGTAAAGCGACTGTAACGACATGCTGAGAGACGTAATGGCGGAATTTATTCAGCGGCTGGCCAACAATTTCTGTTCCCGCACGTCGATGGCCGTGATATTTACAAGACTGGTGAATCCGGCGTTTTCCTTCAGTCCGTCCTGAATATAGCAGCGACTTGCGAGTGGCTGTCTCGCGGCGTCACCTATCTGAACGTGCGGCAGCAATCCGGTGATGGGTTTTTCTGCAAGGGCTGCTTCGTTTTGCCTGCGCAATGCCGCATCACCGTAATCGACCTGGAGTCCATCTACCCAAGGCTCAAATCGCGTCACCAGGTACAGAACGTCACCAATTTTCCGGGTGTCTAGCAACGTGCCGTCCAGCTGAATATCCAACGCCGCAGTTGGTGTACTCGGGTCTTCCACCTCGACAAGGTGTACAAGGACCTTGCCGTTGCCCGGTCCCCAGTAAGCCGCGCCGGACGAGGAACTCATCGTCATGGGTACCAGGCGGGGCAGCTCCGATGGCACTGAGCCGTACTGCTCGCGCACCAGGACAACATGCGTGGTTACCGCATTATCGGAAACCAGGTACATCTGGCCAATCTCACCCCATGAATCCTCAAGCCGGAATTGTCCCAGGATCCTGGCATCGGGGGCAGACGTGTTGGGCCTGACGACCTGAAAGCCCGGGCCGCCCGTGAGGGTGTAGTTGTTGGACCGGGCCTCTGTAGTGGCTATGAACCAGTGGGTTCCGTCAAACCTGGCAAAGTCGGATTCATCAACGCCGGCGACATGGACGTTGATATCAGAAAAGGGGTCAGGCGAACCATCAACTTCACCGCCTGATCCACCAGAACTTGAACTTGAACTTGAACTTGAATTCGAATTGGAGGAGCTGCCACTGAAGCCGCCGCTGGAACTGGACGTGTTTGAGCTGGAACCTGAGCTGGAACTGGAACTGGAAGCGGTTGAGCTCCAGCCTCCACCCGAACTGGAAGCGCTCCATCCACCAGATCCTGCTGACTCAAGGGACAGCCGTATTCCATTCTTTATATGCTTTCCCAGCGTCGCTTCGTCAGCCAGAACCAGTGCGGCCGTGGTGGGTTGAGTTAATTCCAGGTGACTGTAATCAACAAAATCGTCTTCATCGGCCGGTAAAGTTCCGCCACCACAACCGGCCAGTAACCCTGCAATAATCACAGCCCCCAGACTTGTTCGCATGTATCCTCCCGACACTATTGTTATCATTTCAGGTCAGGATGCAGACTGATCAGGTACAACTCAATACGTAAATTTACGTATTTCCCGACGTATCGCGAGTGTGTCACGGAGCGACCAAAGAAAACTCTTCAGGCTCCCCGTGCATGCGGTGATACCCGGTCAGGTGTTGCGTTGCCAGACAGTCACACGCTCAGCCAGATCCGGACGCTTGCGCTCATCCGGCTTGTTCAGATAGTTGCCGATATAAATAAAGCCGGCAATCTTGTGTGTCGGCCCGGCACCCAGCAGTGATTTCACGGCTTCATCATAGCCATACCATTCTGTCAGCCACTGCGCGCCAAACCCCAGCGCATGGGCAGCGACAAGCAAATTCTGGCATGCCGCCCCGGCAGACATCACCTGTTCCCATTCTGGGACTTTCTGGTGGGCGTCCGCGGTGCTGATAACCGCGATAACAACCGGGGCCCGGTTCAGCAGGTTGGCTTGGTAATCCAGGAGTTTTTCTGAAGCATCAGGGTGCTTCTCGGCATAAATATGCGCCAGTTCACGTCCAAACGCCGTTCGCTCATCACCACGGAAAATCACAAAGCGCCAGGGGCCCAGCTTGCCATGATCGGGTACCCGGTGGGCGCACTGCAAAATGGTCTGAACCTGATCGGCATCGGGGCCGGGTCCGGTCATGTCGGCCGCGACAACAGAGCGGCGGGAGAGTAAGAGTTCGATTGTGTCCATTGAAGTGCCTTGTTGGGAGAGCCTGTCCGGCAGGCGTTAAGTTCAAGTAACGGGTTGGCGCCATGATGGCCCATCGGGGTGCCGCATTACTGCGCGCACAGCCGGCACATTACCAAATTACGTCGCATCTTTGGGTGAAACCCTGCGTCATTACCCTACGACAAGGTGTTTGGGTATAATCGCGCACATTTAAGCCCCGGAGCTGTCATGACCGTTCGCACCCGCATAGCACCATCGCCCACTGGCGATCCCCACGTCGGCACTGCCTATATTGCCCTGTTCAACCTCTGCTTTGCACGTCAGCACGGTGGGCAGTTTTTGTTGCGTATTGAAGACACCGACCAGGCCCGCTCCACACCCGAGTCAGAGCAGGCAATTCTCGATAGTCTGCGCTGGCTCGGCCTGGAATGGGATGAAGGGCCGGATGTCGGCGGACCGCACGGCCCATACCGCCAGAGCGAGCGGGGTGAGATCTACGCGCAATATGCCCAGCAATTGCTGGATGCCGGTTACGCCTTTCGCTGCTACCGCACGCCGGAAGAGCTGGACGCGCTTCGGGAGGCCCGCCGGGCCGGCGGTCAGCATACTGCGCTCAAACCGTCCGACCTGGCGTTGCCTGACGATGAAGTCCGTCGTCGTGAGTCCGAGCACTACCCTTCGGTGGTACGCATGAAAGTGCCGGAAGAAGCAGGGCGCTGCGTGGTCGATGATCTGCTGCGCGGTTCCTTTGAGTTGGACTGGGGGCAGGTCGACGCGCAGATTCTCCTCAAGTCCGATGGCATGCCCACCTATCATCTGGCCAACGTAGTTGATGACCACCTGATGGGCATTACCCACGTGATACGCGGCGAGGAATGGATCAACTCGGCGCCCAAGCACATCTTGCTCTACCAGTATTTTGGCTGGGAAGCACCCGTGTTCTGCCACCTGCCGTTGCTGCGTAACCCGGATAAATCCAAACTAAGCAAACGGAAAAACCCGACCAGTATTCTCTATTATCAGCGCATGGGTTATCTGCCGGAAGCCCTGCTCAACTATCTGGGGCGCATGGGTTGGTCGATGCCGGATGAGCGGGAAAAATTCAGTCTGACCGATATGCAGGCCGTGTTCGATATCAAGCGCGTCTCCCTCGGAGGCCCCATCTTCGACCAGGAAAAACTGCGCTGGCTCAACGGACTGTGGATTCGTGAAGATCATGACGACGCAGCGCTGGCCGACCGGCTCGCACAATGGCTTCTGAATCGCGATAATCTGCTAAAGGTCATCCCGCACGTCAAGCCCCGCATGGAAACCCTTAGCGATTTTATTCCTACCGTAGCGTTTCTGGCCAGTGGCCGTTTGCCACTGCAGGAATCCAGTTTCACCGTCAACAAACTCGATCTGGAAACCCAGAAGAAAATCCTGCAGTTTGTCCAGTGGCAGCTGGAAGCCCAGAGCCAGTGGGATCGCGACCAGATCTTCACCGGCCTGAAGGCGCTGGCTGACGGTATGGGACTCAAGCTCAAGGATTTTCTGGCCCCGATATTTATCGCCATATCCGGCTCAACCGCCAGCTTTTCCGTGCTCGACGCCATGCTGCTCCTTGGCCCCGATCTCAGCCGCGCACGGCTACGGGAAGGCCTGGAGGTGTTGGGTGGTGCCGGCAAAAAGGTGATTAAACGCTACGAGAAGGAATACGAACAGCTAAACAGGCAGCCGGGCATGCCCGCGCAAAAAGACAGTTGACATACGTCACCGCCCTGATAAAATGCGCCCCCTCAGAAACACAGAATACGGGGCCTTAGCTCAGCTGGGAGAGCGCAACACTGGCAGTGTTGAGGTCAGCGGTTCGATCCCGCTAGGCTCCACCAAATCAAATGGGATTCAAGTCAAGCCATGGATTGGCATGCAAAAATAAAAGCCCGGCCTCGCTGGCGCTCGCTTTAATCATGTCGGCGAGGCGTCGGCATCCCGCATCGCGGCATTTCCCACACAAAATCCAGTCTACGCAGGATCCCTAAACAGTTGTCGTTGACGGCACACGTGTGCCCGCCTCGGTCGAGCTTTACCTTCTCATGACCACCCGCCATTGCCTGCTTTCCGATTCCGTAAAGTCGTTTGATTTATGCGCCATTTTATTCTTCCATGCACGCAAAGCAGGCACGAGCCTGTGCTATGGGTATACACCAACAGCGGACGAGTCAACGATTTTCCGGGCGGGATGCACGCAATTCAAATGGCTTTCGATAGGCTGCCCACTCTGCGAAACAGGCTGACAATCTTTACTCGAAGCTGGATTGGATAGTGTAAAAAAACAGAGAGTTAGCTCGATTATAGTAAATCGCCGCAGCGCCATGCGAATGTCGCAAAATGCTACTGAGGGGCGCACCAGGTTGCTTTGCTGGGTTCGGTACATAGCATTGGCATATTTAATGCTCAAACGTCGATACGATAAGGCCGTGGTGCTTGTTTACATTGACCCGTTACGAAGCACGCTAACACCAGGATGAAGCATCTGTTATGCCGAAAAACAAAACACAAGGTAGCAGACAGGTCCCCGGAATAATTGCATTGCGAGTTTTAAAGGTAACCCAGTTCGATTTAAATCAACTAGCTGTCGGGTATCTATATGAAAGCAATTTATGGTGGCATGTTAGCGGAGGCTGACCTCGATATAACAGGTGCTCGAGATGGTTTTTCTGTTTGTGAGGTTATCGATCAGTGCCACAATTCATTAATTCATTTTCTGCAAAGAAAGTTGCCGTCGCCTGATGATGCTTGCGATGTTGCGCAAGAAGCCTACATCAGACTGATGAATTACGAAGGTTCGAAAGACGTTGTGTCACCATCTTCGCTCTTGTTTCGTATCGCTATCAACGTCGCTAACGATCTGGGGCGGGCGGGCAAGGTCCGTCACGTGGCAGACCATTGCGATATCGACGGACTGGAGCTTGACTCGGGTGTCGCCTCTCCCGAGCGGGAAGTGTATGCCAGTGAGAAGCTGGACCTGCTGTACAAAATAATCGAGCAATTACCGCCCAAGTGTCAGCGCGTTTTTTTACTCAGCAGGGTGCAAAACATGACCTATACAGAAATAGCGCAACACTGCGGGATTTCTGTAAAGATGGTCGAGAAGCACATCAGTCGTGCGTTGGCAATATGCACTGAAAAAACAGGCAACTTCTAAGGGGATGGGCGTTAAAACCTGTTCCTGACAGGTTAGTGAGCATTTTTTAACACCGCTATGGGCAAGTTGGGGCGTAAGCTGAATAGTTACAAAAAATCCAAATAATCAGGTAGGGGGTTGATCGAGGAAATCGTCTCCCAAGTATTATGGAAGAAAAAACCGGAAACATAGCAGTTCGTCAAGCGACACAATGGTTCGTGCGCTTGCATGCGCCCGACTGCAACGCAGGCGACCGCGAGGCGTTCAAGCGCTGGTTGGCTCTGAACGCGGCAAACGTTAGCGCATACGCCGCAGTCAAGCGCACCGCCGGATTGTTACGCGACAAGCGGCTGACACAGGATCCGCGTATCCAACGATTGGCTGCGAGCGCGTTGGGGCAGCATTCTCACGAACCAGGCGACGAACGAGAACCACAAAACGCGCCTGTTTTCACCAGATGGAAATACCGTGTCAAAACGCTGCACCGATACGCGGCGGCTTTTATGATAGCGCTTACCTTGTCGATGGTACTTGCCATGCACGACAATCAAGCTCCGCAACTGGATGCTAACGGGCAACGCTTCGTTAACAACGAGATGCATTCGCAGCGCATTGAACTAAGTGACGGTTCACAGGTGTTTCTTGATGTTGGCGCAGAGATTTCAGTTGAAATGAACGATAGGGAGCGCCGCCTGGAATTGAAAGATGGTCGCGCCTATTTCGAAGTCGCCCACGATGCGAGCCGTCCTTTCCTGGTGCAGGCGTCCGATACCAAAGTATTGGCTCTTGGTACACGCTTTGAAGTCGATATTTCATCTAACGGACTGATAGATGTTACTTTGGCTGAGGGATCGGTAGCGGTCTCTTACCAACAGGCGCAACACGGAACTGACGTCTGGCGCAATGTTTTGCAACCCGGTGATCAATTGACTGTTGATAATGCGGGTATGCGAGACACACGTGCGGTAAATGCAGATGCTGTCAGCAGCTGGTCGAGAGGATTGTTGGTTTTCGATAACACTCCGCTGCACCGGGCGCTTGAAGAGATTAACCGTTATGCTGAAGTAAAAGTGCGCCTGAGCGATCAATCACTTGCTGATATTTCGATTGGCGGTAATTTCGTTGCGGGCGGTGATAGCAGCGAATTTGTAAGGACGCTAACGACCGCACTGCCACTTAAAAGTATACGTACAGGGCCATATGAAATTGTTTTGTTCCAACGTATCAAGGTTGGCGATTCCAGGTAGCCCTCCCATTTTACCCTTCGCGCTAGTGCTGCTGGCTTTTAGCGGTGGCATCCAATCCCGACCCGCCGAAAAGCCAGAACTTACCAGATTCAACCTGGCCGAAAATAGTCTTGTGGAAGTGTTAAAGGCGTTCAGTCGACAATCGTCTCTGCAGTTACTGTATGCCCACGATCTGGTGGACGGAAAGCGAAGCAATGGAATTTTCGGGGAAATGCCCGTTAATAAGGCGTTGCGGATAATACTAAAAAACACCGGGTTAAAGTGGCAGTTTATCAATGAAAATATGGTGGCGATTGTGCCCGCGCAGCTCGCTGGAGAACCTGGCGCCGCGAGCGGTGATGACAATGTCAATGACGATGTTTCGATTCTCGCCGATATTGAGGTGCAGGGAAAATTACGCTGGTGGGAAAGCGACGGTAGTGACGCTGTCTTTGGTTTCAATAAACCACTGCTGGAGACGCCTCGCAGCGTTTCCGTTGTCAACGTCGACGCCATTGAGCTGTTCGCTGTTAACGCGGTAGACGACCTGTCGCGCATAGTGCCTGGTGCTTTTACGACGACCCGCTGGGGCATCCAGGGCGCAGTGGATATACGCAATATACCGGCCGACACCTATTTTCGGGGCATGAAGCGCATTACCCTGCAGGGGCATGGTCGTAGTGTACTGGCTGCAATGGATTCTATCGAAGTGGCTGGTGGGCCGGCCTCACCATTAATGGGAATCGGTAAATTCGGCGGTTACGTAAATTTTATACCAAAGTCCGGCCGGTCGTACATTGGACAATACCTTAACAATGCCAGCGGGTTTGGGCAGATCGTTACTGGTGAGTACAATCGTCGTGAACTCTCTTTTGGTGTGGGCGGCCCGTACGATCTGACATCCATTGATAGACGAGGCGGCTACTACGTTTACGGTCTGGTAGAAGACTCCGATTCTTTTACCTACGGCGTACCTGTTAAACAAAAGGTATTGCAAGCAGCGACCAGTATCGAAGACATGGTGAGTGGATTTCGCCTGGAAACGGGATTTAACGTCCAGATCTCTCGAACTGCGGGCGCGCTTACAGGGCGCTTTACTCAAAACCTGGTGGACGACGGTACCTACATAAGTGGCAGTCCGTTAGTGGACCTGGATTTAAATGGCAATGGTTTAATCGGCTATTTGGAAACCCATCGCGCTTCGCCGGTAGCGGGGGAGCTTAGCAGTGATAATCAGCCGCTCCACCAGGTTTTTCCCTGGCCCACTGATGCCGCCGGGGATCCTTTACCCCTTGATCAGTTTCCCCAGGTTAGCGGAATACCACAGTCCATGTATGCTTATCTGCAGGAAAATCCACAGGCCGATCCGACTGGCTTGCTGCGAGCGCAGGGCGTGGGCGGACCGCAGCCAGTTTCCAGTTACGTTCCCTTGGGTATGGTGCTCGACCCCCGAACGACGGCCTTGACGCAATACAAGCCCCGTCGCAGTGCCGCGTTCGAGAAGGACTTGAGGGCAGATTTTTTTACGGCCTATTTCGATCTTGTCCATGATGAAGATCCCGATTTGTTGATTAAAAACCAGTTGTTCTTCGATGTAATGAACCAATATAAGAGCTCCAACCAACCCTTTAGTCAAAGGCAGGATGTCAGGGCTATCGAGAACAAGCTGACGGTTGGAAAACGTATCCACAAGCTTCCGGAATGGCTGGATATCAACACACGCTTTTCGATCAGTTTTCGCAATACGGTGTCGGAAGGGGAAATGACACAAGGGGATTATGGAAATCACCGCAACGATGCAAATGCTCCCACATGGAACAATGACACCGCAGGCATGACGCCTAACACGACTTTTGCCAGTTCCAACGAAAATTCGAGTCTCGCTAATGACGGCTTGCCATGGTCGCATATTTATCGAACCGAATACTCCGTAGCTGGTGTGGGCGCACTGTTTGATATTGATCTGTTCTCAAAAACAAATCTTGTTTTGGGCGCACGTTTTGACGGCTCAATGGCTGAAACGGTTGAGTATGCCGGTCGCTTTCAAAATGCAGCCGGGACATCCGTCAACCCGGGGTATTATGAGGCTCAGGATGACAAAGCGCGTGGTTGGGATAGCGGGCCGAGCTGGTCGGCAAGCCTGTCTCACCAATTGCCTTACGGGTTGAGGCCGTATATGACCGTTTCAGAAACCAGCATCATCCTGGATCGCAACAATAACTCCATGGCCAACGCGGTCATTGAAGCCGGGCACCTCGGTCGTGCGGCACTCAAAGAAGCCGGCGTCAAGTTTAGCGCCCGGAATGGTGCGCTGGAATTTTCGTCCGCTCTATATGAACAGGGTAGAATCGATGTTGCGCCTACAGACCCGGCGGCTGTCATACAGGCCTACGCGACGTCTACCACGACCCGGGGCTGGCAAACAGAAATCAAATGGGCGCCAATAAGCAACTTTCATCTCAGTGCGTACATAGTCGACCAGATTACACGCTATACACCCAATGTCGGTGGATCAATGCAGGTTGATGCAAGGGCGCTTGGCTTTACCGATATTTATGATAATGATGGTAATCTGGTCTATCCGGCCGAGGCGTTTCTTTATGGAGGGCGGGCACGCATCATCCTGCCTGACGGAATGAATCAGTACGAAATAAAACAGGGTAATCCGGAACGTCAGATTGGCTTATCCAGTATCTTTCAATTCACAAAGCGCTGGGGTTTAACCTTTAATGGCAATTATCTGTCTAGCACCTGTTCGGGAAGGTTGTGTCTTGTAGAAATGCCAGGAAATACTATTTTTGATATGGGTATTTACTGGGACCAGTATCCGATGAGAATTAATTTTGACGTCAAGAATGCTACGGATGAACAGTACTTCCGGGCGCGCACAGGCGATACCCTGGGCGATGTTATTGCGCAGTCGATGCCAGGACGAGTCTATAAATTGACAATTAATTACCGGTTTGGCGAATCCAGATAATTATTTTCATCCTGGCACGTAATCGACAGGGAAACCCCGACACCACTTGATCGTGAGGTCAGAGGTAGGGAGGTAGCAGGTCGACGGCGTCTAATTGAATGTTAACCGCAGTACCAATGACGTTTTGGAACGACGAAAAAACGGTCATCGACAATCAGAAAGATCCGCAGGGTATGTGCTATGAGTATAAATTTATTAAAAGCCAGGCGCTTGATTTCTGGGCGTTTGGTGTTCGGGATCGCGCTAATCGGCAGCATTTCTGTGCTAAACGCAGAGACTCTGGATTTGGAAACAGCCACCATTCTTGATTTGCAGAAAGCTTACGACGCGGGCTTGACTTCGGAGAAAGTCGTCGAAGTCTACCTGCGACGGATCGAAGCCTATGACCAGAATGGACCGGAAATTAATTCTATCCTTATGATAAATCCCAGGGCATCGGAGATCGCCCGCGAACTGGATGCGGAGCGTAAAAGTCAGGGAGCCCGCTCGCTGCTACACGGGGTGCCAATACTGGTGAAAGACAACTTTGATACTTTCGATATGCCCACAACCGGCGGATCTTTGGCGCTTAAGGATTCTACGCCTCTGTATGATGCGTTTACCATTAAGCGGCTGCGGGATGCCGGGGCGATAATTTTGGCAAAAACCAGTTTGGACGAGTTCGCGCGCGGGAGCACTGGCACGAGTTCGCTTGGGGGGCAGACCCTCAACCCCTATAACCTAAAAAAAATACCTGGTGGCTCCAGCGCGGGCTCTGGTGCGGCTGTGGCAGCCCTGTTTGGCCAGGTCGGGTTGGGTACCGAGACCGGTTCATCCATTCGTCATCCGTCGTCAAAGAACAATCTGGTTGGCTTCTCGCCATCCAGGGGGTTGGTGAGTCGTCAGGGAATTATCCCCATTTCCATAACTTTTGACCGCGCCGGTCCCATGGCCCGTAGTGTCACTGATGCGGCCATCGTCATGAGTATCATGGCCGGTACCGACGCGGCGGACTTAATTACTTTGGATAGTCTCGGGCATGCACCGCAAGATAATTACTTGAGCGCTTTGCAGAAGAATGGACTGAAAGGCGCCCGCATAGGTGTTTTGCGTGATCTTTTCGGTCGCGACAAAGTGGATCGGACGGCTGTAAAGCTAATAGATGACGCTATCAATGTCTTGAAAGAGCAGGGAGCAACCATTATTGATCCGCTGCATCCAGGCGTTGACTTATGGGCGACACTCAATGATATCAATGCGGGCTCGGGCGAATACAAGCAAGCGATCAACGCCTATTTTGCAGCTCGCGGCTCGGCCACACCGGTAAAAAATCTGGGTGAACTGATAGAGACCGGCGATTACCTGGGTCGTCTCAAGGAGCGCTATCAGGAATCGAACGATATAGATGAAATGACATTTAACGCCGATTACATCAGTCGTTATAAAGGCAAGCGGGCGATGTACGATCACATTCTCGGTTTGATGGAACGTTGGCAGCTAGATGCTTTGGTCTATCCGTTTGAGACAAAGCCGGCCAAAACCATCGCAGAGGCAGCGCCCGACCGTGGAAACAGGCCAGTGAACCATGCCAGAGAACGAGGCGAGGGCAATCGTTTGAGTACTGTTACCGGGCTGCCGACTTTGGTAGTGCCGGCGGGTTTTAATAATGATGGTGTTCCCGTGTCGCTGGAAATACTGGGTAAGCTCTTTGATGAGGCGACTGTCGTGAGGCTCGCTTACGCCTATGAACAAGCGCACCCCAATCGAAAGCTGCCCGCAAAAACACCATTGCTGGGAATCGAAAAAATAGCATATTGACCCGTAAGTCACCTATGGTCTGATAATAAATGCTACCGGGATGAGAGGGGCGTGTCAGGCTTGCAGAGCGTGCGGTCACTGCTGCCGCTGCAGATGATAAACAGCGTACTATAAGAGTCGGGTATGGAAATTATTTTCAGGACAATGGTAGGGTATAGCAAAATCAGCACGTCTTTACGATTGATGGTTGTTTTAGGACTCGCAATGCAATCCTCAACCTCTGCGGGGCTGGCAATAGCCAGCCCTTTTTTTCGATTTGATCGTTAGTTCGGGCGCCCTGTTAAGGGTTCGGGTGAGCTGAAGGGTTTGCGAAACCATTGCATTTATCATCACCCAGGTGAAATGCTCATTTTATGAAAGACAATCACAGTTTGCGCCACGGAGAAATCTGGAGTATTTGTCAACGGGAGTCAACGCAGAATGGTCCGTCCTATTCCTGGAAAAAAAACAATAATCCACGACCCAACATAATCAAATGGTGGTGAAAGTGATAGATTATCAATGTTCCAGGCGGTGCGGAAGTGGACTCATGAGTATTATTGCTTCGGTGGGGTTGATAGTCGGCTGCAATAGCCCGGCGGAAAACACCACACCGGAGGCCGGACAGATAAAACACCTGAACAGCCAGAATTTGTCGGAGTCTTCCATTAACCACAACCCGGCCTTTGCTACCAGTGGCGATTTGATTGGCCCGATCTACGACCCGATGGCGGCTACTTGTGATCGAGATGAAACGCCAGTCCTGCGCACCGCCCCTGTCAGTGAAACGGCGCGGTCCAGTGGCCGCATACCCAAGGCCTCCAGTGCCGGGCGAACCACCTGCCGTTGAGTGTTAAGAATCCCCAGGTGGTCGGCATATCGCAAGTGTCGAATACATCTTTCAACAATACCGGGATGCCGTGAACAGAAGAGCGCGGTCTCTGCTGTTTACGCTCCGGGTCCCGCCGACACCGGGTTTTCAGAACACGTATTTTGTTGTTATTCGTAACTGTTCAGCTCGTGTCGTAACTGTTCAGATTGCTTCAGGATTTATTCAGAGCAAGACGAATAATGTGAGTTTACCGTGTCAATACGCCGCGCATCCTGCGCTTCGCCCTCCGCACCGACTGCAGGCGCTCAAACCTGTTACCGACCGGTTTGTGACAAATTTCTAATGCAGTTTCATTTGTAGGTTAAAAAAATCGGGGCGTGAGCTGAATGGTCGCTATTATTCATTCGGTGAACTGTCTGCGGGTAGGGTGATGTAAAGGAGTAAACGTCTATAGTCAATGAAATTCGCTCGCCGGCTGACGCTGACTTTGAACGGAATAGCAGGCCCACATTCAGGACACCATAGGTTCGCCGTTAGTAACGCCGATATCCCGAAGTACCGCATAAGCAAATTCATATAAGCCAGCTGACACTGTAGTTTCATTGAGACAACTATGAAAAAAAAATATGTTTGGGTTGCAGGTGTAGTGGCCGCTGTTTGCGGTCTCAGTTATCCCAGGCTATTTCCGGGCGCATTCAATCATCCGGCTGAAAACATGGACAGCAAACAGGTCGACGGTGGTAGTCGATCTCAGGAAGAGGCGTGGGGTAGTGATATTACATCAAATGCGCTTCGGGTGGCCGTCTACAAGGTTGAACCCACAGAATTTATTGAAACCATTTCATCTACCGGTACGGTGCGGGCCGATGAAAGTGTCGAGTTGCAGGCCGAAACCAACGGCAAGGTCGTTAGCTTGAACTTTCATGAAGGCGCTTCCGTAAAAAAAGGGGATCTTTTGGTAAAATTAAATGATTCGGATTTACAGGCAAACCTGGAACGATACAGATATGCGAAAGAGCTATCGGAAGTTCGGTTTCGACGAATCTCGGAGTTGATGAAGCAGAAGGTGGTCAGCCATGATGAATATGACGCTGCTTTGAACGAAGTAAAAATTCAGGAGTCTTTTATAGCGCTCTATCAGGCTGAGATCAAGAAAACCGAGATCCAGGCTCCTTTTGACGGGGTGGTCGGGTTGCGTTATCTGAGCATCGGAGCCTATGTGAGCGCTACCACGCGTATCGCAACGCTTCAGCGTCTGGACGCATTAAAGATCGATTTTTCAGTTCCCGAAAGATACGCCGGACGGATTGCAGTTGGTGGCAAGGTGCACTTTACCGTGGCTGGAGCGATCAAACAATACGAAGGTGAGATCTATGCCATCGATCCACGTATCGACGTTGGCACCCGCACATTACTGGTCAGAGCGGTGTATCCAAATGCGGACAGCAGTTTGTTGCCCGGTGCCTTTACCAACGTCACCGTAGAGCTGGAGAAATTCCCGAACGCGGTGCTGGTTCCGGCCGAAGCGGTGATTCCTGGCGTCGATAAAAAAGTTGTTTATAGCATGCGCAATGGCATTGCTGAAATGCTGGCCGTTGAAACAGGAATGCGTACATCCACTCATGTTCACATTCTATCGGGCCTGCAAGCGGGCGATTTGGTGATAACCTCCGGTTTGCAACAGATTCGTGATGGTTTACCTGTTCAACTATTACCGAAATCACGGGTGCCGAGCAAAAGCCGGGACACGGCGGTGCAGGGAAAGGTGACAACAAAATCCGACCCCGGAGATCTTGAACCCGAATTGAGTATGTCCGTTCATGCGGTACCGTTCCAATCGACGAATGATTATCGGCGGAAACTGGCGTGAGCTTTGCGGAGGTCAGTATTCGCCGGCCCGTACTCACCATTGTCTTCGCTTTGCTCATTCTGCTGGCCGGCGGCATCAGCTTGCTTGAGCTGCCTACGCGGGAATACCCGGCGGTGGATCCTCCCATTATTTCCATTACAACCGGTTACAGTGGTGCCGCCGCCGATGTTATGCAATCACAAATCACTGAACCTATAGAAGCGGCCATCAATAGAGTGTCAGGTCTCAGGACCCTGACGTCAACCAGTGCCGAGGGGCTGAGTGTAATCCGTGCTGAATTTTCCATGGATACCGATTTGGACACGGCAGCCAGTGACGTTCGTGATGAACTATCACGTGCCGTTCGGCGCTTACCGGTTGACGTAAACCCACCTATTCTCTTTAAGGCGGATGCCGATTCCTCATCAATATTCGGGGTATCGTTAAGTAGTCAGTACCGTTCTCAACTGGAGCTTGGCGCGCTTGCCGATTCGCTGCGTGAACGATTGCAAACTGTAGAGGGGATCTCCAGCGTCGACCAACCGGCCGAAAAACGATACGCAATGCGCATGTGGATGGATCCGGACAGGCTCGCAGCCTATGGCGCTTCACCATTGGATATCCGAGAGGCCTTAACGCTTGAGAATGTCGAGTTGCCATCGGGGCGGATCGAAGGGGCATCGGTCGAATTTCCTGTCAAAACCATGTCCCGCCTTACCACGGCCGAGGAGTTCAACAACCTGGTGATCAAGCGTGACGGGGATAGAATTGTACGGTTCAGCGACGTCGGCTACGCTCAGTTGGGCGCGGAAAACGAACGCGGCGCTTTGAAGATGGACAACGTCCCCATTGCGGGACTGTACTTCAAGCAGCAACCGGGTGCGAATCAGATTGAAATTATTGACAGAGTTCGCGAGCGTCTGCTTCGGGTCGAGCGAGAGTTGCCCGCCGATATTAATATGAATATAGCTTATGATGATTCGTCCTATGTGCGGCAGTCGTTGATGGAAGTAGCAGAAACAATCTTTATCGCTTTCCTGCTGGTTGTTATCGTGGTTTTTTTCTTTTTGCGGGAATGGCGAACGACGCTGATCCCCGTTATAGCGATACCTGTTTCAATTTTCGGTGCGTTCGGGGTCATGTCAATTGCCGGGTTCTCCATCAACACCTTAACCTTATTGGGCCTGGTGCTGGCGATTGGCCTGGTTGTTGATGATGCTATTGTGGTGATGGAGAATATCTATACCAAAGTCGAAAGTGGCATGTCGCCAATAGAGGCGGGCATCAAGGGCACGAAAGAAATATTTTTCGCCATTATTACCACCACCATCACCCTGGCTGTCGTATTTCTACCTCTCCTGTTTCTGGGAGGGCTTTCGGGGCGCCTGTTTCGTGAATTCGGCGTCACCATAGGCGGTGCAGTTATAATATCCGCTGTTATAGCGTTAACCATAACGCCGATGCTCTGTAGTCGCCTATTGAAACAACGTCAGGGCCATAGCTGGCTGTATCGAACTACAGAACCTTTTTTTCGTCAGGTCGAAGCGGGCTACAAGTCGGGGCTACAGAGATTTTTAAGGTTCCGCGCCTGGGCTCTAGTCATACTAAGCGTTTCGATTGCTCTTATTGTTTTGTTTATTAATATTCTGCCACGCGAACTTGCGCCTCAGGAAGATCGCGGAAGAATCTGGGTGCGAGCCACGGCCTCAGAAAGTATAAGCTATGAGTACATGCAAAACTTTATGGATGAAGTGGCACAGGAGGCCAGGCGGCTGGTGCCCGAAGCAGCTGTAATGATGACTCAGGTACCGGGTTCAGGCGGGTCACAGGGCATCCCAGGTCCAGCCAATAACGGGTTTATAAGAATATTTCTGAAGGATCGCAGCGAGCGTGATCGTTCGCAGCAGGAAATTGCAGAAGATCTGCGCGTTTTGCAAAAACAGTTTACGGCAGCGCGTATCAATATCGCCCAGGAAGTGAGTATTGGCTCACGACGCTCCCAGTCTGGTGTTCAGTTTGTTTTGCAGGGGCCGGATGTTGCTGCTTTGCGCGAAGTCTTGCCGAAATTTCTGGATGAAGCAGGTAAAAGCTCGGTATTCAGTTTTGTCGACAGTGACTTGAAGTTCACCAAGTCCGAACTCCAGGTCAGTATCAATCGTGAGAAGGCGCAAGTATTGGGTGTGAGTACACTGAGTATTGCGCAAACGCTGCAAGCGGCTTTGGGAGGTCAGCGCATCGGCAGTTTTATTCTTGAAGGGAAGCAGTATGACGTCATTGGCCAGCTGAGTCGGGATTTTCGATCTCGTCCTGATGATCTGGAAAACATCGCCGTTCGCACGGAAAGTGGTAATCTGGTAAAGCTGGGTAACCTGGTGACGCTGACTGAATCATCGTCACCGCCTGAGTTGTACCGCCACAACCGCTACAACGCTGCCATTGTTGAAGGAACCCTGGCAAAGGGTCGAACCCTGGCCGAAGGTATCGCCACTTTCGAGTCGATAGCAGCAGAAACGCTGGACGAGCGATTCACAACATCCCTGACAGGGACAGCGGCTGATTTTGTCGATAGTTCGTCATCCCTCACAAAGGTGTTTGTATTGGCGCTGGTCCTTATCTATTTAGTGCTGGCGGCGCAGTTTGAAAGCTTTCTGGACCCCCTGGTAATCCTTTTGACGGTGCCTCTGGCGTTGGCGGGCGCTCTGCTGGCCTTGTGGTACTTCGGCGAGACCCTTAATATTTTCTCGCAGATTGGTCTGATCATGTTAATTGGGCTGGTGACAAAAAATGGCATCCTGATCGTCGAGTTTGCCAATCAGCGATTGGCTGCAGGCGTGCCGACCAGGCTGTCCGCGGTGCAGGAAGCAGCGGCAGCGCGGTTACGGCCCATTTTAATGACGACGCTGGCCACCATTCTTGGTGCGCTTCCAATTGCACTGGCATTTGGTGCAGGTTCGGAAAGTCGGGTATCGATGGGCATCGCGGTTATTGGGGGACTGTTGTTTGGTGGTGTTCTGACGCTTTATGTTATTCCGGCGATGTATGTATTGATCTCGAGAACCCCCCGGATTGCCCGGCAATCTGCGGAAGCGGAGCTGAGATCAGGCATCTAGCTTTTAATACGCATTGAAGATTCGAGTAAATTCCCTCATATCTCTGGACCGGGTAAGTGCCAGTTGCAAAAAAATAGCGCTTTTTCGGACATCAGAATTATCACCCGGTACGATATTTCCGCCAGGTCGCCGGAGTGTATCCTGCACACAGCATCCATGCGTCCTGGCGATTAAACGCCAATCAGATAGATTACCCTGCTCTGATATTACAAAGCTGGCAACAAGATGAGGGTGCACACTGTCATTTTCAGGCTGAAAGGGCCACTGTCAGGATGAATGGGTGGCCGAACATCACTAATAACAGTCCGGCGTGTTCGTTTCCACAGACTCTGAGATTCTGCACATAATAGGCGCATATTCGTCTATCGCTGCACCAATAGAAGGTAAGGTCGTTTCGGAAAACGCATTGATACCGTCAGAGTATTCGGCTTAATGTTCAGATTGTTGCTTTGGTATTTCTATTGCAATATATATTCATGCTGAATTATCGAAATCCTTTTAAGATCATTCTGAGTGTGAAATCGATTATATCCAGAAATTCTATAGACCGAAGCGTTGTATACCATATTCCGCGGGTGAATAGGGAAGGCTCACTGTATTAAAAAGAGGGTATGCCGATGAACAAACGCGTGAACACCATTTTTAAAATATTCAAAAAAATAAATTATTATCATAGACGTTCAGAGAATGTAGGGGGAATGAATACAACTTACGTCTATTGGAATGCAGTAAAAACATTTAATTTTAGAATTTACGAAATTTTAAAACGAAAAAACGTTTTTCGATTTGGAAAGGGTCATTCCTGGTACAGGCAAGCAGATTTCCTGGGTAGGCACCTTGAGTATATCAGTAGAGATATATGTGAAATATTTTAAGAATAGGGGTTGTTATGAATCACGTTAAAAAGTCGGGCAGTGCTGTATTGATGGCACTCACGTTGACAGCCGCGGCATTGCCTACTGCGGCGCAACAGAATGCGACAATCGAAACCCAGGTTAAGGCCGACGATGCATCGGCGGCCAGTCAGACACGAATCGACTCCCTTGACAACCAGACACAA
Organism: uncultured Cellvibrionaceae bacterium; assembly: GCA_964434105.1. Taxonomy (GTDB): domain Bacteria; phylum Pseudomonadota; class Gammaproteobacteria; order Pseudomonadales; family Cellvibrionaceae; genus CAYNST01. The sequence goes on along the minus strand of CAYSTJ010000052.1, from coordinate 9,011 downwards.
ACGGCCTTTCAGCGATATCGCGCTGCGTTGGCTCGTGCGGAGAGTCTGGAAATCTACAACAATCAAATGGCACGGCTCGTGGAATCTCAAGATGCTGAAATCAAATCGATTGTTCGGCAGACCGAGGAAATTGAAGCCATTGAAACAGGCGCTCTGCCGTTCATGATAGAAATGACTGACACCCTCGAAGCGCTGGTCGGAGCTGACGCGCCATTTCTGACAAAGGAGCGGCTGTCGCGGGTTGAAGAAATCCGCAGCCTTATTGATCGCGCTGACGTCACAGCCGGAGAGAAATACCGGCGCATCATGGAAACATACATGGTCGAGGCCGAATTTGGTCGAACCATTGAGGCCTATCGCGGTGAGCTTGCTCAGGATAACGATACCCGAACCGTCGACTTTCTGCGATTTGGCCGTGTAGGTCTTTTCTACCAAACATTGGATGGTGAAGAAACGGGCCGGTGGAATGCTGGTCAGGGCCGCTGGGAGAAACTGCCGGGGTCCTTCCGGAAAAGCGTGCGAGACGGCTTGAGAGTCGCAAGAAAGCAGGCTCCTCCATCACTTTTGGCTCTACCATTTAATGCGCCGGAGGCTAGTTGAAAATGAATATGTTGCGCCAGTTAAAAGTTAGTTCAGTTGTATTATCTCTGGTTCTATGTGCTCCACAGCTACAGGCACAGAGCGGTACACCGCTTAAAGACCTGCTGGACAAGGTAAAGCAGTCCGCCAGCGTGGAGGCAGCGCGTAACGGCGAGCGCGAGGCCCGCTTTCGTGCTGCAGCGGAGGAGCGTGAGGCAATGCTCGACGCAGCCGAAACCGAGGTGGCACGACAGGAAGCACTACGCGATTCCCTGCGCGGGAAATTTGATGCCAATGAAACCCGGTTGGGTGAACTCCAGCAGATTTTCGATCGTCGTTCTGGTGACTTGGGCGAACTATTCGGGGTGTTCAGGCAAACCGCTGATGATGCAGAGTCAGTGATCTACGCCTCTCTGATCAGCCTGGAAAATCCGGAACGAAAGCAAGAAATATCAATACTGGCTGAAAGCGCTGACGTGCCGACCATTGCCGAGATGCGCAAGCTATGGGAACTGTTGATTGAAGAAATCGCCCTCTCAGGGGAGTTGACCCGCTTTAATCACCAGGTAATCGACCCGGATGGCTCAACCTATGAAGCTGAGGTCGTTCGGGTGGGTACCTTCAACGTCGTTACCGGAGACAGCTATCTGAACTATCTGCCGGAAAGCGGTAACCTCGTCGAGCTGGCACGCCAACCTGCCGGTTATGTGCGTTCCACCGCAGCGGATCTGAGCAATGCCAACCCGGGCGAGTTAGTGACATTCACCATTGATCCATCCCGCGGAGCACTACTCGGTCTGTTGGTGCAATCCCCCAGTCTTGGTGAGCGAATCGAGCAGGGCGGAACGGTGGGTTACGCAATCATTGTTGTGGGCATCGTTGGTTTGCTGATTGTGTTGGAGCGCTTCCTGCGACTATACCGTATGAACACAGGCATGCGCAGGCAGTTGAAGAATCTTGAATCAGTCGACAATAAAAACCCGATTGGCCGCGTCATGACGGTCTACTACGAAAATAAACATCTGGACCTGGAAACGACATCGCGAAAGTTACAGGAAGTGGTTATCAGGGATATGGCCGAAGTGCGCAAAGGCCTTCCCATCGTCAAGGTGTTGGCGGCGGTGGCACCACTGATGGGACTGCTGGGAACGGTTGTGGGCATGATTGGCACCTTCCAGGCAATTACGCTATTCGGTACCGGTGACCCGAAGTTAATGGCCGGCGGCATTTCGCAAGCCCTGATTACCACCGTTCTCGGGTTATGTGCTGCGATTCCATTGTTACTTACTCACAGCATGCTGTCGTCGCGGGTGACGCAGATCGGAAAAATCATCAGCGAACAGGCTGCCGGTTTGATGGCAAAGAAAGCCGAGAGCGACGCATTAAAGGCGTAAGGGGGCAGGCAATGGAGCTATTGACTTTATTTCGGGATTTCATGGACAAGGGCGGTGACGTGTTGTGGGCCATACTGTTCGTCGCCATCTGGTTATGGTGGACGCTTTTCGAGCGGTACTGGTATTTCTTTGCGGAACACAAAGCCGTGAAGCAGCAGGCAGTCGACCGCTGGGAAGAACGTCCTGAGCACAAATCCTGGTACGCAGAAAAGCAGCGCGCGCAGGTGATTTCCGAAGTCGACTGCCTGATGTTGAAAAACCTGAAAATCATACCGACACAAATTGCGCTGTTGCCCATGTTCGGCTTGTTGGGAACCGTGACCGGGATGATACAAGTATTTGACGTGATGGCGTTTCTCGGTGCGGGGAATCCCCGCTCGATGGCTGATGGTGTGAGCGCAGCGACCATTCCAACCATGGCAGGCATGGTCGTCGCGCTGGTCGCCATACCGTTCGCTACAGCGCTGGATCGTCGGTATCGGTACGAGTTGCGGTCCATCAATGCGGCTCTGGTGCACCGGGATTGATTTTATAACTGGAGAACTTAGATATGGCCAATAGTGAATTTATGATGGAGGAAGAGGAAGAGAATCAGATCGATTTGACGCCCATGCTGGATGTGGTGTTCATAATGCTTATCTTCTTTATCGTGACATCGACCTTTACCAAAGAAGCTGGCGTTGATGTCAGTCGACCCGACGCGGAAACCGCTGTGGTAACCGAGTCGAGTGCAATACAGATTGGCATCACCGCCGCCAACCAGGTCTTTATGGATAAGCGCCAAATTGACAAGCGGGCGGTTCGCGCCAATGTCGAACGGGGACTCGCGGAAAATCCAGGCGCTGCGGTAGTCATTGTGGCAGACCTGAACTCGAAAACCGAAACGCTGATTGAGGTCATGGATCAGGCACGAATGGCCGGTGCTGAAAATGTTTCTGTGGCTACAGATGAGGGGAGTTGAACCATGGTCATGGCAGCGTCTACCGCTTCAATGTCGAATCCGGCTATCAAACAGGGCGCCATTTTTATCGTGGCCTGTACTGCCGGTATATCCCTGTTTTTGGGAATGCAACTCTTGATTCGCGCCGACGGCATCGTAGAAAAGCTGGAAGGGGAACGCACCTTTCTTAACTTCGTACGCGTCGATGCCAGTGAAGATGTGCAAACCAAGAAGCGCAAACCACCCGAGCCACCGCCGCCGGAGGCGCCACCGGAAACGCCGGAGATGCAGCAACAAATGGCGGACATCAATCCAAACCTTAATATGAGCATGCCTGATATAGGCTCCTCCATTAACGCGGGAGGCGGCCCATTTCTGGGCGCGCTGGCACAGGGCGATGGTATGGCCGGATTCGACACCGATGTTATTCCAATCGTTCGAGTGTCTCCGAGCTACCCACGTGCAGCGATGCAGGCGAAACTGCAGGGCCGTGTCACTATGGCTGTGACGATCAATCCGGATGGTACGGTATCCAATGCAAAAGTATTGGAGTCGGAACCGCCTGGAATTTTTGAGCGTGCAGCGATTGATGCCATGAGAAACTGGAAATTCCGCCCGAAAGTTGTCAATGGCACCCCGGTTGCCCAGCAAGCCAAACAAACCATTGAATTCACCTTAGGGGGCAAGTAGCAATGTCACTTCGGCAGACTGTTATAGGGCTTTTGTTTTTTCTCGGACTTCATCAATCATCCCTGGCTCAGGATTCAGTTACATCAAAAACCTACGAAAAGTTGACGGAGATTCAGGAGAAAATAGGCGCGAACGAGCTTGAACCGGCGTACGCAGGTTTGGTCGAGCTGTTGAGTAAAGTTAAAGAGGGAAGCATTGATGAAGCTCTGACGCTACAGACCATTGGATATGTCGAAATGGCCAGGGAAAAGTTTCCCGAAGCGATCGAATACTTGAAAAGAAGTCTGGCGACCGAAAAACTTCCACAGAATGTGGTTTACAATGTCGGTTATATGGTGGCGCAATTGCATGCTGCGCTGAATCAGTATGAAGAAGCACTGACTTTTGCAGAGGGCTGGTTTACGCAATTGGAAGCGCCCACATCGGCGCAATATATTTTTATGGCTAATATTTACGCGCAAACCAGGCGCTACGCTGAATCCGTACCTTATGCAATAAAAGCCATTGAAAGCAGTGATGAACCCAAGGAAAACTGGTACCAGTTACTGACCGCCAGTTACTTCGAGTTAAACCGCATGAAGGAGGCTGCGAACACGTTGCAGGTGATGGTTAATAGCTGGCCGGAGAAAGCCAGCTACTGGGAGCAGCTCGCCAGCGTTCTGGTCATACTGGAGAATGAGGCCGCTGCGCTTGCCGTGTTGAAAATTGCCTTCAACGAGGATTTGCTGGAAAAGGAAACCACGGTGAAGTCGTTGGTGCAATTGGCCATTGCCCGTGGAATCCCTGAGCAGGGAGCGAGGTTTATCGAGGAGGGTTTTCGCCGGGGTGTGCTCCCCGAAGACCCGGACTACTTGAAGATGCTGGCGATGTCCCTTGCGAGAGCGAAAGAACGCCCAGCCGCCATTGAAGCATACAAACGCCTGGCCATCAAAGAAGAAAGCAATGAGTCCTGGATCGATATTTCGAACCTATATGTGGAAATGGGCGAGTGGAGTGAGGCTGAAAATGCGTTGCATAGAGCACTTAAAGGTGAACTCAAATCCCCCGGAAAAGCCTGGCTGCTGCTCGGAATAGCGCAGGCTGAACAGCAAAAGTTTGAAGATGCAAGAACTTCATTGCAGAAGTCAATTGCCTTTGAAGAAACAGAAAAGCCGGCGACGCAATGGCTTAACTATACAGAAGACATGAAGCGGCAGGCGGACTGGGTTGCGGAATACAAAGATACCTAGGCAAATACAAGCCGATAATTTGATTCGTCTCCAAAAGTCGCCATGCCATAATGGCGGCTAAATTAAGCCTGCATGCTCTGGTAATATCACGCCTGGATATTCCTGCTTTAGATTTCCTCCTCGTTATTTGTAATTCCCCGTTTGATCAATCGCTTTTTGGCAGAATTGATATCATATTTTAACTCTGTATTTGATCTTATGGCCTGAATGTTCTGGCTGACTGGCTCGTTTATTATGGTAGGGCAGTCCGCATTTATCTCGTCAACTGTAGAGATTGATTCCAGGAATTGCGCTTGCATTCGATACGCTGAATCCAAATGCGATAGCTGGAAGTCACCATTTTGAAAAGTACCTACAGAGGTAATTACATGACGAGCTTTGGATGGTTACAGAAAATTGATCACATCGGACGGTTAAAGTTCGGTCTTATTTTTTGTTTTGCTGCGCTAACGGCTTGCGCGGGAAGCAACAAGCCTGGCGGGGATAGCGCTTTTGCAGTAGAAGAACTGACCATAGCCGGTTTGCATCAGGCTATTCAGAGTGGGAAGACTACCTGCAAGCAGGTAGTGCAGGCATACGTGGACCGTGCCCGTGCATACAATGGCATATGTACCGCTTTGGTTACCGAGGACGGAGCGCCTGTCGCGGTTGGAGAGGGCGTTGTGCGGGCGGGAGCACCTTTGAAATTTCCAACGCAGACGGTGGCAATAACGGAAATACTGCCGGACTTTGACCAGTATGCAGGTCTGCCTATCGAATTCGGACGGATGGAAGTGACCAAATCGGATCCTCAGGTGCAGCAACAGTTTGGGATGGTTGTCGGCATCCCCGGTATTAACCAGGTCAACGCGTTAAATACGTTAAACCTGCGTGGAGAACGGTCGGTAACGTGTAAGGGCACCTGCGACACGCACCCTGACGAAGGCGGTTTGCCAGGTCATTGCCCGGTCGCTTGCGAGGCCTTCAGGGCGCAGCCGGATGCATTGGAGCGCGCCGCCGAACTGGATGCAAAGTACGGCCATAATCCGGATCTTGAGGCGATGCCGATGTACTGCACCGTCATGTCATTCAAAGAAGTTTTTGATACGAAGGACATACGCAATACCGGTGGCGCGGACGCTGACTATGCCATGGATGTTCCATCAGAAGACGCTACAGTTGTTGCCCGGCTCCGGGCCAGAGGCGCCATCATTTATGCGCAAGCCAACTTGTCTGAATACAATGGTGGTGGCGGAAATCCCGGCGGTGATGCCGTTGAAAGTGCTCGTACCTACGGCGCTGGCGCACGCAGTACCTGGGGTGGCACCGCGTGCAACGCCTATGACTCAACGCGCGAAACCGGCGGATCCAGCGCCGGCTCCGGGGCTTCTGTGGGTGCCAATCTGGTGATGTGTTCGATCTGTGAGGAAACGGGCGGCTCCTGTCGTCAGCCTGCATGGCGCAACGGTGTGGTTGGACTTATGGGTACCAAAGGGGTTATCCCTTACGGTGGCGGGATAGGAGCCGATCCCTATCTCGATCGGGCCGGCATCAATTGTCGCACGGTAAAAGACGCGGCCATTGTACTGGACGCGCTGAGAGAGCCTGGCAATGATTCGTCAACCGGATTTTATGACGCCCGCGATATCTACACTGCCGTACCCAAAAATTTACTCTCCAATGCGTCTTATGCCGGGTTTGCAGTGGATAAAAAAGTCGATGACATGCCATTAAAAGGAATGCGATTGGGTGTGGTACGCGAGTATATGGTTAAACACAGTGCCAACGATGTCGTCATGAGCGATATTGTCAATGACGAGATCAAGAACGTGTTGCGCGATAGACTTGGAGCGGAACTGGTCGAATCCCATGATCCCGAATACCCCGATGACCCATCCATAGAGCAAATGTCCTATACGTTTCAGGACGCTCTGGCGGAAATTTTACCGGTTCACATGCCAGGCTATTTTTTTAGCAAAGGCGATGATGGGGAATTGCTGTTTTCCGTGCCGGGTCATGATGTCACGTCCATCGAATACCTGGTTCAGTTAGCGGAGGGTAAGGCGCCCTTATCAACGGAACTCAATATTCGCAGCATCAACGAATCCCCCCGATCACGCACCTTCAGTTTTCATCTGACGCAATATCTGGATCGTCGTGGCGACGCTAGAATTACCAATTGGTCTACTTTGAATGCCAATGCAAAGTACGGCACAGATGCACGAAGAGCCGCCATGAAAAACTGGGAAAATGTTACGGATTTGCGGAGTGAGGGTGTAACTCAACGTATTTCCATGCGGGAAGTGATGCGATTGGTGGTACTGAAAGTAATGCATGAAAACCAAATTGATGCCTTTGTGAATCCGACCATTACCATTCCACCAGCACTTATTGGTTACGCTGCCCAGCCCACCGTCAAGCATCGTCCGCTTGGTCGGTTCCCGACCAGTGCTCTGCTGGGCATTCCGGAGATTACGGTCCCTGCGGGATTTAACGATGTGATTTACGAGCCTGGCTTTGCGATGAATGAGACCCGGGATGACTATGTGCCTACCGCCAATGAAACACAACCGACCGTGGCGGCGGTACCGTTGCCTGTCGGCATTTCGTTCTGGGGAGGTCCCGGAGATGAACCCGTTCTGATTAAAGTCGCTTCCATTTACGAAGCTGCGACACAACACCGCAAGCCACCTGCGGCGCTTGGCCCTGTGAATAGTAGGCCTTAAAAGCGAATACCGCTGTGCGGTCCGCGAGCGGGCAGCGCAGCTGGTAACACCAGTCATTTGAATTGCAGGCCATCTCACTGATTGGAATCCACATTAACTCCAGGTTATTTATTGCAGGGGGCGACAATTATGGGCATTAAAAAGCATTTTCTGGGTTCTGCCAGTGTGTTTGTCTTCACGCTGGGTTTGACCGGACCGAGCTTTTCACAATCGCAACAAAAACAGACCTTTGATCTACAAACTGCCACGGTGGCGGATATTCAGAAAGCCATGGATGCGGGTGCGCTGACATCAGAGCGTCTGGTGCAGATGTATCTGGACAGAATCAAGGCTTATGACGAAAAAGGGCCGGCGATCAATTCAATTATTACCTTGAACCCGAACGCGCTTATGATAGCTCGTGAGCTGGACCGTGAACGTCGGGAGTCGGGTCCGCGAAGTGCGTTTCATGGTGTGCCGGTACTGTTCAAGGATTTGTTTGATACCCGGGATATGCCGACAACCGCTGGCTTTCTGCCGATGAAAGATTCTCAGCCGATTCACGATGCAACAATAGTAGCGCGGCTGCGGGAGGCCGGTGCGGTGATTTTTGCCAAGGTGAACCTCAGTGACTGGTTTGGTGTTCCACCGACGGGCGATCAGAGCACCCTGGGTGGCCGCACCCTGAACCCCTACAATTTAAAACTGACCCCCGGAGGTTCCAGTGGGGGCACGGGTGCCGCTCTGGCGGCGGTCTTTGCTCAGGCAGGGTTTGGTTCAGAAACGGGTGTGTCGATTCGCAATCCCACTGCTAACAATAGTCTGGTCGGACTGGCAGCAACCCGTGGTTTGATTCCGCGCACGGGGCAAGTCATGACATCCTTTACCCAGGAAAGAGCGGGACCAATGGCTCGCTCTGTATACGACGTTGCGGCGCTGACCGATATTGTGGCAGGGTTTGATGCGGAAGATTTACAGACGATTGTTGCACCCGGGAACATGCCAAAAGAGTCTTACGCCGCCGGTTTGGAGGAGGACAACCTGAGAGGTGCCAGAATCGGTGTGTTCCGCGATCTATTTCGCAAAGGCGATGACCATGCGGAAGGCATTGCAATGATTGAGGCGGGTATACAGCAGATGAAAGATGCCGGGGCAATTATTGTCGATGGTGTCAGTACAGGGCTCGACCTGTTTCCTCTGTTGTCTGTCACCCGTACCAACTTCTATGAAGGGCAATTCTCCTATGACCTGTATTTTCGGCGTCTGGGTCCTGACGCGCCCATTCGCAATATGGAAGAGTTAATTGAAAAGGGCGGCAGTTTGCTGAAGCCCAATATTCTCCGCGCTTACAATGAAATCGAGTCGTTAACGCACAATGTCGAATTTCTCGCTCGTCGCGACTCCCAGGAGACGCTTAAGGATGCAGTAGTCGGGTTAATGGATAAATACCGGCTGGATGCCCTGGTATACCCGTTCAAGACTGTTCCCGCTGAGC
>CAYSTJ010000051.1:0-30796 GCA_964434105.1 uncultured Cellvibrionaceae bacterium | reverse complement strand
ACCACGCTTCTTCTGCCTCGCCAGTCGAAAAAATGGCCGCCAGCAGTGGTGATGACGAAACGTCAACAGACCCTAATAAAATCAATCGCTTTTTATCGCTATCGGGGATAGGCTTGCACCCCATCACTGGTGCAGGCGGCAGTCGGGGCGCAGCCGGTTTATACCGAAGTGTGCGTTGCCGGCCTTGAATTTTACAATTTCGTCGCCAGTATCAGAGATCCCTTGGGGGGCTCCCCAAACCACTTGATTTCTCAATAATTTACCTGGAGAACTGTTATGGGTGTATTAGTTGGAAAACCAGCCCCGGATTTTACGGCGCCTGCAGTGCTTGGAAACGGCGAGATCGTCGATTCCTTTAATTTCTCGGAAGCAACCAAAGGTAAAAAAGCGGTGGTTTTTTTCTACCCGCTGGACTTTACTTTTGTCTGCCCATCGGAATTGCTGGCCTTTAACAGCCGCTACGATGCGTTTAAAAAACGCGGCGTGGAAGTGATCGGCGTCTCCATCGATTCCCATTTCTCTCACAACGCATGGCGCAACACACCCGTTAATGAGGGCGGTATAGGCCCAGTCAAATACCCGCTGGTAGCGGACATAACCCACGCAATCTGCAAAGCCTATGATGTTGAATCCGAAGGCGGGGTGGCGTTTCGCGGTTCGTTCCTGATCGATGAAGACGGCATTGTGCGGCACCAGGTGGTCAACGACCTGCCGCTGGGACGCAATATCGACGAGATGCTACGGATGGTGGATGCGCTCGCGTTTAATCAGGAGCACGGCGAGGTATGTCCTGCGGGCTGGAAGGAGGGTGAAGAAGGCATGAAAGATACACCGGAAGGCGTAGCCCGATATTTAAGTGAGAACGCCGACAGGCTCTGACTTCTGCTGCATACGTGTCCGAAATGCCGGCTTCGGTATTTCGGACAGCCCTCTCATTCCCTCGAATCATCCATCGTTATCGGCCCGATTGGCCATCCTCCCAGTTCCTGCCATTTGTTCACAATTTCGCAGAACAATTCTGCCGTTTTTCGGGCATCGTAGGCGGCGCTGTGCGCCTCGCGGTTGGAAAACTCGATGCCTGCTATCTGGCAGGCCCGCGCCAGCACCGTATGGCCATAAGCGAGACCGGCCAGTGTGGCGGTATCAAAGCAGGAAAACGGATGAAACGGATTCCGCTTTATCCCGCACCGGTTGACCGCGGCATTGATAAAACCGAGATCGAAGTGGGCGTTATGGCCAACAACAACGGCTCTTGTGCAATCAAATTTCTTGATTTGCTTGCGTACCGAATTAAAGACCATATTGAGGGCATGCTCTTCACTGACCGACTGCCGCGTTTCGCAATCCAGGATAATCCCGGTGAAATCGAGCGCAGCCTGCTCAATGTTCGCACCGGGAAAGGGGTCCAGATGATAGGCGTGAGTCACATCCGGGTGTAACGTCCCGTCGCCGTCCATGGTGAGTGTTACGGCTGCAATTTCCAGCAGAGCATCGGTGCCACAGTTAAAACCGCCAGTCTCCACGTCGATCACGACCGGCATAAAGCCGCGAAATCGGCCGGAAAACAGCGCAGCGCATTTATCATCAACCAAAATTAGGTATTCCTTTAAGCATTTGCGGCATCGGGCATGCGCCGCCATTGAATGAGCTCGCCCGCACGTAGGGGCGTTAACTGACTGTCGCCCATATCCAGCGATGATGCCATGCGCCATGGCGCTTTAACCAGCGTAATGCGTGAAGTGTTGCGTGGCAGCCCGTAATAATCGGCACCGAAATGACTCGCAAATCCCTCCAGTCGGTCCAGTGCATCGGCCCCTTCGAATGCTTCCGCATAAAGTTCGATTGCGACCGACGCTGTATAGGAGCCGGCGCAACCACAGGACGCTTCTTTTTTACTTGTGGGGTGCGGTGCGGAATCGGTACCCAGAAAAAAGCGGGGATCGCCGCTGGTCGCGGCCGCCAGCAGTGCCTGCTGGTGGATTTGCCGTTTGAGTATGGGCAGGCAGTAGTAATGCGGGCGGATGCCACCGACTAACATATGGTTGCGATTAAACAGCAGGTGATGGGCAGTAATGGTGGCAGCCAGATGCGACGGGCAGGCCTGGACAAACTCCACTGCCTGGCGGGTAGTAATATGTTCCAGCACGATTTTGAGACGGGGAATCTGTTCCCGTAGCGGTGCAAGTGTGCGGTCGATAAATACCGCTTCCCGATCGAATATGTCGACATCCGGGTCCGTGACTTCGCCGTGAATCAATAGCAGAATGCCCCGATCCGCCATCGTCTGCAGGGTATCGCTGATGCGCGTTAGGTCGGTTACGCCGGAGTCCGAATTGGTGGTGGCACCGGCGGGATAGAGTTTACAGGCGACGACACCCGCGGCGTGAGCTTCAATGATATCCCGGGGACGGGTATTGTCAGTAAGGTACAGCGCCATCAGTGGCTCGAATTCAAGGCCCGGCGGCACGTTGGCGAGAATGCGCGCGCGGTAATCCAGGGCGGCAGCCGCCGTGGTTACCGGCGGTAGCAGGTTGGGCATGACAATGGCGCGATGGAACTGTCGCGCGGCATCGCCCACGGTGCGGGCAAGGCTGGCGGCATCGCGCAAATGAATATGCCAGTCATCGGGCTTGGCAAGTGTCAGTTGTTCGGGCATAGACAGGTCGCAGGTTGATGCTGAATTGGACAGGCGGTCATGCTACAGAAAATGCGCATTAAAGCACAGGCGCTTCAGGCCGATATATACACTAATCATGGAATTTACGAAGTGTGTCTTAATGCAGCGTACGCTACTGGCTTTTATCGGACTGATCGCGCTCGGGTCGAGTGTCGCCCATGCCGGCCCGCTCAAGCCTGACGGCTGGGAGGTACGGCAATCGAGATTCAGCTGTCAATTGCTGGGGAATGTTCACGAGCACGGCAGGGCCGTGTTTGAAACCGGTGCAGGCGAGCCCGCCATTTTTTATTATTCGCCCCAACATGTCTATATTCGGGCATTGTCCGCCAGTCTGCATGCGCGGGCACCGGTGTGGGCCGAGCAGCCCGTATTCGTGGAGCTGGGGCGTGTCCCACTCACTGATGGCGCAAATGGTCTGCGGTTGGACGCCGGATTTTCCGAGCGCTTACTGTCCGAGCTGTTTTATGGGCGCGATGTAGTTCTGAAAATGGAAACGCAGATGCCTTCATTCCAGGTGGGTGAGCTGACGATCACCGCTGTGGGTTTCCGTCCGGCTTACCGACAGTACCGTCAATGCCTGGCCGGACTTCTACCGGTAAACTTCAGTCAGGTGGAGCGGACCGCCGTCTATTTTGAACTCAATGAGGCGGGCCATCTGGATCCGGCAGAGCTGGACAAGCTGGATGACGTAATTCTGTATGCCAAAGCGGACGGTCGCATCCGCCGGATCTATGTGGATGGACATACTGACAATCAAGGGTTCCGCAAGGACAATCTCGTGGTGGCACAACAGCGAACCGAAGCTGTTGTCGACTATCTGCTCAGTCAGGGTGTGCCAAAAGATCTGATCGTCAGTCGGTGGCACGGAGAACGCTATCCCGCCGTGTCCAATAACACGGCGGCCGGGCGTGCCAAAAACAGGCGTGTCACAATACGGCTGGAAAAGAAGTCGGCCATTGACCCCGTCGTTCAAAGACCGTCCCCCAGGTCAGATCCAGCGGATTCATAGCGGCGCAGGGATGGCGCGCTGGCGCAATCGCCTGCGGCCTGCAGGTCGCCGACATCACAGGGACGAATTACCCACCGCCTGCAGCGACTTGCGGGCCTTGTTGCAATCAACTATCTGTCCATGGCGCACCTGGCACTGTTCTATCACACCGGCAGCGGTTGCTTCATCGTTGTTTTGAAGTGATTCCACCACCCAGTTGTAATAGGCGTTAGTGAGGGTTTCATTGATTTGGGTGCCGGCACCGGCGCGTGCCGAGACGATATAGTCGTCGAGAACATCGACGACGCCGGGCCAGTCGCGGTCGTTCCATAGAAATTCAGACCAGCGCAGATAAAACCAGCTGGCCATGTCCGGCCACGCGCGCGGGCTTTGCAGATAGCCTTCCACGAGAGAAAGTACCAGCAACCCCTCGTCGAAAGCCTGTTGCTCGGCGAGTTTGTTAAGCAGAATGCCCACAGCGTGACTGACCCGAAGCTCCGCTTCTTCACGCTTGTCGGTATGCCGGGTCACATGTTCCATTATTTGCCCGATCATCCCGAGTGCCCTGTCGGTATCGGCAAGGTTGGCGTAAGTCACCAGGGCACCTTGCCGGTAGTGCTGCAAGGAGGTCTGAATGGCCATATGTTGTGGAAAGGCTTCACCCGTGCGCGTCATGCTTTGCAAGGTAGTGGCAAAGAATCGTTCCAGCGTGGCCCATTGCCCGGCCGCCAGCAGATGCTGAATTTCACGATTGTAGAAATACAGGCGACGTTCCTGGGCCTGCGCGTAATCGGGCGCAATGAATGCAGCGATTTCGGAGAGGCGACGAATATCGCTTTCTTCCATTAAATGGGCGGCGGTATGCTGATTTAGCATATTGCGTGCGGCCAGTTCGGCAGGGCTGACACGGGCCCGGGCCTGATAGTCCTGCCAGGTGGCGGGCGGAATGGTCGCGTTGGGGTCTGCGAGTGCCTTCTGTCGGTCGTAATAGGCCTGGTCATGAACCTGGTCGAAACCGCCGGGACTGGTCGTCTCTACGTCGATCGGTGTGCCATTCGGCAGGTTCAGCTGGATAAATGCGTGGGTCGGCATCATTACGCCTTCTACGGCCAGTCCAAGTTCGCGCGCCATCACCGCATAGAGCAGGGCGGAACTGATACAGTTGTATTCACCCGTTTCAAAAATACCCATCAGTCGGGATTGTTCGTAATCATAGCCGGGTGGGCCGTAGCTCTGGGCTTTCCGTAAAAAAAAGCCTGCATGCATCTGGCGGTTGAGGTGACTACCGGTCGTTCGGGGGTTATCGCTGACCAGCCCCTGTGATCTGAATTCACCCAGAAAACCATCGATCCGGCTTTTGACCTGGCGATAATCGGCCAGTTCACGTACGTTGGAGGCGATGAGATACAGGGCCAGCAGTGCATCGGGGTCGCCCTGGCGGGCCTGCGCCAGTTTGCCGAGGCTGTCACGTTCAAAGAAGGTCAGTTCTGACCAGATCGGGTAATGGGTATTGCCGAAGCCGGTTCGATCCGTCGTGGCATCTGCCATTACCGGCAACGCGGCACCCAGCCACAGGAGCACACTTGCCATGATCGCCGCTGGGATCGCTGTTCCGGGTCTCACGTGTCTTTTTTGCACGGTTTACCTTTTACTGGATATCCTGAAACGCGGCCGCCGTGGCGACCAACTATGCCGGTTTTTTATGGCAGATTACATGCCGAAGCCACGCCTTCCATAATTCGCCCTACTTAGACCGTCCTGTCGAGACAGGTTCCATCGGCAAGGGTGCGCCGTTATCGAAAATGACAATGTCGTTTGGCGTCAATGGTTCCCGGCCTGCAGTCGTACGAATTATAAACAGTATTGTGCCACAGCGTCCTGCAGATTACTGTTAATTCGTTGGCGATGGCGGTACAATGCCGGCGCCCGCCGGGCCCTCTCAATGCTTTCTCTGTAAAAATCACAATTCTAGGAGCCCTCCTAGCTGATGGAGTATATATGGCGTCAGTCAAAAAAGTCGTTTTAGCCTATTCCGGTGGACTGGATACGTCGGTGATAGTGCGCTGGCTGCAGGATACCTACGCCTGCGAAGTTGTCACCTTCACGGCTGATATTGGCCAGGGTGAGGAGGTGGAACCGGCCCGCGAAAAGGCGCGCGCTCTGGGTGTCAAGGAAATCTATATTGATGATCTGCGTGAAGAATTCGTGCGCGATTATGTCTTCCCCATGTTTCGAGCCAACGCGATATATGAAGGCGAATACCTGTTGGGGACGTCGATTGCCCGGCCTCTCATCGCAAAGCGGCTGGTCGAAATTGCCGAACTAACCGGGGCGGACGCCATTTCTCACGGCGCGACCGGCAAAGGTAACGATCAAGTACGGTTTGAGTTGGGTGCCTATGCACTGAAGCCCGGCATCAAGGTAATTGCGCCCTGGCGCGAATGGGAACTGACGTCGCGTGAGAAACTGATGGCGTACTGCGATACCCACAGCATTCCGGTGGACTTCAACAAAAACAAAAAGAAATCCCCTTACTCCATGGACGCCAACCTGCTACATATATCCTACGAGGGCGGTATACTGGAAGACCCCTGGGCGGAAGCCGAAGAAGATATGTGGCGCTGGACTACCTCGCCCGAACGGGCGCCGGACCAGCCTGAATACCTCGAGCTTGCCTATGAACGCGGCGACATTGTTGCCGTCAACGGTGAACCCATGACGCCGGCGCAGGTGCTCACGTTTCTGAATCAGCGCGGCGGAGTACACGGGATAGGCCGTCTGGATATTGTCGAAAACCGCTATGTCGGTATGAAGTCACGTGGATGCTACGAGACACCCGGCGGCACCATTATGATGAAGGGCCACCGCGCCATTGAGTCGATTACGCTGGACCGGGAAGTCGCTCATTTAAAGGACTCCTTTATAGCCCGCTACGCGTCCATGATTTATAACGGATACTGGTGGTCCCCCGAGCGACTGATGTTGCAAAAAGCGATTGACGAATCCCAGGCATATGTCAATGGTGATGTTCGGGTTAAATTATATAAAGGTGCGGTGACGGCGGTTGGTCGACGTTCCAGTAATAGCCTTTTTGATGAAAAAATCGCAACCTTCGAAGACGATGCCGGTGCCTACAATCAAAAAGATGCCGAAGGATTTATCAAGCTGAATGCGCTGCGTATGCGAATAGCCGCGCAGAAAGGTCGAACGCTCTGATCGGCGACGCGCAGACTGCTATTGGCAGGGTGGCAGTTCTGCTGTTTTTTCTGGTCTGGGCTGTGTGGACGGCTGGTCGGCGGTAATCTGCCCGAATGTCACGGAGGGCGTTTTTATCGGTGTTAATGAAAAAAAGCCGCCCCAGGTCCGGCCCGAAGTATCGGACCTGGTTGGTTGCATAGCATCACCTTGCTTACTTCAATCCGTAAAATACGTTAATCTATCCCGCCTGCCAAATTTTCGAGGACTGTCATGAAAGCTCTTTATCCTGTTCTTGCCATGCTCGCTTGTTTTGTTTCGGCCAACGCGCAAGCGGTGCGGCCATATTACACATACGTTGGCGCCGGTTATGCCAGCGAAAGTCTGAAGGACGAAGGTGGTTTGCTCGGTGATTGCGATGACAAAAACGGCTGGTATTTAAACGGCAGTCTGCCGCTCAATAACGTCTTTTATGTGCATGGAGAAAGATCGAGCGTGGATTCAGACGGTTGCCGGACGACCTATAGCACAGTGGGAGCCGGCATTCGCGGTAGCATTACATCGAATTCGGATATCTACAGTACCGTCGCAGTTGCTACCTTCAAGGATGGCGGACAGAAGGAGCGCGGACTTGAACTGAGTGCCGGTGTCCGCAGTATGGTGCAGAACGATGTCGAGCTTCGAGGCTATTTTGGTTTTCGCAATATCGATGAGGACGAGTTCGCACACATGGATGGCTCTTTCCTTGGTGCAGGCTTCAGTTATTGGTTCACCCATGGCGAGCTGGCCTTCACCGGCGATTTTACCTATACCGATGAAGAAACCCGCGGACTGAAACTCGGTTTGCGAATAAACCTTTATTGACACTGACGCTGCCGATATCCAGATCGTCGAGGCGATCCGGGTCGGACTAGTAAAGCGACCTGAGTTGGACTATCCTGATGTTGGTTTGATCCTTTTTCACATAAACCCCCCGTTCCGGAACCGGCCTGGTTGCGCATCAGCAAACTTGTGCCGGTTTTAAGAAATTTGGAACACCGGTGATTGATACGTATCAAATTGCCGGTGATGAGTCCATCTAAAATTCCCCGTCGAGATTTCTCGGCTGTATCTGTCGCCGGCGCGTAGTAACCTGCGACTTACACAATTGCGTCTGTATAAAATGGGATGTAAATATGAGTAGTCACCTGGCTGATACCCTCGCGCCGGTTTACAACTACAAGGTGGTGCGCCAGTTTACCATCATGACTATTGTGTGGGGCATAGTGGGTATGGCAGTCGGCGTATTGCTGGCAGCACAACTCTACTGGCCTGGCCTGAATGATCTGTTTCAGCCCTACACGCATTTTGGTCGATTGCGCCCTTTACACACCAATGCCGTTATATTTGCGTTTGGCGGATCCGCCCTGTTCGCATCGTCCTACTACGTGGTACAGCGGACCTCCCAGGCGCGTCTGTTTGGCGGCTGGCTGATACCGTTTACATTCTGGGGATGGCAGGCCGTGATCGTGGCGGCTGTGATTACCCTGCCACTCGGGCTTACTTCCGCCAAGGAGTACGCGGAGCTGGAGTGGCCTATCGACATACTGATTACGCTGGTCTGGGTGGCCTATGCCATCGTGTTTTTCGGCACCATCGCAGTGCGGCGAACCTCCCATATCTATGTGGCCAACTGGTTCTTCGGCGCGTTCATTATTACCGTCGCTATGCTGCACATCGTCAATAGCGCGGCGGTTCCGGTATCACTTTTCAAATCCTATTCCGCCTATAGTGGCGCAGCGGATGCCATGGTGCAGTGGTGGTACGGTCACAACGCCGTGGGGTTCTTCCTGACAGCCGGATTTCTCGGCATGATGTACTATTTCGTTCCCAAACAGGCCAATCGTCCTGTTTATTCCTACCAGCTGTCGATCGTACACTTCTGGGCGCTGATCGCGGTATATGTCTGGGCCGGTCCACACCATCTGCATTATTCGGCATTGCCCGATTGGGCGCAGAGCCTGGGTATGGTGATGTCGGTGATTCTGTTGGCGCCGTCCTGGGGTGGCATGATTAACGGGCTGTTAACGCTGTCCGGCGCATGGGACAAGTTGCGTACTGATCCAACCCTGCGTTTTCTGGTCGTGTCCCTGGCCTTTTATGGCATGTCGACCTTTGAAGGTCCGATGATGTCGATCAAGACAGTCAACGCGCTGTCGCATAACACTGATTGGACTATCGGCCACGTTCACGCCGGAGCTCTGGGCTGGGTGGCGATGATATCGATTGGCGCGGTTTACCATCTGATACCGGCGCTCACCGGTCAGCGCGCCATGTGGAGTGTGCGACTTATCAATATTCATTTCTGGCTGGCAACCGCCGGCGTCGTGCTTTACATCGCGTCGATGTGGGTAAACGGCATTATTCAAGGGCTGATGTGGCGCGCATTCAACGAGGATGGCACCCTGACATACAGTTTTGTCGAGTCAGTCGAGGCGAGCTATCCGGGACATCTGGTCAGGTTTTTGGGGGGCGTTCTCTTTCTGGCCGGAATGCTGCTGATGGCCTACAACGCTCGCCGTACGTTCGGTACCGAAGCGCAACCCGCTTCGAATCGGTCTGCTGATCAACGGGTGGCATAGGGAGTCGGGAATGAAACATCATGACGTTGTAGAGAAAAATCTGTGGCTGATGATCATTCTGGTCATTGTGGCAATCAGCTTTGGTGGTCTGGTACAGATCGTTCCCCAGTTCTTCCTGGACGAAACAACGCAGCCCATAGAAGGACTCGTGCCGCTGACCGCTTTACAGCTCGAAGGACGTGATATTTATATTCGGGAGGGATGCCACGTCTGCCATACACAGATGGTTCGCCCTTTGCGTGCAGAGGTGGAGCGCTATGGACATTATTCGGTTGCGGGTGAAAGCGTTCATGAGCATCCGTTTTTGTGGGGATCCAAACGTACCGGTCCCGACCTGGCAAGAGTGGGGCAACGGTACAGTGACGAATGGCATATCGCGCATCTATATAACCCGCGCCTCGTGGTGCCGGAGTCCAATATGCCGTCATTCCCCTGGTTGATGGACAATGTACTGGATGGCCGACAGACCGGTGCCAAGATGCGAGCGTTGCGACGGGTTGGCGTGCCCTATACCGATGAAGACATTGACGGCGCCGAAGAGGCAGTAACCGGTAGCTCGGAAATGGATGCCATAGTGGCTTATCTGCAGCAGCTCGGTACCCTGTTGACCTATAAGAGGTGACCTGATGGACATCAACGACTGGCGTGGCATTTCTACCATTTTCGTATTTATCGCCTTTGTCGGTATTTGTTGGTGGGCGTTTTCGCCCAAACGTCGCAAACGTTTTGAGGCAGATGCCCAGCTGCCGTTTGCAGATGAAGACCAGCATAAAAGGCAGACGACGGACCCGGACAACGACGGTCGCGATAATACCTGACAGCAGGGGCGCCGGCAGCAGGCGCGGCGTGTGCGTTACCATGAGTGAGAAGATATGAGTATATTCTGGAATATCTGGATTATTGGTTTGACCTTCATCTGTCTGGCGCTGATCGTATGGGTGCTGATGGCAAACCGGAAAGTCGCTTTGCGGGATGACGAAGACCCGGAAAACAGAACGACCGGGCATGTATACGATGGTATAGAAGAATACGATAACCCGTTGCCGCGCTGGTGGTTCAATCTGTTCGTCATGACGTTGGTGTTTGGTGCTGTGTATCTTGTCCTCTATCCCGGACTGGGTTCGTTTAAGGGGATTTGGGGGTGGACTTCAACACGTGAGCTGGCTCAGGATCAGGAGCGCGCGCGCGAAGACCATGCAGAGATGTTCGCCCAGTATCTTGATACGCCGATAGAGGAACTCGTTTACGACGGTGCTGCCATGAAAATGGGGGTGCGTCTGTTTGCCAATAACTGCGCGGTTTGTCATGGTGCCGATGGCGGCGGGAACTACAGCTTTCCCGATCTGACCGACAATGACTGGCTATTCGGTGGTTCGCCGGAAAAAATCAAGGAGTCGATTACCCTGGGACGCAACGGCAGCATGCCAGGCTGGGGGGCAATTGTGGGTGAACCCAATGTACAGGCGTTAACGGAGTATGTACTCAAACTGTCCGGGCAGCCAC
The DNA here is from genome assembly GCA_964434105.1 of uncultured Cellvibrionaceae bacterium. Lineage (GTDB taxonomy): Bacteria > Pseudomonadota > Gammaproteobacteria > Pseudomonadales > Cellvibrionaceae > CAYNST01. Next base: position 19,812 of record CAYSTJ010000051.1, on the reverse strand, counting down.
ACGATCCGGTCAGCGCGGAAAAAGCCGAACCGCTGTTCAGTCAGAATTGCGCGGCATGCCACGGTGCTGACGGCGCAGGAAATCAACTGATCGGCGCTCCCAACCTGACCGACGACATTTGGCTCTACGAAGGCAGTCGCGAAGCGATCGCTTACGGTATCCGAAACGGCCGGGCCAATGTCATGCCTGCGCAGCAGGATCAGTTGCAGCCGGAGAAAATTCACCTGCTGGCAGCGTATGTGTTCAGTTTATCTTATGATTATGAATAGTTCACCGTAGTGAAGTCGATATGTAGCGCGTTGATGACATATCATGTCAGGAGAAAGATGTGCCCAAGCCTGTCAAACCGGAGACACCCCCCAGGGATAAACCCGAAATCCGCTATGTAGATTTGTACGCGGCCGACCCAAAGGTTTACACCCGTCGAATTACCGGCTTTTATCAGCGTTTGCGACGATACACCGGAATACCATTAATGCTTGGTTTTCTGCTGTTGCCCTGGTTGCAGGTCGACGGCAGACCTGCCGTACTGTTTGACTTGCCGGCGCGGCAATTTCACATATTCTGGATCACGTTCTGGCCGCAGGACTTTATGCTGCTGGCCTGGGCGCTGATTATCTCTGCATTTCTCCTGTTTACGGTCACCGTTATGTTGGGGCGGGTGTGGTGTGGATTTACCTGCCCGCAAACTGTCTGGACCCTCATTTTTATAGCCATCGAGCACGTCTGCGAAGGAGACCGCAACAAGCGGATCAAGCTGGACACACAGCCCTGGACCCGGGAAAAAATAGCGCGCAAAGGCAGTAAACATACCCTTTGGATATTGGTCTCGCTGATTACCGGGTTGACGTTTATCGGCTATTTCGTGCCGATTCGGGAGCTGATCGCCGGCTTGATTCCCTATCGTACAGAATCCGGCATGCTGCAGCTGGACGCCTCTGCGTCGGCCGTATTCTGGACGCTTTTCTTCAGCGGCATGACTTACTTGAATGCCGGCTGGATGCGTGAGCAGGTATGCAAATACATGTGTCCCTACGCCCGATTTCAATCCGTGATGTACGATCACGACACGTTGGCGGTCAACTATGACGCGGGTCGTGGCGAAACGCGCGGGCCGCGTAAACCCGGTGAAGATTACCGCGCGAAGGGGCTGGGAGATTGCATTGACTGTTCCTGGTGTGTACAGGTATGTCCCACTGACATCGATATCCGCAACGGAATGCAACTGGAGTGCATTAACTGCGGTCTATGTGTGGACGCCTGCAATATGGTGATGGACAAGATGGAATATCCCCGGGGATTGATTCGCTTTACCTCGGAAAAAGCATTGAAAACCGGGCAGGTCCGTTTTTTGCGGCCGCGCCTGTTTGGCTATATTGCGGTGGTACTGGTGATGATCGGGGTGTTTTCCTACACCATATACAGTCGTAATCCGCTGGGTGTTGATGTGATTCGCGATCGGGGTGTGCGGCTCTATCGGCTCAGTGGCGACGAGCTTCAGAACGTGTATACGTTGAAAATCAACAATATGGACATTGTATCTCACGACTACCGTGTGAGTGTGTCCGGTGACTTTGGTTATGACCTCCAGACGATGCGGGAGATAACGGTGGACGCCGGTGAAGTTTTTACACTGCCCGTGCGGGTCAGCGTGCCGCGGGATGATTTCGACGTCGAAAAGGCGGACATCGATTTTGAGGTCGTTGCTGTGGATGAACCGACGATAAAGGCCACGCAGCCATCAATTTTTATAGGGCCGAGTCAATGACGCTGAACGCTGTAGACGGAAAGCCGGCATGGCGGAATCCATGGTTCTGGCTGGTGATGGCACCGCTGCTGACGTCGATCGTGGTGGGTATGGGGCTGCTGACCCTTGCCATATCCGGGTCTGATGATCGGGTATACGACGATTATTATGAACAGGGCAGGCTGATCAACAACCGGTTCGAAAAGGAAACCCAGGCGCGCAAACTGGGCATTGCCGGCGAAATTACATTTGATACTGCTGCCGGGCATCTGGTGGTTGCGTTTGACAGGCCAGTCGATGTCGCTGCGATGCAATTGCTGATATCCCATCCTGCCGTTGCTGCGCAGGACAGAACCCTGCTTCTGCAAAAAGTCGATGACCGGCACTTTCGTCTCGATTTACCAATGTCGGCCTATACCGGTCGTCATTATCTTATTTTAACCGGGCTGGACCGTTCGCAACGCGGCCTCTGGCGTATCAGTGGCGAAATTGATTTTGCCACCACCAGTACCATGCGGTTTGATGCGTTGCTATCCGCTGCTTCACGGTAGTGTTCCGGAACCGATTGTGACTCAACCCTGTCCCTGTTATCACTGCGGTCTGCCCGCCAGCCCTGTCTATCGAAGTGTGCTGAATGATGTGTCGCGGAATTTTTGTTGTGTCGGTTGCCAGGCAGTGGCTCACGCAATAGTCGACACCGGCCTGGCCGACTTCTACCGCTTTCGGGAAACAGACAGCGTCACGCCCGAAACATCCGTCAACGATTTTCTGCTCTACGATCGCGCCGATCTGCAACGGGACTTCGTGCGGACGGTAGACTCCCGGACGCACTCGGCGCGCCTTTATATTGGTGGCGTAACCTGTGCGGCCTGTGTCTGGTTAATCGAAAAATATCTGCACGATACGCCCGGGATCGCTCAGGTCAGTGTCAACACCGGCAGTCAGCAGGCGGTAATTGCGTTCCAACCGGACGTGATACGGCTGAGCGATATTTTTAAACGTTTAGCCACCATCGGCTTTGCACCACAGCCACTGGTGGCCCAGGTACGCCGCGATAACTGGCAGCGTGAACGACGCCAGGACCTGATGCGGCTCGGCGTAGCCGGCATAGGTATGATGCAGGCCGGCATGGTGTCCATCGGGCTGCATGCCGGTGATATGCAAGGCATGGAGCCGCAGTTTCAGCACCTTCTGCGCTGGGTTTGCATGCTGCTGACGGCGCCGGTCCTGTTATACAGTGCACAGCCGTTTTACCTGGCCGCCTGGCGCGCTCTGCGCCTCGGCCATATCATTATGGATACGCCGGTGTCGGTGGCACTTACCCTGGCCTTTAGTGCCAGCGTTTACGCCACCGTGTCACAGTCAGGCGAGGTGTATTTTGATTCAGTTGCCATGTTTACCTTTTTCCTGTTGTTGGGTCGCTATGTGGAAAAGGTTATTCGCTATAAAAACTGGCTGGCGGCCGCCGGGCGTGCGCAACTGCTGCCGGTTACGGCTGAGCGTATCGAAACAGATGGGGCAATCACCGTCGTTCCCGCGCGGGATTTACAGGTTGGCGACCGGGTACAGGTGGCGGCGGGGTCCGTTTTCCCCTGTGATGGTGTGATCACGGAGGGTCGAAGTGAAAGCATTGAGGCTCTGATTACCGGCGAATCAATGCCCGTTCCAAAGCAACCGGGTGACGCTGTGGTGGCGGGCAGCTTAAATGGTGGATCGCCACTGCGAGTGCGGGCCACCGCGGTCGGAAGTGGCACCCAGGTGGCCGCCATCGAACAGTTGATGGAGCAGGCGGAGCTGAGTCGCCCCAGCCAGGTGGCAGTGGCCGATCGCATTGCGCGGCGTTTTAGCCCGACTATCCTGACCATCGCAGCGGCCGTGTTCCTTTTCTGGTGGTCTTATGATGCAGACAGAGCGCTCTGGGTTACCCTGTCGGTGCTGGTGGTCACCTGTCCCTGTGCGCTGAGCCTGGCAACGCCCACGGCGGTCGCCGCAGCGACGCACAGGTTGCGACAATGTGGCTGGTTGCTCACCGGTGAGTCGGTGCTGGAAACACTGGCGCGATCCACTCATGTGGTCTTCGACAAAACCGGTACGTTAACCCGGGGCGCATTACAGGTTGCTCAGGTCATCCCGCTGGATGATCGATCTTCTACATCAATTCTGGATATTGCGGCCGCCCTGGAGCAGGGTAGCGCGCACCCTATAGCCCGGGCATTCCAGCATCAACAGCCTGAACAGTGGGTTAGCGGGCAGCAAGTGGAAGTGGGTGAAGGTGTATCCGGCTACATCGACGGGCGCCTGTTCCGGTTGGGGACACCCGCGTTCGCAACCGGGGCGACGCTACCCTGGCCGGGGCCCGGCTTGTGGTTGCTGATGAGCGAGGATCGACGACCGGTCGGGTGGATTCGCCTGGATGACAGTTTGCGAGATTCAGCGCCGGAAAGTATTCGACAACTGCATCGTCAGGGGCTTGACGTTACATTGCTGAGCGGCGACAGGCGCGGCAACGTAAGCGATGTGGCGACGGCGCTCGGGATCGCCCAATGGTCCGGGGAACTGTTGCCCGCAGACAAGGTTGAGCGGGTGCGGGCTTTGCAGGCGCACGGCGATATCGTGTTGATGGTGGGTGACGGTGTGAATGATGTGCCAGTGCTGGCTGCGGCTGACGTATCAATTGCCATGGGGTCCGCAACACAACTTGCACAGACACGGGCAGATGCGGTATTGCTGAATGAAGATTTGCTGCAGATACCATTTTTAAGGACTATGGCGGTGCGGGTTCGTCGCGTTATTGTTCAGAACCTTTCCTGGGCAATAGCCTACAATACCGTCGCTCTGCCTTTTGCCGTGGCGGGCTGGATTCCGCCCTGGCTGGCTGCGCTGGGCATGTCTGCCAGCTCAATGATCGTCGTGCTGAATGCTTGGCGCATTCAGCGTTTTTAACCGAGTTTCTGCACCGCATGGACATTCTCTTTTTACTCGTTCCAATCGCACTGGTCTTCGTGGCAATCGCCATCCGGTTTTTCCTTTGGGCAGTCCGATCGGGTCAGTATGACGACCTGGAAATGGAGGGCCGGCGTATTCTGTTCGAAGAAGAGTCGCGGAAAACATTAAGCGATGTACGCCAGAGTGGTGAAAATCCCGATGAAATTGCGCGCACCATAAAGTCTGCCCCGCAGGATCCGCTTGATGGACAAAGTGGTAGTCAATGACAAGCTGGTTGACTGACCTCGCTCCGGCGTTTCTACTGGGCCTGATGGGGGCGGCGCACTGCATCGGCATGTGCGGCGGCATCATGGCGGCACTGGCCATCCGGTCACAGGCGCAGCAGGCGGGGCATCCGAACCTGCAGATTCTCGCGTATAATATCGGTCGCATCGGCAGCTACACGCTAATGGGATATGTATTTGCGTCGTTGGTGCATTTCGCACCACAATCCGACTGGCCAGTCGCCCGGACTGTCGCTGCGTTGCTGCTGATAGGTATGGGCCTTTACATGGCAGACTGGTGGCGTGGACTGCGCTATCTGGAAAACCTGGGCAGTCTGCTGTGGCGTATCATCAAACCGCTGTCAGGTCGGCTGCCCCCCGGGGGCGGTTTCGGGACGACGTTGATACTGGGAAGCATCTGGGGCTGGCTACCGTGTGGGCTGGTTTATTCGGCACTGGCTTATGCGGCGGCCCAGGGCACACCTGCGGGGGGCGCAGGTGTAATGTTGGCTTTTGGTCTTGGAACGCTACCGGCGGTGGCTGCAGGCGGTATGCTCGCCGGCAGGCTGCGCGGCTGGCTGGCCACCAGGTCGTTGCGCAGTGTACTGGGGCTTTTGTACATTCTGTTCGGGGTCTGGACACTCTACGGTGCCTGGCATCACAGTGGTCATCATCACGATACCGGCGCGGTCCCCCACCATCGCGGTGACGCGGCGCAACCATCGGGGCACTCACATCCCCCGTAAGCCAGCATTCGACGCGACGCTGCGACCCGGCATCGTCGTTGGGTCGGGTTACATTAAAACGTCGACCTCGCCGGAATTGACCCATAATTAATTCTCTCACTTCCGAGATCTGTTCATGCACCGGTCATCGACGCACAGGTAGCATTTTCCGGTCTGTTGACATTGCTCCGCTCCAGATGGGCAATGTCGCAAGACAGCCCCCGGCCGTTAAAAAAATAATTGAGGACGTTTATGCAATCTGCGCAATCTGACCAGCCGCCAAACGAAACCGTCGTCCGGATGTTTCGATTGATCGAGCAGGACCCTGAGCAGGCGTCCCGGGGGCTGGCAGAATTCTTTCAGAGTCTGGAACCTGAAGAGATGGCGCTTGCGCTCGAAGCCCTGCCACTCGAGCGCCGCCTTCAGGTCTGGCAGCAGATTCCGGCCGAGGAGAAGATCGACGTTCTGGTTGCCATGCGTGGTGAAGCGAGGCTGACATTACTCGACAACCTGCCGAAGGAAGAGCTGCCGGTCCTGTTTGACGAGCTGGACGCCGAAGACCTGATAGAACTTGCTGAAACCGTTCCGTTGTCGGTCGTGGATATGGCGCTCGGCCGTATGGACGCCAAGCAGCGTAAATTTTACGAAGAGGCCCAGCAGTATTCTGAAGACGCAGTCGGCCGCTGGCTTAACCATGACATTCTCGTTATTTCCCAGAACACGCGCGTGACAGAAGCGTTGCGTGTATTGCGACGTGAGACGCCGGATTATACGGAAGTTCTCTATCTGGTAGACCGCACCGGCCGGTGGGCGGGGTGCGCCAAAGTAACGAAACTGCTCGCGGGACATAGTCACCAGCCGGTCGCCGAACTTAAGGAAGAAGATTATCCGGTACTGTTTGCAGATCGTGATATGCATGACGCGGCGGAGGAAGTCGAACGATCCGGGTATGTCGCCCTGCCCGTGATTAATCATGAGGGTGTTTTGCTGGGACGTCTCGATGTTGGAACGGCGATGGAAGTTCTGCGCGAACAGGCTGAAATCCGGCTGATGTCCAGCGCTGGTTTGGACGAGGATGCCGATCTGTTCGCCCCCGTCAGGCGCAGCGCACGGTCACGGGCGGTATGGCTGTGCCTGAATCTCTTTACCGCATTTTCTGTTTCCTGGTTCGTTGGCCTGTTTGAAGTGACCATTCAGCAGGTCGTCGCACTCGCCGTTTTAATGCCGGTGGTCGCCTCGATGGGCGGGATCGCCGGCAGTCAGGCGCTGACTCTTATAGTGCGAGGGTTGGCGCTTGGGCAGATCTCCCGGGCGAACCTCTGGGCTCTCCTGAACAAGGAGCTGCGTGTTGGTCTGCTGAACGGTTCGCTGTTTGCGCTGATCATTGCCTGCATCGCCTATTATTGGTTCGGCAGTCTTTTGCTGAGTCTGGTTATTGCTGCGGCAATTGTGGTAAACATGGCCGTCGCGACGCTGATTGGTGTCATCATACCGGTAATCCTGGACAAGTTTGAGATAGACCCGGCCCTGTCCGGTTCCGTGCTGCTGATGACGATTACCGATGTGGTCGGGTTCGTCGCGTTTCTGGGGCTGGGTACCCTTATACTCCTTTAAGCCAGCAGCCCCGCATCAGGTCGGCATCAAGGCCCGGGCGCCGGGCCCCAGCGGCAAGTCCAATCCCAGCCATATTGCCAGCAGTGCGGACCAGACCAGCATAAACGCAATAGAATAGGGCAGCATCATTGCGATAAGGGTGCCGACGCCAATGCCTTTCCGGTAACGTTGAGCGTAAGCTATAACTACCCCGAAATAGGGCATCAGGGGGGTAATAATATTGGTTGTGCTGTCGCCAATGCGATAAGCCATCTGCGTTGCTTCGGGTGTAATGCCGGCCAACAGCAGCATGGGTACAAAAATCGGCGCGAGTAGTGCCCACTTGGCAGAGGCGCTGCCGATAAACAGATTGATAAACGCAGAAAGGAAGACAAAAACCAGGAGCACAAACACGGGCGGCAAGTGTAACTCGCCCAAAGATTGTGCGCCGGTAATAGCCAGAATACTGCCCAGCTGGCTCCAGCCGAAGTAGCTGACGAACTGCGCCGCAAAAAACATGAGCACCAGGTAGCCGGCCATGGTACCCATGGTTTTTTCCATGGCTTCGACAACGTGTTGTTTGTCTGCAAAACTGCCACTCACCTTGCCGTAAATCCAGCCGGCAATACCCGCATAAACAGCGATTATCGTGACTATTCCGGAAATAAATGGTGAGCGCAGGATTGTGCCGCTTGCCGGGTCCCGCAGAATGCCCTCGTCGGGCACCAAAGTCCAAAGTAACAGGGCGATAAAAGTTAAACTGTAGAGACCCACCGCATAAAGCCCCCGTTTTTCGTCCGCTTCCAGTTGCAGAGGCGTTGAATTATCAGTGCTGTCATTATTTGTGACTGGTTCAAACCGTGGTGCAATGATTCTTTCGGTAATCCAGGCGCCGGTCAGGGCGACAACAAACGTCGATGCAAAAATAAAATAGTAGTTTCCCGCGGCATTCACTGCGTACCCGGGCATCACAAACTGGGCCGCTTCAGTAGAGATTCCGGCCAGTAGCGCGTCGAGCGGGCCGATCAGCAGGTTGGCACTATAGCCGCCCGATACGCCCGCAAACGCCGCCGCAATGCCAATGATCGGATGGCGATTGGCGGCGGCGAAAATCATGGCGGCCAACGGAATCAATACCACATAGCCTGTGTCCGCCGCCAGGCTGGAAAGCACGCCTGCCAGGACCACACACAGGCTAAGTAAACTGCGCGGCGCCCGCAGCACAGTGGCGCGCAGTATCGTACTCAGCAGCCCTGAGTGCTCGGCAATACCGATGCCCAGTACAGCAACCAGCACTGTCCCGACTGGCGCGAACTGCACAAAATTGGATACGGTATTGTTGAGTATCAAATGCAGCCCGTGTGCACTGAGCAGGTTGACCGCATGGACCGATTCTCCGGTGACCGGATGATTGGCCGATAGCGCCAACCAGCCGGCAATGGCGGACAGGATCAACACAAAACCGCACAGGTAGATGAAGAGAAATACCGGGTTCGGCAAACGGTTACCGGCGCGTTCTATCGCATCAAGCGGAGAAAATCGGGGCATGGCAATTCTCGCGGGGATGTACCGGTTCATATCAGGAAAAAATGCGCGTGTCAGGGTCTGCTGCCTGGGCAAACCGCGGCCATCGCGAGGCCCGGTGGTGCACACCGGGCCATAGGTCGACGGTGAGTCGCTATTTCACTATCGGTTCGCCCTCAGGCAAGGTCTGGTCGCCGCTGGCCCGCCGAGCCACCAGATCCGATTCAATGCGATTCATGGTGGCATTGTTGAGCGGGTAGAATATCATCAGTGATGCGCAGATAAACCCGGCAGCGGCAGGAATGACACTGATCAGCAAAACAATCCCGGTGAGCGCTTCCTCAGTTTGTGGCTGATTGGGTTCAAAGCCATACCAGCCGAGCATCCAGCCGGTCATGGCACCACCAATTGCCAGGCCCAGCTTCAGTGCGAACAGTGAGGCGGCCATTAACAGTCCCGTTGCCCTGCGTCCATTTTTCCATTCACCGTAGTCCGCGGCATCGGTGTACATGGCCCATTGCAATACCGAAACCGGTCCCCACACAAAGCTGATGAGGATCTGGGCGGCGAACATCAAAATGATGCTTTCCGGTGGCAGTACAAAAAACAGTATCGACGCGGAGGCACTGACCAGCATGCAGGTGATATAGGTCTTCTTTTTGTCAAAGGTTTTGGCAATGAAGCGCGTCAGTAAAACGCCCAGAATATTGAAAGCCGTACCGATACCCATAAACGAAGATACCAGCATGGTGGTTGTCAGATCGTAGCTGTTGCCAAACAGATGCAGTTGCTGGTCCTGTACGTAATAACGGAAATAGTAGGCCACGGACGAACTGCGCATGACGATGAAAATCAACTGGAATACCGTCGCTCCGGCTATCATAAGCCAGGCGGGGTTATGCAGGAGGTCAGTCAGATCACGGCGAACCTCCGCTTTCTGTCCTGGCGGTGGAAGCACGCGCTCGCGCGTTGTAAGAAAGGTAATCAGCAGAAACACAACGGCTATGCCGCCCAATACTGCCATGGCGGCCTGCCAGCCGGCCTGATCATTGCCCTTGCCAAAATAATCCACCAGAAACAGTGTGGAACCCTGCACGATCAGACCACCGAAAAAGGCACCGACAAAACGGTAGGAAGATAGTCCGACCCGTTCCATCGAGTTGGGGGTAATGACGCCCATCAGGGATGCATAGGGCACGTTTACCAGCGTATAGGCAACCATCAGCAGGTTGTAAGTGATATAGGCATAGACCAGTTTGCCCGACACTTCGAAGTCTGGCGTGGTAAACGCAATAACACCGAGCACGGCCAGCGGTACGGCGAAGAAGAATACGAACGGCCGGAATTTGCCCCAACGGGTATTCATGCGATCAGCAATGGCACCGACCAAGGGGTCATTGATCGCATCGAAGATGCGGGATAACAGAAACATGGTGCCGACGGCGGAAGCCGGAATACCGAAAACATCGGTATAAAAGAACATCAGGAACAGAATGAAGGTCTGAAAATAGATGTTGGATGCGGCATCGCCGAGGCCATAGCCGACTTTCTCAACAAAAGACAGCTTGCCTGTTCTGCCTGCCAGATCCCTATCGGTAGTTGTGCTCATAGTAACCATCTTGTCAAATCACGGTTGATCGAAGTGCAAAAGCGCCGTTCTGCAATGAACCAGCATTATCTGCTGGAGGATAGTGGCAGTGTACACAGGCACGGGAGGGGATTCGACCACAAAAATCCCGGGCGGGCGACCTGGCCCGGCTGCAAGTCTGTCCGGCATCGAAGAGGTCTCCAGAACACACGCCGGAAATCCTGATGCGGACCGCTTGCATCCACACCAACAGTAGCAAACGATAGGCAGTATCGCTATTGTATTGATTTTTTTATAACCACAATACCCACATTTAGGGTGTCAAAATGCACCAACCTTTGATTAGTAGCCTGCTATGCCTGACCCTGACAGTGTTGCCGCTTGCGCAGGCGTCCGAAAACCGCCATTTTACGATCGACAATACCCGTTATCTGTCATTTGATTCGAAGGAAACCGGACACCTGCACGAAGCGATCGTGATTTTGCCCGACAGCTACGCCAGTTCACCCGACAAAAAATACCCCATCCTGTACTTCCTTGATGCCCATTGGGATTTGCCGCTGTTGACAGGGATTTACGGTAATTTACGCTACGACAACGTCATTCCGGAATTGATTATGGTGGGCATGTCCTACCCTGAGGGTACTACCTACGACTCGGGGCGCCTGCGGGACTTTACACCAACGCCGTTGCTGGAGGAGGGGGCGCCACCCGCGGGGGGTGCGGACGGCTATCTGCAATTTCTGGGAAAAAGGGTTATACCGACAATAGAAAAAGAGTTTCGGGTCGACAGCAATGCCCGGGCGTTGGGTGGCGTTTCGTTGGGCGGGCTTTTTACGCTGTATACCATGTATCGGCAGCCAGAACTATTTGGACGCTATATAGCCATCAGTCCGGCGGTGGAGTGGGACAGTGGCTACCTGTTCGCCGTCGATGCGGAACATGACAAAGCCAGTAAAAAACTGGAAGCGACGCTGTTTTTATCCTATGGAACGGATGAGTACAAGCCGTTTCGCGACCCGATAATCCGGTTTCAGAAGCAGCTGGTCAGACGGAAATATAAAGGTCTACAGTTAACCAACTACAAGATGGAGGGCCTGCGGCATACGGCAGTGAAGGCAGAGGGGTATACACGCGGACTTATGTTTGTATGGCAGGATATGGCGCCGTCAGGACCCAGCGGCCTGGAGCGGGCGATGCGTGGCCGATAGTCCTGGCGCAGAGGCAGCCGTTGGCTCCCGAGTCGGCGGAAAAGTACGAGAGGCTGTCATATCCCGAGACAGCCTCGCCCAATGCGTGTTCCGTTTAGCGGGTCGGCTCGGACAGCGCCCGGCTGGCATCATCCAGCGAGTCATACGAGCCGACTATCTCCCGGTGATCAACAGCCTCATACGCCTGAATTTCGGCAATCTGGTCAGCGTCGTGCGGAGTGTTCCAGATGAGTATGTCACCCGATAGATGCAACTGGTCCGCGGGCGCAAGCACTTGCGCGGCGGCGATGCCGGTCAGATTGCCCACAGACACAACCAGCCCGGCTTCCCCGCTGGCTTCGTTTACGACGGCAACCTCCACTTCGCCCAACATTTGCCCGGCGGCATTGACCACATGCCGATCGGTCAGGTCTGCGATGGGCAGCGGGTACACCCCCTCGATGCGTCTCGGAATTGCCGCTGTGGCAGGTTCATCAGACGTGGGGTCGTCGCTGGTTTCGGCAATAGTATCATCGACGGCGGCGTCAGTAGTACGCCCGTCCTGCGCAGCCGCCGCAGGGTTGGCTGGCGCCGGCGTACCCGTATCAGCTGTACCACTACTGTCCGTGTCGACATCAGATTCGGTGACAACCGCGCCAACCGACCGCTCCGTATTATCGCCGCCAAACCGCAATGTATTCGGGCCGCCTGGACGTTCTTCCGGCCTGTTGCCCATCATGGGGTCAACATTCAGGTCGACGGCTGCCTCGGACACGGCCTGATCTTCTCCAACCTGATCCGGCTGTGGCGCCCGGGACTGGTCGCCGGTTTGCGTCGTGTTATTGGTGGGTGCGTTCAAATCCAGGTCGTGCACCCGATCGGTGGTCGGATCGCCTTGCTCAAGCTGGGGTGGCGGGACGTCTGTCTGTTGCTGAGCGTGTATAGGCGCGATACTGGTGATCGACCCGGCGATCAGGGCCAGCAATGCACGGCGAATCAATGGTTTGCGAATATTCATAGTGCCTCCACATGCAGAGAGATGCATATTTATCGGTCTGCCGGAAGTCATGCATGTATCGCGCCATCTTTTCAGGAATCCGCAGTCGGTCTCGCATCGGTGTCGGTCACAATCCGGATGGGGAACGGCGCAGTTTCGCTGCCTGCATATAGTGAACAATGCGGAAATGGGATTTCGATACCAGCGGCGTCAAAAGCGGTCTTGATGTCTTCCTGCATCGTATTGCGCAGGTCTCTGAAACTCTCCCGTTTCGCCCAGACTGAAAATTGAATGTTAAGGGAGGAATCGCCAAAACCGCTGAAGATGAAAACCGGCTCCGGATCGTCCATGCAGAGCGGGTTGTTCTCGGCTACCTGTCTGAGAACTTCCCGGACTTTGCTGATATTTTCTTTGTAAGCAACACGCACCACCAGATCGAAGCGCCGGATCGGGAAGCGTGTCATGTTGGTGACCTGGCTTTTTATCAGGCTCTCGTTGGGAATTCTGACAAACAGGTTGTCGAATGTGCGCAGCTTTACTGACAGCAGGTCAATTGACAGAACCTCGCCTGTAGTTTCACCTACTTTGATGACATCGCCCAGCTGGAACGGCTTTTCGCTGACCAGAAACAGGCCGCTGATCAGGTTGGACGCCGATGTCTGGGAAGCAAATCCGATCGCGACGGAGAAAATGCCTGCTGCACCCAGCACCACGCCCAGGCTGAATCCGAGTTCCCGTAGAGCCGATGCGATAAACAGCCCCATGATCAGCCAATACAGTATTCGAATAATCAACATGCTCTGGTGCGCCGTAAACTGGCGCGCGGTGAGCTTCGTTACCGAGCGGGTTATAACGCCGGCCAATATCAGGCCCACCGCCAGTAACAGGCATGCACGCAGCACGTTTAATACCATGGGAGATTGTGCCCACTCCAGCAATTGATTCATCGATAATGATTCCAGTGTCAGGAAACTGCAAAAATACTGGTAAACGCGCGGATCAGACCGCCTTTGCTCACCGGGGTTCGTGCGGCCGTAATCAGTTGACCGATGGGCGGCTCCGTACCAATGGCAAAGTTGATTAGCGGGTTGCCGGCAGTGCGCGTCAATGCCACCGGGTCGGTCCAAAGCGTACCATCGTCCGCACCATAGACCGCAAGAAACGGCACAGGTATGCTTAATTTTCTGATTGCCAGGGATGTGTCTGCCTGATTATTGATTGTGACCGGCGTGACCGCCCGGTGAGGCCGCAACGGGACTTCATCGCGACTGTTGCGGGCATGGGTTCGCGCGGCGTAACACAATGAGCCTGTCTGGGTGGAGGGTCCGAACCAGGTGTCGGACAGCCGCAGTGTCGCGATTTCCTGCAATGCGATGTTCTGCTCCGGAAGTTCAACATTGACGTACACCGGCGCGCTGATAAAAAACGTGATGCTTTCACCCGGTGGAACCTGCACAGGCTGATCCGTCTTGACCACGACCGGTCGGTCAAGGGACCGGGGCGTCATTCGCAGCACCCGGGGTGCTTGCCGAAATACGTAACGGGTGGGCCTGATATTGCCAGGCATGTCGTCAAGCACTTCCAGCGCTACCTGAAAATTATCAGTAACGTTTTGCAGTTGGCGGGAGGCGAGCAGCCATCTATCGGCGTGTCGTTGCGCCACTATGGTGAGGGTGCCGATCGTGTAATGCCTGCATTCGCCTTCTTCAAATTCAGTGGGGTGCCACCACGGCGCCAGCGCTGCGGGTGCTTCCGGCATGGGTTGTGTCATTGTGGATCCTTATCGCAAAGGCGGACACTAAACAGGGCGTTGGACCAGTATGATGTCCTGGCCCACAGTAGCCTATTATGCACGATTATTCGCTTTGATGATCCGGGCGGTGGCTCCCGTTCCAAACAAGGTGATTCGGCAACCTGCTGAATTATAGCGGAATATCGGGCTGCTGCAGCCACCCGCATACAACAGCCAGTGACAGGGTGGGAAGGATCTTCCATTTTGTCGGCATCCGGCATTTGATTTTCCAGCCAAACTTACCAAACTAAAGGGTATCCATCGTCTGCTGCGGGTATTTTACCTGTGTCTGGTGGCTACTTTGTTTTGTGGAGAACCTTATATGTTATGTCCCAGTCCTAGCGCGGGGAAGATGCGGTTGATGGCCTGCGGGCTCGCACTGGTGTTTAGTCTCGGTACGTTGACGGTGCAGGCCGCCGACACGGATGCCCCCAGTCAAGTCGAAAACCAGGCGCGTCAGGTGCCCGTACAGCTTAATCCGAATTTCTTCTATTTCTTCGGCGGCAATATTATTGGCCCCCGCGGCTTTTCGCTGGGCGACCCCAACAAGTGGGGTGTTCCGGTGACAAACCTGACCGGAAAATCGGCGGGTAACAAGATTGAGGTGTCGCCCACGCACTATCAGGGTGAGAATGACGCAATCCATGCCGTATGGTCGCGCCACAAAATGAAAGGCGAACTCGCATTATATGGTCCGCCTATCGATATAGCAGCCCATAAAAATGCCGGCGCGCTGACCTTCGACCTGAAAATGAAGCGCAAACCCAACAAGGAGGTCAAAATTGGACTGGATTGTGGTTATCCCTGTCGTGCTGAAGTCAATGCAGGCAACCTGCTGCGCAAGTATCCGGCCAACACGTGGATTACATTTCCGGTGCCGCTGAACTGCTTCGACAGCAAGAATTTTGACCTGTCCAGGATCAATGGGGTGTTTATGATCAGCACGGAAGGTCGAATGGAAATGTCGATTGCCAATATCCGGCTGGAACGATTGCCGGAAGGCGACAAGGGTTGCCAGTAGGGTTGAATAATCTGGCGAGGCCTGTTACCCGGTAGCGGACCCGCCCGACGCCCGGACCCTTGATTATCCGGGCTGCTCATCAGGGAATGCGCAAGCCGTTCACCTGCGCATTATCGTGTGGCGGATTCTGGCATAATAACCGCCGAATCCGGCTGGTCGCTCCGATCATCACCGGCCGATAGTGCAAGCTCTGATGGTTTCGAAAGGATTGTTACGCTTATGAATAAACTCTCTTTACTCGGTCTGCCATTGGTATTGGCGGCCTGTGCATCCCAAACGCCACAGATGCAGGACCGTGAAGCGCCGGTCAGCGCTGCAGAGCAGCGTGCGGCACAACAGGCGGCAGCGCAGGACGTGGTGCGCCTTGCACTAAAACGCAAGATTGCAGTTGGTCGCATATCCAACGAGACCAATTACGGTCGCAGTCTCTTGCGCTCGGGCACCGACGAACTGGGCCGCAAGGTCACGGATATGTTCCTGCAATCGCTCACCAATAGCGGTAACTACCTGATTTTCGAGCGGCCAGATGTTGAGTTGCTGGCACAGGAGGCGCAGCTGAGTGGTCAGGCAGTCAACATCGTGGGGGTCGACACGCTGGTCATCGGTTCGCTGACCGAGTTCGGCCGTTCCACAACCGGAGAGTCCGGATTTCTGTCCGGTTCCAAGCGGCAGGAGGCCACTGCGCGTGTTGACCTGCGGCTGGTGGATACGGAAACCGGGCGTGTGTTTGCATCGGTCAGCGGCAGTGGCTCGTCGTCCACCGAAACCGCGAGAACACTCGGTTTCGGCTCGGTGGCCGGTTACGACGGCAGTCTGAACGATCGAGCGATCGGGACGGCAGTCAATGCGGCCGTGGAAAAGCTCACCCAGGTCATGCTGGAGAAGCGCTGGTCAGCAGACCTGTTGGCAGTTGAAAACAATCTCCTGTACATCAGCGGTGGCAAAAGTCAGGGCGTTAAACCGGGCATGGTATTCCAGATCAGCACGCGGGGACGCCAGGTAAAATCCGCCACCACCGGTGCCACTATCACGCTTCCGGGCAAACAGGTAGCCCGTCTTGAAATCGAGAGTACATTTGGTGAATCCGAACTGGAAGAGGGTGCTGTCGGTCGGCTGATACAGGGGGCAATCGAAGGGTACAGTCTGGATGAGCTGCAGGTTGAGGAGATAAAACAATGAAAATGCTGACCGTCCTGTTTGTTACGGCGTTCATCGCGCTGGGGCTGTCCGGTTGCGTGCGAATGCCTACCCAGACGACCCAGGTTGTCGATGACCGTCCCCGTCTGGCATTTGATCCTGTTGCTATTCAGGGCAAGGCCGCCAGTTATGAGCTGCTCGTCGATGGCATCAGCTACGGTCCGATCAGTCAATATCTGGTCAATAAGAATACTTTGCCTATTGTGGCCGGACGCCATCGGGTGGTGGTGCGCAACAACGGGCGGACAGTGCTGGATGAGACTGTAGTGCTGGGTGAAAACACAACGCGGGTTATCAGGGTAATTGACGGTGATTAACCGTTCATTGCTGGCTGCTTTACTGGTAATAACCACGGCCGGCTGCACCAGCACCGGCGGTAGCCTGTATGACTGGGGCAATTACGAAGACAACCTGTTCAGCTATTATCACGATCCGGTCAACCAGGAGGTGGTTCTGGCCCGGCACCTGGCGCATCTGGCCAGCCTCGAGCGCCACGACCGGTTACCGGCACCCGGCCTGCTGGCGGAAGCTGGCACGCTTTACCTTCTGCAGGGTGATGAAAAAAAAGCCATCGAGTATTTTCAGCGGGAGCATGACACATGGCCCGAGAGTCAGGCCATGATGAACGCCCTGATAACCAATCTGAAGGACCAGCGCTAATGCACACCGGTGACCGCACAATTCGGCGGGTATTAAACATACTGATTGTTACCGTGGTGTTGGCAGGCTGTGCGACTGCACCGCGCATTGATCCGCTGGCGAGCTTTCACGACGCCCAGCCAAAATCCCTGCTCGTGGTTCCCATCGTCAATAATTCGGTGGATGTCCAGGCACCGACCTCGGTGTTGACCACACTGCCGCGGGTACTGGCAGAAAAGGGCTATTATGTTTTTCCGGTCAATACCGTAAAAACGCTGCTCGAATTCGAAGGTTTATATGAGCCCGCCGAAATCCATGCCACACCGCCGGATCAACTGGCTGACCTGTTTGGCGCTGACGCCATTCTCTATGTCACCATACACGAGTGGACAGCGCAGTATCTGTTGGTGCAGACCACAACAGTTGTCGACTTCGAGTACCGAATCGTTCACCGGGATGGTTCACCACTATGGAAGGCGCGCAAGTCCCTGACCTATCGGCCAGACTCGGGCAATACGGGCAACAACCTGGCGGGACTGCTTGCCTCAGCTATTACCGCCGCCTTTGAGCGGGCTGATCCGCATTATCTGCCACTGACCCGCCAGGCCAACAAAGAAGTGTTTTACACCGACGCCACAGCACTGCCGCCTGGCCCGTACGCGCGTCACTACGAGCAGTACTATCAGGGCATTCAGGAGCGATACGGACATTCCGATGCTTCCGAAGCGCCCGCATCGATATCCGACGATTAGTTTAACAGGGGGCTAAACAGAGGGATACGGATGCACAACGCCGCACGCCATTGATGCCGTTCTGGCGATGCCATTGATTCCATAGCTCGACAATCGCGATAAGCGGCACCTACACCTGAACGCCGGCGCCGGGTTCAGGTGTGCTCGCGTCCGCCCGCAACGGGTGCCGGTCAGAAACGGAAATTGATGCCGAAAGCCAGCCGGGTCTGCTCCAGGCTGGAGATCGTGCGCTGTATGACTACGGGCGGCGTCGCGTCCTGTGTCACATAATCATTCACACCTTCATGGAACATTAAATCGGCCAATGCATATATCGACAGGTTGGGCAGAGGCCCATATTCCAGTCCGGCGCTGACTTTGAATGCCCAGTCCGACTCTTTCAGATTATCCGGACCAATATTGTTCAGCGCATGCCGCGAATAGCCGATGCCGCCACCGAGTATGCCTTTTATCCCCCGGTAAATTTCGGGAACCCAATAACCGCTGTAAAAAATCGATTCGGTTTTCAGTTCGCCGGCAGCAAGCGGTGCCGAATCAAACCCGGTCTCGGTGACATAGTATTCCAGCATCGCGCGGGCTTTGGTATTTTCTATGCCCAGGGCGACCGAATAGCTGTTATCCGACGAGACATCGAACGGTGTCTGGCTGATGCTCTCACCTGCACGAGTGCCGAAATCACCCGACATGTCCGCCGAGCCGATATTCACGCTCAACACGTACTGCGGTGACTCAGCGATGGCCTCAGCAACGCTGTTGCCGGATATACATACCAGTAGTGCGGTTGCCATCCATTTCTGAAGAGGAGTATTCATATATTGATCCTATTGATCCTTTGTAACTATTCAGCTCGTGTCGTAACTGTTCAGATTGCGGCCAGACTTGTTCAGAGCAAGGCGAAAAGTGTAAGTTTACTCGTGTCATACGCCGCGCCCTGCGCGTCACCCTCCGGACCAGGCGTTTAAACCGGTTCCCGACAGGTTTGTGACCATTTTAACCCAGCTTTGGGCAAATCGGGGCGTGAGCTGAACAGTTACGATCCTTTTTTGTCGCATGAGGGCGGGGCGACGAACAGGTCGCACCGTGCCGGGCACCTCATTTTATGTCAGCATTGGCAATAAATCATCATCACCGCCAATCGGTAGCATAGTCAACCAGGGTGTTGCCTGCCCTATAGCGGTGAGAATAGGTACCGTTATTGCAGATTCCGCAACACACTCACTCTGCCCTCCGAGGGCGGGCTCGGTCCCGAGCGGCGGAAAGTAGATCCCACGGAATAATCAGCAGAATAATCAGGACACTCATCGTAAAGAAAGAATAATCAGGACACTCATCGCGAATAATCAGGACACTGAGGTAAGAATAATCAGGACACTCATCGTAGTAAAAGCAGAAAGCGAATAATCAGCGAATAATCAGGACACTCATCGTAGCGACGGAAACACGGAATAATCAGGAAAACGAATAATCACGGAATAATCAGGACGGAATAATCAGGACACTCATCGTAGTAAACAGCGAATAATCAGGACACTCATCGTAGTAAAAGAAATAATCAGGACACTCATCGTAAACAGCGAATAATCAGGACACTCATCGTAGGGAATCGAATAATCAGGAAATCGAATAATCAGGACACTCATCGTAAAGAAAAAGAAATAATCAGGACACTCATCGTAAACAGCGAATAATCAGGACACTCATCGTAGGGAATCGAATAATCAGGACACTCATCGTAGGGAATCGAATAATCAGGACACTCATCGTAAAAGGGAAAATAATCACACGAATAATCAGGACACTCATCGTAAACTATAAATAATTTTTTAAGATTGACTAGG
>CAYSTJ010000050.1:0-31293 GCA_964434105.1 uncultured Cellvibrionaceae bacterium | reverse complement strand
ACAAAACGGTTACCGAATATTCGGACCTGCCGTGCCTCGCCGATACGCGCTCCGAGAAGCGACGCACCCAGCGGAGACAGGCAGGAAATATTGCCTTTATTCGGATCACTGTCTTCGGGCGCAACGATTTTTACCGTACATTGCTCCCCCACCTGATAATCCAGCAGCGCGATCTCGTCACCAATCGTGACCCTGACATCAGCCGGCCTGTCGGCAACTGCCAGTAACTTGCCAATCGACAGGGGCAACTCGCCGGATTTAAGAATCCCCCGGGGTTTCAACTTCATCAAACCGGGGGCCAGGCTGTTTGCATCGTCGTAATTTCGGGGCGTTCGCACAATTGCCAAGAGAATTCTCCCAACAAAAAATTAAATCGAAAAAGAAATACTGATTGATGCCGGACGACGAATCGCCCGCTTAAGCGAGGAAGGCGGAGTTAGCACTCCGGGCAAGTAGAAAAACTGCTTTATTCATTGCTATCTTCATAACAGAATGTTAAATCAATGATACCTCTTAAATAATTAAAGTCAAATTTTGATCAATGCGGTAATTGGCGGCCCCGGGGATAAAATGTTGCGGACCGCGAGAGTTTACAAAAATGGCATTACCGGCGTCGATTGCATCACATTAGGCCGCTAAATCGGGTGCATGCCAGTGACTGTTGACTTGCCGCGGCACATCGTTCGCCGTCCGTAATCGTGGCGCCCCGTTCAGTCGAAATTCAGTCACGGCGGGTTTAAATTGATCCACCCTGACAGCTGCCCCCCCTATCGCTGTAGGCGAATATGGGCAAAAGTGGCGCCAGCGCCGTATAATTGCCGAAACCCGTCATCAATAGGTAGCCTTGTGAATTCGATAAAATCCGTTACCCAATGTATGCTAACCGCCACCCTGTCGACCCTGTTTCTGGCTGCCTGTTCCGGGGGCGGTGGCGGTGGGGCCCGAGCTGCCGCCTGCGCAAACGGCGAGGCTACCTATCCCGGGCAGTGTGCCAACGGGACCATCACCGAGGACAAGCCCGTCTGTGGCGAGGGTTACCACAGTGAAAACGGCTTCTGCGTGAAGGATTCGCTGATCTGCCCCGATAATCAGCACGCGGACGGCGATCAGTGTGTAGATAACAGATTACATGTTCAGGTCGCCAGCGAATCCCTGTGCCGGGTTGAGCGCAATGGCACCACCCGCTTTATCGTGCAGTTTGTCACACGGGATGAAGACGGCCTGCTGATTGACCCGGCGCTGAATTCTGTCAATGAGCCGACCCAGCTGGCCTCCGAACTGTTTGTTGACCGACAGCCAGTCGATATCGAATCGCTGCTGAGCCGCGAATCCAAATTGCTGCAGTCCAATCTGGTGTTGTCACTGGTGCTCGACAGCAGCTTTTCCATGACCCGTCACAATCCGCCCGCGTTTGCGCCGATGAAAGACGCGGCCGTCGCCATTCTGCATGACACCAGCAACCTGTGGAGCAATATCAATTCCGAGTTTCACTGGGAGCTGGCCTGGTTCAATGAGTACATTTTTCGACCGGCCAAAGACAGTAACGGCAATGATTGGGGCATAGAAAGCATCCGTCAGATCCCGACCCCGGGCGAAGGCACCGTGACCGGTCTATACAAAGCCGTCGACCACATGGCCAAAGTTCACGCCGATCTGCACAGTCAGGGTATCGCCGCCGGCCCGCGCGACCAGCATATTATGGTGGTACTGTCGGATGGTGCCGATAACCACAGCTGGCATGACAATGCCGCGCACAAGACGGAAAGCAGCGCCAATGGCATCAACTGGATCGAGCTGGGGGCGCCAGAGACCAACCTGTCGGAAGTACTGGTTTCTCTCGGTGGCGTGCCCAATCTGCGCACGCATGTTATCGGGCTGGGCAACAGTGTTGATCACGACGAACTGGAAATGATGGCCACGGCCGGCAGCGGTCAGTATTTCTTTGGGAGCAGCGCGAATACCCTCTCACAGCTGTTTGAAGGCGTGAAGAAAGAGTTTGTCACCATGCAGACGCTGGGGGTGGAAGTGCCTTTACGGCCGGGTCAGTATGAGTTCAGTCTGCGTACCCGTCATGTGCGCACCGGGGCAGAAGGCTTTGAGTATTTCAATATTGATGTCGGCCCCGACATGGCCGCCTGCCCGGAGCCTGCCGCCGAATAGCCCGTACTGTGACACCATCAAACCCGCTCTGGCAGCGGGTTTTTTTCGTTCGCCGTCATTATCCCGCCATCGCCTTCTCTCGCGTCTGCGATTATTTCCCGACCAGGCGCACCTCACCGATCAGCACATTGGAAGTCGTCTGGACCAGCTGATAGGGCTGCCCTCCGCCAATGGAAAACTCATAGCGACCGGCTGGCTGCCGCTTTTTGCCGTCCTGGTCGATATAGGAAAAGGCCTCGGCCGGGATCTCCAGTGTGACCGTCCGGGTTGCGCCCACCGGCAGATGGAGTCGCTCAAACGCTACCAGTTGCCGTACCGGTGCCTGTGCCGAAGGCTCCAGATGACTCAGATATACCTGCACCACTTCATCACCGGCGCGGGACCCCGTGTTTCTGATCTGCGCGCTGACTGACAGACCCTGCCCGCTGTTAACCGTTTCGTTGAATTGCAGGGCACTGTATTCAAAGGTGGTGTAGCTGAGTCCGTAGCCGAACGGGTACAGCGGTTTGCCGTCAAAATAGCGGTAGGTCTGGCGGGTCATATTGTAGTCTTCAAAGGCCGGCAGATCATTTGTGGTGCGATAAAACGTCAGCGGCAGGCGCCCCGCGGGGTTGTAATCCCCAAACAGCACCCGGGCAATGGCCGTACCCCCCGCCTGGCCCGGGTACCATGCCTCGACAATGGCTGGAATGTTACGATTCTCCCAATTCAGCGCCAGGGCACTGCCGTTAAGTACAACCAGCACCGTGGGCTTTTTCAGGGCTGCCACGGCCTTGATGAGGTCCCGCTGGGGTTTGGGCAAATCCAGCCGTGTGCGGTCGCCACCTTTAAACCCGGGAACCTCGATCGGCATTTCCTCGCCTTCCATCTGTGCGGTCAGTCCCATAACGAGAACCACGGCGTCGGCATCTTCCGCAACCTGTAGCGCTTCGGCTTCCAGGTCTGGACGCGGCGGGGCCCAAACCAGTTGCACCTGGGCATCGGCATAGGTTTCGCCAGCTTCCACCACGACCCGATATTTCCGACCCGCTTCCAGTTGCAACGGTTCCGATTTGAACGTCCGCGGATCGCCGTATTCATCGCGAAAATGATAGGTGGGCGCCAATATCAGTGCTTTGTCGAGATACACTTTGGTGCGACAGGTGCTGATTATGCCCAGCTGATAGGTGCCGCTGACCGGTGGCGTCAGGTCTGCGGTCCAGCGTACGCCGAAATTATCATCGTCCATATCGTCACGCGGGGCCCGGTCGCTCCAGTTGCTGTCGAGCGTGGCATGCACTTCGGAAAAGCGCGCCTTGCCCTGCAGTTCATGGTTATCAAAGAATGTCGCCTTCAGCCCGCTTTTACTACCGTGGCTCCAGACTTCCGCCGGAATGACGGACAGTACCGGAATACCTTTGGCCCACTCGGACCCCTGCGCATAGGTGATGCGGGTCGGTAAAGACACCGCCTGCCGGATGCCCTGCAACGGCGTGACTGTCCCCGCTGGCACGCCGTTATAATTGCCCAGCAACATCAGCCATTGATCGGCATTGGGGCCAATCACCGCGATATTTTTCAAATCCCGACGCAGTGGCAAGGTGTTATTGTCGTTTTTTAACAGGACGATCGACTCTTCTGCCGCGCGTAACGCCAGTTTCCGATGAGGCTCACTGTCCACCACGGCATAGGGAATCTGCGTATATTTGACCCGCTCCGGCGGATCGAACATGCCCAGCTGCATGCGTGCGCGAAACAGCCGCTTCAGCGCCACATCAATTTCGGCTTCGGTGATCAACCCCTGCCGGACGGCTTCCGGCAACGCGGCATAGACCGTGCCGCAGTTCAGATCGGTACCGTTTTTCACAGCCAGAGCGGCGCTCTCCGCTGCCGTCCGGGTAATTTTGTGGTGCTCGTGCAGATCGGCAATGGCACCGCAATCCGAGACCACAAAACCGTCAAAGCCCATATCCGTGCGCAACGTCTTGTTGAGAAACTCACTGGCGCAGGCGGCCTCGCCGTTGTAGCGGTTATAGGCACACATAACCGACTGCACCCTGGCATCGCGTACCGCGCGCGCAAAATGCGGTGTGTAGGTCTCGTAAAAATCCTTAAGGCCCGCCGTGGCATTGAATGAGTGGCGCTCCGGCTCCGGCCCGCTGTGCACGGCATAGTGTTTGGCAGTGGCTATGGTTTTAAGATATGTCGGGTCATCGCCCTGCAACCCGCGAATAAACTGCACGCCCATGGCCGCGGTTAGATGGGGATCTTCGCCGTAGGTTTCCTGACCACGGCCCCAGCGCGGGTCCCGAAAGATATTGATATTGGGCGACCAGAGCGTCAACCCCTGATAGATAAACCGCTTGTCGCGGGCGGCAAAGGCGTGGTGCTTGGCTCGCGCTTCGTCGGATATGGCGGTCGCCACATCAAACATCAATTGTTGATTCCAGGTGGCCCCCAGCGCAATCGCCTGCGGAAATACCGTTGCCAGACCGGCCCGCGCAACGCCGTGCAGTGCCTCGGACCACCAGTTGTACTCCGGAATACCCAAACGCTCGACGGCCGGTGCGGCGTTCATCATCTGGGCCGCCTTTTCCTCCAGCGTCAGCCGGCTTACCAGGTCGTCTACCCGCACATCAATGGCAAGCGTGGCATCCATAAACGGCCATTCTGCCGCAACCGGGGGCGACGGCGTCGACCCGTCTTCCGAGCGTGTTGCGGAATCTTTTGAACAGCTGGCGGTGTTGAAAACGAACACGGCACAAACCACAAGCCGGGTAAAAGGATCGCTTATCATGCGGGACTCTCGCGTTTCCGGAGTGACGGTGTCAGAACAGTGTGCAGGGCTTTGTCCGCCTGAGAGTCAACGCCATCCAGGGCACCGGAGAATCTCCAGGCGCGTGAATCCATCGCCTAGCGGCCCTGCCCCGGGGCATGGGGAAACTGCATGGCTTTATATGCCTGCAGGGTGCCCTGCGGTTTATCCAGACCTTTCGGTATTGGTCGTTTCGAAAACGTCTGAAAATAAAGCACGCAGGCATCACGCCACCAGATTGCTTCTTTCTGCTGAATGCGGAGCGCCATCTGTACCTGACGGTGCTGGGCGGGATCGATCCTGCCCTTCAGTCTGTCCCAGTCGCGCGCCATTTTTTCAACGGCCCTGGCGCCCGCGTAATAGCGGTGCACCATTTCTGCCCACAAGGTTTTGCCCGAGCGCATTTTGTAATCCCAGGGTACATGGTGAAACCACAACAGTAACTCCTCGGGGGTGGTTTGCGGCGAGCTATACTGTTCGCGTACTGGCGGGTGGTACTGTTCCAGTGCATTCACACCGCTGGCTGTCCGGTCAAAACCGATGCCGGATTCGGTCGCGCGATGATAATAGACCGACGTCCAGTCATCCCGGCCCAGATCCTTGACCCAGGGACCCGGACCATAATGATGGCCTTCTGCCATGATGTGATGCAGACCCAGGGGCGTCATGTAATTTACGGTATTTTCCCGCGATTGCATCATCATCGATTTAATCTTTTTCACAACCTTGCTGTCATTGGACAGGGTCATGCGGATCCATTCGTCGGCAACGGCCTCCGAGGTCAGCTCGTGGTCCCAGGCCAT
Source organism: uncultured Cellvibrionaceae bacterium (assembly GCA_964434105.1). Taxonomy (GTDB): domain Bacteria; phylum Pseudomonadota; class Gammaproteobacteria; order Pseudomonadales; family Cellvibrionaceae; genus CAYNST01. The sequence continues at coordinate 25,536 of CAYSTJ010000050.1, read as the reverse complement.
CCGCCCGAACACGTACCAGTTGGCCTGTAGAAAAATATGGCCAGTCCAGTTCCGGTCGGTGCCGATATTGGCAACGCCGGCCATGCCACTGATTGCATTATCGAACAGTGAACCGTCCACCACACGCCCGACGGTCGACCCCTGCCCCTTGGCATGCGTATCGCTTTTGAGCACCTCCTCAAACAGGGGACCGAGATAGACCAGGTGCGTGCTGAAACCCAGGTACTCGAGTGTGATCTGAAATTCCATCATCAGGGGCGTCGCCGGGGTGGCGCCGAACAGCGGACTGAAAGGCTCCCGTGGCTGAAAATCAATGGGGCCGTTTTTTACCTGCACCAGTACGTTGTCGCGGAACTGTCCGTCCAGTGGTTTGAACTCTGACCATGCCTGCCTGGAGCGCTCCTCGTCTTTTTCATTGGCATAGACAAAAGCCCGCCACATCACGATTCCGTCGTGCGGCGCGAGTGCGTCAGCGAGCATGTTGGCCCCCTCGGCATGACTGCGCCCGTAATCACCCGGCCCCGGTTGTCCCTCGGAGTTGGCCTTGACCAGAAATCCGCCAAAGTCCGGCACGTAGCGATAAATTTCGGCAACTTTGTCCTTCCACCACTGCTGCACCTGTGGATCGAGCGGATCCGATGTTGGCAGTCCGTCGAGCAACTGGGGCGAGCTGAATTTGATCGACAGGTAAACCCGGATGCCATAGGGACGGAAAATATCGGCCAGCGCCTGAACTTTCTCGAGGTAATGCGGGGTTATCATCAAGGGATCGGCATTTACGTTGTTCAGCACGGTACCATTGATGCCGATAGATGCATTGGCCCGGGCGTAATCGTAATAGCGCTGTTCCCGATAATCCGGAAGTTTATGCCAGTCCCAGATGGACTGGCCGGCATAGCCCCGTTCGACGTGCCGATCCAGATTATCCCAGTGGTTCAGCACCCGCCGTTGCACTTTCGGCACCGACCGGATATCCAGGCTGGTTATTGGCTGACGTGTCTGAATCAGTCGCAGGAAATGCCAGGTGCCATACAGCGCACCAATATCTGTATTGGCGGCAATGACCGTCCGGGTCGGTCCGGCGTCGCCCGTCGACCGTATGGCATAGCCCTCAGTGCCCAGTGACTCAAGCTCTTCAGCATTGAACGTTTGCTGTACCGCGTTCGATTCAGCCGTACCGACCAACAGCCGACTTTTATTGTTTCTGTTTTTTGTTGCGCTATCTGGCGCTATTCCCAGCAATTGCTGCAAACCGCTGTTCAGCTCGTCGCGTATGATTTGCGCCGTGGCGGATTTGCCGTCGACATGCCAGCTTCCGACCTGCCCGCTATAGCGTTTGCCGGACTTTTTGTCGGTTATACGGTCATATTTCAGCCATAAACGGTAACCGTCTTCATGGGCGTATGCGATGGGCGCTAACGGGATCAGGGTACAGACTGTCAATAACGTCAGGATAAATCGGGCAATCGTTGTCATGGTTTATTCTGCTGTCTGATGAGACGTGCACACGATTCCAGAGATCAAAAAATCGCGTAATAAAACGCCCGGTTGCCAGCGCCGGGGACGTACAGAGTTCAGCAAGCCTGGCCCGGATGCGAAAGTACCGGCCGCGTTGTTATTGTATGAACAGTCAATAGCATAGCACTCCAGGAGCGCCGCTTCTAATTGACCGAGGAATAATGCCCGCGGATCAACACCGCGACCGCTCAGAGCGTATCAATTGACGTCAGTCAGCAGATCATTCATCAACAGCCTCAAGGGTGTCGATGTCGATATTTTCGAATCGGCGATGCACCCGGCGGAAATCCTGCGGGTAGGTGTCGGTACACTACAGCGGTACCACCGACCTGACCGGAATGTCTACCGGTGAAAACGCAAGGGGTTTTTCCGGAATTAAAACGGTTGGCGCGCCCCATTCGACGCCGCCGGGGACGACGTGTCTTGGGGTCTGTTAAGGTTTGTACACGTTATCTTTCGATTAGCGACCGCTTGCAAATAGCCACTGTACCGTCTGTGGCCTCGCCAGCAAATCGGCCAGGGTATATTTGCGCAATACAGCCATAAACGCCTGCATCGCATCTCCCAGCACCTCTTTCAGTAAACAGTTACTCAGCAGCGGACATGTTTGCGGTTGTTGGCAATCGACAGGCAGCAGGTTATTTTCCAGCAGTTCGACCACATCGGCCAGGTTAATACTGCCCGGCGCACGTTCCAGCCGTATTCCGCCCCCATTTCCGCGTCGAGATACGATAAAACCGTGTTTGGCCAGCTTGTGTACGATTTTGTGAATATGGTTGCGAGGCAAGCCAAACACATCGGTAACCTCGTCAATACTGGCCTGATGCTCCCGCCCCCTGGCGCCCAGGTACATTAAAATCCGCAGACCGTAATCGGTATGCCGGGTCAACTGCATGTTGGTTACTCCTACTATTTAACTGGCGCTACAGCACCTTTGACAGTCCGCTTGAAGATGACCGTTGAATAGACGATAAAAACACCACCAGGGTGCGCGCATTCCGTTACATCCACCGGCTACGTCAATGCACGTGCAGAAATCGGAAGGATGCGGAACAATTGTACGGCGGGCCGCGTACGCCCGCCACAGGGTTTTTGTCCGCGACGGACTTCCCTCGCACCGTTTTGCGCGTTAGGTCGTTGCCCCGCCCCCTGGGTTGCGGTAGTCTCCCGCTGTTTACCAACCCTGAGGCTCACCATGAACCGTCAATTTCCCACTACCCGTCTGCGCCGCAACCGGTTCTCTGAATTTTCGCGCAGACTGGTGCGCGAAACGGAAATATCCGCCGCTGATTTTATCTACCCCATGTTTGTCATCGAAGGTCGAAACCAGCAGGAAGCCATCAGCTCCATGCCGGGCATCCACCGGTTTTCCATCGACCGGCTTTTGCAGGAAGTCGAAGAACTCGCCGCGCTGGGTATCCCGGCAGTGGCCCTGTTTCCCCGGGTCGACAATAGTCTGAAAACGCTTGACGGCGCTGCCGCATTTGATCCTGACGGACTGGTGCCGCGCGCTGTCGACGCCATCAAGTCACGCTTTCCGACCATGGGGGTAATCTGCGATGGCGCCCTGGATCCCTATACCAGTCATGGCCAGGACGGTATTATTGACGATAGCGGCTACGTGATGAATGACCCCACTGTAACCGCGCTGCGCCGCCAGGCACTGGTGTGCGCGCAGGCTGGGGCAGATGTCATCGCACCATCCGACATGATGGATGGCCGCGTGGGGGCCATTCGTCAGGCGCTGGACGAAGACGGTTTCATCAATACCCAGATTATGGCGTACTCGGCCAAATATGCCTCCGCCTATTATGGTCCCTTTCGCGATGCGGTTGGTTCTGCCGGAAATCTGGGCAAAGGTAACAAGTTTAATTACCAGATGGACCCGGCCAACGGTGATGAAGCGCTGCACGAGGTTGGGCTGGATATTGCGGAAGGCGCTGATATGGTCATGGTAAAACCGGGCCTGCCCTATCTGGATATTGTGCACCGGGTTCGACAGGCGTTCGGTGTGCCGACTTTTGTTTATCAGGTGAGCGGCGAATACACGATGCACAAGCTTGCGATTCAGGCGGGTGCGCTGTCTGAAGACGTCATTCTGGAATCCCTTCTGTGCATAAAACGCGCGGGTGCCAGCGGCATCCTCACTTATTTTGCCAAAGATGCCGCCCAACGCCTCAAAGCTTAGGGTTGGGCGACCAAACGCAGGGTGATCCTCGCCCCGGCAGCCTTACATTCGCGGTCGGGTTTGTCTGGAGCTTAATCGAGGCATCGATGGCATTGCCCTTGCCGGACTGAAAATCGCGCTGCTGGCTGTCCTGCTGACCCGCGTCTCACGCCGCGTTTTTGGAAAGCCGGTCGGCCCTCAACCGGCAAAGCGGTGTTCCGGCAACCCCGCAACGTCCAATTGCACCTGAAAAAGCGAGCCAGAGTCAGGGTATTGCTGCAACTCCTCTTCGGGCCGATTACCGACCGAGGTAATATAAAGCGTCTTCAAATCATCGCCACCGAAGGCCACCATGGTTGGGCAACGCGCCGGAATGGTGATTTCCTGCACGATGACACCTTCAGGATTCAACCGCACGACGCGACCGCCTTCGTAAAGCGCAGTCCAGTAAAAACCCTCGCTGTCCACTGCGGCACCATCGGGCCGGCCCTGCCCCTGAGGAAACTGGTGAAAAATACGACAATTGCTGACCGTACCCCGGGCAAGGTCATAATCACAGCATGTAATGGCATGACTCGGCGTGTCTGCATAATAAAAGGTGGTGTTGTCCGGACTAAAGGCAATACCGTTTGCGGTTAGCAGGTTATCGATCCATTTATTCACCTCGCCACTGGCCGCCAGCGAATAGATGCTGGCCCCGCCGTAATCCTTGGGCGGATACACCGAACCGGCGAACATTCGCCCCTGGGCATCTGCACGCCCATCATTAAAGCGGTTTTTCGGCATATCCGCTTCCGGGTCCGCAATAAAGTGGCGGTCGGTATTCCAGCCATCCAATGTGTAAAACCCGCTACGCATTGCCAGCAGAAATCCGCCGTTCTGACGCAGGCTCATACAGCCTATTTCTTCTTCGAATTGCAGGAATTCATCTTCACCGGTAGCCGGATTAAACCGGTGCAACTGACCGGCATTGATGTCCAGCCAGTAGAGCAGTTTTTCCTGTTCATCCCACCGGGGGCATTCCCCAAGGTTGGCCCGGGTCTGATAGGCGACGCTGACTTTCTGCATATGATTGACAATCTCCGCGTAAAAAAGCGGCATAATCGCATAAAAACGGCCGAACGCAAAAGGCTGTACGAGCAGGTCGCAAAAAGCTAACTCGCGTTTAGAAATATTTTAGCGTCGGGGCGGGAAAGCGGCGCCGCGTATCGATCGAATTTGGGCCGCAGGTAATCCATCTGATCACCGCGAATACGGTGACTGTTTATCAACGCCAGATATTCGTAGGGATTGGGGCGATAGGGCAAAGCCAACAATGTCATGGATGTTTCGTTCAGCAGGGCATTGCCTTTGCGCTGATTGCAACGCTTGCAGGCGGCAACAACGTTCTCCCAGCGATCGCGCCCTCCGCGACTGGTCGGGATAACATGATCGCGCGACAACTGCTGCGCACTGAAAAAATTTCCGCAATACAGACATTGAAAATTATCGCGGTGAAACAGGGCCCGATTGGTCAATGGCGGTCGCCTGCGCACCGGCGCCATGCGCGTTCCGTCACAGGCAATGATGGCCGGCAGCTCAATCACTGTACGCAACCCGGTATGGCGCGACCGGCCTCCCCGCACCCGCCGCACTACACCGCCCAGTGACCAGCTCACCAGATCCCGCGCATACAGGCACACACCTTCCTTCCAGTTCAGCCACTCGATGGGTTGGCCAGCCATATTCAGTCTCAGGATTCGTGGTTCCATAAAAAGCCTGCTAGATGTTGGCCAATTTACGGTTATAACGGATCACGCTGGGCTCGGCCCGCGCCCCATAACGAAAAACCCCGCGCTGGGTACCCAGGCGGGGTTTGGAAATTCGTTGATTGATGGTGTGACGGGACTGACATGAAACTTGGGTCGACTTGAGAAATGTCGACTGGACATACTTTTTCCGGCGTATTTCAGCCAGTGTCTTTCCGAAGATATTGAAGGCTCACCTCCACTTTCCAGATTGGCTTACGCTTTCAGTATTATTGGTCCAGTCGAGCGAGTCAAGACGCTTTTTTATAACATTTTATTTTAATGCGAAAAATGCCGCAGCCAGCTCCGGCTGCGGCCAAGTCTCACAGGGGGCGTTCCGACGCCCGTAAATCCCCGGAGGGACGCCTGAGAGGTCCTCTCTCGGTACTGCCACCCATTGTAGCCGCCCACGCCACCGTGAAAAGACGACATCTGCGTGAAATCATGTAGGATATTGACCTGATACCCTGTAATTCAGGGCGGGGCCTGTCGGGCGCGCGCGGCTTTCAATTGTGCACTTTGACGGCGCACTATGTGTTGAATCAGCGCCTCCTGCGCCGCACTGGACATATCATAGAAGTCGACCCGCCAGAAGTAGCCATCTGTCACCCGGTCACACCCGACGATAATGCCTTTCGCGTTGATCAGGTAACTTTCCGGAAACAGCTCCAGCTCTATCCGCAGCTTTTCTCCCGGCACCGCTGCCACCTCATTGGGGAATCCCATGCCGCAGGCGCTTATATTGACTTCTTTGACCCGGTTGGCGATGCGACCGACCAGGCCGCTATCGAGCACCAGCTGATTGACGATGCGCTCAAGCTTCTGATTCAGCAGCTGCACCAGCTCCGCTACTTTGGGTTGCTCCCGGGCCAGCCCGGTCAGCAGACTTTCGATTTTTTTATCCTGCTTAGATACCGCATCGAGCAGAGCGTTCGGCAACACATCCTTCTTCTTTTTTGCGGGCTCGCGCTCGATAAACTCGTAGCTCAAACCGATAGTCTCGTTAATGCGGAAATAGCGGCGCTTCTCATTCATGTTACACCCGGAGTCTGTGGGTTTTTATTACGTATCATGCGCTAAAATATATCGTCGGGCGTCAGCTCGAACAGGTATTCCGGTGCCAGATCCAGCTCACGCAGAATATCACCGCCTTCATCACTTTTTAACAGATCCTTGTCTTCGTCCGACACGGATTCCGTCATGCTCTGTTCAATGATGATCTCGACGCGTCGATTGCGGGCCCGATTGGTCGCGGAATCATTGGGGACCAGGGGGCTTGTATCGGCTTTTCCGGATACCTCAAATCGGCTTTGCTGTATTTCGCCGCCAACAATCAGCTCGTGCGCGACCGAAACCGCCCGTGCCGCCGAAAGCTCCCAGTTGGACCTGAAGCGCGGCGTATTGATCGGGATATTGTCGGTGTGGCCCTGCACCCGGATTCGTCCCGGCTTCAGTGCCAGCACGGCCCGAATTTCACGCATCACATCGCGGTATTCGGGTCGCAATTCCGACGACCCCGAGGGGAACGAGCCTTTTTCACGAATCCGGATAATAATCTTGCGACCACGTGTTTCCACTTCTACCTCGCCGGCCAGGATTTGCGGACTCAGCGCGTTTGCGAGATCATAGGCATCCCGCTCAGTCTCCTTGATCAGCTCCTCCAGCAGCTGCCTGACGCGGGCCTTGACGCCCGCTTCCATACCTTCTTCACCCTGCTCAATATCAAACTCCCGAGCGCACAGCACGTCCAGGGACAGTTCGGAGCGATCATCGGTTCGTTGCCAGATTTCGTTGATTGGCGTCGGTTCCGGGCGACCGGGGCTGAACTCCTGAGCGATAATACTGGTACCCTTGGGAACATCATCAAAATTCTGCTCTATCTGTACACCGAACGCCTGCGCCATGGAACCCGCAAGACGCTTGAACTTTATGGCATCCATCTCGGAGAACGACAGCAGCAGCACAAAAAAACACATCAACAGTGACATCAGGTCGGCGAAGGTCGCCATCCAGGGCGCCAGCCCCGGTTTACAGTCACACTGTTGTTCTTCCTCGGCGACCACGGCATCTACTCGTCAGCAATCGCGCGCTTGCCTTCCGGCAGATAATTGCGCAGCATGGAGTCGATAATCCGGGGGTTTTGTCCGCTCTGAATAGCAAGCAGCGCGTCAATAATCAGGTTTTTGACCATGGCCTCCTCCCCGGCGCGTAATTTGAGCTTGTCGGAGATCGGTGAGCAAACGGCGTTGGCCAGCACGGCACCGTATAAAGTCGTCAACAGCGCAACGGCCATGGCGGGACCGATCGCCTTGGGGTCATCCATATTGGCCAGCATGGCGACCAGCCCAATCAGCGTGCCAATCATACCCATGGCAGGCGCGACTTCCGCCATTGAGCCAAAAATGGAGGACCCGATCCGGTGTCGTTCGATGGCCTGATTCCGATCGCGTGCCAGCAGCGTTTTCACCACATCCGGATCGTGGCCATCCACCAATAACTGTATACCGCGCTCCAGGAAAGGGTTACTGACTTCGCGCCCCTCCAGCGACAGCAGGCCGCCTTTGCGGGCTTCGTCCGCCAGGCTGACCAGCTCTGCGATCAGTTCGTTGGGTTCGGGCATTTTAAACACAAAGCTCTTGCCGGCTATTTTACCGGCCGCCAGAAACTGCCCCAGGCCGTATTTGGCCATAACCGCAAATATCGTCCCGCCAATGACGATGACTACGGATGGTGCATTGACGAACATGCTCATCTGCCCGCTCATCAGCATAGTGACAATGATCAGCGCCAGCGCGCCGATCATCCCCACCAGGGTCGCTAGATCCACGCTCTGGCTCCTGCCCGCGCAACCGGGCTGAATTTGCTTAACATATTTGTTTTCCTTGTCGTCAATATAAGGCTTAGTTAAGTCTAGTCGGGATATTTGAATAGCGGACCGGAATTTGTTGGGAATTGCCAGGGTGATGTTTTGATTGACCCCACCGCTGCGCTTAGGTAAGTTTGGCGTTTTTTTTGGGAATCCGTCATGGCCGCACGCAAGAAAGCCGTAAACTTCGAGCAGTCCCTCGGCGAACTGGAGAACCTGGTACAGTCGCTGGAATCCGGCGACCTGACGCTGGATCAGGCGCTGGCCGCATTTGAAAAGGGGATCAGGTTGACCCGCGAGTGCCAACAAACGCTGAACGATGCCGAACAAAAGATAGAAACCCTGATAAAATCACGAGAACTTGACACCCCTTCCTCCCTCGATGGCGCAAAAGAAACCAAAGAATGACGCCCGACCTCAAACAGTTTTTTAACCTTTACAGCAAACGCGTCGACCAGAATCTGCGCAATGCCCTTCCCACCCGGGTACCGGATGGCGAGCGCCTGCTGGATGCCATGACCTACGGCCTGCTGCGCGGTGGCAAACGGTTTCGTCCCATTTTGGTGTATGCGGGCGCCCGGGCCGTGGGCGGTCGTGTGGAATCCGCAGCCACTGATGCCGCTGCCTGTGCCGTGGAGTGCATCCATGCCTACAGCCTCATTCATGACGACCTGCCAGCCATGGATGATGATGACCTGCGCCGTGGAGAACCGACCTGTCATCGTGCCTTTGATGAGGCGACGGCCATTCTTGCCGGCGATGCATTGCAATGCCTTGCTTTTGAGATTCTGGCCAAGTCCAAGGCGTCCCCGTCGTTAATCGTGTTGATGCTTCAGGAACTGAGCCGCGCTGCCGGCGCCACCGGCATGGTAGTCGGGCAGGCCATTGATCTGGCCGCGGCCAACCAGACGCTCACGCTGGAGCATCTTGAGCGCATGCATAACCACAAAACGGGTGCGCTTATTGAGGCAGCGGTGACCATGGGTGCCCTGGCGTCGGGCATGGTCCAGCCGCAGCAGCTGAAAATGCTGCGCAGCTATGCCAAATCGATTGGGCTGTGCTTTCAGGTGCAGGATGATATCCTCGACGTTATTACCGATACAGAGACCCTGGGCAAACGCCAGGGTTCTGACCAGCGTCACAACAAACCGACCTACGTGTCACTTATGGGACTGGATCAGGCCCGCGAGCGAGCACATGCACTCCATTTGGAGTCCCTGACCGCGATACAGTCTTTTGGCGATAAAGCTGACATTCTGCGTCAGCTGTCGGGCTATGTGATCAGCCGCAAATTCTAGGGTCTGTTGACATTTCATCGGCATACCGGCCGGCAGTCCTGGCGCGTGTCGACTTAGTTAACATTTCGTCCGGGATAACCACTGCCCGCATGTTCTTCCGCCGTTTGCTCTGCCCCAAATTTCAGGGGCAGCCACGCTTCCAGGGCATAGCTCAGTCATTGCAACAGCCGACGCAACCAGGCCACAGCGCAAACCACGCCAAGCCCGCGTGAGCCGGCACCCTGCCCTGTGCATGAACCTATGCCCCCGCGGACAGTTGGCCGTATTGGCCGATAATTGGTTCGCCGGTTTCGGCACCGCCAGCGACGCCCGCACGCCATTCGTCAAAAATGATTTCTCGTCCATGGCTTATTTTTTGTATAACTATTTTTTTGCAACGGACTATTGACATAGATCCGCTGTATTGAGAAAAAGAGCGCATGATTCATGGAACTGCAACTTTTCCGCGAGAGTCCAATTCCTTCGAAAAATGAATTTAATTTCAGCGCACAAGTCATTCTAATGACTATGATTATCTAAGAGGTATTCAGTATCGGTTAAGTTGCGAACGAGAACTATACACACTGCAAAAAATTACAGTGTCCTGCTCAGTTACAAGCCTTTTCGAGGAGCCAGATTATGTCGATCTTCAGCCACTACCGACAAAGATTCGAAGCGACACAACAGGAGGAGTTGACCATTCAGGAGTACTTGGAGCTGTGCAAATCGGACAGTTCCGTTTATGCCACCGCAGCCGAACGCATGCTATTGGCGATTGGCGAACCCGACATTGTCGACACGTCCCGCGATTCCCGTCTCAGTCGTATTTTCTCCAACAAAATCATCAAGCGTTACAAGGCTTTCGAAGACTTCTACGGCATGGAAGAAGCAATCGAACAGATTGTTTCCTTCTTCCGACACGCCGCACAGGGCCTGGAAGAGAAAAAGCAGATCCTCTATCTGCTGGGGCCGGTCGGTGGCGGCAAATCCTCCCTCGCTGAAAAACTCAAAAGCCTGATGGAAAAACAGCCAATTTATTGCATCAAGGACTCCCCTGTCTTTGAGTCGCCGCTGGGCCTGTTTGACCCGGAAGAAGATGGCGGCATCCTGGAAGAGGATTATGGCATCCCCCGCCGCTATGTGAAGTCACTGATGTCCCCTTGGGCAGCCAAGCGGTTACGTGAGTTCGGCGGTGACATCAGCGGCTTCCGCGTGGTCAAAATCTACCCATCGATCCTGAACCAGATTGCCATCGCCAAAACCGAGCCCGGTGACGAGAACAACCAGGATATCTCGTCGCTGGTGGGCAAGGTCGATATTCGCAAACTGGAAGACTTCCCGCAGAACGACCCCGACGCCTATGCCTTTTCCGGCGGCCTGTGCCGCGCCAACCAGGGCATCATGGAGTTTGTGGAAATGTTCAAGGCACCCATCAAGGTGCTACATCCGCTGCTGACGGCCACTCAGGAAAGTAATTTCAATGGTACCGAAGGTCTGGGCGCCATTCCGTTTGATGGCATAGTCCTGGCGCACTCCAACGAGTCCGAGTGGCAGGCCTTCAAGAACAACCGCAACAACGAAGCCTTTATCGACCGTGTCTATATCGTCAAGGTCCCTTACTGTCTGCGTGTGTCCGAAGAGATCAAAATTTACGAAAAGCTATTGCAGAACAGTTCATTGCATTCCTCGCCCTGCGCCCCGGATACGCTGAAGCTGCTCGCCCAGTTCACCGTGCTGTCGCGCCTGAAAGTGCCGGAGAATTCCAATCTGTTTTCCAAGATGCGGGTTTATGACGGCGAAAACCTGAAAGACACGGACCCCAAGGCCAAATCCCTGCAGGAATATCGCGACGCAGCCGGTGTAGACGAAGGCATGGCGGGCCTCTCCACGCGCTTCGCGTTCAAAATCCTATCAAAAGTATTCAACTTCGATCCGACCGAGGTTGCGGCCAACCCGGTACACCTTCTCTACGTACTGGAGCAACAGATCGAGCAGGAGCAGTTTCAGGAAGAGCTCGCCACCCGCTACCTGGCATTCATCAAGGAATACCTGGCGCCCAAATATGTCGGCTTCATCGGCAAGGAAATCCAGACCGCATACCTCGAATCCTATTCGGAATACGGGCAGAACATATTTGATCGTTATGTGACCTACGCCGACTTCTGGATACAGGACCAGGAGTACCGTGATCCGGAGACCGGGGAAATACTGGATCGTGGCGCGCTCAACGAGGAGCTGGAGAAAATCGAAAAGCCGGCCGGCATCAGTAATCCGAAGGATTTCCGTAACGAAATCGTCAACTTCGTATTGCGCGCACGTGCCAACAACGAAGGGCGTAATCCGGTCTGGAACAGCTATGAAAAGCTGCGTACGGTCATCGAGAAGAAAATGTTCTCAACCACCGAGGACTTACTGCCTGTTATATCCTTCAATACCAAATCATCGAAAGAAGACAAAAAGAAACACGAGGATTTTGTGGCGCGCATGATCGAACGTGGCTATACAGAGAAACAGGTACGTCTGCTGTCCGAGTGGTACTTACGCGTGCGCAAATCGCAGTAAACCGCAGAAGGCGTTAACGCCTGGGAGTGTTGAGTGAGTTATATTGTTGATCGAAGACTGAACGCCAAGAACAAGAGCACCATCAATCGGCAGCGGTTTCTGGAGCGCTATCGACAACATATCAAGAAAGCTGTTTCGGAAGCCATCGACAAACGCTCCATTACCGACGTCAACGCCGGAGAAAAAATCAGCATTCCTTCCAAGGATATCTCGGAACCCATCTTCCACCATGGCGATGGCGGGGTGCGAAGCCGGGTGCTGCCGGGCAACCAGGATTTTGTGTCCGGCGACCGCATCCAGCGCCCGGAAGGTGGCGGCGGTGGTGGCGGTGGTTCCAACGCCAGCAACCAGGGTGAAGGTGACGATGAGTTCGTGTTCAGTATTACCCAGGAAGAATTCCTGAATTTTATGTTCGAGGATCTGGCGCTGCCCAATATGGTGAAACGTCAGCTCGCTGGCGACGAGGAATTCAAATACCACCGGGCGGGCATTTCCAACGAAGGCACTCCGGGCAAAATCAACGTCGTGCGCTCGTTGCGGGCAGCCAATGCCCGCCGCATTGCGCTGACTGGCAGCAAGCGCAGACGCCTGAAAGAGCTGGAAGCATCGGCAGAGCTCCTGCGGGAATCAACCCTTCCCAGCGACCGGTTGATGCTGCAGGCGCTGGATGACCAGATTGTCGAATTGAAGCGCAAGATTCATCGCGTCCCATGGCTTGATGATTTTGACCTTAAATACAACCTGCACGTCAAAACCCCGGTGCCTCGCTCGCGTGCGGTGATGTTCTGCATCATGGACGTGTCGGGCTCCATGGACCAGGCCACCAAAGACATCGCCAAACGCTTTTTCATGTTGCTGTATATGTTCCTGCAGCGCAATTATGAGCGTACGGAAGTGGTGTTTATTCGCCACCATACCAGCGCAAAGGAGGTCGACGAGCAGGAGTTTTTTTACAGCCGGGAAACTGGCGGCACCATTGTTTCCAGTGCCCTGCGGCTGACCGAGGAGATCATCAACGACCGCTATCGCCCGTCTCAATGGAACATCTACGCTGCACAGGCGTCGGATGGTGATAACTGGAACGACGATTCCGCCGTTTGCTACAAGATACTGAAAGAAAAGCTTTTACCTCAGTTGCAGTATTTTTCCTACATCGAGATCACTGCACGTGATCACCAGGCGCTGTGGGAGGCCTATGAAAAGGTCGCCGAAGGCTACCCGGATACCTTCGCCATGCGGCAGTTGACGAGTGTAAATGACATTTTTCCGGTGTTCAGGCAATTGTTTCAGAAGAAGGTCGCATAATGGCAGCCAAAGCAAAACCGAAGCCCATATCCACCACGTCTGAGTGGACGTTCGAGCTGATCGAACAGTACGACCGGGCCATCAGTGATTTGGCCAAAGAGTTTGGCCTGGATACCTACCCGAACCAGATCGAAGTGATCAGCTCCGAACAGATGATGGACGCCTACGCTTCAGTCGGGATGCCACTGGGTTACAACCACTGGTCCTATGGCAAGCAGTTTCTGAACGTGGAGCAATCCTACAAGCGCGGCCAGATGGGCCTGGCCTACGAAATCGTGATTAACTCGAACCCCTGCATTGCCTACCTCATGGAAGAAAACACCATGACCATGCAGGCCCTGGTTATTGCGCATGCCTGCTACGGCCACAACTCCTTCTTCAAGGGCAACTACCTGTTCCGCTCCTGGACGGACGCCGGCTCCATCATCGACTATCTGGTGTTCGCCAAGAATTACATTGCCCAATGTGAGGAGAAATACGGCATCGAAGCCGTCGAGAGCACACTGGACTCCTGCCACGCCATTATGCATTACGGCGTGGACCGCTATAAACGCCCCTACCCTATTTCCACGCATGAAGAACAGGCTCGCCAGAAAGAGCGGGAGGAATACCTGCAACGCCAGGTTAACGACCTCTGGCGCACCATCCCGGTCGACGAAGAGACCAAATCGGAAAAAAGTGTCCAGCGGTACCCTGAAGAGCCGCAGGAAAACCTGTTGTATTTCATAGAGAAACGCGCCCCCCTGCTGGAACCCTGGCAGCGGGAGGTGGTGCGTATCGTCCGCAAAATAGCGCAGTATTTCTACCCGCAGCGGCAAACACAGGTGATGAATGAGGGCTGGGCAACCTTCTGGCATTACACCCTGCTGAATACCCTCTATGACCGTGGCAAGGTGACTGAAGGCTTTATCATGGAGTTTCTGCAGTCACACACCAGCGTTATCTACCAGCCACCCTATGACAGCCCCTACTACAATGGCATAAACCCCTACACACTGGGTTTCGCCATGTTCACGGACCTGCGGCGCATCTGTGAGAACCCGACAGAAGAAGACCGGCGCTGGTTCCCGGAAATTGCCGGTAGCGACTGGCTGAAGACGCTGGATTTTGCCATGCGCAATTTCAAGGACGAGAGTTTCATCCTGCAGTTTCTGTCACCCAAGGTCATTCGGGACCTGAAACTGTTCTGTATTCTCGACGACGACCACAACCCCGTCATTGAGGTATCTGCCATTCACGATGACGAAGGCTATCAGGCAGTACGCGAAGCCCTGTCCGCGCAGTACAACCTGGGTAATCGTGAACCAAATATCCAGATCTACGAAGTCGATGTACGCGGCGACCGCTCCCTGACGCTGCATCACCAGCAGTTCAACCGGCTGCCACTGGGCAAGTCCACGTCGGAGGTGCTCAAGCACATTCATCGGCTCTGGGGCTTTGACGTTCATCTGCACTCCGTGCGTGACGAAAAAATCATCGACAGTTTCCACTGTCCGCCCAAGAAACGGCGGCGGGAAGAAGAGAAGTAGGCGCTCCTGGCGAGCAGGACCCTAGCAATCCTTCGACAGCAGCTCCGCCGCCGCCAGCGCCTCGCCCCGTTGGTAGGTTTTTACGCGGGTGACGTTCAGGTCACTGTATAAACGCGGTGTCTCCAGCATGCGCTCAATGGCATCGGACGTGGGCAAAGCCGGGTCCAGCCAGCACTTTAGCACGTCAACGTCCAACGGCAGAAAACAGGGTATGGATTTGTCGTGGTAGCGGCTGAAACGCGCATGCGGTGGCCGCGTAATAATTGCCATGGAGCGCACGGCAGCGCCGGACGGCGCCACCCAGTCGCGGTATACCGCGCCCAGCGCCAAGCCTTCCGTACTGCGCATCAGGTAACGATCCCGGCCGTTGGATTCACCCACTTCGCTGGCGAAAACCACACCGCGTCGCTGTGCAATGGCTTCCTTCCAGAGCGGCGATTGCAGATTACGGGCATTGAAACTGGTCACTTTTTCATTGGGCACCCATTGACCCGCATCCATTTTCATTGCATACCACCAGACCGCGGTAGACATGCTGTAGCCGCCGCCGGGCACAGCCGTAATCAGACCCGTTACCGGCCGGCGCTGATAGTTTTGCGAAACGGGATAAGGCAGCGGGATACGCAACTGGTTAAGCAGGTCTACCACCGCCGGGCATTCATGCAAATTTCCGAAATAGCCGCACATCACGCCCCCTGCCTGTCTCTGCTTTTACCCGCTACCCTGGCAGCACCTGTTTTTGGATCCGCACCCGCCCCGGCATGTTCCGCCGGCTCAACGGACAGTGGCAGCGTGGCCGGGTGCCCCCACCTCACGCCCTGCCTTATTTTACGATATACCTTTCCGTACAGCCCCTGATATACCGTCAGTGACAGCAAAATCAAACCGGCACCGGTCATGGACGCCGGGCTTAGCACCTCATCTTCCAGCAATCGCCCCCACAAAATCGCCAACAGCGGAGTCATTAACGGAATCAGTGCCACGGTTGACACGTTAAAGCCACGCAACACATGAAAATATAGCGTATGACTGATAACCGACCCGGCAATCACCAGATAACCTACACCCACCAGAGAACGGCTGTCGATGGCGGTGGGGATTTGCCCGTCCAATAACCACCAGGCGAGCAAAAAGGCTGGCAGGACGACGAGGATACTGCCGGTGCATTGCTGCATCGGCTCGATGCTGCCACCGAACTGTTTGACCCACACTGAACTCAGCGCCCAGATAACGCATACCAGCATGATTATCAGTACGCCTTTCACTGCGTCGGGGCCGACCTGCATCTGTCCAACATGAATAATACCCAGCCCTGCGACCGCCAATAATAGCGCCAGCGTCTTGACGGGCGTGAAGTGGTTCTCCCGCAA
Source organism: uncultured Cellvibrionaceae bacterium (assembly GCA_964434105.1). Lineage (GTDB taxonomy): Bacteria > Pseudomonadota > Gammaproteobacteria > Pseudomonadales > Cellvibrionaceae > CAYNST01. The sequence goes on along the minus strand of CAYSTJ010000050.1, from coordinate 9,155 downwards.
CAGCAGCCAGGAAAAAACACCCACAAAAAAGGGCAGCACCCCGAACAGCACCGACATCAGGCCGGACGGAATAAACTGCGCCGCATAGTAGATCAGCAGCATATTGGGGAACAGTCCCAGGCCGCTGGCCAGGAACACCAGCCAGTCCCGCGGCGTATTGGTCAGCGACTGGCGCCTGAAACACAGAATTGCATAGCAGATGACAAATGCCAGCAACATGCGCAGCGTGACCGCTGCCACAAATGTGAGGCTGCTGTTGCTCCATTGTATGGTCAACGGCGTCGTTGACCAGATCAGAACCACCATAAAATATGCGGCGGGCAGAGGCATAAATGGACTCCTTGTTTGCCGGAGCGGTAATTCTGCAGCCCTATAAACCAGCAAGGCCGCAGTTTTTACGCTGCGGCCCTGGTTGGAATGCTTGGGATTTTTTCGAATCGTTAAGCAGGATTACCGGGCCGCCAGCGTGCGCCATGGCGAAGCACCCAGCGCGCAGCGACATTCGCCATAACCGCGACAGCCACATTCGCACCACGCACGACGCATAGAGCGCGTGACGGAGCAGCGAACATCATGAGGGCTACGTAGGATGGCATTGGGAACCTGAAAGTCTGCGTGGTTTTTGCGATACAATTCGCCTACAGTGTGATTCAAAAATTTATGACGGTCAACCAGGATTTACGGCAATGCAGATTTACTTGGTGGGTGGCGCCGTGCGCGACAAACTGTTGGGTTTACCGGTAACGGAGCACGACTGGGTCGTGGTCGGGGCCACCCCACAGCAGATGCAGGCGCAGGGTTTTCGCCCGGTCGGCAAGGATTTTCCGGTATTCCTGCACCCGCAGACGCAGGAAGAGTATGCGCTGGCCCGCACCGAACGCAAAAGCGGGCATGGCTATACCGGCTTCAAGTTTTTTGCCAGCCCGGGCGTAACGCTCGACGAAGATCTGGCGCGCAGGGACCTCACCATCAACGCCATGGCGCAGGACGAAAGCGGCCGGATTATCGATCCCCATGGCGGTCAGGCCGATCTCGACGGTCGGCAATTGCGACATGTTTCGCCCGCATTTGCGGAAGATCCGGTGCGGATCTTGCGCGTCGCCCGCTTCGCCGCGCGCTATCACGCACTGGGGTTCCAGATCGCAGACGAGACGATGGCGCTGATGCGCGATATGGTGGCCAGCGGCGAAGCGGACTACCTGGTGGCAGAACGGGTCTGGAAAGAACTGAGTCGTGCCCTGACGGAACCCAGCCCGCATATCTTTATCGAAACCCTGCGCCAATGCGGGGCACTGGCCCGTGTGATTCCCGAACTGGACAACCTCTACGGCGTACCCCAGCGCGCCGAGTTTCACCCGGAAATCGACACGGGTGTGCACACCATGATGGTGCTGCAACAGGCCTGCAAGCTCAGCGAAGACGTCGGCGTCCGGTTCGCAGCGCTAATGCACGACCTCGGCAAGGCGGAGACCCCGCCCTCCCTGCTGCCGCGTCATCACGGTCACGAACAGCGCAGTCTGCCGTTGATTACCGCCCTGTGCAAACGCCTGGCCGTTCCCCGGCACGTCCGCGACCTCGCGCTGTCGGTAGCGGAATATCATACCCATTGCCATCGGGTGACCGAATTGCGGCCGTCCACTGTCGTACGCACACTGGAGCGGCTGGATGCGTTTCGCCGACCGCAGCGTTTTTGCGATTTCCTGCTGTGCTGCGAAGCCGACGCCCGCGGCCGCACCGGGTTCGAACACAAAGACTATCCGCAGGCCCACTATTTTGCCGACGCACTGCATGCCTGCATGAGTGTCAACATAGGCGATTTGATGGCCGACGGCTACGAGGGTGCCGAACTGGGCGCCGCAATCAATCGTGGCCGGGTTCGGGCAGTCAAAGCCTTTATTCAGTCATACACACCCGCCACCGCAAATCCGCCGTCTTCTTCAACACCGGTCTGATATATGAATACCCAATTCACCAGTGCTCCCCCCGTCGCGTTGATTACCGGGGCCGCGCGTCGTATCGGTAAAGCACTCACCGGGGCTCTGCATACGCACGGTTATAACGTTGTTATCCATTGCCATCGCTCAATTGACGAGGCCAGGTGTCTGGCGGAAAGGCTCAATCGGCAGCGCTCTGATAGCGCTGTTGTTATTCAGGCGGACCTCAACCGGCCAGAGGCCATTCAGAAGCTGGCCGACAGCGCTCTGCGTCAATGGCAACGGCTCGACGTACTGATCAACAACGCTTCCACCTTTTACCCAACTGCCATTGGCGCAACAACGCTGGAGAACTGGCAGGACCTGATTGGCACCAATCTGCAGGCACCCTTTTTTCTGGCTCAGGCGATGGCGGACAGTCTCCGGCAGCAGCGTGGGTGCATTATCAACATTTCTGATATCAACGCGCGCAGACCGTTCGCCGGCCACACGGTTTACTGCATTGCCAAAGCGGGCAATGACATGCTGACCCGCTCACTGGCGCTCGAGCTGGCGCCCGAAGTACGCGTCAACGGCATCGCGCCCGGCGCAATTCTCTGGCCGCAGGATGCCCAGCAGCGGGAACTGGCCAACCCGGAAAGGCTGCAGGGCATCCCGCTGGGTACCCTGGGCGGCACCGATGCCATTGTCCGCGCCGCCCTGTTTCTCGTCGACGCCGGCTATATGACCGGGGAAATCATTGCCGTCGACGGCGGTGCACAACTGCGTTGATGGGGAGCCGGAGCCACTGATCAACGCGCAACTATCTTGGTTCGGATCACTTGCAAAATCCGCCCCCGCCCTTATATCAATCGGCGAGGGCATAACTCATCCACCTTAAATCAGAGGAGGTGAACCATGAACCTGATACCACGCGATTCATTATTTGATATCGACCGCTTTTTTGACAGTAACTGGCCTTTCGGCGGCAATTCGCCTTCATCCGGCAGCTTTGCGCCCCGAGTGGATATCAAGGAAAAAAATAACGCCTACGTGATAAGTGCGGAACTACCGGGCGTTGATAAAAAAGATATTCAGGTCAGCCTGCACAATGGCGTGCTGCGGTTGGAAGCCGAAACACGCCAGGAGTCGAAGGAGGAAAAAGACGGTCGGGTAATCCGTCAGGAACGGCGCTACGGCAAGTTTGTGCGCAGTTTTGATTTGGGCACGCAAGTGCAGGAAAATGACATTACCGCCAGTTTCGATAACGGTGTGCTCACCCTGACGGCACCCAAACTGGCGCCTGAAAAAGCGGAATCCAAACGCATTGAGATTGCCTGAGACGCAGGATCTCATCGACGGTTCTCGTGAATATCGATGCGGCACCACTTTGATGGTGCCGTATTTTGTTCTACCAGGCGAGTAAAGGCACCAGAGACAAGTGAATCAGGATACACAGGCTTCTGGTGGTCGGGAAATCAGCCCGCCATCCCAGTAAAAATAGGTGCGCCACAGGCTCTGATCCTGCAGTTCGAACTCCGCCCAGTGTTCGGTTAAGGTCTTGCCTGTAAGGGGATGTCGTAATTGTGGTGCGATGTCGCAAAACGGCCTCAATACAAAGGCATACTTCAATATCTCGTCTCGCGGCAACTGGACGCCGCCAAACTCCCCTGCCCACTGGTCATAAGTCAGGATATCGATATCGAGCGTACGATTGCTGAAGCGTGGCGCCGCGTTGTCCCGGCCGTTTTCCCGCTCTATCTGCTTTAGCACCCGCAACAGATCTTCAGGCCGCAGTGCCGTATCGACTGACACAACCATGTTCAGAAAATTAGCGCCATCGAAACCGACCGGTCGACTCTCGTACACCGGTGATGTCCCGATCCGGCCAAACCGATGCGCCAGCGCGGTTAACGCATTGTGCAAATGCATATGCGCCTGTTGGTTACTGCCCAACCCTAAAAAAACCTTTGCCATTAAACTTTTAATCCCCGCTCTATTGTCACACCCACGTCTCTGGCTCCGCGCAAAGCTCCGGGCTTATGGACAGACAACCGCAACCAGGATACTCCGAACTCGTTCATAACTATTTTGGCTACTTCTTCTGCCAATCGTTCCACCAGCAAAAATTCACTGCCTTCGATAAACGCAATCAGCCGTTTGGCAACCGCCTTGTAATTCAAGGCAAACTGAATATCGTCAGTGGCGGCCGCCTGGGTTATGTCGCAGGCCATTTCCAGATCCAGGCTTATGGTTTGCCGTACCTGCCGCTCCCAGTTATAAATGCCAATAATGGTATCGACGCATAGTTCATTAATAAATACTTTATCCATAATATGACCAACTGTAAAAGTAACCCGACGCACCCGAAAGCCGTCCAATTGTCTACCCCACCTGTCACGTCAACAGTGGTAAACGCCGGGTGATGTCAGCAGCCGCAGGCAGCGGCGCCGATGGTTTATGCGATATTTTCGATAGCGGGCAAACCCGCCATATCCCAACGCGGAAACACCTGAACATCCAGTGCCTGATGCTGCCCCACCAACAATCGTTGTGCGCCAGCAAACGCAATCATCGCGCCATTGTCCGTGCAGAATTCATTGCGGGCGTAAAATACCTGCGCCTGAATACGGGCCAAAGCGGTTTCCAGCTTTTCCCGCAGCCTCTGATTGGCAGACACACCGCCGGCGATGACCAGGGTTTTCTTGCCGGTTTGCTCCAGCGCCCGCCTGCTCTTAATCACCAGCGTGTCCACCACAGCCTCCTGAAACGCCCAGGCAATATCGGCCGAGGTCTGGTCATCCGGCAGGCCATCCGCAGTGGCATGTGCCGCAATCGTGTTCAGGGTAAATGTTTTGAGGCCACTGAAACTGAACGCCAGACCGGGACGATCCGTCATTGGACGCGGAAAGCGAAACCGGTCGGGCTGCCCCTTTGTGGCCAGCTGCGCAATCTGCGGCCCGCCCGGATAATCAAGATCCAGCATTTTGGCCGCCTTATCAAATGCCTCGCCGGCGGCATCGTCCAGGGATTCGCCCAGCACCGTATAGCGCCCAATGCCGTCCACGTCCACCAGCTGGGTATGCCCTCCCGAAACCAGCAGCGCGACAAACGGAAACGCCGGCGGATTCTCTTCCAGCAGCGGCGCCAACAGATGTCCCTCCATATGATGCACGCCGATTGCAGGAACACCCCAGGCGTAGGCGAGACTGCGGCCGACACAGGCGCCCACCAGCAGCGCCCCGATCAACCCCGGCCCGGCGGTATAGGCAATGCCGTCAATATCACCCGGCTCGCTCTGCGATGCCTGCAGCACCTCGGTGATGAGTGGCAGCAGCTTTCGCACATGGTCCCGGGAGGCCAGCTCCGGCACGACGCCACCATACTCTGCATGCACGTCGACCTGACTGTACAGGCGATGCGCCAGCAGACCGGCGTCGGTATCGTAAACCGCCACACCCGTCTCATCGCAGGAGGTTTCTATGCCCAGCACTCGCATACAAAAAAGTCAGCTATTCTTGAAAATGGGGCGCCATCTTAACCCGATCAGTCTGTTTACGCATTGCACCGTTACCAATCCGACTCAATTGCCGCCATTTACGATTGAAAACCCAAATTGCAGTTGCGGAGACAGGCAGATGTGGTTAAAATCCCCGCCCCTGTTCACCGGTCAATTGTTTGACCTGACAATCACCGGCCTCGCGTATGGCCAAATAACGTCACAGGCCAGCCGTTATGGCCAGTAAACGCCAGCTATTTACAGGTAAATCTATGCCTTCAGTGAAACTGAAAGAAAACGAGCCATTTGACATTGCCCTGCGTCGCTTCAAGCGCTCTTGCGAAAAGGCCGGCATCCTGGCCGAAGTTCGTCGCCGCGAATTCTACGAAAAGCCCACGTCAGTGCGCAAGCGCAAGGCAGCTGCCGCCGTAAAGCGTCACGCCAAGAAGATTTCCAGAGAGACCCGCAAGTTCCAGCGCATGTACTAACGTCGACTTTATGTACGCGGACCGTGGTAACTTCAGACCGGTCCGGCATACTGATCGCGTATTGACAGCCAGAACCTGTACCTGGCGAGATACGTCCAGGCAGCCCTGCCAGCACTTACCTGTAGTGATCTGTAGAGTAAATCATGGCCAGCGAACTGAAACAACGCATCCTCGAAGCGGTAAAAGATGCCATGCGCGCCAGGGACAAAGCGCGCCTGGGTGTACTGCGCCTTATTACCTCTGAATTCAAACGCATAGAGGTTGACGAGCGCATCGAGCTTGATGACACCCGGGTTCTTGCCGTGCTTGACAAGATGGTCAAACAACGCAAGGACTCTGCCCGGCAATACGCCGACGCCAACCGCCACGACCTGGCCGAAACAGAACAATTCGAAATCGGTATAATTCAGGAATATCTCCCCGACCCCCTCAGCGAATCCGACCTGCAGACCATAATTGCGGAAGCGGCTGCCACCAGCGGCGCAACCGGTATGGCCGACATGGGAAAGATCATGGCACTTGTCAAACCACAGGTTCAGGGGCGGGCCGATATGGGTGCGGTAAGCCGCCTGGTAAAAGCACAGCTCACCAGCGCCTGACCACCAATAGATGCACTCCCCACTGCCATTGTCGACTGCAGTCGACAATGGGCATTTGAGCGTCCATGCAACATCCGGGTTTTAGGTTGGCCATGAACCGCATTCCACAATATTTTATCGATGATGTACTCAATCGGCTCGACATTGTCGATGTTGTGGATAGCCGCGTAAAACTGAAAAAGGCTGGCAAGGACTATGTTGCCTGCTGCCCCTTCCACAAGGAAAAGACCCCCTCTTTCAGCGTCAGTCAGGACAAACAGTTCTACTACTGCTTTGGCTGTGGCGCCAGCGGCACCGCCCTGGGTTTCGTCATGGAGTACGATCGCCTCAGCTTCGTCGAAGCCGTGGAACAGCTGTCAAAAAGCCTGGGGCTGGAGGTGCCGGTCGACAGGGCGCCCAACCCGGCTCACGACAACCAGAAAGCCCTGTGCGGCATACTGGAAAAAGCCCGCGCCTACTATGAGGAACAGCTACATGAGCACCCCCAGCGCAAAACACCCAGAAGCTATCTGCGCGATCGCGGCCTGAACAGCCGAATCATCAAGACCTTTGGCGTCGGCTATGCGCCGCCGGGCTGGGACAACCTGCTCAACCGCCTGGGCCTGAATGAACAGGACCGCCAACTGCTCATTGCCAGCGGCATGGTCATTCACAACGAAGACAATCAGCGGCAGTATGACCGCTTCCGCCACCGTATCATGTTTCCGATTATCGATAATCGGGGGCGCACCATTGGCTTTGGCGGCCGGATTCTTGATAGCGGTGGCGATGATGCGGGGACCCGCAATCCCGGCCCCAAGTACCTCAATTCACCGGAAACACCGGTCTTCCAGAAAGGCCGTGAACTCTATGGGCTTTACCAGGCTCGCCAGGCCAGCAACAAGCTGCAACGGCTGATCGTCGTGGAAGGCTACATGGATGTTATTGCGCTGGCACAATATGACATCACCTGCGCGGTCGCCACCCTCGGAACCGCCTGTGGCGCAGAGCATTTGCAGCTGGCCTTCAAGCACACCAGCGAAGTGGTTTTCTGTTTCGATGGCGACAATGCCGGCCGCCGCGCCGCTCGCCGCGCCCTGGAAAACGCACTGCCTGTCATGACCGACGGCCGCCAGATACGCTTCCTGTTTCTGCCGGAAGGCCAGGATCCGGACAGCCTCGTGCGTCAGATTGGCACCGCACGTTTTGAGCAGCAGCTGACGCAGGCCATGCCACTGGAGGATTTTTTCTTCGAAGCAGTGGCCGAGTCTATCGACTTGCGCGCCATGGACGGTCGCGCCCGCATGAGCAAACTTGCGGCCCCCCTGCTGCACCGATTGCCGACCGGCGTTTACCGGGAACTGATGTTTGACCAGCTCGCGCGCCGCACCGGCCTCAGCACCGACACCCTGTACGAACTCATCGATACCCCCGCCAGCCTGGAGCCGACACCGTCACCGTCGCCGGCCAACAGCAATAGCGACAGCCGAACGCCGGCCAGAGACGACGCCCCGGTCCCGGCCCGCGAGCCGGCACCGTACAAATTGCCGGAGGCGGCGCGTCGCACACTGTTTACGCCCATTCGTATCGCGACCTCGCTGCTGCTTGAACAGCCAGAGTTAATCGCCAGCGATTTTGATTTCACGCTGCCGGACGATCCGGACAATGCAGACCTGCAACGATTGCGACAGCTGATCGCACTGCTGCAAAGCCGCCCCACCACCTCCTTTCACAGCATATTAGGGTACTGGGGCGGCCAATATGGCATGGAAGCGCAACGGCAATTAACGGAACTCGTTGCCAACCAGTTTTTTGGAAGCGCAAGAAAATCAACAAGCTATGACAGCAGAAAAGAACTGCAGGACGCACTTAAACGTATCCGGACGGAGGACGAACTTAGAAACCACGAAAGAGAACTGGCACAACTCTCAAATCTGACAGAACTGACTGGCGAACAAAAACAGCGCCTGCGACAATTGCTGGCTGCCAAAGCCCAGACTAAGCTTAATGCTTTGATTCATTAGACCAATAGAAATCAGCCTGAAATGCGTAAACAGACGGCGATGCCGGCAAATAAACCAGGCATACCATTGAATTAATAGCGTCCGCATCCATTAAACGCTATAATCGCGGGCTTTTCGCCCTGAGTTCACCTTTATACAGGAAAGTTAATGAGCGATCAACAACAGTCTCGCATAAAAGACTTGATCAACCGTGGCCGCGAACAAGGCTACCTGACCTATGATGAAGTTAACGATCACTTGCCGGATGATATCTCCGATCCTGATCAGGTGGAAGACATTATTCAGATGATCAACGACATGGGTATCCGCGTGTATGAAGTAGCGCCGGATGCCGATGAGCTGTTGATGAACGATAGCGACAATACCGATGAAATTGCAGCTGCCGAAGCCGCAGCCGCCCTCGCAGCCGTCGAAACCGAAGCGGGTCGCACCACAGACCCCGTGCGTATGTACATGCGCGAAATGGGCACGGTGGAGCTGCTGACGCGAGAAGGTGAGATCGCCATCGCCAAACGTATCGAAGAAGGTCTGCGCGAACTCATGCATGCAGTCGCTTTCTGGCCGAATACCGTGCAGATCATCATGGACGAGTACGACATGATCGAAAAAGGCGAACGTCGCCTGTCAGACGTGATCAGCGGCTGGCTCGATCC
>CAYSTJ010000049.1:0-34077 GCA_964434105.1 uncultured Cellvibrionaceae bacterium | reverse complement strand
GAGTTTGCTCTTATTTATCAATAGCCTGGAATCAAACGTCAACAGACCCTAGGGATTAAGTCGTTCGACCTTCTCCCGGCCCGCCGGCACTCGCCGCCACAAACGGAGGCAACAGCCCGGGTCGTCCACAACTTGTTGGTCAATCAGCCGTCTGCCAGGGTGCTTTCTTCCAGACCAGACAGTCAACGGGTTCCACAACCGCCGCTGCCGGGCAATAATCGGTTATGCTGGGCCCTGTAATTTACTTATCATTTGCTAACTCTATGCGCATATCCTTCAAAACAATACCCCGCTGCCTCGGCCTGGTCATAGCGGTATTTTCCAGTATTCACTGCTCAGCTGAGCGTCCGACACCTGAGAATGAAGCCGACGACTCCGAGCGGGGCGGGACCGCTGTTGCTGCTTCGGATGCTGCCGCAGTCGTCGCCGAGTGGTCTGACACCGACCCCTGGCTGGCCTCCGGCGCAGCGCAGATCGAATCCACGATCAACGCGTTCCGCACGATCGATAATAAACGCGGTGCGGCACGCAATATCATTTTGTTTGTCGGCGATGGCATGGGCGTTTCGACCGTCACTGCCGCACGCATCCTCGACGGCCAGAACAGGGGCGGGCCCGGCGAAGACCATCAACTGAGCTTCGAAAAGTTTCCGTTTACAGGTTTCTCCAAGACCTACAACGTCGATGCGCAGACACCGGACTCTGCGGGGACCATGACTGCCATGATCACCGGTGTGAAGACCAATGCCGGCCTGATCGGCGTTTCCGAGCGGACCCGGCGTGGTGACTGCGCAAGCAGCAAATCCAACGACCTGACCAGCGCGCTCGAACTGGCAGCACTGGCCGGTATGGCCACCGGCATCGTTACCACCACCCGGGTTACCCACGCTACGCCGGCCGCAACCTACGCCAAATCCGCCGACCGCGGCTGGGAAGCGGATAGCCTGATGCCTGCCCAGGCCCGGCGCGACGGATGTGAAGACATTGCGGCGCAACTGATCGGCTTACCGGCGTCCATGTCGCGGCGCTTTGGCGTTGACGGTACCGGTATCGACGTCGTTCTCGGCGGTGGGCTGCAAATGTTTTTGCCCAGAACGCGGGAACCCGGCGGCGCTGCCGGACTGCGTGCAGACGGCCGCAACCTGGTCGACGAGTGGCAAACGCTACACCCGGAGGGTGCATTCATCACAGGTGCAGATCAACTCGGTCAACTCGATATAAACACCACCAGCAAAGTGCTGGGCCTGTTTAATGCCTCACATATGCGCTTTCATGCGGAGCAGCAAAATCACGATACAGGAGAACCTTCGCTGCAGTTTATGACGGAGAAAGCCATAGCGCTGCTAATGAAGAACAGTCGTGGCTTTTTTCTGATGGTTGAGGGTGGCCGCATTGATCATGCACACCATGGGAACAATGCCTTTAATGCATTATGGGACACTGTGGCACTGGCCGACGCCGTAGCGACTGCCCGGAAAATGACCAGTGTAGAGGATACCCTCATCATCGTGACGGCTGATCACAGCCATGTTTTGACCATGGCTGGCTACCCGCCGCGTGGCAACCCCATTCTCGGCATGGTGACTGGGCTGAATAACAAGGCTGTGCTGGCCGCCGACGGACAGCCCTACACCACGTTGAGCTATGCGAACGGCCCGGCGTTTCGCGCCCCGCCACCGAATGCAGGTGCAGTCGGCCCTCATCCGGCGCGCAAGCTGACAGAATCGGTCGATACGACTGCGCCGGGATATCATCAGGAAGCGCTCGTTCCGCTGGATTCGGAAACACATGGCGGCGAGGACGTTGCCATATACGCGTCCGGGCCGGGGGCTCACCTGCTCAGTGGCGTTATTGAACAACATGTGATTTTCCATGCGATGGAGCATGCCGGCGATCTGAAGGGGCGAACCCGGACACGCAAAAAGGACGCCCGCAGGGAGCAGAAGCCTGAACCCGAAAACTGAAAACTGAAAACTGAAAACTGGAAGCCAAAACCTGATATCGTCGCCGTTCCAGCCCCTCAACACATACCAGACAAGGATCTGACATGAGCAACCCAAAGATACGATGGGGAATTCTTGGGGCCGGTGTAATCGCCCATAAACTGGCCAACGCCGTACAGATCGACCCTGACAGTGAATTGGTCGCGGTCGCCTCCAGGACCCCGGCGAAAGCTGAAAGCTTCGCTTCGGCGCACGATATTGCAGCGTGCAGCTATGAAGCGTTGGTCGGCCGGGAAGATATCGACGTGGTGTATGTTGCCACAACTCACAATTTTCATTATGAAAACGCCCTGCTGGCCCTGAATCACAACAAACACGTTCTGGTGGAAAAACCTTTTACGGTCAATGAGCGCGAAGCCCGCCTGCTGATCAATCTGTCAAAAGACAAATCGCTGTTTTTGATGGAAGCCCTGTGGGTGCGGTATCTGCCCAGCATCCAGCGACTCAGGCAGGTTCTGGAAGACGGGGCCATTGGTGAAGTCAAGTTGCTTAACATTATCTTTGGCGGCATCGCCCCACCCGAGTATCAGGTGCGTATGTATGCGCTGGAGCTGGCCGGTGGTGTCACACTTGATATGGGCATCTACCCCATTACGCTGGCGAATTTCCTTCTGGGCGAACTGCCCGTCGCCAGCCATTCATTCTGTAATTTCTCGGATTCGGGGGTAGATGAACTGGCGAGCTACCAGCTCAAATATGCCAGTGGCTGCATTGCCACCATAAATACCAGCTTCAATCTGCACACGCGGCAGGCGGCCAGCATCTATGGCTCGCGCGGTTTTATTGAGTTTCCGCAGTTCCAGCAAGGGCAGGAATTTACCGTGCACACGCACAACGGCACGCGGGAAATCACGAAATCGGAAACCATTCGGGAAGATCATCACGAAAACGGGTTCTGCTATCAGGTCGCCGAAGTCGTACGCTGTCTCCGTCAAGGCCTGTATGAGAGCCCCATTATGCCGCTGGAGGAAACCGCCAATACCATGGCGCTAATGGACGGCTTTCGCCGGGAATGGTCGTTTATCTATCCGTTTGAGTCATCGCGGGCAACCGACCAGCCGCCCCATGCCTGACACACAGGCATAACCTCCACGGCATTGATATTGATATGGGGCGGTGCCGAACAGAGCCACAGAACAATACCGGCGATATCCTCGCCGCTCAGTGGCCGGGTGCCTTCGTACACCTGGTCCGCTCTGGCCTGATCGCCTTTCATTCGCACTGTCGAAAATTCGGTTTCCACCATGCCCGGTGAGACACAACTGACCCGTAACTGCGTGCCAACCAGATCCGCCCGCAGCCCCCGACTGAACTGCGCGACAAAAGCCTTGGTACCACAATAGGCATTGCCGCCCGGATACGGCCAGTCACCCGCCGTCGAACCGAGGTTGACTATATGACCGACCCCGCGCGCCAGCATGCCTGGCAAAATGGCACGGGTAAGGTACGCAAGCCCCTTAATATTGGTATCAATCATTGTTTCCCAGTCATCGATGCTGGCGTCTTGCGCGAGATCCGTACCCAGTGCCAACCCGGCGTTGTTCACCAGTATGACAATATTGCGGAATTCAGCCGGCAATGATTCGATCGCGTTGAAAACGTGATTGCGCCGGGTCACATCAAGAACAAGGACATGACAATTGGTCATACTGCCAAGGGACCTTGCCAGCGTCTGTAGACGCGCTTCGCGCCGCGCGGCGAGTATCAATTGATAACCGGCTTTGGCGAACGCGCGTGCGCAGGCCTCACCGATTCCTGAAGATGCACCGGATATGAAGACGGTAGGCGACATCATGTTACTCCGTTAATGCGCCGGCCGGTCCCGCAGGTCTTTGCGCAGAATTTTGCCGACATTGGATTTGGGAAGGCTCTGTCGAAATTCAACCTGGCGCGGCACTTTGTAGGCCGTAAGGTGCTGCCGGCAAAAATCCATCAACATCTGTTCGGTCACCTGAGGATCGGAGACCACAACAAACAATTTTACCGCCTCCCCGGTGGATTCCGACCAGACGCCCACGACAGCCGCTTCCACTACAGCGGGGTGATGATACACGACCTCCTCCACTTCATGCGGATAGACCTTGAAACCCGAGACAATAATCAGGTCTTTTTTCCTGTCGACGATTTTATAATATCCGTCGGCCACCCGGATCGCAATATCTCCCGTTTTGAACCAGCCGTCCTCGTCCAGCACCTCGGCCGTCGCGTTTTCACGTTGCCAGTAACCGCTCATAACCTGCGGTCCCCTGGCGGTCAGCTCACCCGGTACACCGTCTTCCACTTCATTACCCGCGTCATCCAGTATTCTTATTTCAGTATCGACCAGCGCAGTGCCAATGGTCCCGTTGCGGATGTCCGACGGCGGATTAAATGTCAGTACCGGCGACGTTTCCGACAACCCGTAGCCTTCACACAGGGGATGGCCAGTAACTGCCTGCCAACGCTCTGCTACCGGCTCGGTGACCGCCATGCCGCCGGCAGAGCAGGTTGAGACCGCCGAGAAATCCAGCCGCGCGAAATCTTCGGAACGCGCCATCGCGCTGTACAGCGTATTTACGCCGATAAAAATATTGCATTTGAACGGTTTGAGCGATTTTACCAATTGCTTCATATCGCGAGGGTTGGGAATAAGAATATTGTGCGCGCCGCAGGCGAACCCACAGATTGCATGCATGGTAAACGCGTAAATGTGGTAAAGCGGCAGGGCCGCTGCGAGAATTTCCGAAGGCCGGCGCAGGATTTCGCGATTATGCTCAAGGATCTGGAAATAATTGGCGCAGAGATTGCAGTGACTCAACATCGCGCCCTTGGCAACGCCTGTCGTCCCGCCCGTGTACTGCAATGCCAATAGCGACTCAGGGTCCGGGCTGATCGGTGGCAGCGGACCTTCACCCAGCGCCAATGTGCGGGTGAATCGGTCCGCGCCCGGCAGCGAGAACGGCGGCAACATTCGCTTCGTATAACGCATGACCCAATTGACCGCCAACCCTTTCAGTCCGGGCAGAAGATCGCCGACTTCCGTCACAACAATGTGTTCGACCTGTGTTTCGGCCACTATCTGTGCAGCGTTTTCCGCTACATTGGCCAGCACCACCAGCACCCGTGCGCCACTGTCTTTCAGTTGGTGACTCAATTCGCGTGGTGTGTACAACGGATTGGTGTTGACCAGGATGAGGCCGGCGCGGATTGCGCCGTAGGCCACGACCGGGTACTGCAACAGGTTCGGCAACTGTATGGCAATGCGCTCGCCCGGCTCCATTTTCAGGACGTTACGCAGATAGCAGGCAAACCGGAAGCTCAGCCTGTCGATTTCGCGATAGGTCAGCGTATGACCAAGGCAGGTAAACGCCGGATAATCCGCAAAGCTGGTGAAACTGTTTTCGATCATTTCATTGACCGTATTAAAACGCTGTAGGTCCACTTTGCGCTCCTGCCTGTGTTTATTCTAATGTAACGGGTGAGACTGACCGCATGGCACGTCAGCCCGGGATCTAGCGTTAAGTCTAGCTTACAATGCCAGAGCGACGCATCCCGCTTATAATGTGCCCTAAAAAGTTCGGACTGTTACAGCGTTAGCAAGATACTGCCCCAGACATACAGCCATAACAGAATACTCACCAGCACCGCGGCTGAGCCCACATCCTTGGCAATACCGGCCAGCTCATGCAACTCAAATCCCACTCTGTCAACAACGGCCTCGATACCGGTATTGAGCAGCTCCACAATCAGTACCAGTACCACCGAAGTCACAAGCAGTATTCGCTCCGTGACCGCAACATCAAGCAGACAGGCGGCGGGTATCAGCACCATCGCTGCCAGGAATTCCTGACGAAACGCCGCCTCATGCTGAAATGCATGCC
Source organism: uncultured Cellvibrionaceae bacterium (assembly GCA_964434105.1). Taxonomy (GTDB): domain Bacteria; phylum Pseudomonadota; class Gammaproteobacteria; order Pseudomonadales; family Cellvibrionaceae; genus CAYNST01. The sequence goes on along the minus strand of CAYSTJ010000049.1, from coordinate 28,214 downwards.
GCAGTCCCTTATAGGAGTAAAGGCATGCCCTGAACAGGCGGGTCAAGCCTTTCTGTTTTCGTATCATGCGTGAGAGATTCAATCATCAACCGCGTTCAGCGGCGTTTGCAGGCCAAACTCGGCGTGAATCTGTCGGCACCAGGCGTTCAGGCGTTCGGCACTCCGTTCCGGTTGCTGATCTTCATCGAGTGCCAGCCCCACAAATACGCCCTGGCCTTCCACCAGCGCTTTGGAAGCATCGAATTCATACCCATCCACTGGCCAGTGCCCGACAATGCGCGCGCCGTTTTGCCGGACTACATCATGCAGCAACCCCATGGCATCAAGAAAGAAATCACCATACCCGAACTGGTCACCCAATCCATATAGTGCGACTGTTTTATTTGCGAAAGAAACCTGGCCAATGTCATCCCAGAATTCCTCCCAATCCGATTGAATCTGACCGAAGTCCCAGGTTGAAATGCCGAGGATGATCCTGTCGTAAGCGGCAAAATCCAGCTGAGTCACATCGGCCACATCGAAAATATCCACCACATCCGTACCCAAACGGCTCTGAATACGATAGGCTACGGCCTCGGTATTGCCTTCATCACTACCATAAAACAAACCAATCTGCGCCACATAAACCTCTTAAATACGAATAAAATCGCGCAATTGTCGCAACAAAGGGAAAGCGGTACAACCGCCAATGCATAATTGCCTCAACAAGTGACCCGTCACCATGAACCGAGCCGCGAACCAGGACCTCAGATTTGAACTCAGCCATGCATTGCAGCGCTCCCTGGACATCAAGGACACGTTGAGCAACTTCTATCGCGCGCTGCAATCGCAGGTTGCATGCGGCGGGTTGCGTTACGACTTCCCCGCCAGGCAGATTCATATTCAGTGCGGTGCTGAGCGCAGGCACCGGGCCACCTATACACTGCGGCTGAAAGACCAGTATCTGGGGGAGCTGATTGCGATGCGCAACCGGCCGTTTGCCGAAGCGGAACTTGCGCAGCTGGAAACCCTGCTCGGCATACTGATACTACCACTGCGCAATGCGTTGCTCTACCGCGAGGCAGTGGAGAATTCACTGCGGGACAGCCTGACGCGTGTCGGTAACAGGGCGGCCTTTGAGATGGCGATCCAGCGCGAGCTTCAATTATCCAGGCGGACCGGCACGGGGCTTGCCCTGCTGATGATCGACTTTGACTTTTTCAAGCGAATCAATGATCAGGCGGGTCACGATGGCGGTGATCATGTACTGCAGGCAACGGCCGGCACCCTACGCAAAACCTTGCGCCAGACGGATCAGCTGTTCCGTTATGGGGGAGACGAGTTTATCGCCATCCTCGGCAATACCGTTCATGCAGACGCAATGCTGATCGCTGAGCGTTTGCGGCACGCTGTAAAGCGGCAATCCGTCCCGGTTGCGGACCATTTACTTAAATTGACGGTGAGCATCGGCGTTGCCTGGAGTGAAGAAAGTGACAGCCGGGATTCTCTATTTCAAAGGACGGATGACGCCCTCTTTCGCGCCAAAGCCAAAGGCCGGGATTGCGTCGAAAGTGCCAGCACAGACACGTAGACGGGCGGTGCCGCTGATACCCGTCTGGCACTGATTTCAGCGGCTGGGTAACGGCGTGCGAGCGCTGCGCCGAACCACAGCGCATACCTGCAACGCCGCAATCACTTACCCGAACGGGTGGGTTTTTTCTTCCAGACAGGTGTTCCTTTGTGGCTGCCCGCCGAACGCAATTTTCTGACCTGACGCGCCTGCTTCTCCTTTTCCTGCGGCGTCTTCTTTCTCAGCTTCGGCACAGGCAGCCCGGCCACACTGTAAAGGGTGGTAACATCTTTCAGATCCAGCTCCTGCCACTGTCCCTGACGTATGTAGGATGGCAGACTCAGCGGGCCATAGCGGACACGCTTCAGACGGCTGACCCGTAGATTCTGCGACTCCCATAATCGACGAACTTCCCGATTGCGACCTTCCATTACGGTGCAGTAAAACCAGGTATTGCTGCCTCCGCTCTCCTTGCCCCTGGCAATATCGGAAAACCTGGCCGGGCCGTCCTCCAGCAGCACGCCTTCCTTCAGGCGGTCGATCAGGTCATCATCAATAACGCCCTGTACCCGTACCAGATACTCCCGATCAATCCCGGTGGCCGGATGCATCAGTTTGTTCGCCAAAGCACCATCGTTAGTAAACAGCAACAGTCCGCTGGTGTTGAAATCCAGGCGCCCGACCGAAACCCAGCGCCCCGTTTTCAAATGCGGCAAACGGTCATAAACGGTCGGTCGGCCTTCTGGGTCACTGCGGCTGCAAATTTCGCCTTCCGGTTTGTTATAGGCAAGCACCTTAACCTCGCCTTCATCGTGCTCCGGCACCAGAAGGATTCGCGCACCCCACTGAATTTTGTCACCCGGCCGCACCCGATCGCCAATGGTGGCGGCCTTGCTGTTTACGGTGATTTCACCGGCAGCAATCGCCCGCTCAACGGCGCGCCTTGAATCAAATCCGGCGCTTGCCAGAACTTTCTGAATTTTCTCATCCGTCATAACTGCTGTTCATCCGCCGCGTGGCTGTCGTTATCGCCGGAGCCCGCAGGCCCCCCGGAAACTACTGGTTTGGTATCCTGTGCTGTTTCATCTTCAAATGCATCTTCAAATTCATCTTCAAAAAGCCCCTCTTCGGGCGCCACAACCGAGGCTGGTACTGTTTCCATCTCCTCACCGCTGTGCATTGCTTCCCGAATCTGCTCGGCCTCCAGGTCGCCGGCGGGTTCATCCGCTGCGGTATCGCTATCGAGCATGTCGAATTCCTTGAGTTCGCTCAGGCTGGGGAGTTCATCAAGACTCTTCAACCCAAAATAGTCGAGGAACTGTCGCGTGGTGGCATACAGGGCCGGACGACCAGGCACATCGCGATGGCCTACCACCTTGATCCATTCGCGCTCCGCCAGCGACTTGATAATATGTGAACTCACAGACACGCCACGCACCTGCTCAATATCCCCGCGGGTCAGCGGCTGGCGGTAGGCAATCAATGCAAGCGTCTCGAGTATGGCCCGGGAGTACTTCTGGGGCTTTTCCTCCCAAAGCCGGTTTACCCATGGCGCCAGTTCGGAACGGACCTGAAAGCGCCAACCACTGGCCACCTGGACCAGCTGAAAGCCTCTGCCATTGCAGCTGGCCCCGATCGCCTGCATGGCATCCAGCAAGGCACCTTTTTCGGGACGCTCGTGCTCCTCGAACAGGTTTTGCAGCCGGTCCAGGCCAAGCGCTTCACCGCTGGCCAGCAGTGCGCCTTCGATAATTTTCTGAAGGCGCTCTATCTCATATGTCATCGTTTACCTGTTCCGTTGCGTTACCTATCCGGGCTTTAACGTGTATGGGACCGAACTCTTCGGTCTGGACGATTTCGACCAGCGACTCCTTGATCAGCTCCAGCGTCGCCAAAAAAGTAACCACGACGCCGAGGCGCCCTTCACTGACATTAAACAGGCTGACAAACGGCACAAATGCCCGCCCTTTGAGCATATCAAGCACCTGCCCCATACGCTCCCGCGTGGAAAGCCTCTCTCTTTCCACATGGTGACTGACAAACATATCGGCCCGCCGAAGCACTTCGGAGAGCGCGACCAGCAATTCCCGTAAATCGACGTCCGGTTCCGGCCTGGTCAGGCTTCTGTCTGGTGGCTGAGCCTGACCAACATGAAAATCGCGCTGCAGACGCGGAATTTCATCAAGATCCTCCGCGGCCTGTTTGAAACGTTCGTATTCCTGCAGACGCCGGATCAGTGCGGCCCTGGGATCTCCCTCCTCGTCCTCCTCATCCTGGGCGCTACGGGGGAGAAGCATACGCGACTTGATCTCGGCCAGCATGGCAGCCATAACCAGATATTCAGCTGCCAGCTCGAATTTCACGGCATCCATCATTTCTACATAGGCAATGTACTGCCGGGTGATGGTTGACACATCGATTTCGAGGATATCGATGTTTTGCCGTCTGATCAGGTATAACAACAGGTCCAGCGGCCCTTCGAATGACTCGAGAAACACCTCCAGCGCATCCGGCGGAATGTACAGGTCCCGGGGCAGGTCATTGAATGCCTTCCCGTAAACCATAGCGAGCGGCAGGTTCGGCGACGGCTGCTCCACCGGCGCATCTTCCGGATCGTCGAGCGTCAGGCCGGCGTTTAACGCGTCCTGTCCCAAACTGGAATCGTCGACACTCGGCAATGCATTCTCCCCATGGATACTGTCCGAAATTTCACTCTTCGGCCTGGCCGGCATTGATACGCCGGAAAAACCCGGCATTATACCGACTCTACTGAAACGCGTCAGTCCCGCCTCTGCCCTGTCGTATAATTTCAGGTGCAGTGCCGGTCAGATCAACTACCGTGGTCGGCTCCAGACCGCAGAAACCGCCGTCTACAACCATTTCTACCTGATGTTCCAACAAAACCCGTATTTCATAGGGGTCGGTCAGTGGCAGCATGTCACCGGGCAATATTAATGATGACGTCATCAGTGGCTCGCCCAGGCGCTCCATAATTGCCAGCGCAATAGGGTTATCCGGGACGCGCATACCGATTGTTCGGCGCTTGGGGTGCATCAGACGACGGGGAACTTCGCTGGTCGCGGTCAGAATGAAGGTGTAGGGCCCGGGAGTATGGCTTTTCAGAAGACGAAACGCAGCATTGTCGACGCGCGCGTAGGTAGCCAGCTCCGACAGATCACGACACATCAGCGTGAAATTGTGATGCTTGTCTATTTGACGGATTACCCGAATCCGGTCAAGCGCCATTTTATCTCCCACATGGCAACCCAGGGCATACGCTGAATCCGTCGGATAAACGATCAACCCGCCCCGTCTCAGTACGTCGGCCACCTGATCAATAAGACGGGTCTGCGGGTCTTCCGGATGAATCGTTAAAAACTGCGCCACAGATTTTCCTTACGCTGAATGTTCGGTCTTCTGCCCAAGTGGCTATATAAAAGACAATTAAAAAGCACTTATGCCGCTCAGTTCCAAAGTTGCCATACAGGCCGGCAGTTCGCGGGCAGGGCTCCGGCGGCGCCAAGTTCCTGCCACGACCGGTCTGGCATGTGAAAATCGCTGCCGCAGGAGGCATATAACCCGACCTGATTGGCTATACGGCCCATATCGGCGGTGACCTGACTGGTCTGCACACCGGAAATCACCTCCAGCCCCTGCCCGCCCAGATCACGAAACGCCTCGGCGAGCCTGCAGATCCGGCTCCGGGTCAGATTATACTTGCCCGGGTGCGCCAATACTGCGACGCCACCGGCGAGCTTGATAGCCTGCACGATGTCCGCCATCTCCAGCCAGCCGTGCGGGACGTCGCCGACTGTGCCTGCCCCCAGATATTTGCGGAACGCCAGAGCAACGGTGGAAACATAGCCAGCCTCTACCAGGTAACGCGCGAAGTGGGGGCGCGCGATATGATCCGCGGATGCGAACCGTCTGGCACCGTCCAGCGGGTCTTTGATGCCCGCCCGCCGCAGGTTACCTGCAATCAACCGGGCCCGCTGCCAGCGCTGTCGGCTCTGACTCGCCACCACATCCTGCAGCCCGGCATCGGTCGGGTCGATATTCAACCCGAGAACATGGATGCCGCGACCCAGCCATTGCGTGGAAAATTCGATGCCTGCTATCAAGGTCAACCCGGTGCCAGCCGCCGCCTCGGCAGCACTTTGCAGCCCTGCGAGCGTGTCATGGTCCGTTAACGCCAAAACATCTACCGAGCGATCCCTGGCTCGCAATACCACATCTTTCGGATCTAAAATACCGTCTGAAACATTGCTATGCGCGTGCAAATCGTATATCAAGACAACCTCATTTTGATCCGGAACGGACTTAGCCGGACATTTTAGCCCCCAACAGGGGCCAACAGCAAAGAGATTACCAATGAATTCCAGCTCCACCCAACCCCAGCACAAGGAAAACCTCTTCCTCAACCTGTTTCTTAATATCATTATTCCGACATTTATACTGATGAAAGGCAGCAAAGCGGAATATCTGGGTCCGACCTGGGGTTTGCTGGTCGCGCTGGCGTTCCCCATCGGATATGGTCTGTATGACTACAGCAAGACCCGAAAAATCAATTTCTTTTCCGCACTGGGTGTTATCAGCGTGATCATGACCGGTGGCATCAGCCTGTTGAAACTGCCACCGCAATACATGGCAATCAAGGAAGCTGCCATTCCGGGTCTGCTGGGACTGGCAACGCTCGGCTCCCTGTATACCCGCTATCCGCTGGTACGCACCTTCCTGTACAACGACAAGATCATGCAGGTGGACAAAGTCCATACCGCACTGGAGAAATTCGGCAATGTTGCGGCTTTTGAACGCGTCCTGACGTATGCATCGTATATGCTGGCGGGGTCATTCTTTCTGTCGTCGATGCTAAACTATATTCTGGCCAAAGTCGTACTGGTCAGCCAGCCCGGCACCGAGGCCTATAATGCCGAACTTGGCAAGATGACGGCATTGAGCTTCCCTGTTATTACCATTCCCTCCATGATCGTGATGATCATTGCATTATTTTACCTGTTCCGTAACATTACCCGCCTCACCCACCTCAAATGGGAAGAAATACTGATCGAACCTGAAGAAAAACTCGAAAAATCTCAATAAGTTTTCCATACTGGTAGAGGATCGCACACGGTAGCGAAACTGCCCCGGTTTTAATGCCGGGTGAACCGGCGAACTGCCAGCTCCCGGCTGCAAACGTCAAACGGTGCCGGTGTTGGTCGCCGGCAAGCAGCCCAGTAACATCATCATCAAAAAACAGAACAATAACTATGTTATTCGCCATTATCAGTGAAGATGTACCCGACAGTCTGCCCTTGCGTCAAAAAGCGCGCCCCGATCACCTGGCTCGCCTGGAAGTGCTCAATGCCCAGAACCGTCTGATTTTGGCGGGACCGCATCCGCTGCGGGTCAGCGAAGATTCGCCGAATCCGGGCTTCAGCGGAAGTCTGGTGGTGGCGGAGTTTGAAAGTGAGCAGGCGGCACGGATCTGGGCCGATACCGACCCCTATGTCGCCGCTGGCGTTTACCAGCGAGTGACAGTCAAGCCGTTCACGCAGGTTTTTCCATAAACAAGCCCGGGGGACTCGACGATGAAAGCCATAATTGCAGCGATCCTGTTGATATTTGCTGGCAGCATGGCGATCGCGGAGACCCGTTATGTCTCTGACATCATCTATGTGCCTGTCCGCAGTGGCCCCGGCATACAGTTCCGGATTATCTATTCCAAGCTGCGGACCGGGATGCAGGTGGAGAGCGTCGGGACTTCGCCGGACAATACCTGGACGCAGATCCGGACCCGCAGTGGCCTGGAAGGCTGGGTAGAGTCGCAATACCTGCTGGAGCAGCCAACCGCCCGGCAGCGTCTCGGAGAAGCTGAAACCCAGCTGGCTCAGGCGCGCGAAAACGCACAGGCGCTTCGGGAGGAGCTCGACAATCTGCGTACCGAACACGACCAGACACAGCAGCAGCTGAGTGTTCAGGCCAGCGAGCGCGACATGTATCAGGAGGAGTACGCCAATCTCAAATTGCTATCAGCCGATACCATCGAAATCAACGAACGCTATCGACAGCTACTGGCCAAGCACGAGATGATGCAAACCGAATGTGATGCCCTGCAGGCCGAAAACGATCGCCTGAAAGCCGATAAAGTGATCACCCACTGGCTGGTTGGTGCGGGCATGGTGCTGGGAGGCATGCTGTTGATGATCATAATGCCGATACTCATCCCCAAAAAACGCAATTCGGACTGGGTCAATTAGCCAGCCGTGTCCATGGGCACTGTGGACACGGTAATTTCCCTGACACTGCGCACCATTTTTATGGCTGATGTGTGATAATCTGCCGCGTCGACCGGGTCGCAGGCAGGGTTGCCAGAACGGATGTCTGCCCCCGGAGTTCATGCCTGGATTAAAAGGATGCGCTCATGCAACTAACTTCATTGCGATATTCCATACTTCTTATTGTATTGTTGGCCCCGTTTGCCGCGACTGCGGCCCCCGGTGAGAGTGCCGTCACGCCGGGCACCGCCGCGGACAAGGCTGCCCCGCAACCTGTTGCCGTCACCTTCGACACCTCGGAAGGGGCCTTCGAGGTCGAACTCTACCCCGAAAAAGCACCGGCGACTGTCGAAAATTTCCTCGAGTACGTAAACGCCGGGTTTTATTCAGGTGTCATATTTCACCGTATCGTTCCCGGCTTTGTCGTCCAGACCGGTGGCTTCGATCAACACTATCAGCGGCGAGAAACCCGGGCTCCGATCGTCAACGAGTCGGCGAACGGATTACGCAATCTGCGCGGTACACTATCCATGGCCCGAACATCCATGCCCGATAGCGCCACCAGTCAGTTTTTTATCAGCCTGATCGACAATAAAAGCCTCGACTGGAAGCCCGGAAGCCCCGGCTATGCTGTCTTCGGCAAGGTAACGCAAGGCATGGATGTGATCGACCGGATGGCACAATTGCCACAGGGCAACCATAAAGGGCTTTTTTCGAATGCGCCGAACAAACCCGTCATCATTAAAGGTGCCAGCGTCAAAAAACCTGCCGCCACCAAAGCGCAATAATGCATTTCCATCAGCGAAACCAAGTTGTAACCTATGTCCGTAGCCCTGTCTGTCAACCTCAATAAAATCGCGCTCATCCGCAATTCCCGGCCAGGGAGCTACCCCGATGTTCTCGCATTCGGGCGCAGCAGTCTCGATGCCGGCGTTGATGGATTGACCATTCATCCCCGACCGGATCAACGCCACATCCGGACGGACGACGTCCAGTCGCTGGCTGAACTCGTTCGAGATTATCCGGGTGCGGAGTTCAATATTGAAGGCAATCCACTGGCACCTGCGGGGGCCGATTACCCGGGCTTTCTGACGCTGGTTGAGGCAGCCCGGCCGCATCAGTGCACACTCGTGCCCGATTCGGTTCACCAGTCCACGTCGGATCACGGCTTTGATCTTTTCCGCAGCGGCGATACGCTCGCGCCGATCATTCAGCAACTGCAGGAAACCGGGAGTCGGGTAAGCCTATTCATGGACCCAGACCCGGCGCAAATAAAACTTGCTGCCGATATCGGTGCCGATCGAATAGAACTGTATACCGGGCCGTACGCCACGGCATTTCTACAACGTTCGACGCATCTGGACGACCTGCTTGAACAGTACCGCAAAGCCTCGGTGTTGGCCGAATCACTCGGTCTGGGTGTCAACGCCGGGCATGACCTGAGCCTGGCGAATTTGCCTCGATTCCTGACAATTCCCCACCTCAAAGAGCTCTCTATCGGACATGCACTGACAGTGGACGCACTGCATAACGGTTGGGTGCCGACGCTGCACGCATACCTCGCGCTCTGTCGCCAGAGCCATGCAAAATGAGCAGCCCGGACTCCACCGATTACCGGGAAAAGAAACGCTTCTTTTCGCGTATGCTGACCGTCTATGGCCGCAAGCCCGTACTGGAAGCACTGCAGGATCGAAACCTCAAGCCATTCAAGCTTCACCTCGCGCAGAGTAATAAACCTGCGGGCATTATCAGAGATATTGAATCTCTCGCACAGCGGCATAATGTACCCGTCGAACAACATGACAGAATGTCGCTGTCACGAATTTCAAAAAACGGCAGGCAGGACCAGGGTGTCGCGCTCGATCTCGAATGTGAAGGCTTCGCCCCGGTGGAAACGTTACTGAACAACCCCCCTGATCGGTTTGAACTCCTGGCACTGGATTCGGTGACCAACCCGCAGAATCTGGGCATGATTATCCGCAGCGTCTGCGCATCACCGATGCTGGGGCTGCTTTTGCCCGAAAGAGGCTGCGCCAGACTTGACGCGCTGGTAATAAAAGCCAGTGCAGGTACGCTGTTCCGGGCCAGGGTGTTTCAATGCCGGAATCTTGCAGAAACACTGCAACAGTTCCGTCGACTGAACACCGCGGTTTATGGCCTTGCTGCCGATGCGCCCGACACCATCGGCAACCTGCAACCCGCGCCACGCAGTATCTATTTGCTGGGCAACGAAACGGAGGGTGTTTCGGCGGAGTGTCGCGCCACCTGCTCACAAATGTTGGCGATTCCCATGTGCAATGGCGTGGAATCCCTCAACGTTGGTGTTGCCGCCGCGCTCATCGCTTTCCGCAGCATTTATTCCAGTGGCTGAACATCGGACGTCTGATTTACATGGACGGCTTTGACACGCCATAGCGAACGGCTGAGCATAAAAAGCCCAAACAGCATAATGCTCGCCCACGCCATTACTTTCAGTGCCAGCCATACCGAGCCGTGAGTAACCAGATAGCCGGCCAGTACCGCACCGACGGGCGCCATGCCAATCAACACAAACTGGTACAGCGCCATCGACCGCCCGTGCACCGCATCCGGCACAATGGAGTGCACGACCAACCGGCTCAGATTGGCCGATATCCCGGCCACACAGCCCCAGAGAAAAATGAGCGCATACAGGCCGGCAATGGTTGGACCACCCGATAGCGCAAAGCCAATGACGCCTGAATACAGCAGGCAGAACAGAATATTCTGTCCCGGATACTGCACGGCCTTGTAAAGCATCCAGGTATGCGCCACCACGCTACCGATCACAAAAGTCAGTTGCAGAAAGCTGTATTCAAACGACGTGAACCCCATGATATCGCGGGCAATCAACGGCAGCACCACAATAAAAAATCCCAGGTGCATGGCACCATTAAAGCCCACCAGAATCAGCGTGTGGCGCATTGGCAAGGACGCCCAGGCAGCTGCCAGCACGGCGGTCAGCGATCGGGAAAATGTGGGGCCTTGATCACCGCCGGGTACGCGCGTCAAGCGGGCAAGCGCCCCATACAGGACGGCTGCAGCCAGACATGCACTACCCTGCAATGCCAGCAGCCATTCTACACCCCACCGGTCGGAAAAGCTGACCAGTGCCATGCCCAACGCCTGCGCTGCGAACTGGCAAACGCCTGCTATCGAGATCACTCGGTGTATCTGCCCGCCTCCGGTCTGCAGGACAAGTTTTTCCCGGGCAGTCTGCACAAAGGCGTTACCCGCACCCAACACAAGTGCGTACAATATGAGCGTCTGAAAATTGAGGTAACCCAGCAGGTAAGCGGCGCAGGCAACGCCATGGGTCAAAGCGACAGCAAGGTTTGCATACATGGATACGGCTGCGGCCAATTTACGATCAGAAAAGCCGCCCGCATAGAGAATCAGCAGGACATTTGGCAGAAACACCGCGGCCTGAACCCATCCAACCTGACCGGCTGGCAACCGCAGCACACCGACTGCAAGCCATGCCATGAGGACGACCTGTATCCCCATGCTGAACGCGTTAGAAAAATGCGCCGCGCCGAAAAGCGCGACAGTTGGCCACCGATTGTTCGTCTGCAAAATCAACCCCTGTGTGGTGCCGGAATAAATGTGTAGTCGGGGTTTATTGGCGTTCTGCTATGGCAGAACCATCCGGAAGCATCCGCCCCCTAACGGTGGACCGTTTTCGAGCTTTATAAAACCTACCCTGTTTTTTTGTTTGTGCAATGCCGCGATTCGATCGGCAAAGTAGAGCCCGAGGTGGGTGTTGCCTCCGCCTACCCGCGCCTCTTCGGCCAGTTGCAGAGGCGACAGCAACATTGCCGGCGGGTAGCCCATGCCGTCATCTGCAATGATGATGTGCAGCAGATCATCTTCCACACTGGCTTTCATCAGGATTTCCGACCGCGTATACCGTGAGCAATTTACCAGAATATTCTGCACAATGCTTCCCACGAGATCTGCATCAAAATACCACTCGAGGTTGTCCTGGCAATCGACTTTCAGCGTAATCCGTCGATTATCGAGCATTGTATGGTTGCGCGCCACCTGATCATCCAGGACATCCCGCACGAAATGCTGGTCAAGCCTGAGGGGGAGCAAACCATTCTGCATCCGATAAATAGTCAGCAGCTGCACCAGTTCGGTGTTAATACGCGATGCTTCATATTGCAGAATATTGTACTGGTTCATCTCGGCATCGTCACGTGGCGGGTGCCCCTCCATAAATCCTTCCAAAGACGCTATCAGCATCCCGACAGAGTTCTTCATGTCGTGCACACTGGACGCCAATATCAACGCGAAATCGACATCTATATTGGGCATTGTCATGATTATCGTCCTCTTGTTTCGGATTCAAACATGGTTTTCAGACGCAGATACCGTGGATACTGCGCATGCTCTGGCGTTATGATCTGCGTGATGAATATCATTTTTTCTTTTAGGGTTGCCCGGGTTTGTTCGTCAAGGCGATCCACACGCAGCTTGCCCACCAGGGACTGAACAATATTTAGCTGGATACCCAGGTGCTTGGGGAAAATACGGCCCGCCCGGGCAAAACAGGTCAGGGCTTCATCAAATTTGGCCCGATTGTACAGGTCGATGCCTTCCTGGTTTATTGCTGCCACCAATTCACGGTTGATTTCGCTGGACGGTTCATCGAGCACCAGATCGAGCTGCTCCAGTGCCGCCTCATCCCCCCCATGTCTGGTCAGAAGTTCCCGCTGCAGAAGCGCTGCTTTATCCGACTCCCCCAGTGCGCGCAGCGCCTGCAGACGCTCTATGTCCAACGCCAGGCTGTCGTGATCTGAATTTTCGATCGCAGCTTCCAGTATCTCCTTTGCTCCTTCCCGGTTACCCATGGCCAGTTGGGTGCGCCCCTCCAGAAACTGACTGCGCAGAAGCTGCTGGGGATTCAACGAAAATCGGTGGCGCGCCCGGGCAAGCACCTCCAGCACCTCACTCCCGAGATGCTGGGGTGAATCCAGGTGGCTATCTATACTGGAATTGGCGACGCGCGCGTAGTTGAAGCTGTCTTCGACCGTACCATGACAGGATTGTTCACCCAGCTTGATGGTCTGCCGTAGAGCGGTCAGGGCGACTGGCAAATCTCCATTGAGTTCGGCAACTTCGGCCAGTCTTTTCTGGCGCAGGATCGAACGCGGCGAGATTTGAACAGAGCGCTGGATAGCCTCCTGTACCGCTTCGCGGTCGCCTTTGGCGTACCAGTTATCGGCCAGCACATCGTAGGCCGGTAAATACAGCGGATTGTCCTTGAGTATGTTCTGCAGCCAGTTTCTGGCGACATCGAGCTCGCCGCGCAAATGTTTGACTTTGGCCAACCCCAGACGCGCCCAATCCAGCGGGCGGACCTGCAGGGCTTTGGTATATAGCAGCTCTGCCCGCGCAAGATCCCCCGATTCTATCAGCAGCTCCCCGAGCAGCTTCTGAGCAGGCACTGCCTGCCGGTTTTCCTTGCTCGCGAGTTCGGTCAGCAGGGCTATGGCGTGCCGCTTATCGTTCCCGTCCAGCGCATCGTAGACCGGCATTAACGCATTCCGCTGTGCCAGCAGACGTTGTAGGCGCTGGTGTAACATTCGCCCGGTGATAGGCTTCATCAGGTAGTCATCGGGTTCATAGTCGTAGGACGCCATGACAACTTCCTTGCTGGAATCGGCGGACACCATAACGAACAGGGTTTTGCGACTGATCATCCCTTTAAACCGCAGCTCTTCCAGCACCTGCTGCCCGTTTTTGCCGCTACCGAGATCGTAGTCACAAAGAATCACGTCAAACTGTCGGTGCTTGCACAGCTCCAGCACCGTTGCCCCCTTCTCCGCCATCTCTATATGCGAAACGCCCAGTTTACCCAACATATCATTGACTGTTCGGCGGAAATTGTTAAAGTCGTCGGCCACGATGAAGCGTAGATTTTCATAGATTATGTCGCTCACCAAACCTCCTGACTTTTTTTTGGGACTGATCGGCGTCCGGTTTCACATTGCAGCCATGCCGCGAGCACCCGGGCAAACCCACGAATCCTCCGGAATAGCCCCAGGCTCCTATAGTGTAGTTGAAAGTCGGGCGCCGGAATCCCGTTCCGCGTCAGTATCGCCAGAAATGACGCCGGGCCCGGGTAACGCAAGGAGTTTCCATGAATAGGCACATTGACCAACTTTACGCGCATGCGCAGGACAGCATTTCCGGTTTCAGATTCGATGAACAGGTTGTGAATGTTTTTCCCGACATGATTAAACGTTCGGTTCCGGGTTATGCCACCATCATCCATATGATCGGGCAAATAGCCGAACGCTATGCACAACCAGACACTCGACTGTATGACCTGGGTTGCTCCCTGGGCGCGGCCACCCTGGCGATGCGTCATCGGGTCAAGGCGGCCGGTGTCGGGATTGTCGCCGTTGACAATTCGCCAGACATGGTGGCCCGATGTCAGGCCATTATGGAAGCCGATAACGGTGAAGTTCCAGTCGATCTGGTATGCGCTGCACTGCAGGACTTGCCCATTACAGAGGCCTCGATAGCCATCCTGAATTTTACCTTGCAGTTCATCCCGCTGCAGGAGCGACAACCCCTTTTGAACAGGGTCGCCGCCGGGACCCGGCCTGGTGGTGTGCTGATACTGTCCGAAAAGATCGCTTTTGAAGATACAGAACATGAAAAGCTGATGATCGACCTTCACCACAACTTTAAGCGCGCCAATGGTTATTCTGATCTGGAAATCGCTCAGAAACGCACCGCGCTGGAAAAGGTACTGATACCAGAAACATTGCAATGTCATAAAAACCGACTGTTGCATGCCGGCTATCGTTCCGTGGATGTCTGGTTTCAGTGCTTTAATTTCTGTTCGATGATTGCGTTTCGATAATGAACTACCGGGATCTGATCGAACAACTGCACAACACCGCACTGGAACCTTTCCTGACACACGTGTTGCCCGTCATCCAGGACAGCATGTCTCCCGCTCGCTGGGGCGACCTGCCGGGCTGGCTGGCAGCGTTATCAGCATTGCCCGAGATAACACCTGCACGAATTGATCTTTTGCATGGGGTCACCATCGGCGATCACGCAGACCCGGGTACCGACGAGGCGGCCATCCTGAAAACCCAGCTACAGGCCCTGATCCCCTGGCGCAAGGGGCCCTTCTCGATATTTGGCATTGAACTGGATACCGAATGGCGCTCCGACTGGAAGTGGGATCGGCTGATCCCGCATATCAGTTCGCTTGCAGGGCGCACCGTACTGGATGTGGGGTGCGGTAACGGCTACCACTGTCTGCGAATGGCGGGCGCCGGTGCGGCCAGAGTGATCGGGATAGACCCTTCGCCACGCTTCGTCGTACAGTTCTACATGCTGAAGAAGTATCTGGGTAATTTGCCAGTGGACATTCTGCCAGTCGGTATTGAGGCGCTACCGACGGGCGCATCGGTATTTGACACGACATTTTCCATGGGTGTGTTCTACCATCGCCGTTCCCCCATGGACCATCTGCGCGAGTTGCGAGACACCTTGAAGCCAGGGGGCGAACTCGTCATGGAAACACTGGTGATTGAGGGTGAACGGGGAACCGTCCTGGTCCCGGAAGGGCGCTACGCGATGATGAACAACGTCTGGTTTATCCCGTCGTCGGCCACACTGCTGGTCTGGCTGCGAAAAGCCGGGTTTAACGATCCCCGGGTGGTCGATGAAACCGTCACGACGACACAGGAGCAGCGTCGCACCGAGTGGATGCGCTTCCACTCCCTGTCTGACTTTCTGGATCCGCACGACAGTCAACGCACCATAGAGGGACACCCGGCGCCGCGCCGGGCAATTCTGATTGCAACCAAACCATTAAAGTGAGCTGGATCACAAATCAGTCATAGCAAACGATAATTATTATCGTTTTTGTTTGCATATAAGACTCACCCTGCTATTCTGCACAGACATGATACATGTCCCTTCAGAAAACTCGTATTGCCTTGCAAACATTGCCGCCGCAAGGCGGCCTTTTTAGAATTCCTCCAGCTCAAACTCCATCATGCAATCCGCGCCGCCGGCAATAGCATAGGCATGCGCCCGGGTTCGCGGCAAAATACGCCGATAGTAAAACCGGGCCGTTTTTATCTTGCTGTGGTAAAACGAGGCGTCCTCGCCCTGTTTCGCCAATGTCGCCTGCGCCTTCTCCGCGGCCAGCGCCCAAAAATACGCAAGTGTCACGTAACCGGCGTACATGACATAGTCGACCGCCGCCGCACCGACCTCGTCCTGGTTCTGAATGGCGCCAAAACCAATTTTCATGGTCATCTCGCCCCATTGCCTGTTGAGTTTGACCAGCGGCTCGACAAATTCCTGCATGGCTTTGTTGTTTTCATGGGTTTTACAAAAACCGTGAATGACCGCAGTGAACGCTTTCAGGCTCTCACCCTGGGTCAGCAGAATTTTGCGGCCGAGCAGGTCCAGCGCCTGAATACCCGTCGTGCCCTCGTACAGCATGGCGATACGACTGTCACGAACGTTCTGTTCGACCCCCCACTCCTTAATATAGCCGTGCCCACCAAACACCTGCATGGCGTGATTGGCACATTCAAATCCAGTTTCTGTCATGAACGCCTTGGCAATGGGCGTCAGCAGCGCAAGAAAGTTGGCCGCCGATTTTTTTGCCGCCCCATCCTGGCTGCGGTTTTCAATGTCCAGCTGCAGTGACGCAAAATAGCCGAGCATTCTGTTGCCTTCGGTGAGCGCCTTTTGCGTCAGCAGCATACGCCGCACATCAGGATGTACAATAATCGGATCCGCCGGCCCTTCGAGGTTTTTGGCGCCCGTCAAGGATCGCATCTGTAAACGCTCGCGGGCATAATTCAGCGATTTCTGATAACCCAGCTCGGCATGTGCAAGCCCCTGAATGCCTGTGCCGATGCGGGCACGGTTCATAAAAGTGAACATGCAGTTCAGCCCCCGGTTCGGGGGTCCGATCAGATAACCGGTGGCGCCATCGAAGTTCAGTACGCAGGTGGCATTGCCATGAATACCCATTTTGTGCTCCAGGGAGCCGCAGTACACTGCGTTGCGCTCCATGGTCTCCGGCAAAAACTTGGGAACAATAAACAGGGATATCCCTTTGGTACCTTCCGGTGCACCGGGCAGCCTGGCCAATACAATATGAATGATGTTTTCGGCCAGATCATGCTCGCCCGCCGAAATGAAAATCTTGGTTCCCTGAATGCTGTAACTGCCGTCTTCCTGAGGAACGGCTTTCGTCTTTAACAGGCCGAGATCGGTACCACAGTGTGCTTCTGTCAGGCACATGGTGCCCGTCCAGCTGCCCTCAACCAGTTTCGGCAAAAAGGTCTGCTTCTGAGAATCAGTGCCATGTAAATCCAGTGTGCGTATCGCACCATGCGAGAGCCCGGGGTACATGGTCCAGGACCAGTTGGCGGTACCAATGGCTTCACTGATAAACGTTCCGAGGGACTCAGGCAGTCCCTGTCCGCCAACGCTTTCCTCGTGACACATGGATGGCCAGCCGGCCTGAACATACTGCTGATAGGCTTCCCGGAACCCTGCAGGTGTTTTGACTTCGTGCCCATTGAGCTGGCAGCCCTCGCTGTCTCCGATGGCATTTAACGGCTCCAGAACGTTTTCACAGAATTTTGCCATTTCCGTCAATACGGCATCGACAACGTCGCGCGTAACGTCCTGATAACCGTCCAGTGACTGACAATGGGACTGGTAATCAAACAGTTCATGTAATACAAACTGCATGTCCCGGACCCGAATTCTAAAATCACTCATGCTCTATCCTCGCCGTTCCTGTCGCTTTAATATAATCCGGATATGCTGATCTGCCTGCAGGTGCCCTTCCGGCGCGCCTGACGGTTCGGAAATCACCATCTCCGCGTGCACTTCACGGGGCGCTCTGATCCTTGTCTTCTCCTCTCAACCGACGCAACCCCACGCCCGCCAACGCCGCCAGCCCTATTATAATGACGAGAAAAATCAGGCACATCATCAGGTATCCGAGAGCTGTGGAGACGGGCAGCCCCAGTCCCCATATCGCCAGTATAATGAAAGCCATGCAGGCCGCCAGGTTTGCGCCCAGGCGTGAACTTTTTTTAAATCTCAATCGAACCAAAACAGCCTCTCCAATGTCGGGACAAACCCGCCGTCACCCGCAGTCCGGGCGAACATTCTCGCGATCCACATCAGCGCCGCAACCTATTGGGTGTCTGTTCAGATTACCCGGTCTGTATACATTTGGTAATAGACCCCGGCGTTGCGCAGTCGTTGCAACAGTTTTACATCGACCGTCGGCCGATAGCCACGTACCTTCCATATCGAACAGAGCGCGCCGACTATTCGACCTGTCCACTTCCGTAAATGGATGTCACCGTATTGATACTCATAGTCCCCCCAGGTTGACCCCCGCGCTTTCCAGCACGATCAACACCCAGTGCCGGTTCAATTTTGCTTCACAACTTTCAAGCTGCGTTCGATACCGCGTCGCCCGCCGGGACACTTTGGTGGCGACCGCCTTCAGCCACTCCTTTTTTTGATAACTGCCCCGATTGTAGCCGCCCTGTCCTTCATGATATGCGAGATACAGGCTATAGGCGTCGTCCGTCCTTATTCTGGATAGCTGCTCGCTCTTCTTGTTATACCAGGCAATGAAATCGGCGGCATCCGCAAAACTGTTACGGCTTGCCGCCTGTCGACCGGATTCACTGAGATACCACTCCCAGGTGGCCGGGACGGCCTGGGCATAACCAAAGGCGCTGCTGGGACGGGGACCTGGCAGAACCCAGAGGATTTTCTCACGGGGCGGTTTGGCAAACCGATTGAACGCAGACTCCTGATACATTATCGCCATAATGATGGGAATGCTGGATTCCCAGCGTGCTGATGCCTTTTTGGCATACCGGTACCACCGCTTTTTCTCGGTGAATATGTCGCAAACATTGTGGGGATTTTGCGGCGGTGGCGCCGAGCAGGCGGTCAGCAGCATCTGAATTGCAATCAGAAGCAACACAGATTGCCGCCGGATCACGGAAGCGCCTCAACCAGCGCTTTAAACGCCTCTTCATCCAGAATAGTGACACCGAGCTGCTTCGCTTTATCCAGCTTGGACCCTGCATTGGTGCCGGCGATAACCGCGGTGGTTTTGCCGGATACACTGTTGCTGACTTTTGCGCCAAGCGCCTCCAGACGTGCTTTGGCTTCCTCCCGGGTCATGGACTCCAGCGTGCCGGTAATCACATAGGTTGAACCACCCAATCGGTCAGCCAGGCCGGCCGGGGTCACCGAAATTTCAGGCCAGTGGACGCCATGGGCCCGCAACGCTTTGATTACGGCCCGATTTTTAGGCTCGGCAAAAAACGCGGCAATATGTCGGGATACCACCGGACCAATATCCGGAATAGCCTGCAACTGTTCCTCGGTCGCTGCCATCAAAGGGTCCAGGTCGCCATAATATTGCGCAAGCGTGCGTGCGGTAGTCTGACCAACTTCCCGAATACCCAACGCGTACAGAAATCGCGGCAGGGTGGTTTTCTTGCTCCGTTCAATGGCATCCACCAGGTTCTGCGCGGATTTCTTCCCCATGCGCTCCAGGCCCGACAGCTGCTCCACCTGCAGCTGGTAGATGTCATCCAGGCCAAGAACCAGGGACTGATCAACCAGTGTTTCAACCAGACGCGCGCCCAGGCCTTCAATGTCCATCGCCAGCCGGCTGGCATAATGCCGGACGGCCTCCTTGCGCTGGGCCGCACAAACAAGCCCACCCACGCAGCGCACTGCGACTTCCCCTTCTACTGTTTTCAATTCGGAGTGGCACACGGGACAGCAATCAGGAAAAACTACCGGTCGTGCGTCGGGTACGCGCCTCGATTCAATCACGGAGACGATTTGTGGTATGACATCGCCCGCCCGCCTCACGATAACCGTATCACCGATCATCAACCCGAGCCGTGCAATTTCATCACGATTGTGCAGCGTGGCATTGGAGACAGTAACGCCGCCGACAAACACCGGCTGCAGCCGCGCCACCGGCGTAATGGTACCGGTGCGTCCAACTTGAAACTCAACATCATTGACGACAGTCGCTTCCTCCTGCGCGGGAAATTTATGCGCCACAGCCCACCGGGGAGCTCTCGATACGTATCCAAGCTCGGCCTGCAGAGTCAGATCATTGACTTTTATCACGACGCCATCAATATCGTAGGGCAGACCCGGCCGCCGGTCCTGCAACTGAATATAATAATGAACGCATGCATCAATACCTGATACTACTGCGGTTTCAGGGCTGGTGACAAAACCCCAGCGACCCAGCGCCGCCAGTGTGTCAGCGTGGGATACTGGCAGCCCGGCACCTTCATGGTAGCCCACGCCGTAGGTGCACATGACCAATCGCCGTGTCGCGGTAATGGAAGCATCCAACTGACGCAGACTGCCGGCGGCGGCATTGCGCGGATTGACAAATATCTTGCTGGCCGCGTCCCTCGCCTGCCGGTTCAACGCCTCGAAACTGGCACGCGGCATATAGATTTCGCCACGCACTTCCAGCACGGATGGAAAACCCGATCCCAACAATCGCAATGGAACGGATTTCAGAGTGCGTACGTTGTGACTGATATCCTCACCGGTGGCGCCATCCCCGCGGGTTGCAGCGCGTTCCAGAACGCCATTCCGATACAGCAGGCTGACTGCTATTCCGTCGTATTTTGGTTCGCAGACGTACTCGATATCGGCCTCGCGCTTGAGGCGGTCGCGGACGCGCCGGTCAAAGCTGCGCAGTTCCTGTTCATTGAAAACGTTGTCCAGCGACAACATTGGCAACAGATGCGTGACCGGCCTGAATTCAGTCAGGGGGGTGGCACCGACCCGCTGGGTCGGTGAATCGGGTGTAATCCATTCGGGGTGCGCGTTTTCCATGGTGATCAACCGCTGCATCAGCCGGTCATATTCGGCGTCCGGCACCTCCGGGTCATCCAGTACATAATACCGGTAATTGTGGTGGGCAATTACTGATTTCAATGTTTCCAGTTCATCATGAGTCACGAAATGATCCATCCGAAAGACAGAGGCAGGCGTATTGCTGTGTCGATATGCAGAATGGACAAACAGCGGCATTATTGTTTTTAGCTGATCAAGCTTTGTAACGGATCAGGTTGCATCCGGGCTGGTACAGCGCCAGGCGAATAGTGCGTACCCTTCTATACATCGCACGTCCTGTGCTTCGCCTTATTGACCGCCGGGGTCGATTTTTAATTCGGCTCCAAAAGGTTGTGCGGTCAGCTTTGCGGCGTTGCCGGCACAGGGGCAGGTCTACTTTAACCGTTGCAGCCGGCGTTTGCGATCATACTCAATAACCCGCTGACGCTCATGTTCCAACGTCTGGCGGGTCATCACGCTCCGGTTCTCATCCTTGAGTTCGCCGTCAAGCCGGCCCGCGATGGCCTGGGCGGCATCGACCATCAGGTTATAGGCTTCCAGGCTGTCGGTTTTAATCGGCAGCGTTAGAAACATGCTGATCCCTGGCGTATCGAATTCTTCCATCGTGGCGAGATCAAACGTCCCCGGCACCACCATGTTGGCGACGCTATACAATATCGGACCGTCGCCATCAAGACCTTCATAGCGGTGAAAAATATCCATGTCACCAAAACGCAGCCCCTGATCCAGCATTGCCTGTAGCAATTCCGCTCCTGAAAATCGGTGTTCGCCGCGCGCCATTACGTTGATTATCATCACTTCATCCGGCGGCGGCCGCGGCACATCATCAACACGCTGATCCGACATTTCCGTATGATGCGGTAAATCGTCTGCCGTATTGATCGCAGCGGGTTCATCCACGGCACTCATGGGCTCACCGGCGTCCGGGACCGTAACCCCGGCCTCCTCGATAGCCTCATCCGGGTTGACAGGCATTTCCGACATCTGCGGCTGCAGGTCGTCTGACTCCGGTCGAAAGGTTACCTTCCGGCGTGGACGGGTATCAACATCGAGGTTATCCAGATCACCCAGGCTCGGTTCGCGCGGCTCCACCGGCAAATCATCAGCGACACGTTGCTCAATATCCGCCTCATCGCCGGCAGCTTCGGTCTGCGGATCCACCTCCCCCGGTTCGGCAGCAGGGGGACGAACGCCGCGGGTTTTCCGCGAAGCAACGTAGCCCTCCCGCAGGTTCTGCCGGATATTCGGCACCTCGTCCGGATTGCGTTGCACAACGCGTGCGCCGCCGCTGGGAAACTCGCTGCGATTGACCCGCTCCTCTTCCACCGGGTCATCCTGTGCATCCTGAATGCTCACGTTGCGTGACATTCGCAATGCATTGCGACGATTGGCCCGCATTCTGCGAATGCCGTCCAGCAGAATGCCGAGAATAAGCAGTACGATGATAAGGGTTAACCAATCTTGCATGCGTCAGGAGCCTATTCAATTGGTAGCTGAAAAAATTTCCGCTCGCACCGGGACAAAGCGCAAACCGTGTTAAAAATGATGCAGGGCAATTGGGCTTTACTGAAATTAAACCCTCTGCACCCGAAAAAATCAAATTCAGGAATAATCACTGTCCGGCCTGCGACCCGATTTGCCCTTGTGCCACAACTGCAACCTGCGTTAAAAATAGGCCCCAATCCAGGCCAGGCTTGCAGGTCCGGCCGGCTCAGCGTGCGGGCGTGCGTGTGTGCGGAGTATTTACCCCAATAAGCTCACCTTTTTTGCCGTGCGCTTTCCAAAACCTGATCAGCAACAACACGCACTCTAGCTAACGGCCAGCTCAGCCGCCTGTTCCACGTCCACGGTGACCATGCGCGAGACACCGGGCTCATGCATGGTGACGCCCATTAGCTGATGGGCCATTTCCATCGCAATTTTATTGTGGGTGATATAGATGAACTGTACCTGCGCGGACATCTCGTTGACCATCCGGGCATAGCGGCCGACGTTGGCATCATCCAGTGGTGCATCCACCTCATCCAGCATACAGAACGGCGCCGGGTTCAGACGGAATATGGAAAACACCAGTGCAATCGCGGTGAGTGCCTTTTCGCCACCGGACAACAGATGAATTGTACTGTTACGTTTACCGGGTGGTCGCGCCATAATGGCTATACCGGTATCCAGCAAGTCCTCACCGGTAAGTTCAAGATAGGCGTGACCGCCGCCAAATACCTTGGGAAACAGTTCCTGCAACCCGTTGTTTATCTGGTCGAAAGTATCCTTGAAACGTGAACGTGTTTCCCGGTCGATCTTTTTTATCGCGTTTTCCAGCGTGTCCAGGGCTTCCTGCAAATCCTGGTTCTGCGCATCGAGATAACGCTTGCGTTCGGATTCGGTCTGGTACTCCTCGATAGCGGCAAGGTTGATCGCACCCAGGCGGCCAATCCGGTTCGCCATCTGTTCGAGTTCTCGCGCCAGACGGGCTTCGTCAATATCCTCACTCAGACCGGAAAGCAATGTATCCAGATCAAACCGTGCTTCATCCAGCTGCGCTTTGAAACCGGCGCACTGTACGCTCAATGACTGGTAATCCAGGCGCTCTTTCTCCAGATTCACGCGCAAGGTCTGCAGCCCCTGCTCAAGCTGGTGGCGCTGCTTCTCGGTCTGCCTCAGCGCGGCTTCCTCGTCCTCCAGCGCCCGTCGTGCTTCATTCAATTCATCTTCCACGGCAACGCGCCGATTGAGCATGCCTTCCAATTCTGCGCGATGATCGTCGATCGGGTCAACACTGTTTTGCAGTTGCTCCTGCAGGCCTTCCCTGCGCTCCAGCAAGCGCTGCAACTGTTCCTGCAGACGCTGAATACCCTGCTGTATTGCCTGCAATTGCGTCTTTACCGACTGGTATCGAAGTGCCAGCTCATGCGCGCGATCCTTGTCCCGCCGGGCTTTCTGGCGAACCGAGTCGAGCTGGGTCCGAAGCTCATCCCGCCAGGTTAACAGCCGCTCGCGCTCGCCGGTATCCTGCTCCATGATATCAATGGCTTCCTGCAGAATTCCCCGGGCTTCCGCCAGGTTCTCTGCCTCCAGCACCATCTGTTCGCGCACCTCGGCAATTTCGCTGGCTGCGCGACGACGGCCCTCCAGGACCTGTTCGACCTTTGCGGTCAGTGTGGTCAACTGATTTCGAATTCCGTTCTGCTGCCGCAGCAACTGGTCGGTCTGCGAGCGGGCATCTTCCCGCTCACGCTCGGCATCAAGGCAGGCCTGCTTACTTTGTTCCAGCGATTCTTCGAGACTGGCAATATCCTGGTCATAACCGGTGATCTGCAAGGACAGCGTGTCGAGCTCTTTCTGCCTCGCCAGCACCCCCGACCCGGTGTCTTTTTCCCGCACCACCCGTATCCAGTTCGGTCCGAGCCAGATGCCATCGGGTGTTACCACCGATTGCCAGCTGGTCAACCGGCCCCGTATCTCCAGTGCCCGCTCAAGTGTATCCGCCGTGAGCACATTCTCCAGAAACCCAAGGCGATTGCCGTCGCCACGGATTCGGTTCAGCAGGGATTCTGCACCACCTGCAGCATTGCCGGCACCGGTATCCAACAGGATCATGTCACCACGGTCGACATCTTCAAGCGACGACGCATACGCATCCAGTGAGTCGACACAGACACCCTGCAAAAATGTGCCGAGTACGGTTTCCACGGCTTTTTCCCAACCGCTCTCAACCTCCAGCTTTTCGGCAATCCGTCCCGCATTTTGCAGCCCATTACGCGCCAGCCACTCGTTGACACCGGCTTCGGTCTGCCCCAGCGCCGCCTGCTGCAGGGCTTCAAGCGAAGCCCGACGGCCTTTGGCCTGCTGACTGCTTTCTCGCAGTTGCGAAAGTTTCGACTGGCACTGTTGTTCGCGAGCCCGATGTTCACTGGCCCGGGCCGCGGCCTGCTCAGCCCGTGTACCCGACATTTCGAGTTGAATTTCGACTTCCGCCAGCTGTTCCTGCAAAATCCCGATTTCCGAGTCTGAATCACCAATGATCAGAGCCTGTGATTCACTTTCCAGCTTGCGCAACCGTTCCAGTAAACGTTGCTGAATCTGCTCCAGATATTGTATTCTCGATTGCTGGACCTCGGCCTGCTGCTTGGGTTGCGCCGCTTTCTGGTTAAAGATGTCCCATTCCTGTTGCCACTGCTGCATCGCCTCTTCTGCCAGTAACAGTGACTCTGCAGACTGGGCTTCGGTTTCCTGCAACAACTCGACCTCTGGCTCGATTTCCAGCAATTCCGCCGTCCAGCCCTCCGATTTGTGCAGGTCCGCATCCAGATGTTCCTGGGCCTGGGCACAGTCCCTGACAGTCTGTTCCAGGTCGCGCTGCAACTGCTTTTCCCGATCCTGAATGTGCTGAATCGTCTGCTCCAGGCGAGCTATATCGGCTCCGACTGAATAAAACCGCCCCTGAACTTCATTGAAACGATCACCCAGTTCGGTATGGCGCACGCGCTGCTTCTCAATGGTGGCGTCATGGTGTACCTGGGTAGTCACGGCCGCTTCAACCTCCAGTTCCAGCGCAGTGATTCCCTGCTGCTTGAGGTCGGCCTGCCCCTGCAGATCCCGAAATTTTACCGCTTGCAACGTCGCTTTAAGTTGACGCTCTGACTCTTTGTATTCTTTATATTTTTCGGCTGCCTGAGCCTGCCTTTCCAGGCGTGAAATCTGCCGCTCCAGCTCATCGCGAATATCTGTCAGACGCTCCAGATTCTCCTGGGTACGACGCATCCGGTTTTCCGTGTCGCGCCGGCGTTCCTTGTACTTGGAAATTCCCGCCGCCTCCTCCACATAGATGCGCAGGTCTTCCGGTCGTGCTTCAATCAGACGCGAAATCATGCCCTGTTCGATGATGGCATAACTGCGTGGCCCCAGGCCGGTCCCCAGAAAGATATCGGTAATGTCCCGGCGTCGGCATTTGTTGCCATTGAGATAATAAAGATTCTGTCCGTCGCGGGTGACTTTTCGCTTCACCGATATTTCGCTATAGCTGGCATATTCACCGGCAATCTTGCCGTCGGTATTGTCAAAAACCAGTTCAATTGACGCCTGGCCTATGGGCTTACGCGAATTTGAGCCGTTGAATATGACATCAGTCATCGCCTCGCCGCGTAGGTTTTTTGCCGACGACTCCCCCATAACCCACCGCACGGCATCGATAATATTCGATTTACCACAGCCGTTCGGTCCCACCACCGCGCACAAATTGCTGGGAAAATGAACGGTAGTGGGGTCAACGAAGGACTTGAACCCCGCCAGCTTGATGCACTTTAGACGCATAGTTAGTCCGCTGATTTATTATTTTTGATCAGAATTGCGAGGATTGCAGGAAGCCGTGCGACGCCGTATCAAGGAATCTGCTCGTTAACAGTCAGGTCGATCGCATTGTCCTTCCCTGCAAGCCGAACCGGTCCCATCGTCGCCTGCCAGTCACCGGATTGAGGCGCCGGGTCGCCGGACCTGGATATCCTGACGACAACTTCCAGCTCGGGATAACTCTTGATTGACATGCCGGGCGCCATGGCCATGGATTCATCCAGCGCAATCCGGGTGGGCAGCTCAGAGACGGATAGCTTTCTGATAGCCAGCGGCATGCGGGGCCCACCCCAGGCACGCGCATAGACAAAGACGGTTTCATCGCCGCGCAGCGTCACCTGATCACCTACGCGCACGTTCACTTGCAGTGCATCTGCATCACCGTCGGTTTCAGAACCTTTATCTGCCGCAGACGCTTCACCGTCCGCCGCAGGCGCCTCAGCAGCCGCCGCCGTCGGGTCTTCGCCGGCATCGACGAGTGCCTGCTCGGCGCTCTGAATGCCTTTCATGTACCCCTGCGCGGCGCGCGACTCGGGATTCATTTGACTGACGGCCATTTTCCAGTAACGAATGGCCTCGCGATAGTCGCCCTGATTTTTTGCATCAATGCCTGCCAGCCCCAGCATTTCCGGCAGCATCGGTGCCAGCTCCAGCGCCTTACTGGTATAATCACGTACCTCTGGCGTGACCACATTTCCTGCCCGGTGAAACATGGCCTGGGCGAGATTTGAAATGATACCCGGTGAATTCGGAAACTGATCCAGTATTTTGCGATAGGCATATACCGCCAGATCATAGTCCTGTACCGCCATGGAGAGCTGCGCCAGCAGGTTCAGCATGGCGGTATTGTCGGGGGTACGGTTCAGTCGCGACTGAACCCGGGCGGAGAGTTCCCGCATGCGCGCCTGATAGTCTTCCTGCGACGTCGCCAGCGGCAATGCTTCCATATCCTGATAGATTTCCCAGTCCGCCTTGGCGCCCCAGCGCGCATACAATAAAAGACTTAAGAGCGGTATCACGATAGCGGCCGCTATGACAACCCGCTTGCCACCCACGCTGGTTTTTTTGGAACTGTCGACCACCCGGGTTTCGTTCACCAGCGCCTTTTGCAACTCCAGTTTCAGTTCTGCAAACTGGGCCTCATCGATTTCTCCCAACGCCAGCGACTTTTCCATGTCTGCCAGATGCTCCTGATACAAAATAACCTGCGTTTCATCATAGCCAGTCTGCGGCTCTGCCGATTTTCGCAGAAATGGGAGCTTTACCAGGGGCCACAACACAAATAGTGCTGCCACCAGACTCAATAAAAACGCGATCTGCCAAAATGCCATGTCTGTTCTACTTTGGTTGTGGAGAAAGATCTCTGCGGATCCGGATCATACGACGGACGTCATCGCACCCGGAATTTAGCGCTTCTTGTGCTGATCCAGCATATTTTCCAGTTGATTCTGTTCTTCCAGGGTTAGCTGTGCCGACGCCGCCGTAACTCGCTTGCGTCGCCTCACGATCACAATGATCACAGATACGCCGACCATCAGAAACACGAAGGGTGCCAGCCATAGCGCAAGGGTGTTGGATTGAAAGCGAGGCCGGTATAACACAAAATCTCCATATCGACTGACCATGTAGTCGACTATCTCCGCGTCGCTCTGGCCTTCATCAATCATTTTGCGTAATTCCCGGCGCAGATCCTCAGCGATCTCCGAATTAGTCCCTGCCAGGTTCTGGTTTTTGCATTTGGGGCATCGTAATTCATCCAGAAATTTCTGGTAACGCTGACGGTCATCTGTCGACGCGAATTCGTAAACATCGATCGCGGCGTAACTCTTGATACTCACCATCAACAGTATACAACCCATCAGAATTGCTCGAATCATCAAATAACCACCCCTGCCGGAAGAAGAGCCGGCGATTATAACAGCCGAACCCTTAAATAAATCAATTCACACCTTTTTTGCTACAGAGTATTGACGGCCACCACAATATCATTACAATACGCCGCTCCCTCGGGTGGTTAGCTCAGTTGGGAGAGCGACGGCCTTACAAGCCGTAGGTCACAGGTTCGATCCCTGTACCACCCACCA
>CAYSTJ010000048.1:29536-34847 GCA_964434105.1 uncultured Cellvibrionaceae bacterium | reverse complement strand
CTACGCACCTATAACACTTATATCGTAGCCTCACAGGCCGTTTTGTCCGAGGCCGATTCTCAACCCGCTGATGCGTTAAACCTACCCCCAAACCCCCATGGCGTCAAGCTTTCCGGACGATTGGCCGGTTTTCTCTGAAAAACAGAACATTCACCAAGCCTCATATCCCCGGTTTCAGGCCGATGGTATATCTCATTGATTACGTGAGAAAAACTCATAGTTTTGACCACCACATCAGAAATATGAGCCTCGGAGGCTGTTTGGTGGGTTGCGAATACTGTATAAATGTACAATAATTGCGCTTTCACCGATTAAGGATGATCTGATTATGGACGATATCCCTTTACCTCTGCCCGCCAACCCTACCCGGTTGATGGATCGGCTGCGTGCGTTTATGCGTGCCAAGCACCTGGCATACCGTACGGAGAAAACCTATTGCACCTGGATTCTGGATTTTATTCGTTTCCATAAGCGCAAGCACCCGGAACAGCTGGGTGCCGCGGAAATCAATGCGTGGCTCAGTTATCTGGCGAATAATCGGCATGTCGCTGTCAATACACAGAAGACCGCGCTGAACGCTGTAGTGTTTTTGTATAAGCAGTTCCTTCGGCGGGAGCTGGGCGAGATTACATTTTCCAATGCCAATAAAGGCCGGCGTTTGCCTGTGGTATTTTCGCATGATGAGGCGCTGCGGGTGCTTGCGCAGATGAAGGGTGCGCACAAGGTTGTTACCAGTTTGATGTATGGTTCGGGACTGCGTGTGATGGAGGCTGTGCGGTTGCGAGTGCAGGATGTGGATTTTGCAAATGACAGCCTGATTATACGCGAATCGAAAGGTGACAAGTGGCGCCGAACCTTGTTACCGCGCTCACTGGTTGAGCCGTTGAAGGCGCAGATTGCTGTGACTCTGGCGCTGCATCAGCAGGATATGACCGAAGGATACGGCGAGGTATACATGCCTTATGCTTTGGGAAAGAAATATCCCTCCGCAGCCAAAAGCCCTGCCTGGCAGTACGTTTTTCCGGCACCGAACCGGGCCGTTGATCCGCGTAGCGGCGTTATTCGGCGCCATCATATTGGTGAGCAGCAGGTTCGCCGTTCGGTAGCCGCTGCGCTGTCGAATGCAAGCATCTACAAGAAGGCAAGCTGTCATACTTTTCGGCATTCTTTTGCGACCAACTTGCTGCGCAGCGGCGCGGATATTCGCAGTATTCAGGAGTTACTGGGACATAATGATGTGAGTACTACCATGATTTACGCCCATGTTGTGGGGGTTCATGAGCGGGGGCTTTCCAGTCCGCTGGATTGTTTTTAAAAGTGGTTTGTTACTGGCTCCGTTGGCATTCAAAATTAAGTCACGCGCTGACATGTAGCTTATATAAGCTACTATTTACAAAGTAGGATATTTAGGCTACATTGAACCGGAATAGCACTACGGGGTTCATTGCCATGCCACCGATAGCCGTTCTCACGGGAGACCTTGTCGATTCAACCCGCGTCGCTGCGCCGCGTGCCCTTAACCAGCGTTTGCAAACCTTGCTGGATGAGCTGGTGCAGCGGTGGCAGGCGGACGTAACTACTTTTCGCGGTGATGGCTTTCAGGTGCGGTTGCCCCATCCGCGACAGGCACTGGAGTGTGCGCTGTACTTGCGCGCCGGTTTGTTGGCCGCGAGTCCCGACTCGCGCCAGCGTTGGGATACGCGAGTGTCGATTGCGATTGGTGGCGATAGGGGGCCGGATGATATTTATGGGCAGGCATTTATTGAGTCCGGGCGGGGACTGGACAGCATGAAGAAAGAACGGCTGCGGTTTTACGCAGAGCAGGATCTACTGCGCCTGGCGGTGGAATTGGCGACCGCTTTTGTGGATGACCTTATCAATCGCTGGACACCCACCGAGGCGGAAGCGTATTTTGAACACCGCCGGACGCCCGGCAACCATCAGCAGATTGCGGACCGTCTGCAGAAGCGCCGGGCGACGGTTACCCAGGCGCTGCTGCGGGCACGTTATACGCTGCTGGATCAGTATCTGGAAATGTATGACCGCCTGCTGGAGATGACATATGCCCGATAATGCCACCGAGCTGCTGCTGGCGCTGTTTCTGGCCCACTTTTTATTGGATTTTCCGTTACAGCCATCCGGCTGGGTGACGCAGCGGTATACCCGGCGGCAAAAGGCGCCAACCCTGTATTTGCATGCGCTGGCGCATGGGGCTGCAGCGGGAGGTTGTTTCTGGCTGTTTGCGGCCGGCTGGGAGGTATCCGTGGCGGTTGCCGGCGTGGTTGTGGTGGCGCATTTTTTGACAGACCTGATCAAGACTTTTCTGCCCCGCAACAGCCTGTTGGCATTTATTGGGGATCAGTTTGCCCATTGGCTGGTACTGCTGGCGTTGTGGGTCTTTTACATTGGGTGGCAACCAACCCTGGGGCTGAGCCAGGGCGTAACCCTGGACAAGGCGCTACTCTTGACGCTGGCGTATTTGATTGTGATGCTGCCTATGTCAGTCATCATTAGCCTGTGCCTTTCACCCTGGATTGCAGAGGTACGTCAATTGGAGAGCGACCAGAATTCATTGGCCAGGGCCGGCGCCATGATCGGCTATCTGGAACGCTTGCTGATACTGACCTTTGTGCTGATCGGCGAGTTCACTGCCATCGGTTTTGTTCTGGCGATCAAGGCGGCTTTTCGCTTCAAGGATACGGATGACCGGCGCAAGGCCGAGTATATGATGATGGGCACATTTTTGAGTTTCGGGCTGACCATTGCCTTTGGGCTGGCGGTGCGTCACCTGTTTCAGTTGTTGTAATCAACCACTGGCCCGGCGCCCCCAAGCATTCTCCAGCCCGCTGATTTTTTTGTGGACCCGCTTCACCTCCCCAGGCCGGGTTGTGAATTCGGTCGGCCGAACTCTGCCCGGGTCTGTTGCACAAAAAATGAATAGATCATGCTCGAAGCGGTAAATTGCCGGGAAGGTTTTGCCTGCATCCTCGCCATAATTATCCGTCCAGTCGATCCAATGCGGGTGCTTGCTGACCTCAATCAGAAAGGTACCCTGAATCAGCAATGTGCCATCGGGTTGCTGCACACTGAACCTGTTATCTGTGATTGTCAGGGTTGCGTCCAGTGTCGGGTGGTCCGCAGGTGCCGCGCCGCCGTCGATTTCGCAGTGTGTTTGTCGCCATATGCCCTGAAACTTTCGGTATCCGGGGTTTTCGTCGTTGAATTTTATCTGCATGAGTTGGCGATCTGTTACCTGAAAATGAGCCAGCTTCGCTGGCGCTTTTATTTTATGCTGTAGTGCGGCATGCCGACGAGCCGTCCGGATGCCACATCATAGCCCTTCACTCCCGCGTCCATTAATATCACGTTTAACGTCTTTTGTCGCAGCGGACAAATCCGTATCAGAAAAACTGCGCTGTCAATCCCCGTCCGTTACCGCGCCGCGGGAGGCGGAGCTGACGGTGCGGGCGTATTTGGCCAGCACGCCCCGGGTATAGTTCGGTGGTGGTGCCTGCCAGTTTGCCCGGCGTTTGGTCAGTTCGTCGTCGTCGAGGGCTATTGAAATGGTATTGGCGATGGCGTCGATGGTGATTTGATCACCGTCCTGCACCAGCGCGATGGGGCCACCTTCGGCCGCTTCGGGGGTGATATGCCCTACCAGAAAGCCGTGACTGCCGCCGGAGAAACGACCATCGGTAATCAGGGCTACGGAATCGCCCAGACCTTTGCCCATGATGGCGGAGGTGGGGCTGAGCATTTCGCGCATGCCGGGCCCACCTTTGGGGCCTTCATAGCGAATTACCAGTACGTCGCCGGCGACTACCGTGCCATCGAGAATGCGGGCTTGCGCCTCTTCTTCGGAATGGAACACTCTGGCCGTACCGGTAAAGTGCGTGCCTTCCTTGCCGGTGATTTTTGCCACAGCCCCTGTTGGCGCCAGATTGCCATACAGAATTCGCAGGTGACTGTCCTGTTTGATGGGATTGTCCAGCGCGCGGATAATATCCTGCTCGTTGGGGTAAGGCACCACAGCGGCGAGGTTCTGGGCCAGTGTGGCGCCGGTGACCGTGAGGCAGTCGCCATGCAGCAGCCCGGCGTCGAGCAGCGTTTTCATCAGCGGCTGAATACCTCCGATAGCGACCAGTTCGCTCATCATGTACTGACCGCTGGGACGCACGTCCGCCAGTACCGGTACTCTATCACCGATACGGGTGAAATCTTCCAGTGTCAGTGGCACGTCCACAGTGTGCGCCATGGCCAACAGGTGCAGCACCGCGTTGGTGGAACCTCCTAAAGCAATCACCACTGTGATGGCGTTTTCGAAGGCTTGACGGGTCATGATGTCGCGGGGTTTGATATTTTTATCCAGCAACTGCAGCACGGCCGCACCGGCTGCACGACAGTCGGCCAGCTTGTCGTCCGAATCGGCGTTCTGGGCTGAACTGCCGGGCAGGCTCATGCCCATGGCTTCAATGGCGGAGGCCATGGTGTTGGCGGTATACATACCGCCGCAGGAGCCGGCGCCTGGAATTGCGGTTTCTTCCACCTGTTTGACCTCGATCAGCGACATATCGCCTTTAGCGTGCGCCCCTACCGCCTCGAATACCGAAATAATATCGGTATGGTTGGCGCCCGGGCGGATGGTGCCACCGTAAACGAATACCGACGGGCGATTGAGACGTGCCATGCCCATGACGCAGCCCGGCATGTTCTTGTCGCAACCGCCGATAGCCACCAGTCCGTCAAACCCTTCACAGCCGGCTGCCGTCTCGATGGAGTCGGCAATGACTTCGCGTGATACCAGTGAATACTTCATCCCTTCGGTGCCATTGGCAATGCCGTCGGAAACGGTAATGGTGCTGAATATCACGCTTTTGCCGCCAGCGGCATCGGCACCCCTGCCAGCTTCAATGGCCAGTTTGTCGATATGCATATTGCAGGGCGTAAGGTTGCTCCAGGTTGAGGCGATGCCCACCTGTGATTTTTTGAAATCGTCGTCGGTAAAACCGGTGGCGCGCAACATGGCCCGGCCGGGCGCCTTGTTGATACCATCAACCACCTGGCTGGAATAACGGCGTTTTGAGTCGGGCATGGGGCCTCCTGGGCACATGTCAATCGTATGGCGGATGATCCCGCGGCAAGTGGTCCTGGTCAGGATTGATCTGTCTTCGGCCAAATCGGGGTTGCGGCCACACCAGTGAAGCGTTGGTGAGGCGACATGGTAGCAGGGATTACGCAGGCTCATCCAACAGCACGCAATCGGCCGTATCAAATCCTACCGCACTGGTGATTAACACGTAGATACGGCACG
>CAYSTJ010000048.1:0-29436 GCA_964434105.1 uncultured Cellvibrionaceae bacterium | reverse complement strand
TCCTACCGCACTGGTGATTAACACGTAGATACGGCACGAGGCATCGATAATGTACTGGAAAATTATTCTCGGATTTTTTATAGCCGCCGTGGCGCTGGTGGCGCTTCTGGAGATTATTGTTATCAGCGCGGCGGTGTTGATCATCGGTGGGCTGTTAGCCGTGGCGGCGCTGATCGGGTTTGTTACCATGAAAGTAAAAGGAAAATCGCGCAACCCCTGAAATGGGGTTCACATTGCATCCGATTCAGCCGCTTCAATGGGTTATGCATACGATCTGCCTTTGTATCATCAGACTTGCGTTGCCAGCGTCCCTGCGGGACGGAAGTGCGGCACCCGCTGAATGCACATCACACCGAATTCGACACCGTTGATGGCATATCACTCAAAAAAACGTCCCCATTCCACGGCCCCGGTTTTACAGCGCGACGACCTTGCCATCTTCGTCCATACTGCACGCCACCGGTGGGGCGTCCGCAGGCTCTGTAACAACCCAGTTGCCCAGCCGGTCAGCGTCACCTGCCAGCTCTGCCTCGACCTTTTCACGACGTTGATCAATAAAGTTATTCAGCGATCGTAACTGTCCCGGTGACATACCAATCAGGCCGCCCATATACGCAGCCCTCGCCTTGATCGCCGCTTCGTCCCAGACAGTGTCCAGCAATTCCCGCAGGCGTGCATCATAACGCGTACGAAACGTTTCGGATTCCCACAGCCTTCGGGTCAGATGACTACCGCGTTGAATTGATGCGGGCGTTTCGTTGGTTCGATCCAGGATATGATGCGCGCGGAAGGTCTGATCGGTGCCCCAGGGGATAAAGTACAGGCGGTTGTCGTCGGGGTTTTGGTAAATATACGCGTTGTTGTTAAAGCTGGTAAAACCGTCGACATGACCGACCAGCGCTTCCATGGCGGCGAAATTTATAAAGTTGTCCAGATTGATCACCTTGTTCATTTCGTCCCACAACTGATCATCCGCAACCTGCATGGCATCGACAACCGCCATCAACGCGGCGCGGTCGGGTTGGTCCTCGTTGGTTTTTATTTCGAAATAGGCAACACGTGATTCAATGAACGCGGCATTACCGGATGCTTCGTAAAGATTTCCGGATTTGTTACCAAAACTGTGCTCGAGAAAAGGCTTATTTATTGGTTCAACATTCGTGTACACCCCCAGCTCCCGCGACTGGGCCGTTACCGTGGCAAAGTTGCAGCGCGGTGCATGGACACCGGCGTCGGCGAACAGTGAATAGGACAGGCATTGCTTGATGTGTAACCCGTCCTGCACATTATTGTTGAAGGTAAAGCGTCGCTCACCCTGCAGTACCCGGTCGTCGTATTCGCCTTTGCCATAGTCCAGTTTGAGGGCGGGTTTACGGCTGTCGGCGGACCAATTACCCTTCTTGCGAATGGCTACATCGTCGTGCGTTTCACCCTGGATGGTTACTGTGCCGGTATACCAGGTATAACCCGGAAAACACGGCGCACCCTCGGCACGGTATCTGTCCCGGCCATCATTGGCTAGTGCCTGCCAGCCTTCAGCAGTCATCTGAATATCGACATCCAGTACCACCCCCAGATCAAACAGGGTGCCGGCGAGGTCCGGCAGCGGCTCTGAAGCTTCAGGTGGCGGGGTGGTCTCGGGGGTGGTCTCGGGGTTGGGCTGTGCTGGCGGGCCTTCGGCAACGGGGCTGTCATCAACGGGCTCGTCATCACCAGGCTCGTCATTATCGGCCTGCCCTTGCTCAGCCTTTTCGTCAACCGACTGTCCACTGTCCGACACCGACGGCGCGCTGGGTGCTGGTGCAGCAGCTGCACTGTCGGAACTGTTATTGCTGCACGCTGACAGCATTGCCACGAGGACAAGACCGCTGAATAACTTCCCGGGGTAGCGCTGCCACACGTGATTCGTGGCCAACGATTTAATGCTGATCGACTCGCCTGCAGCAGCCGGGATGTCGCATGGGGAAGCCATCAACGCCGGGGTCTTTAAAATCGTTGCATATCTTGGTACTGTCACTTGCCTGCCACCTGATTTGTCTTTTATTAACGCCGTAAGCGCCACCTTCGGCGCTTTCATGTCATGTTTAAGATCGTTGCGTGGATTTACGGCCAAATTAATGAAACGGCTTTCTCACAGAAGGTAACCGGTCACACAGCCGACGAAGAAAATTACTCAACATCATTCACCTTGCTCGATATTCGATCAGTTTTGCGTCGGACCTGTGCGAGGTCCGCAGGCCCCGCGAACTGGCGGCGCGCAAATGAAAGCCTATTTCAGGTCGCCGTCGTATGATGTTTACGTTTTGTGGCGCCTTAAAGCGCGTTTGGAAATCCGGTTCGGGCGGGAATGGGATCGGCACTGTCTGGCTCTGGCCGCCATTCTATTTCAAATAACACCGCATTAGTTCATTCGCGCCACCGGTTCGAGCGTATCGTCACAGGCAAGACATCTGCATTTTCCACAGACGACCTGCACAGGTTATTTATTAACCGTTTAATCGGGAAAGGAGTTAGAACATGCCCTGGCTTTTGCTGCTGCATATCTCAGCGTTGATTTGCTGGTGCGGGTCTTTGCTGTATTTGCCAGCGTTGATCAACAGTAACCTGCAGTACAACAGCGGATTCACTGCGCCGGCGCCCGATCATTTGCGTTCAATGCCACGGGCGGTTTTTACGTTGATCGCAACGCCGGCCGCCCTGCTCGCCATCGGCTCAGGCAGCGCAGTCTTTCTCGTTTACGGTATTCTGGAGGCGTGGCTGCTGCTCAAGCTGGTGCTCGTGGTGTTACTCGTTTTGGGGCATATGCTTCTCGGCTGGTTAATCGTGCGGGCAGAGCGCGGCGCTGTGCGGTATTTGCGGCTGGGTTGCAGAATTCTCCTGATAACGTTAATGGTGCTGATGGTCAGCATTATCGCGCTGGTCCTGTCAAAACCGCTGCAGGAGCTCGTTTGATGAAGGTAGTCAGTGTACCAGTCGACCGTGATCTCTCACGTCTCGGTATCGACACCAACACCGTGTTCGTATACCAGCTGCCCGCCCAGCACACCTGCGCCAGCAATCAGAAGCGCTGTAAGCCCGGAGATAATCAGGCCCCACGGCTGCAGCCAGTCGACGGGATCGCTGTAACGCAGCAACCAGTTAAAGGATGCGAGCGACAACAACATGACGGCGACAATCGCGTGACACCAGGCGGTCACCAGGCGTCGAACACCCCGCACCGTTACCAGGTCAATCAACCCTGCCAGTCCGGCGAACCAGCCGCCAAACGCGCCAACACCGGCCAGCCAGAGACTTGCCCGGGCGAAAAATTCATCACGCGTATAAATAAATGCCAGGTCAGTCGCCACCAGTCCCAGCAGTGCGGCCATGGGGAAGTGGATCAACATAGGGTGGATCGGATGTCCCGCTATGGACATGCGGCTGATGATTGGTTTTTGTGCCATCAATATTCCCCGACAACAATGGATTTAATATCCGCCCGACGACTTACCCGAAAAATATCTGGGTTGGTGCCCGGCCGTTCAACGCGACAACCGGGCATTCGTGGTAGCGCCGTAACGCTTCCCTTTTTGACCGGTTGTACCGGGGCACAATCGACACTGGATCCCGCCGGCCCTTCAGCGCAGATCATCGCGTACCTGTGGTGGGGCATGTTTTCCTTTTTCACCCTGGTTTTACTGGTTGTCGTGGCGTTGTGGATCTATGCCATGCGTCGCAAACCACGCGAACTGACGCCGGATGCGGCGCGCACCCTGCATAAACGCTGGTTGCTGGGCGGCGGCATTGTGTTGCCGGCGGTTTCCGTCATTACGATACTGGCATTCGGAATTCCAGCGGGCCAGACAATACTTTTATTGCCGGAATCCGACCAGCCGCCTCTGCGGGTCGAGGTCATTGCCCACCGCTGGTGGTGGGAATTTCGTTATCCGGAATTGGGGATCACGACCGCCAACCAGCTTTATTTGCCCGTTGATGTTCCGATTGATATCCATGGCACTGCGACCGACGTGATTCATGCATTCTGGGTGCCCCGGCTGGGCGGCAAAATTGATCTGGTGCCGGGTCGCACGAACCGGTTGCGCCTGCAGGCGGCGACGACCGGCAGTATGCGTGGCCAGTGTACCGAATTTTGTGGCTCCGGCCACGCCCATATGATTTTTGCCGTTGAGATTGTCGATGCCGATCAGTTTGACGCATGGCAGCAACGGCGACAGCGACCGGTCGTGGTACCCGAACAACATGCCAATGCCGTTGCCCCTTTTCAGGAAAACTGCGGTAGCTGCCACACAGTGACCGGTATTTCCGAGGGTCAGGGGGCCCCCGATCTGACCGAAATAGGTAACCGCCGCCTGCTCGGTGCCGGGCTTCAGCGTAATCAGCAGCTGTCGGTTGAGCAATGGCTATCCAGACACCCGACATTATCACAGGGTGGCGATACACCGGACCACCGACAAATGGTACCCGACCAACGAACCCGAATTGCCGCCTGGCTGGAGACTCTCGGAAATGACTGACGCCGCTGCCCATCCGGACGACATGCACGACCGTTTTAATAAGGTCTGGGGCAACCCACGCGGTATACGCGCCCTGACCATTGTTAACCACACCACCATCGGCCTGCGTTTTATGGTCACCGGGGGTGTATTTTTTCTGATTGGCGGGTTGCTGGCCATGCTGGTACGTACCCAGCTGGCACTGCCGGGCCAAACCATTCTCGCGCCGGATATTTATGATCAGGTATTCACGATGCACGGCACCGTGATGATGTTTCTGTTTGCGGTGCCGGTGCTGGAAGGCCTCGCCATTTACCTGATCCCCAAAATGATTGGCGCACGCGATCTGGTGTTTCCACGACTGAGTTCCTTCGGGTACTGGTGTTATCTGTTCGGTGGCATCATTCTGACGTCAAGCCTGGTTCTGGATATGGCGCCGGCCAATGGCTGGTTTATGTACACGCCCCTGAGCAGCTCGGTGTATTCGCCCGGACCGGGATCGGATTTCTGGCTCCTGGGGATCACGTTTATTGAAATATCTGCCGTGTCTGCCGGCGTCGAACTGGTGGTGTCCATTATGCGGACCCGGACCGCGGGTATGGCCCTGCACCAGATGCCATTATTTGCCTGGTATATTCTGGCGATGGCGCTGATGATCGTGTTCGGCTTTCCGCCGCTGATTCTGGGCAGTATTCTGCTGGAACTGGAGCGCGCTGCCGGCTGGCCTTTTTTTGATGTCACCCGCGGGGGCGATCCGATTCTCTGGCAGCATCTGTTCTGGTTGTTCGGACACCCCGAGGTGTATATCATTTTTTTGCCGGCAGCCGGGATTGTCTCCACGATTCTGCCGGTGTTTGCCAGGCGCGCCATCGTCGGCTACCGATGGATAGTGCTGGCCATTATTATCACCGGCTTTATCAGCTTCGGGCTGTGGGTCCATCATATGTTCACCGTGGGAATTCCTCACCTGGCCCAGGCGTTTTTCTCCGTGGCAAGCATGATGGTAGCCATACCCACCGCGATACAGGTGTTCGCCTGGCTGGCCACTTTGTGGCTGGGCAGACCCACCTTTCAGATTCCGATGCTGTGGATTCTCGGCTTTTTGATAATCTTTGTTGCGGGCGGGCTGACGGGGGTGATGCTGGCGCTGGTGCCATTTAACTGGCAGGTACACGACACCCATTTTGTAGTCGCGCATTTCCACTACGTGCTGGTGGGCGGCATGTTCTTTCCCGTTATGGCCGGAATCTATTACTGGCTGCCGCACTTTTCGGGCCGCATGCCGTCGAAAAGCCTGGCCCGTTGGGGTTTCTGGTTGACCTTTATCGGTTTCAATGTCACTTTCCTGATCATGCATTACACCGGACTACTGGGCATGCCCCGACGGGTGTACACCTATGATGCCGGCATGGGCTGGGATATACCCAACCTGATCTCCTCTATTGGCGGATTTATTATGGCGGCCGGTATCGCGACCAGTCTGCTCGATATCATCCTGCATTTTCGCTATGGCGAAAAGGCTAAACAGAACCCCTGGAATGCGGATACCCTGGAATGGGCGACGTCACAGCCGCCCAGCGCCTACAACTTTGTCAGCCTTCCCCACTGCCCTACCCGGCATCCGATGTGGGACAACCCCAATCTGCCTGAAGAAATTGCCGAAGGGCGCTACTCGCTGGCCACCATTGATCATGGCCGGCGGGAAACCTGGGGCACCGACCCGATCACCGGCAAGGTCCGCGAAATCATTCACCTGCCCGGCAATACGTGGTTGCCGTTCTTTGCGGCTTTGGCAGTCGGTTGTGTATGCCTGAGTCTGCTCAGCAAGTTTTATTGGGTGGCCCTCGGCGCGACCATAATCAGCCTGTTGCTGCTGCTGCGCTGGTCCTGGGAGAACGGCGCGCACCCGCTGGCGGCGCCCGACGCAAACGTGGTGGATGGCGATCCGCCGCTGCATTCCCGCACCCATGATGGCCCCGGCCTGTGGGGTATGGTCGTGACCTTGCTGGCCAATGGCTCGCTGTTCCTGTCCATGCTGTTTGGCTGGTTCTATCTGTGGACGGTGGCGCCGCAATGGCAACGCCCTGCCGAACCACCCCTGGATTGGTTACCCCTGCTGCTTTGCGGTGCGATTCTGACTGTAGCCACGATCTGGCTCAAGCGGATTGTGGGCGGACTGCGCAGCAGGCTCGATCCCCATCTGGAGCAGCAGTTGTGGGGCGTAACGCTGCTGGGTCTGGCCCATGTACTGGCCCTGATTTACGTGTGGCAGCGCGCGCCACTGACGCCCACCGCCAACTCTCATGACGCGCTTGTGACTTTTATGTTGTGTTACCAACTGGCGCACAGCGGGCTGGCGGCAATCATGACCGGCTTGCAGGCGTGGCGGGTACGCCTGCACTTTGTCGGCCGAATGGCACCTTATGAACCGGTCGTGGTTGAACGCTGGTGGCTTTACAGCTGTGGTACCTTCTGGGCGATTTACATCGCCGTCGCCCTGTTACCGCTGGCCTGGGAGGTGGCATGACCGTCTCGCCCTTTCATCCCATGCAGCTGGCGCTGGGGCTGATTGTCTGGAGTGTGTATTTTGTCGCGGTCTACGGCGGTCTGTCTGTCGGCTGCACTTTATCACCGCCGCCCATGGAACAGGGTGCCTTCAACTGGCTGAACGGGATCTTGCTACTCGTGACGCTGACTACGGCCGGGTGGTTGCTGTATCAGGCCTGGCACTGCTGGCGGACTCCCCCCCATGCGGCGCACAACCCGGATGACCCGGCGCTTGACGAACGGGAACCGGGTAGCGGACAGTTGCGACAGGCACGCCTTATGATTGTTTACGTGGCCACCGGCATTAATCTGGTGGCAGGGCTGGCAACGCTGGCGGTCGGCGTTCCCCTGCTGGTGCTGGTGCCATGCGTCTGAAGCTACGCGGGGGACCGGCACGCGCACTATGCTGGATGACTGGCGCAGCCCTCGTGCTGCCGCAATCGGCGCTGGCCCATAATCCCGTGGCGGGTGACGCGGAGCCCGCCACGCTCCTGGTTGCGTTTCTCCTGGCAGCGCTCTGGATCGCCTGGCTTTTGGGTCACCGCCGAGTTTCTGCCGGCCCCTCCAGTTTCTGGCTGATCCAGCTGGTGACGCTCGTGACAGCGCTCACGCTGTTCGGGCCGCTGGACGAGCTGGCAGAAACCAATACCGCCGCCCACATGGTGCAGCATATGCTGATGATGGTGGTGATTGCGCCCCTATGGGTCATGGCCCGTCCCCTTCCGCAATGGCATGCGGTTCAGCCCGGTCTCACGCGTTTTCTATTTAGGCCGATGCTGGCGTGTGTTCGCTATCCGATGCTGGCCGCAGCACTGCATGGGCTGGTCATCTGGTTCTGGCATGCCCCCCGATTGTATGTTCTGGCGCTGGAGAATCCGTGGTGGCACGCTGTTGAACATCTGTGCTTTCTGGTTACCGGCGGCATATTCTGGTGGTCGGTGCTGCGCAGTCAGAACAATGCGACCCCGCGGGCGCTGCTGGCACTGCTGTTCACCTTGATGCACACCGGGTTTCTGGGCGCGTTGCTGACATTTGCCGGCGCGTCTCTCTATGGCAGCGAGCGTCCCCTTGCGCATCAGCAGCTGGCCGGATTGCTGATGTGGGTCATGGGCGGCTTCCCCTATTTTTTCGCTGCCAGCTGGATCGGCTGGCGCTGGTTTAACCGGCTATCGCGGCCGGTTCCGCAGGATTCCGCATGACTATGTCGTCGCCGACAGGTCAGCCGCGCCTCGCCCCGTCATGAAACGGTTATTGTTGTTACTGGCCACGCTGGTCGCCCTGGGGTATCCCGTCCTTGTCTATGTGGGCATTGAGCATTTTGGGCCATGGTTTTTCGCCCTGCTGCTGTTTGCGATGGCACTGACCCGGTTCTGCGCGTCGCGTGAGCGCACAGATCAGCCGCAAATACTGACGTTGATCGCAGCAGCGCTGTTCAGTCTGGCGCTGGCCATTACCGGTAACGCGATGTTGCTGCGGCTGTATCCCGTTGTGATGAGTGTGGCGGTGGCGCTGATCTTCGGTCTCAGTCTGACCCGGGAACAGACTGTCATTGAAGGACTGGCCCGTCGGGCCGGTCAATCCATTACGCCGCAGGCCCGCATTTATATTCGTAAACTGACGCTAGTGTGGGTGGCTCTATTATTGATGAATGCGGCGATTGCCCTCTACCTGGCGCTGTATGCAACCCTCGGCCAGTGGGCTTTTTATACGGGATTTTTGTCCTATGTATTGATTGCGCTGGTATTCGGCGCTGAGCTGCTGTACCGGCGCTATTATATTTCCCGATACGGACCGTGACAGCGTGGCCGCTATCGTCGCCTCGGGGCGTGACCGCTTCGCGCATAAACGGCCGCACATTTGTACATTCTGTTCGCTTGCTTCCTGCGGTATGATACGCGCCCATTGAAAGGGTACCTATCGATCTGCCATGAGCCTGACCGAACTGCAACAAATGTTTGCGCCGCCGATGTGGCCACAGATCATGGCCCGGCAATCTGACACCGGGAAAGTCGTGCTGACGTTACATATACCGCGGGACCTGCACTGGTTTACCGGCCACTTTCCCGGTCAGCCGGTGCTGCCAGGGGTCGTGCAAACGCATTGGGCCGCCGAATTCAGTAAACTACTGTTTCCGCTTGGTGATGCTTTTTGCGGGATCGACAACCTGAAGTTCCAGCAGGCGGTGCTGCCCGACCAGACTTTGCGGCTCACGCTGGCGCATGCGCCGGAAGCGGGTGTGGTACGCTTTACCTACCATTGCGGCCAGAACCTGTGTTCGAACGGCAGACTGGCATTCCAGCGACAGGTTCAGTAATCCATGCCGTCCTATTGCCTGCTGATACCGCACTACAACCATGCCGATCAATTGCTGCGCTTTCTGCCAGCGCTGCTGGCAAGCGGATTGCCGTGCCTGGTGGTGGATGATGGCAGCAATGCGTCCAATCTCACACGGTTGCAAACAGAGCTCACGTCAAACCCGCAGATCCATCTGTTCAGCCTGGCGGTCAATCGTGGCAAGGGCGCTGCGCTGAAGGCCGGGTTTTATTTCGCCCGGCAGCTGGGTTTCACCCACGTCATACAGATTGATGCGGACGGCCAGCATGATACGGCCGATCTACCCCACTTTATCCGCACCAGCGAAAGCAAGCCGCACACGCTGATTTGTGGCCGGCCGCAATTTGACCGTTCCGCGCCCAAAGCCCGGCGCTATGGCCGCCGCGTTACCGACTTCTGGGTAGCACTGGAGACGCTTTCGTTTCGGGTAAAGGACAGCCTGTGTGGTTACCGGGTTTATCCGCTCACCCAGATCGAGCAGGTCCTTGACCGGTACTACGTCGGTTCGCGCATGGATTTCGACACCGAGATTCTGGTAAAAGCGGTCTGGTCTGGCGTGGCCATTAAATTCATCAATACGCGGGTTATCTATCCGCCCCAAAGCGTATCCCACTTTAATTACCTGCGCGATAACCTCCAGTTGATC
The DNA here is from genome assembly GCA_964434105.1 of uncultured Cellvibrionaceae bacterium. GTDB lineage: Bacteria > Pseudomonadota > Gammaproteobacteria > Pseudomonadales > Cellvibrionaceae > CAYNST01. The sequence goes on along the minus strand of CAYSTJ010000048.1, from coordinate 19,416 downwards.
CGTCTGCACACCCGGCTGATGCTGGGCATGCTGCTACGATTTCCGATGATTTTATGGCGTTCGTCGCGGGGGCAGCAATGGTGAACCCACGGCCGAATACGGTGCCGCCGAGCCACTGGTCCAACATCGCGGAAGTCGGCACAGCCCGCGGCATGCTGATTTTGCTCTGGCTGCACCGGGTCTGTGGGCGGACGCTGTTCAATGTTGTGCTCTACCCGGTCTGCCTGTACTTTTTTTTGTTTCGGCCCGGGGCCCGGCGGGCGTCGCTGGAGTTTCTGCAAACGCATGCCCGCGCCTACCCAGGCTATTGGCAACGCCCGCCAGGCTACGGCCAGGTCCTCAAACACTTTTACGCTTTTGGCCAGTCCATACTTGATAAAACCCTGGCATGGGGCGCGCCCATGGATGAAAGCGAGTTTGAGGTGATAGACCCGGCGGGCCTCGCAGCGTTCATGCAAAGCGACCGGGGTCAACTGATCATTGGCTCTCATCTCGGCAATCTGGAATACTGTCGCGGATTTGTACAGCGATACAAACAGAAAACCATTAACGCGCTGGTTTACGACCGCAACTCTGCCAACTTTGTACGGGTCATGCAGGGTCTCTACCCTGCCAGCCGGATTCATATTTATCAGGTCAGCGATCTGGATGTGTCCTTGATACTTCAGCTAAAAAACAAGATCGACGCGGGCGAATGGTTGTTTATCGCTGGCGACCGGGTGCCGCTCAGCGGCGAAGCGCGCACCGTGCCGGCGAAGTTTCTGGGGCGCGAAGCCCCCTTCCCCGTCGGCCCCTACATGTTGGCGAGGGTCCTGCAATGTGAGGTGCAGTTGATGTTCTCCTACCGCCACGGGCGAAAAGTCCGATTTGAGCGGATCCCGTTTGCACAGCAGGTTATTCTGCCCCGCGGCAACGCCGATGAACAGCTCGGACGTTATGCACAACGCTACGCAACGGCCCTCGAACGCCAGTGCGCGCAGGCACCGCTACAATGGTTCAATTTCTACCCGTACTGGTATACCGGCACGGGGGCATCCCCTGCCTCAACGGAGGCCCGCCTGTGACTGACATCGACTTACTGGCACTGATTCCCCACCGGCCGCCTATGCTGTTATTAAGCCGTGGCATTGCTGTTACCGAACGAAGCGCCTGCGCCGAAGTCGATATTGACGCGCACGCCGCATTTCTGGTTCCAGGCCGTGGCGTGCCCGGCTGGATTGGTGTGGAGTATATGGGGCAGACCGCGGCGTTGATCGCCGGCTTTCAACAGCAGCACGGTCAGATGGCGCCGCATCTGGGTATGTTGCTGGGCACGCGCCGATATACCACCAACGCCGCCTGGTTTGAGGAAGGAACCACCTGGCGTGTTACCTGCGAGGAGGTCGCCGTCGTCGGACAGCAACTCGCCACCTTCCAATGTGAAATCCAAAACCGGTCGACCGGCATACACGCGGCGTCGGCCAGACTGTCAGTGTTTCGGCGACCGTTGCAGGACTGAACGGACACAACAGCAGACTACAGGCAGGTCATTGTGGTAAAACGCGTAGCCATTACCGGTGCAGCGGCCATTTCGGCGTTGGGCGACAACTGGAACGACATCAGAACACGATTGCTGGACGGCCAGAATTGCGTGCGCTACATGCACGAATGGGATCAATACCCAGAGCTCCAGACACGACTGGCCGCGCCCGTCGATCACTTTGCGGTGCCGTCGCATTACACCCAAAAGAAACGCCGCGGGATGGGCCGTGTGGCGGAAATGGCGGTGGTTGCCACCGAGCGGGCCCTGCAGGCCGCCGGCCTGACGGACGACCCCGTCATCCGCAGCGGTGCCACGGGTGTCGCTTATGGTTCGGCGACGGGCAGCAGTGAAGCCGCCATGGAGTTTTTCGGCTTGCTGGAGCATCAGTCCATGCGCCGCCTCAACGGCACCACCTATCTGCGCATGATGAGCCATACAGCGGCCGTCAATATCAGTGTGATATTTGGTACCACTGGCCGCACCTACACCACCTCCAGTGCCTGTACTGCCGGCAGTCAGGGTATCGGCTACGCTTACGAAGCAATTCGTCATGGACAGCAGACGGTAATGATTGCTGGCGGCGCGGAGGAGTTGTGCCCAACCCAGGCAGCGGTATTTGATACCGTCTATTCCGCCAGCGTCAAAAACGCCACCCCGGCCCAATCACCCCGGCCCTTCGACAGCGACCGAGACGGGCTGGTATTGGGGGAAGGCGCCTGTACACTGATCCTGGAAGAGTGGGACCACGCCGTAAAACGCGGCGCTTCGATTTTGGGAGAAATAGCCGGATTTGCCACCAATTGCGATGGCAATCATCTGGTGAAACCGGACCGGAACACCATGGCGCGGGTCATGCGCGACGGCTTGCGCGATGCCGTTCTGACCCCGCAGCAGATCGGCTACATCTCCGGCCATGGCACCGCCACCGTCCACGGCGATATCGCCGAATCGCAGGCGACGGCTGAAGTAATGGGCAGCGCGGTACCCTTCAGTACCCTCAAAAGTTATATCGGTCACAGCCTGGGTGCCTGCGGCGCACTGGAGGCCTGGCTGGGCATTGAAATGATGCGGGAGCAATGGTTCGCCCCCAATATCAACCTGGATTCGGTCGACCCACGTTGCGGCCCACTGGACTATATTCGCCGCGAGCCGCGTGAGGTCCGGACCGACTATTTCATGAGTAACAATTTTGCCTTTGGCGGCATCAATACCTGTCTGATATTCAAAAAGGCGTGAGCCGTCGCGCGTGATCAGCACATGCCGCCATTAACGCTGATGACCTGGCGGGTAACGTAGCCCGCGTCATCCGACATGAGAAACGCCACGGTGCCCGCCACCTCTTCCACCTGTCCAAAACGCTGCATGGGAATCATTTTCAGGGCTTCCTGCTGATGCATTTCCGTCGTCATATCGGTTTCGATAACCCCCGGTGCAACGCAATTCACGGTGATGCGGCGTTTGGCCAGCTCGATGGCCAGCGCCTTGGTCGCGCCGATAATACCTGCCTTGGCCGCACTGTAATTCACCTGTCCCCGGTTGCCCACCAGTCCCGATACAGACGACAGAGTGACGATTCGGCCACCACTGCGCAAGCGAATCATCGGCATGATCAGGGGGTTGAGTACGTTATAAAATGCGTCAAGGTTGGTATGAATCACATCGTCCCATTGCTCCCCGGTCAGTGCCGGAAACGCGTTGTCGGCCGCGATACCTGCATTGCAGACCACACCGTAGAACGCCCCATTGGCGTCCATGTCCGCCGCCAGCAACCCCGCTACGGTTTGCCGGTCCCGCACGTCAAACTGCATAAGCGAGGCGGTGCCGCCCCCGGCCCGGATCTCTTCGACCACCGCCGTGGCAGCGTCCAGCCCCTTGCGATAGTGCACAGTAACGTCGTAGCCTATGCGTCCGAGTCGCAAGGCACAGGCTTTACCGATACCGCGGCTGGCACCGGTGACCAGAACTCGCTTTACTGTCATGTGATTTCTCTTCAAATTTAAGCCCGTTATGGTGTCGGCCATCAGGCCGGCACTGTCTGCCGCATTATTCGCGGGCGGCTGGCCAGGAGCAGGCAGCCTAACAGATTCAGTGTGTTGCCGATCAATACTGTCAACCCGAATCCACTGACTGCCGGCAGGCTGCTGATACTCAACAACCCAAACGACAGCAGACTGGTCGAGGCTGACAGCACCACCGCGGCCATCGTCTTTTGCGTTTGCCCGTCCATTTCAGCGACAAAAATCACGTAGTCCATCCCCAGCCCCAGCACCAGAAACAGCGCCATAACGTGAAACAGTGTCATCGGGATCTGCAACGTTGCAAAACAAAGCAGCGTGCCCGCCACGGCGCCCGCGGGCACGATGACGAGTTGCAGCGCAAAAAACGGCTGGCGATACCGCAGGAATATGACGCCGAAAATCAATACGACCGCCGCCGCCAGCAGCCCCAGCGCGGACAGGCGCAGTTCACGCAAGGCGGTCGTCGCCTCCTCCACCGCACTGATGTAGGTAACGTCAGGCATCAGCTCAACCGCCGCTCGCAGCTCGGCTTTGTCCAGCGCTTTTGGAACAAGCAGAAAACTGCTGATCTGGCCATCTACCTCCCGCCACAGTGGCGGCAACTGATCCCGATGGGCCTGAAAAAAAGCAGTGGGCGACACCCATTCAGGGCTCGATCTGTTATAGCGTCCGTTCAGCGTGATCACGGCATCATCGGCAAACCCCTGTTCCCGCATAAAATCCAGCGCCACCCCCTGCTCACCGTACAATCGCCGATTCAACGCGTGTGCGTGTCGTGCGTTTGCGGGCGAGGGGAAAAAATGGTGGACGCCCGGCAGGGCCCCGAATTCCTGTTCCAGTTTCTCGATCTGGTCATAGACTGCCTGCGCATCGTGTTGCCGTACCAGAATGAAACTGCCGGGTTCGTAATCATTGAGCAATTGGCTGACAAGCTGTTCTTCCTGAGCCAGCTGCGGATTGGCGTTGAACAGTGCGCGGGGGCTGTCGTTACTGATCAGGGCGAACCGGCTGCCCGTCAATAAAATGAGAATCAAAGGCAGTCCACCGAACAGCCAGTAGCGGTTGGGAACCGCGCTGAATCGACGCAAAACAAAATTGACGCCGGCGGTCAGCCACGCGTCGCGGACTGCAACGCCACGCACCAGTCGTGGCCCCAGCGAGACGACCACCAGCCAGCCAAATACCAGCCCACAGGCGGAGAACACCGCCACCTGTTGCAGTGTGGCCAGCCCGGACGCACTGAGCGCGCTGTACCCGATCACGCTGGTACACAGACTCAACAGGAGCGCCCGGTGAAGACGCTGGTCGCCACCCCTCCCGCCTGGGTTCCAATGGCCGTGAAAGTAGAAATAATGCAGGGAATAGTCGATCAGCACCCCGATCAGACTGGCGCCAAAGACCAGTGTAAAAACGTGAAGCCCCCCGAACAGTGCCTGGCAAATGATAAAAGCAAACAGCACGCCCGACACAATTGACACCAGAGGCAACACAACCGCGTACAGGTGCCGGAAGGCCAACAGCAGTATCAGCAGTGCGCCCAGCGCCGAGCCGGTCGTTATGATACTGACGTCCTGGCGCGCCTTGCCTGCCGCGTCTGCGGCAAAAAAAACAACACCGGAATGCAGAAATCGAATACCGGGCCATTCTGCTTCTATCCCGGCCTCCAGATTCGCGATCAATGCCGTCAGCCCGGATTGCCCGGACAGATCGAGTTTATTGTCGACCATCGAAAAGTCGTGCACGTCAAAAAACAGCGCCTCGTTGCCGATTTCCGTCTGCCCCCGGCCAGCACTGTCTCCGCTCAGCCGCGCCATGGCCTGCAGGGCATATTCATTAACGAGTCCCATGGGGTCCTGCACCGGCGGTAACAGGCGCAGAGCGCCGCCGCTGCCATACAGACGCGCCATGGCCGCATGCCGCAACTGACCGTCCGGGTGTTGCTCAATTGCCGTCTGGGCACCTTCGGTAAGAAAACCAAAGGGCTGCTCGGCAAGCAGTGCGAGGTAGGCATCCAGTACATCGCCTTGATCGGCGGGCACCAGCATATCGGCGTGGGCAGCAACGCGGTCCTGCAGGGCCGCACTGGCATCGTCCAACGCCCCGGGATCCGCATGCGTTAGCACGAGTCTGAATTGGCCGCCGGCTATGCGTGACATCGTGTTTATCGCATCGGTAACGACAGGGTCCGCAGACATCGCCGGTGTCAGGCTCTGCAGGTCAGTGTCAATGTGCAGGTCGCGCCAGGTTATGACGACACTGATCACGGCAAGTGTTACCAGCAGAATCAGAGCCAGACGCGCGGTGCGCAGAAACAGACCGGACAGCGGCATGAATTACTGAAAAAGCAGGTAGCAGGCCATCTTCTGGCCTGGCCGGGTGGCTTCGCACTGCGCGGAGTCCAGCGATTCCTGCGTACGAATGTCGGATATGACGAGGCGGGTCACCTCGCCGTCGGGGTGCCACATGACGATCGTGGCCAGTTGCGGCTCGCGCCGTATATGAATGCGCTCGATTGCGCGGCGCATACTGCGCTGTTTCGGGCGGAGTTCCAGTCCGGTGTTATCGGCCGCCGTATCAAAATTGCGCTGCAGCCACTCGGCATCGCCACCCACCAGACGATTCAGCAGATTACCCAGTGATTGGTGCAGGCGACCGTCCAGGCGGGATGTGGAACCGTCCGCATTGAGTAGCCAGTGTTCACCGGCCGCACGGTAAATGGCCGTCTCGGTCAGGGGCGATGCGGAATGCCAGATCAGTCCCTGTTCGCAGTGGAACAAATAATCTCCCCGTGTCTGCAGCGGCCTGACCATGCCTTCCAGTGATTTTTCCTGATAGAAACTGCCACTGTGAATGCACCCGGACGGCAGGTGCGACGAGACGGCGTCGCCGACCGATGAAGCGGCACACCCCAGCAACAGCAGTCCCGACAGGCGGGCAATCATCACTTTCATTCCGGCACTCCCCACCGCCGTGGCCTCAACGGATCATTCATGTCCACCGGACACGCAAATGACAACAGACTGGCAATCCCTACAGTACACTGTCCGGTCAGGGATAACGGCGAATTTTCCGGCATTCGCCGTGGATGGCTCAATGCCTCGACAATGGACACTCGCAGGGTTATCGTCATCGCAACCGCGACCGGCGATTCATGAATCGGACGACGGCGTCTGGGTCACCTGATAAACTGCCTCCACCACGTCATTCAACGTTCTTACGTTGCTGAAAGAATCCAGAGCCAGTTTTTTCACCGTGAAAGATTTCAGTTCGATAATCAGATTGACCGCGTCAATACTGTCAATATCCAGATCTTCATGCAGGCGCGCATCCAGCCGAATGGCCGCCGGATCAACCTCAAACTGCTCGATCAATAGTTGAGAGACCCTGTCATAGATCTCGTTCTTTGTATAGGTCATCGATCCAAACGCATAATGTCAGTGATTTTTATCGGTGGTTAATTGTCGGCAGTCGCTGCCAACGGTAGCCAGGGCTTCGGCATTATACAGCCATAGCCGCGATAATTCATAAAGCCGGTACGGGAAAAAAGATTGTGCCGGGGTGGACGGACAAAAAGCATCCGGACGGCGACTGTCACGCAGCCGTGACAACAGAAGACGTCGCCCGCACGGCCGCCAACGGTTATGGTGCAACCTGTTACGGCATTTAGGACGGACCAAAAAACGATCGCCGATCCCTGCTGGCTTACCAGCGCACCGGATTGATATGCCGCACCGGCATGATAGACATATGGATCATCCGCGCAGCGCCTGCAATTCCCGGGTAATCTTCTCGTGCAGAAGTCGTGTCATCTTGCGTGCGCGGAGACTGTCGGGCTCGCCGACTGCAATGGTTTCTGTGTCAACCGGCTCCAGCGCGGCAACGCGGTAATGGGGCGTACGGTCCAGCGCTTTGAACCAGGATTCGTGCTTGCGCATAAATACCGGCTGGCAGTCGATGACAACCGGCACAATTCGACACCCGACGCCCAGCGCGATGTGCGCGACACCACGCTGGAAAGCGCCGGGCTCGGCACCGACTGTGCGGGTGCCTTCCGGAAAAATCACCAGTGTCTGACCCTGACGCAGAACCTGCGTCGTGCGGTCGATAAAAGTTTGCCCATGAATACTGTTGGGAAGATAGCCGGCCAGCCAGGCCAGACCCAGCATAAACGGATTCCGGGCTACGGCGGCTTTCATGATAAAGATGGCGTTCGGCATAACCGACATCAGCAGGACGGCATCCAGCAGCGTCGGATGGTTGGCGACCACCAGCTGTCCGGGCTGGACCAGTCGCCGAATCTGACGAAACTCGAAAGTCAGCACCCCGAGTAGGCGTAACGTACGCACGTATAGCCGGGCTGCGTTACTGATTGCTCCGCGCGTAAAGGTACGCTTGCGGCGGGTAGGCAAAGGCAGTGGCCAGAGGAATACCGTCAGGACGAGTGTCATGATGCTGATACCCAGACCAAAAAGCAGCGTCCCGATCAACGATGCAGCAAGACGCCACAGTCGGGCGCCCCGTGTCATCATCGGGCTTTGTCGCCATAACAGGTCGCTTCTATTTCCACCAACAGGTTATCTCTACAGATATCGGCATGCAGAATATTCAGGCTGGCGCCGGGACACAGCGGCTGCAGTTGCTCGACAGCCGCCTGACAATCCCCGGCGTGCCGCAGATAAACGCGTAGCGCGTTAAACTGATCTGCCGCCCCCTCGACGGATGCGGCAAAGTTTTCCCTGAGGTGGTTAAGGTTGCCCAGCGTTAAGGCTATCTGCTGTTGTAGATTGCCGGCCGCACGTGTTTCATGGCCGCGAATACTGGCCGTGCCGGAGATAAACAGCTGCGAACGCCCCTGCAGAGACAGGCTGGTCGCCCGCGCGAATGACGGACTGCAGGGACCGTATTGACGCGGATATTGATAGGCGGGCTGCTGCCGGCTGTTCTCATGATGGCGACCGGGTTGCCTGTGCGCCAACAGATAAATGGTCGCTCCCTGGCGCTGATGCCCCACCGCCGATGCCGCCGGGAATTGCTGCCGGCCTATTCGAAGCGCATCAAACGCGGCCTGCCTGCCAACGCAGAACTGCTTGTAGATCTCTTCATCACCATAACCGCGGTTTATATCCGGAATGAAATTCCACATACGAAACGGATGCGGAAAACCCAACGCGTGGCTCAGGTTAAGCAGACGGCAGTAGGCATCCCGCGTGGCACGCTCCACCGCCGCAAATTCGGTCGCCGGGAGCCAGGTCGCCACACACACAACGTCCTCTATGCTGCTCCACTGGCACCCGTCCCGGGACCCGCGCTGCGCCGGCTGATCGCCGTACTCCATCACTTCCGCCAAGTGCCCTGACAGACAGACCGGACCGACGGGTATGATACCCGGCACTTCGGATGGCGCAATGCCATCGCGATCAAAGGCCACCACCGCAAGGACGCCCGGCCGGTCGACCAGAGTCTCGGGAGGCTGGCGCATGTATTTTTGAGACAACATCTTTACGATCGCGTATTAAGTAACATTCAATGGATACTGGCTAAGCCGGCCATGGATACTGGCTTAAGCTGGCGGCGAGTGTAGCCAGTGAACCTGCGCTGCGCAACTGCCGCGTCTGGCCCATTACCAAAGTCCGACCCGAAATGGGGAACTGGTGCATTGCAGGTGATTTTAGGCGATAAACTGATTAAACTGCGGACCCTGTAACTATATCAGTGCATATCGAAACGATATTATCGGATTGCGCCATGATCTGTTCGGAGCAGGACGAAAAATGTGAGGTAACTATTCAGCTCGTGTCGTAACGGTTCAGATTGCGTCCTGATTTGTTCAGAGCAAGGCGAAAAATGTGAGTTTACTCGTGTAAATGACCATTTTTTAACGCAGCTATGGGCAAATCGGGGCGTGAGCTGAAGAGTTACAATGTGAGTTTACCGATAGGAATACTCCCCACCTCCTGTACTGGGCCGTCTGGTTCGGCGTTCAAGCCTGGGGTTTTTGACCCTTTTTGACGCGCCAGGCGCCTGCGCTGAAGCCTGGGGCAACGCCAGGCTTGCGTTGAATAGTTACCCGATCCTTTGCTGAACTGAGGTAATCCCTGTTGGAACAGACTCCCGCACAACGAGACATCGCCGAATTACTGGTGGACGCTTTAAACCTGGAAGAAACCCGGCCGGAAGATATCGCGCCAGACGATCTCCTGTTTGGTGAAGGGCTGGGTCTCGACTCGATCGATGCCCTGGAAATCGCGCTGGCCATCTCCCAGAAATACGGCGTACAGATGCAGGCTGAAGACCCGACGGTAAAAGATGCCTTCGCGACCCTCGCCTCACTGACAGAATTTGTGCAGACCCACAAAACCTGAGCCGGTGCTGTCAATGTCCGCCCTCACCACCGACGCGCCGGAGCCGCTGTGCCGGCGTCAACCCGCGGATCGCATTGCCTGGGTACAGACACATCTGACCGCGTTGGACGACCGGGTGCAGTTCTGGCGGTGTGACGAGTTTCTGGGGCAGGCACAGCGCCTGGCGGAGCGTCTGCCGGATGCGGCATACGCGATAAACCTCTGCGAAAACCGCTATCTGTTTATGCTGGCGTTTTGCGCAGCCATAATACGTGGGCAAACCACGCTTCTCCCCCAGAATCGCGCCGTCGGCACCCAGCAGCAACTGCTGACGCGCTACCCCGCCACTGCAATCCTGCACGATGGCGCGACGAAGCTTGTCTCGCCAGCGAATGCCTTCAATGTCAATCAACACTGTCTGCTGGGCGATCCCGCTGAACACATCCCGCTGGTGGAGCCGGATTTTATCGCGGCGCTGGCTTTCACCTCGGGCTCTACCGGCGAACCCGCACCCATTACAAAATATTGGCGTACGCTGGCAGAAAGCAGCCGCATCAATGCCCGGTACATGATGCCCGAGGGCGTGGATACCCTGTATCAGCTGGCCACCGTCCCGGCCCAACATATGTGGGGGCTGGAAACGTCGGTGTTACTGCCGCTCTGTGCTCCCGTCTGTATAACCGATGCCAAACCCCTGTTCCCCATGGATATCTGCACGGCGCTGAATACATTGCCGGAGCCCCGGATGCTGGTATCGACGCCGGTGCATCTGCGTGCAATGATGGCCGCCGGGCTGAGGTGGCCTCAGGTGCAGCGCATTTTGTGCGCCACGGCGCCATTGCCCGACGAACTGGTTCTTGCGACAACCGCCGCATTCGGTGGCAATTTGCTGGAAGTCTATGGCTGTAGCGAGGTGGGCTCCCTGGCGTCCAGGCAGCGCCCCCGGGAACAGGCCTGGCGGCTGTTCAACGGCCTGACGCTGGCTGTCGAACAGGATGGTGCCGTTCATATTGAGGCAGCGCATTTACCGGGTTCGGTCCCGTTGCAGGACCGGTTGCAGATTGACCCGGACGGACGCTTTCATCTGCTTGGCCGCAGCGATGATTTACTGGAGATCGCCGGCAAGCGCGGCTCCCTGCAGGCGCTCAATCATTTATTGGTCACTGCACCCGGCGTTCTGGACGGCGTTGTTTTTATGCCGGATGCCTTCGTCGGCGCGTACAAGTCGGGAGAAAACGCTGCCCGCCGCCCAGCCGCGCTGGTCGTTATCGACCCAGCCCGCACTAATCGCCCCGCGTTGCTGGCCCATTTTGCGCATTATGTGGATGCGGCGTTTATACCGCGACCGTTGTACTGCGTTGACCAGTTACCGCGTGAAGCCAGCGGCAAGCTGCCACGGGCACGCCTGCAGGCTTGCTGGGAGGCGGCGCGCCTGCGCAACAGCAGGCCAGGTTCAGGCGAGGATGAGGCGCCGGTAATCGCCGAGTAAATCGCGCTCGGTATCACTGATGGCCGCAGTCGCGCCGGGTTCGAGCATATCCATCACGGCAGTGGCAATCTGCTCCGCCATCCGGATATTTGTCTGCAGCTCACTGTCGCCTTCGCCCGCGGGGTCGCGCTGGAGTACGCGATTAAAATACTGCAGGCAGGGAATGCGGTACTGGTCCAGAAACAGACCCTGTGCCGGTAGCACCACGCGTTGCGCGGCGCGCTGCCGAAACCGGTTCTGCACCTGCTGATTCAGGCTCTGCGCCTGCATCAGCAACGGCCCGAGCCGACGCACGGCGGCGACATCCACAAGCAGGCCGCGAAAATACAGCAACGACAGGACTCCCCAGTAATAGGTGTAATCCCACAGGAGCTTCAGCCCCATCATCCGCCGATCCCCAAATCCACCGTACTGCCCGGTATAAAGCGATAGGGTGTTGTCGTAGATCGAGCGAAATAGCCGCTCATAGACGGCCGTCCGGAGCCGGATATCCTCGCCGCGCGCCTGCGCGGTCACCAGTTCGCGCAGAAATCCGTTGCCAAACGCGATGAAGTCGGTGCCCGGCGAGTAGAAAGGATCGGCGAAAACCCCGGCTTCTCCAGTAATGCCCCAGCCCTGATCACTGAACAGCTGGCGACAGTCATAGCTGTAATCCGGCAGCACCACAAAATCCAGAAACCGCGCGTTGCCAATAGCTTCGGCACAGCGTGGCTGGTGTTGCGACAACCACTGCATGGCAGCCGTCGGACTGTCGATTGCCGCCGCATGAAAGGCCGTATCGTCCATCACGATACCGATACTGGTCACGCCGGATGCCAGGGGAATTATCCACACCCAATAGCCGGCGCCGGTCAGATGGTTGGTACTGAGCCAGCGCCGGCCTGCCGGCTGACAGCGTTGCTGCCAGTCAGTACGGCTGCTCCAGTCATCCAAAAGTATCCGTCGGTTTACGCGAAACCAGACTGCGTTGGCGCGGTGAGGGCTCGGCATCGCGAGATGGTGATGGGATTTAAGCAGCGCCGCACGGCCCGCGGCATCAATCAACCAGCGAGCCGACAGTTGCTGCGTACCGCTGTCATCCGCAACGGTTACCGTTTTGACGTGGGCGCTTCCTCCCGGTTGCACAGCACCTGAACTACCTGCACCACCGCAGTCGAGCGCCTGGATATCGACCCCCTGAATCAAAGTCACGCCGGCAGCCTGAACCCGGCAGGCAAGCTGGTTTTCGAGGTCGCCACGATCAATCTGAAAGGTGGGAATACCGAACGTTTGGCTGGCACCAAGCTCATCCTGCACCGCCAGATCGCCACCACACGCGCCAAAAAACATCCGGATGCCGAACTTTTTCAAATGGGACTGGCGCAGATGATCGGCGAGATCCAGCCGGTGCGCCAGATAGTGTGAGCCGATCTCCACCGTCGACTCGCCCACTTTGGCGATTGCCCGCGGCCTGGGAAAGTGATTTTTTTCCAGAACCACGATGTCCAGTTCAGGTTTTACGGATTTAAGCTCACAGGCCAGTCCCAGTCCGGCCAGTCCGCCGCCGAGAATAATTGCATCATACGGGCGCAAGGTCATCAACGGTCCAATACAAACTGAATAGCACGGGCCGCGCTGACAGGCAGCGTCACCTTGCCCGCCGCACCGCCCGCTTTCAGTTGCCGGTCACTGGTCGGACTGCGGCCACTATCGGCCGCCAGCAGTTGCAAAAGGCCCAGTACGCCGGCGGCCGGGTTGTCGCGCTGCAGATCCCGCAGACCGGGGTGAAACACGGCACATTCCGCGCCGCTGGCCGTGGGGGCCTGTAGCGTCAGACGCGGCCAGCCGGGATCGGCTGTGTCCGTGGCCGGCGTCAGCAGTAACGCCGCCGCAAAAGCCTGCCGACAGGGAAAAATCTGTTGATACGCCGCGTGCGCGGCCGTATCAAAGAGGGTTGCCAGCACCGGCTCCTGATGCATCACCGCCTGCGTGAACGCCTCCAACAATGTCAGCCCGGCCGTCATATGGTAAGCCGCGACAGAATTTGCGGATTTCATGCAGCCCACGCTGATGGTCCAGTAGCCGGCAGCGGCGTTGTGTACCGAATTATGAAACCGTGTTGGTGACAGCTGTTTTTGCTCAGTAGTGAGCACACGACACATGTAATCTGTGATTTCCGTATCACCCAGGCCGGATCCGAATACACAGGCGACCTGTTCTGGCGCCATACCGCTCGCCTGCAACGCCTGCCAGGAAACCTCCACCGCCATTTTGACCGGCAAGGGTGCGCGGCGACGTTCGTTGGGCGGTATCACCGCCGGTGCGGGGTTGGCCACCGATGGCAATGGCTCCTGGCCGGCAAAGCACACGGGGCTGGCCGGCTGCGGCTGGCCCGCGTCATGCGCTGCATCCAACAACAGCGATTGCAGTGCCGGCCAGTCATTAAAGCCGGGGCCCCACGCACCGATCCCGGCGATGGCGCATTGCATGGAAGCCATAGTCGTCATGACGTGCGCACCTTTATTGTCTTGCTGAAAATAAGACTGGCGTTGTTACCACCAAACCCGAATGAATTGGACATCGCATGGCGCAGTTCAACCTGCTCGTTGGACATCAACGGTGTTAAAGCGATGGCCGGATCCGGGTTCTGCAAGTTGAGGGTGCCCGGTACCAGCCCTGTCTGCAAGGCGTCCATCGTAATAATCGCTTCCAGTATCCCGGCCGCCCCGAGGGTATGGCCGGTCCACCCCTTGGTCGAGCTGGCACGGACCGTATTACCGAACCGTTCAGCCAGCAGGTTGCCTTCGATATGATCGTTGGCGCGACTGGCAGTGCCGTGCATATTGATGTAGTCGATCTGGTGCGGCAGCAAACCGGCTTGAAGCAGGGCCTGGTCGATTGCCAGACGGGCGCCTGCCCCCTGGGGGTGCGGATGCGACATATGGTGCGCATCCGAGCTTTCGCCATAACCACTTAAATGGATACCGGTATCGTCGGCTTCGCCGGCCCGCGCCAGCAGTGCGAAACCTGCAGCTTCGCCGAGGCTGATACCGTCACGCGCCGCGTCAAACGGCCGGCAGACCTGTGTCGACACCAATTGCAATGCGTGGAAGCCATGCAACACGCTTAGGCACAGCGTATCCGCACCCCCAACGAGCACGGCATCCACCAGCCTGGCCCGCAACCAGCGCGCAGCAGTGGCAAACACCTTGGCCGAGGAAGAACAGGCGGTATTGACCGTCATATTGGGACCTTCCAGCGCCAGCCGATGGGCAACATAAAGTCCGGGAGAATGGGGATTCAGCACCCGGTCCTGCCGAAAACGGGATGCCAGCCGCCCGTCCGGGTCCAGCTCCCGATAGGCCTGTTCGGCCCGATCAATGGACGATGTGCTGGAACCCATCACTATGCCAATGCGTTCGCGCCCAAAACGCTCAGCCAGCCCGGCCAGCGACGTCAGCAGGGTACCCTGCTGCAGTGCCAGGTCAAGCAACGCATTGTTACGGCTCTGCCAGGCCAGCTGGTGCTCCGGCCATTGGAAATGGTCCAGTGCAGGCATGTGCCCGGTCCAGGTATCCAGTCCGGAATGCGGCAGTCGGTTGTGTTTCAGCCCGGAGCGGCCTGCGGCCAGCGCCTGACGGATCGCCGCGACGCCGACGCCCGCGGCACAGCTCGCCTGATAATCGACAACGGCTATCGGCATTTTTTTCAAGTGAACCTCGCGCGACCGGTGCAATGTGGACGGCGATTATAGAGAGCCATCGCCGAAAAATCATCCAGAGACGTGACTCTCTCGTGTTCACCCCAGGGCAGGTCAAAGTCTGAAAACGCCAATCCCGGCAGAAGGCGCACCGACAAAAGGGGCTGGCGCGATATACAACGTAATTGAGAACCATTGACTATACTTTATACAAATGCTGTATCTGCGCCCAAACGGACTCCGGGCGCTGCGTTGCACCGGTGTTAATGGTATCCAGAGGCAAGTACATGACCCAGAAATCTCTCCGTCGGCCGATTTTTTCCGTTGTCGCTGGCGTTACCCTGTTCCTGATGCAGTCCGTCGCTGCGGCCCAGCCGATCCGGGTTCTCTATGAAGAAGGTGCCGACTCTATCGGTACCTATTGCATGGGCATGCTGGAGCTGGCGTTGAGCCGGTTCGAACACGATTACACGGTTCAGGCAGTGACTGGCAACAGAACCGCCGCACGGGCGATCGAGGATGTGCGTGATGGTGTGCTGGATATTGTCTGGGGTTCGTCCGACGCGGAAATCGAATCGATTCTGCAACCGGTGCGCATCCCGCTCTACAAGGGTCTGTTGGGACACCGTATTTTTATCATCCGACAAGGGGATCAACACAAATTCAATCATATAAACACACTGGCAGACCTGAAACAGGTAACACTTGGTCAAGGTTCAACCTGGGCAGACACGCGGATTTTGCAGGAGAACGGCCTGTCGGTAATTCCCGTCTACAAGTACCCCAGTATGTTCTATATGCTCGACGGCGACCGGTTTGATGCGTTTCCGCGTGGCTTACAGGAGCCCTGGTCCGAAATAGCCGCCCGGCCGGAGCTTGCCCTTACTGTAGAGCAGCGTTTGATGCTGGTGTATCGCATGCCTTTTTATCTGTATGTCAGCAAGAATAATCCGCAGCTGGCCGCTGATCTGGAGCGTGGATTCAATCTTGCGATTGAAGACGGCAGCTTTGATGCGTACTTTCTGAACGATCCCACCGTTAAAGACGCCCTCGAGCGCTCCAACATTGAAAATCGGGTCATCATCGAATTGCAAAACCCGTCGTTACCAACCTCCGCGCCAATCCACCGGGACGAGCTGTGGCTTAACCCGGCAGAGTTAAAGCGCTAAACTTGTGATCGGGGTCATATCATTGGCATTGTATCGTGACAGATCCCGACGCAAGTACACCCTGCCGCGACTGGCATCCGGGCTGATCGCGCTCGGCTGGGTACTGTTATGCGCTGTATCCATGTCTGCCCGCGGCGCGACGCAGCCTGCGACGATCAAATATTATGACCACGGATTTTCCCCGCTGATACGTGTTTACCTTCGGCAGGTTCTAATTGACGCGTTGGACAGGACCCGTGAGGATTTCGGACCCTTCGACCTGCAGCTTTACAGTAAGCCGCTTCCCGGGACCCGTGCCAACCTGGAGACTGAGCGCGGCATCCATATAAACGTCTCGTTTGCACCAGCGTGGCGCGGAAACCTCGTGGACGCCAGCCGCGTCATTCAGGTCGACGCCCCGGTATTCCAGGGAATTCTCGGACTGCGTAGCCTTATCACAACCCGTAGCGTTGACAGGAAACTTGCGTCGCTTTCCGATCTGGCCGCATTTCGCCAGTTGGCGGCCGGCATGGATCTCAGCTGGGTGGACACCGACATTCTGCAAGCGAACAACATTCGCGTGGTGGGCTCGGAAAATTACATGGCGCTGTTTGCCATGCTGGCCAAAGGCCGCTCTGACTATTTAGCGCTCAGCATACTTGAAGCCGATGAGGCGCTTGCCGGCGTCCCACAATACCATCCGCAACTTTCGGTAAATACTGATCTGTATCTTTTTTACCCGTTGCCCTTCTATCTTTTTGTCAACGCCGGGCAGCCCGAGCTGGCCAGACGATTGACGGCTGGACTCGACCGGTTAAGCAGTGACGGTACACTTGACCGACTGTTCAGGGCCCATTTCGGTTACGTCGAAAGTACATTGAAAGCCGGTCCGAAAAAGCTGGTGATGCTGGCCAATCCCACCGTCAATCCCGCCCTCGAGGCATCCTATAAACAACGGTTTCTGGCGCACTACGGCCATTATTTTACGAAAATGGAGTAACGCGCCCTCGGCCATCGCTCTGGCAGTGCCGGCGCCTGATCAATGGCCATTCCAGCGCCGTGTGAAAATCGCGTGGTATATCACCCGTTAAACTATACCCGTAGCGTGTGACGTTTAAGGGTTCAAGTGACGCAATTTTTGTTTCTGGGCAGGCGCGACGACGGGGCGTTCCATGCTGCGGTAAACCGATGTGCTTTGGATGTCTGAATCGCAATCGCTACGGGTGTATTGATCCAGCAGGGAAATTTTGTGGATGTACCGTTCGCCGTTGAATTTTTAGCGGCAACGCCTCCCCACGTGAATCCCTTTCAATACCAGAGCCAGCGCAGCAAACAGGCAAGGTACAGCACGGCAGCGGCGATACTCGCTGGATACATTTTCTCGCCGATATCGATCCGTCGTTGCTTCAAAGCTGCCGCGTGCGCCATGAACAGGCCTACCAGGAACTGCAGGGACAGGATCAACGTCAAACCCGGACGTCGCAGGCGATCGAACTCGCCTGCACCGTACACCAGCACACCGACGAGCAATGCTACCACCGCGATAACACCACCCACCCAACGCATCAATTTATACACTGTGCTACCTGGGGTCTGTTGACCTTTCATCATCGCCTCTGTTGTGCCTGAAGGGCTGGGGCCATTTGTCCGTCTGATGTGGTTATCAGTCGCTGATTCGCCTGTGATCATGCCTGTCCCACTGACGCCTGTGCCTGTCCCACTGACGCCTGCCTCCATCGTGCCTGTCCCACTGACACCGACACATCCATCGTGCGCCTGTCCCACTCACACGCTGACGCCTCATGCCTGTCCCGCCGACGCACCGCCCGCCAGCGTAACCAGGCGTCGTACCCGGGGCAGATAGCGGGCCAGTAGAATGGCACGAGCAACAACAAACAGAATAAAAGCCAGCCATAATCCGTGATTGGCGGCCACGGATATCAGCAGCGTCGCCGCCAGAATAAAGATCAACAGCGCAGCGAGTACCGAATTACGCATCTCGCGACTACCGGTTGCGCCGATAAAGATACCGTCCAGATGGAATGCCGCGAACGAAACTAATACATAGAGGCTGGCGTAGGGCAGATAGGTCAGCACCACGCTGTTAACGACTTCCAGTTCAGTGATCCACGGGACGATGTGCGGCCCCAAAAACAATATACACAATGCGAGTACCAAAGCCGTCAAACCCGATACTTCCGCCCCGACGCGAATGACACGGTCCAGCGCGATGGCCTGCCGCGCGCCCACGATACGTCCCACCAACGATTCCACGGCATGCGCGTAGCCGTCAAGTATAAACGCCGATAGCGCAATAAATTGCAGCAGGATATGATTGGCAGCGAGTATATCGTCACCAAAGAGAGCGCCCTGATTGGCGAACCAGCCGAAACCCGCCAGCAGTAAAAACGTGCGCCACATGATGTTACTGTTAACGTGCAGGGTCCGTCGCAGGGCGTGCATGGCGGTTATACGGCGCCACAGTCCATCCCAGGCCGGGGCACCCGGCAGTAAACGCAAAACCCACCACAGTCCCACCGTAAAACTCAACCATTCGGCCATGACCGTTCCCAGCGCGATGCCCTGCACGCCCCACCCCATAACGACGACAAAAAACACATCGAGTACAAGATTGGCGCCGTTGAGTATTAACTGCAGCCACAGGAGCTGTCGGGTGTGACCGAGTCCGATCAGGGTGCCGAGCAGCGCATACATCCCCAGTGCTGCCGGTGCACCCCAGATCCGCCATTGAAAATAGGCCTCGACTTGCAGCTCCACCGCGTCACTGCCCTGTAACAACCACAGCGCACCCTGTCGAACCGGGTATTGAAGCGCCAACAGCACCAGTCCGATCAGCAACCCGGCAAACAGCGCTCTTCCCAGCGCTGCCCTTACTTCGGCCCAGTCACCGGCCCCGGCCGCCTGCGCCGTAAATCCGGTCGTTCCCATGCGCAAAAATCCGAAACCCCAGAATATAAAACTGAATACCAGGGATCCCAATGCGATTGCACCAAGATCGGCACTATTACCGGATTGGCCAATCACCGCTGTATCGACCAGGCCCAACAGCGGTGCCGCTATATTGGCCAACATAATGGGCGCAGCTAAAGAAGCAATCTGCATACGCGTCGGGAATTGAGGCATTTCTTTGACTGCGGTTCAGGAGGAACCCGCATTATAAGCCATTTACTGCGCCTTTTATTTTGCGAGCGTCCTGTA
>CAYSTJ010000047.1:33124-35492 GCA_964434105.1 uncultured Cellvibrionaceae bacterium | reverse complement strand
AGAAGCATGTGCAACAATAAGATACAATGCACGACACGCCGCAGGCATTGCTGGCGAGGTCTTCCAACGCAGCCCGGCTTTCCTGCTACCCGCCTCGACCACGCTTCAATGGCAGAACCGATTCCCGTGTGCGTATTTGCGAAGGAAGAACTGTCTGACACGTTGCCATAACAATATCCTGCATATCGAACACCCCGAAGGGTGACGATTGCCAGCATACTTTGAATCACCAAACCTGGAGTGTCTCATGAATACGCTATTCAAACGTTCTCTTCGATTTCCCCTGATATGCGCAATTGCCACCGCCGGCATTGCGCAGGCACAGGACACGCAGAGCGGCTTTACCCTTAGCGGTATGCTCGGCCACTATGAGTTCGATAATAAGCTGGAGCTGGACGGCAGCCCATTCGGGTCCATCGGTCTGGGCTATAAATTTGCAAGCCCATGGGCCGTGGAACTGGCTTACCTGCAAACGTCGACGGAATTCAGCGAGACCGGAACCGATCTGGATCTGGAACAGCTGCGGCTGGACGTTCTATACCACTTCCCGCGTCAGGGCAGAGCGCAGCCATATCTCGTGGCCGGTGCGGGAAACCAGACGCTGGATAGCGGTAACGATTGGGACAACACCAATGTGAACGCCGGCTTTGGCCTTAACTATTTCGTCACCGACGGCCTGAGTATCCGCGCTGATATGCGGCTGTTTAATGATATTGATTACGAAGATACCAATTATGGACTCGGGCTGGGGCTGCGCTACCTGTTTGGTACAGCCCAGCCGGCAAGCGCGCCCCGCGCCATCACGCCGAGCGATTCCGACAGGGACGGCGTACCGGACAGTGCGGACCAATGCCCGAATACGCCGCCCAATACGGCAGTTGATGAAACCGGCTGCAAAATCGTACTGGATGAAGACGGCGACGGAGTTCCGGACGCCATCGACGCCTGCCCGGATACGTCGCCCGGTGCTGTGGTCGACGCCCAGGGATGCTACGTTGTCATTACCGAAACGAAGGAAATGACGATGCGTGTCGAGTTCGGCAACAACTCCGCTGACATAGACGCCGATTCGGTCGGTGAAATTAAAGAGCTTGCGGATTTTATGACCCAATACCCGCTCACCGATGTCGTCATTGAAGGGCATACGGATGATCGCGGTGCAGAATCCTATAATCAGCAGCTTTCGGAGAAGCGTGCTGCGTCCGTAGCGCGGATGTTAATCCGGCAATTCGGCATCGATGAATCCCGCGTCCGCTCAGTCGGCTATGGCGAATCGCGCCCCATGGTATCGAATGACAGCGAAGCTAACCGCGCAGCCAACCGGCGTGTGACGGCCAAAGTCA
Organism: uncultured Cellvibrionaceae bacterium; assembly: GCA_964434105.1. Lineage (GTDB taxonomy): Bacteria > Pseudomonadota > Gammaproteobacteria > Pseudomonadales > Cellvibrionaceae > CAYNST01. The sequence continues at coordinate 34,149 of CAYSTJ010000047.1, read as the reverse complement.
GCGCGCAGGTAAAAACCATCCAGAAATAGCAAATAACACAGTCATCGTCTTCGAGAGTTCGAAAGCGCCCCGGGCGCGCGAAACACAATGCGCCCGGGCTATCTTTTCGGCGACCTTTCCTGGATATTTTCCGGCAAATTATCGGCAGCGACGATCCAGTCCCGGAATAATTCTTCAGCCATGGGCCGGGCAAAATAATAGCCTTGAAAAATCGTGCACCCCATATTTATGAGACGCTCCAGTTGCACACGGCTTTCCACCCCTTCCGCAACCACGTCCAGCCCCATATGCCGCCCGATTGAAATCATGGATTCAACCAGCGGCTCGTGCGGCTTGGTCTCCAGCGCGTCCACAAATGTCTTGTCGATCTTCAGGCGATCCAGCGGTAAATCCCTCAGGTAGGCGAGAGACGAATAGCCGGTACCGAAATCGTCCAGCGCGATACTCAATCCAAATTCACGCAGCTGTGTGAGCTTGTCTATGGTCTCCTTGATATCGGACAGAACAGCCGACTCGGTAATCTCCAGTGCCATAAATGTTGGCGGCAACTGTGAGCGGCTGATCGCCTCGGTAATGACTGCGACAAAATCCGGTCGCGCGAATTGCCACGGAGATACATTGACTGACAGCCGGCCGACAAAGGGGGTTTGCGCCTGCATCCAGATGCGCCTGTGCGCCAGCGCCTGTTGCAATACCCATTGACCTATTGGATTGATCAGACCGGTTTCCTCGGCGACCGGAATAAAAATATGCGGTGATACCACCCCGTGCTCGGCGTGGTTCCAACGAATCAATGCTTCCGCTCCCAGCGGGTTGCCACTGAGGCCGACCTGTGGCTGGTAGTACAGTAAAAATTCATTATTCTGTAGCGCGCCACGCAAACCTTTCTCAATTTTTAACCGGTTATTGACTACCTCGCGCATGGCTGGCGTAAAGATTTTATAGCTGCCCCGTCCCGAATTTTTGGCCCGATACAGCGCCGTGTCGGCGCTCCGGAAAACATCGATAACACTCCGGGCAGCGTC
>CAYSTJ010000047.1:0-33024 GCA_964434105.1 uncultured Cellvibrionaceae bacterium | reverse complement strand
ACGGGGTTCGTTGAATGTTCACCGAGTCCGTTGACGACGACGGCAAATTCGTCGCCGCCGATCCGCGCGACAACCATATTGGGCGCCATCTCCTTCATCAGACGTTTCCCGAGAATGCACAACACGTCGTCACCCACGTCGTGCCCGAGTGCATCGTTAATCGTTTTGAAGTGATCCAGGTCGATCTGAATAAAAGCGGAGGTCCGGACGTTATCTGACCGGAAAAGATTCTGTACATGGTCCTGCAGAAACGCGCGATTGGGCAGTCGGGTCAGCTGATCCTCGAATGCCATACGCCGTATGGTTTCTTCTTTCTCAAGCCGCTGCAGCTCGGTACTGGCCCGCGACACAAAAATCGAAATCAGTTCCTGCATCTGCCGGATATGCTCAAGTGGCTTGACGTCCACGACCACCAGAGCCCCGATGTTGCGTTTGTGTTCATCTTCAATCGCAGCACCGAGGAAACTTTTCGCGCCGAATTCGAAGGACGCATCTTTAGGCGTATATTGACTGGGGAGATCGCGGGCGATGACGTAGGTGCCGTGCCTGAGCACTCGCTCCGTCAGCGTCCCGCTCAGATCAAAACTGAAGTTTTCTACCAGCGTGCCCTCGTCGGCGACAGCCAGCATGTCAAACCGGTTGCGCCCGTCCTTAAACTTCTGCAATCCGATAAAGAGGAATTTGCACCCCAGCAGTCTGGCCAGATAGACCGCAATTTTTTTGAAAAATGCGTGTCCGGCTTCAGCCGAGAGCGTCATGGATATGGTGCTGATGGCATTGGCAACAAACTGCTTTTCCGTGACATCTTCCAGCTGAATAACCAGCTCCTGGAGATGTCTCTGTTCGTTGAAGATCGGCGAAACCGTAAAGCTCAGCCAGGCATCCTTGATAAGATACAGGTTTTCGGCCGCCTTGCCGGCAGCGAAGTAAAACGGACCGAATTCGCGCACTTCACCTGGGCGCAATCCGGTGAGCAACCCGGCGCGACTTTCCCCCAGCAGTTCCAGTACATTCAAAAAATTGACTTTTGGCTGAACACTGACATCACGTCGCAGGAACTGCAGACTGGCCTCGTTAACCTGTCGGGTGACGCCGTCCATATCGACAATATGGGTAGGTACCGCTGCCTGCATAAAGACCTGCGAAAGCCGCCGCAACTTGTCTTCCGCTCGCCGGCGGTGAACAATTTCGCCATGCATCTGGCGTTCGCGCAGCGTAAGCATCTGGCTGCGCCGGGAGGCCTCGGTCGTCATTCGGTAGGTCGCCATCAGGGCAAACAGCGCAAACACGTAGCCGTTCAGATACATGCCCTGGCGCAAACCAAAATCAATCAGTATCCAGTCCAGTATCGCACCCAGCTGTAACAGCGCATATACCAGCACAACGATTGCCTGACCGTAACCGACATGTCGCCAAAGCAATAGCGTCGCATAGAGTAAATAGATCAGCTGCAGGCAGGCCAGACCAAGCCAGGTCCAGAAGGCTGATCCGGGCTCACCGGTCAGAAAGCGAAGGTGCGCCCAGGCCGGATTGTCGAATGTAGCATGCGCAATGTCCTCCGCAAAATGCACGGAATAGGGCGTCGCGTGATTGGTTCCGACCATTAGCAACAACAGCAACAGACCGACGAGCCAGTGCCACACTGATATGGACTGCGGGTGCAGATCGTACGCGACAGCCATGCATACCGCGAGCAGGGCCAAACTCGCAAAATCCACCTGCCAGGACGCGAAGGTCGCCGCCGCCGCAATGGAGGCCGACTGGTAATAAAATGTAGAGCAGTACTGAAACCCGGCCCCCGCAAACCCGAGCACTGCAACCCCAATATAGGAATTGCGGTTATGGCTTTTACGGGCGACCAGTGCCACACCGGCGCTGATCAAACCGATGACGAGAAGGTACCCTGCCACCACGTAATGGAGGGACATAGCGACTGGCATAACATCATTCATAGGCGACGCGAAGCGGACCGTCCACGAAAGTGCTCCTCTCCCGGTTAATAAACAGTCCCGGCTGGCAACGGAATAACCCGATTTATCCGAACAAGGTATCCCTAACCATAGATCATAATCCATTCCAGCGTCGGAAACCGGAGACATGGATACCCGGGCGTACCCTCAGAAGAATTCCGGCAATGACGCAAACCCGGATTCATTCATGACGCGATGCGAATGATACGTTGCGCCGTTGTGCAGTCGCTGCCCGGCCTGGACAGCGCGTCGTTGAACGGAACGAGACCGACTTCGAGAACTAGAGTTGACCGAGAAATGTCACCTGCGGCACGGTCAGCGTCTGGTCGGTCAGGGCGAGACGACCATCCGCGTCAATTGTCAGCTGTCCGACTGTGTTGGCCTGCTGGTTGGCCACCAGCAAAATACCGGCGTCTTCCAGTACCAGAAAATGGCGGGGCCAGTCGCCACCGGTACTTGTGTTATCCAGCCAGCGAAGGTGCCCCTTTTCGTCAATCGCAAATGCCGTAATGCTGTTATGGCCCCGATTTGAGACATAGAGGTGACGCCCGTCCCGGGTAACATAAAGATGCGCGGCCTGGCTGTGCCCGGTGAACGCCGGAGGCAAGGTCCCCAGGCGTTGCCGCTCTGTTAGCTTGCCATTTTCATCCAGTGCCGCTGTAACCACCGTATTGCTGAGTTCATTCAGAATATAGGTTACCGATAGTTCCGGATGAAAAAACATATGGCGGGGCCCATCGCCAGGCTGCAGCCGGAGGGCTGTGCGCGCGTCGGACAGGCGACCGGTGTCGCCATCAAAATCAAACTGCTTTATTTCATCGAGACCCAAATCCACGCTATAGAGATATTGCCCTTGTGGGTCCCACTGCACCCAATGCGCGTGAGGCGCATCCTGTCGGTCCGGATGGGGGCCAACCCGCCCGGTGTGGTCACGCACTGTGGCATCCGCTATTGGCACACCGGCATCATCCAGCCGAAAAACAGAAATGTTGCCGCCATTGTAATTGGCCGTTGCCACAAACTGCGCCGAAGGGTGCAGGGATAGGTAGCATGGCGCAGCGCCACCGGTCGCCTTACGACTGATCTCACTGCCTATGCCGCTTTCCGGGTCAAGCGCCACGGTCGACAATTGGCCCGGGTCCGATTCATTCGCCACAAACAGCCTGGCGTCGGACACGGCCAGGTATGATGGATTATCTGTCGCCAGTAAAAGCGTCGGTGCGCTCATTTCGCCCGTGTGGCGATCGAGGAAAAACCGATAGATGCCTTCGCTGCCCTGCTGACTGTATGTCCCGGCAACAATGGCGATGTTGCCTGTCGCGTCGTCTGTGTTTTGTGACATGGATTGACACCCCCAGATCACACCGGCTGTCAGCACCAATGCGCCTGCCAGCCCGCGCCTGAAATAATGTAAATGGTTCATGGTTCTCCGGGTATTGCGCTACCCTGACTGGCCATTCAAAGCGTCCAGCGTGTGCCCACGCAGGCGAATTGCCTTCAGCGCTTTAAATGGGATGCATGAAAGTGAATATGCTGTTCGATAAAAGTCGCGATAAAAAAGTAACTGTGGTCGTAACCGTCCCGCAGGTGATACGTTAACGGATAACCGCTCGCTTTGCATACCTGCTGTAAAAGGTGCGGCATCAACTGCTCATCGAGAAAACTGTCGGCGCTGCCCTGATCGACCAGCAGGGGTAAATGCGGGGCGCCGTCATGTATCAAAGCGCAGGCGTCGTATTCTGCCCAGCTCGCACGGTCCTCTCCCAGGAATCGCCCCAACGCTTTCTGCCCCCAGGGGCACTGTGAGGGTGCGCAGATTGGCGAGAACGCCGACACACTGGCAAAAGTAGACGGGTGCTTCAGGGCGATGGTCAGTGCGCCATGGCCACCCATCGAATGCCCCATGATGGACCGGGCCGACGTCACCGGCAGCTGCCGCTCAACCAGCGCTGGCAATTCCTGCGCAATGTAACTGTACATGCGGTAATGCCGGGCCCAGGGTTCGTTGACCGCATCGACGTAAAAACCTGCCCCCAGGCCGAAGTCCCAGGCGCCCTCGGGGTCGTCCGGTACCTGCTCGCCGCGTGGCGACGTGTCCGGAACGATCAACGCGACCTGATGCCGTGCTGCGTATTGCTGGGCGCCCGCTTTTTGAACGAAATTTTCGTCGGTACAGGTCAGCCCGGACAGCCAGTAGATCGCCGGCACTGGCCCGGCCGATGCCGCCGGCGGCAGATACACGGAAAAGTGCATATCACAGTGAAGCGTATCCGACGCGTGCTGAAACCGCAGTTGTTGCCCGTCAAATATTTTGTTGGCGCTGATCTGTCGCATCATTAAAACACCACCACTGAACGGATACTCTCACCGCGATGCATCAGATCGAACGCCAGGTTGATGTCGGTGAGGGGCAGCGTATGCGTGATAAGATCATCAATATTGATGCGCCCATCCATATACCAGTCGACGATCTTCGGGACATCCGTGCGTCCACGCGCCCCGCCGAAGGCCGAACCGTGCCATGACCGCCCGGTCACCAGCTGGAAGGGGCGTGTGGAAATTTCCTGACCGGCGCCGGCCACGCCGATAATGCAGCTTTGCCCCCAACCCTTGTGACAGCATTCCAGCGCCTGTCGCATGACATTGACGTTGCCTATGCATTCAAAGCTGTAATCGACCCCGCCCCCCGTCATCTGTACCAGCGTATCCACGACGTTGTCGACGTCGGTCGGGTTAATGAAATCCGTCATGCCGAACTGTCGTCCCAGTGCTTCACGGGCCGGGTTCAAATCAATCCCGATAATCCGGCCGGCACCGACCATGCGTGCCCCCTGAATGACATTCAGCCCGATACCGCCCAAGCCAAATACAGCGACTGTTGCCCCGGCTTCAACATTCATGGTGAACAGGACCGCACCAATTCCCGTGGTCACGCCGCAGCCGATATAACAGACTTTGTCGAAAGGCGCGTCCTGCCGGATCTTTGCCAAGGCTATCTCCGGCAGCACGGTATAATTGGAGAAGGTCGAGCAGCCCATATAATGACGTAATGGTTTGCCGTCCAGACTGAAGCGACTGCTGCCGTCCGGCATCAGGCCCTGCCCCTGGGTATTGCGTATCGCCTGACACAGGTTGGTTCGCGGGTGCAGGCAATAGTCGCATTGCCGGCATTCAGGGGTGTATAACGGAATGACGTGGTCACCTTTCTGCAAGGACGTGACACCGGGTCCTACGTCGACAACGATCCCCGCCCCTTCGTGGCCAAGAATGGTCGGAAAAGCGCCTTCGGGGTCATCGCCGGACAGGGTAAAGGCATCGGTATGGCAGACGCCCGTTGCCCGGATTTCTACCAGCACCTCACCGGCTCGGGGACCTTCCAGGTCGACTTCAATAACTTCGAGTGGTTGGTTGGCAGCAAATGCCACCGCAGCTCTTGTTTTCATCAGTGCCTCGCTGGTTGATTTTTGTAGGAACCTTCAGGTTATTCACACACGCGATTGCGTCCGGCATTCTTTGCCTGATACAGCTTTCTGTCACTGCGTTTCACCCATTCCTGCCAGGTTTCACCGCTTTGCAAAGTCGCCAGACCCATACTGGCTGTAATTTTCCGCCCCGGCAACAGCGGTGCACTTTCAATTGCCTGCCGCAGTTGTTCAGCGACTCGCAGACCGGCGTCGGCGTCAGTGCCATACAGTAGCGCCAGAAATTCCTCTCCGCCCCAACGGAAGAGCTGATCACTGCGCCTGACCCGCGTCTGCAGAAGGTCCGCGAGATTACGCAGCGCCTGGTCCCCGGCATCGTGCCCCAGTTCATCATTGATCTTTTTGAAATGGTCCAGGTCAATTGCGAGCAACGTCATTGGACTGGCTGTACGTTTGCTATAGCTTATTGCCTGCTCCAGTGAAGCACCCAATAACAGCCGATTGGATAACCCGGTTAGCGGATCGGTCACCGCGAACTGATGTAGCCGCTCCTGCTGACGGGAAATAAGCCGTAACGAAATGCCGGCAAATACACTGACCGTCAATAACGTCATGCCGATGCGAACCGTCAGCGTCCATTCCATTGTTTGCATACACAGCACGACGACCATACCAATCATCAGCAGGCTGGACAACCACGCCTGCTTTTCCTGCAATATCAGATACATGACCAGTACTGCCGGATAGCACCAGAGTACGCCGATCATACCCCGCTCGTAAACCGCAAAACCCAGACATATAACCGCCGCCGGCATTAAACCCAAAAACGCCAGTAGCGGCATCGGTCGGCCGCGGCTGATACCCCAGGAATTGACCAGAAACAGGACGATGACGGCCAGCGAGAACGATCCGAGAAAGAAGTGTCCACCCAACAGGTTAACGATCGAAAAAGGTGTGACGAGCAATAGCGCGGCGAAACCCGCGTAACGATTGGAGTCCTGACGGAAATCGATTATATCGACGATTCTTGCCATGCCATTGGCCAATTAGACTGTTAAACTGCGCAAATGCGATTGGTATCTCGAGTCAGTAATTTACCCAGCTGCTCTCGGCACCCAGCTTGAATGTCCGGTCATTGAACCGGAGCAGAATTCCATCTGCCAAAAGATTCTCCAGCAGAATGTTTCCCTGCATGGTATCACCTTCGTGATAGCGCTTCTTGTTGATAATCACAAAGCCCTGCTCGTAGGCATGCCTGGCATACATCAGCGTCGGAATTGTGTTCTGGAAGTTTTCCGGCAGTTCATGCAGAAATGGCACATCGATATGCCCTTGCACGCTCTCTTCTGCACTGACGCCGGGCGGAACCGCAGGCCGGGTTTGTGCTTTGGCAGCCACCGGCCTATCCGGCAATTTTTCAATCTCCACACCGGGTGGCAGTGCGACCGGTCGACGTTGCTGTTCGTTCATTTCCCGCCACAGTTGCTGAACCTCGTCGCGATCGACGGTCTGCCGATCAGGTGTAACCGTCTTCACGGCAGGTTCGCGAATAGGTATCGGCTCCGGGTCCACCTGCACCTGATACAGCGCCAGAACATCATCATCGGCGGGTGGCGAAATCACGACGCTTTCTTCCAGAGGTGTGAGCATTTGTCGGCCAAACCGGGCGTCCTTCTCCGATTGGGCGGCCTCTGGTGGCGATTCTGCTGCTTCCTCTGGCGGGGATACCGTACTACCCGCCGCCAGCGTGGCCGGTTGTGCCGGAAGTGGCTGATCCGCCGTCACCGGTACTGCCGCCGGCGACACGGGATCCAGCGGCGGCGGTCCCGGACGGTACCATACCAGCAACGCCAGCAAAATGACGACCATCAATGCCAGGCCGATAATAGCGATCAGATACAGCAGGCGTTTTCGGTCGCCGACATCTTCTTCGATCGGGTAGTGCCTCGCGTGCAGATCAGGTACGTCACCAGGCTTCTCCTGCTCGTGGTCCGATTTATTCAATGCATCGAGTATCAATGACATCTTAACCTCCGGATTTCGGGCGAGGGTCGTTCATGGTCAACGCCATATCGGACATGGATTTTTCCAGCCCCAGAACTTCATTCAACCGCAATAGCGTCTGCATTCCCACGACACCGTCATCTTTCAGGTTCTGGGATCGCTGGAACAGCTTCACCCGCTGTTGCAGCTGGGTATTGAAGCGCTCCCGTGCCAGGGGCGCCGTCTGCCCGTCCAGAAAGGCGAATTGCTGCGCAACCCAACCCACCATCGGGTCGCTGGATCCCAGCCCCACCGCTTCGCTATAACCGGGTGGTGGCCGCCAGACAAACGTGAATTCACCGTTCCAGAGTGTACCCAGCGACTCCATCGATATGCGTTGTACCTCGCCATCCATTCGTACCCAGGCGTCGCCCTGCTTGAGGGCGACCAACACGACATAGCCGGAATATCGGGCCGGCGTGACGATGGTTAATACGGCAGGACGATTGATCTGACGAAAATCATCCCATGTCACGACCTTCTGCGTCTCACAGGCAAATCCCTGTTGATCGACAGTCCGACAGGGATCGGCGCCAATTCCCGTAATTCGGGACACCTGCATCAGCTCGCGCAGGGCTTCGGTCTTGTCCTGCATCCAGAACTGCGGTTGGCGTGAGTCAGCCGCGGGCCGGTTGAGCAGCGCGGCATCTGTCTGGCGGGCGCGGATAATCTGCCCCTCCCCGACCAGCTGTTCTTCACGATCCGCCGCCCGGCTACCGCCCAATAGCAGCCAGAACAGTCCGCTCAGCAGCAGCACACCCAATCCGCCAGCGCCGACTACGAGCCAGGATTTGTCGAACCAGCGCTGCATCGGCTCTTTCGTTCGTCCCAGCACTTCCACGGTCGCCTGCCGGAAGATCGACTGATCGACCAGCGTGGCTTCGCGGCTGTAGGCACCCAATAGCATGCGGTCGCACAATACATTGATAATGCGGGGAATTCCGCGGCTGGTCTGATGGATTTTACGGATAATACTGGCCGGAAAAGGTTGCCGGCCGGCGGGCATCCCGGCGACTTTAAGCCGGTGTTTAATATAGGCAGCGACTTCTTTCTCGCTGAGTGGCCGCAGGTGGTAGCGCGCGGTTATGCGCTGCGACAACTGCCGCAGCGCCGGTTTTGCCAGCAGGTCATTCAGTTCCGGCTGTCCCACGAGAATGATTTGCAATAACTTTTGGGTGTTGGTTTCCAGATTGGTCAATAACCGCACCTGCTCCAGAGTGGATACTTTCAGCAGTTGCGCTTCGTCGATTAATACGATGGATTTTCGCCCACGACGGTGATTCGATACCAGAAATTCCGACAGTTTGTCCATCAGGACCTTGAGGCTGGTTTCGTTCTGCTCATAAGGTACGTGGAACGCGTCACAAATACTGCATAGCAGATCCCGCGCCGTAGCGGACGGATTGAGTATCACCGCCAGGTCGGCGTTGTCGGGCAGTTGCTCGAGAAGGCAACGAATAATCGTGGTTTTGCCGGTACCAACTTCGCCGGACAGCATAACGAAGCCGCCGCTATTGACGCCATAAAGCACGTGCGCCAGCGCCTCCCGATGCTGGGAGCTCATATACAGATAGCGCGGATTGACGGCGATCGAAAACGCCTGCTCGTCCAGTCCAAAATAGCTATGGTACATAAAAGGTTACGGGTGCCCGTTGTTGACTAGCGTTGGCGCGATAATAACCTGAATTGGCTTCAGTGTCCTGTCAGCAGCAATTATTAGGGCCTGCGGCCACTGAAGTAAATCGAATGATCAAATATATGGAGAGACGGGTCGGGCCGCTGACCCGACGGATTCAGCAGCCCCTGCAGAGAAGCGGTAAGGCCCGCCGGCCGAGTGGGTTTATTCACTCCAGGGCATGTTGTTCAACATGCGACGGCGGCTTTCTATCATGGACTCAAAGGTTTGCATCATATTTTCATCCGGAGCATCCAGCTCGCGGGCTCGCTCCATCTGACGCTCAAGGCAGGTAATCTCGCGCACCAGTTGGGTTTGAAGAACAGATAAATGTGGTGGATAATCCCGGACCGGCTGAGGTTCGCATAATTGTGCTTTCATTTTCAGGCTTCACCCTCGATGTAATAAATTAAAGGTACCTATCATGTTTTCCCCGCGAACAGGGCCTATCCCTGCCGCAGGCGCTGAACTTTGTGGTGCTTACAAAATCTGATGCTATAAACAACAACTTGTTTTATACCAGACGGTAACATCTAAAAAAGTCGTCCATGGAGTGAAATCAGGTAGTTTTCGGTGGACTGGTATGCTGGGACTACCTGTTCGTTTGTCTGCCGCCAATCACAGCGGGGTGTAACGCCAGACCTCAGCATGCCTATTTAAAGCCTAGCAGTTGCTGGTCGGATTCGACTGCTTTCCGACCAAATACATATGTCGCGTTGACTGTGCCGGGTCTGTTGCTATTACTTCTGCGCCTCAGTAACAATAGACACCAGTTTCCCGAACTGGTTCACACTATTATGCACTACGGATTGTATTTTTTGAAGTTTTCATATTGGTTCAAACTGCCAAAAGTTTGTTTTCTTTCATTTAACCCGACGTGCGGACGCTTACCATGATCGACTGGAGTATGCTGGACACGGTCCTGCTGGATATGGACGGGACCCTGCTGGACCTGCATTTCGACAATTATTTCTGGCTGCGGCACCTGCCACTGCGCTATGCCGAAGCCAACAACCTCGATTTCGACACCGCTGAGCGGGAACTCACGGCCATGATCCGCCAATACGAAGGCACCCTGGAATGGTATTGTCTGGACCACTGGTCTGAGTTGACCCGTATGGATATTTCTGCCCTGAAGCGCGAAGTTCAACACAAAATCCAGCTGCGCCCGCACGCCGAAGCCTTTCTGCGCCGACTGAAAGAATCGCGCAAGAAAGTAATACTGACCACCAACGCCCACCGGCGTAGTCTGGACCTGAAACTGGAAGTCAGTCGCATCGACCAGTGGCTGGATATCGTGATTTCCTCGCATGATTATCGCCAGCCAAAGGAAGCCGACGCATTCTGGCATTGCCTCGCACAGGCTGAAGACTTTGACCCGCGCCGCACCCTGCTGGTGGACGATAATGTACACGTTCTGCGCACCGCCAGCACCTACGGCATCGGACACCTGGTCTGTATCAATCAGCCCGATCTGCAAAAACCGGTTGTAACCTCCGGTGAATTTATTGACATTATCGATTTCGATGCGATCATGCCGGATGGTCCGCGATGAGCGATTCCGGCACCCGAAGCGGGCTCGAGCGGGTCCGCATTGATAAATGGTTGTGGGCCGCCCGCTTTTTTAAAACCCGAAGCCTGGCCAAACAGGCCATCGAAGGAGGCAAGGTCCAGGTTGACGGCCAGCGAGTCAAGGCGAGCAAGGAGCTGGTGACAGGCATGCACCTGACCATACGGCAGGGCTTGGATGAAAAGCAGGTGGTCATTATTGCATTGTCCGACCAACGGCGCGGCGCACCGGAAGCGGCTCTGCTTTACGGGGAAACCGAGGAAAGCCGGCAACGCCGCGAGGCTCAGGCGCTGCAGCGGAAATTGACGAATGCCCCCGGCGCCGTCCACGACGGCCGTCCCAACAAGAAACAGCGCCGCCAGATTCACCGATTCAAAAACATATTTAACGACGAAAGCTGACCCGTATCTATGAAGCCATCCGACAACCCGCACCCCAGCGCAGACCTGCTTCACCGCTTTATTTTCGATGACATCCCGTTGCGGGGCGAAATCATTACGCTGTGTCACAGCCTTGAACAGGCAGCCCGACACCAATCACTGAATGACGCCGCCCGCGGCCTGCTCGGCGAATTTCTGGCCGCCAGCAGCCTGCTGGCCGAGACCTTCAAATTTTCCGGTACACTGACCTTGCAGGCCCGGGGCGACGGGGCAGTCCCACTGATTATGGCTGAGGCGACACATGACCATACCGTCAGGGGACTGATCAAATTCAGCGAAAACAACCAGAAACGTGACCTACCGTCTGTCAATCTGGCCGACAATGTCGGTGCCGGTATATTGACATTGACTGTCGACCCCGAGCAGGGACAACGCTATCAGGGGATAGTTTCACTGGAGCACACCGGCATCGCAGACTGTATTTCCGCGTATTTTAATCAATCGGAACAACTGCCCAGCCAAATGTGGTTATTTGCCGACCGGGATCGCGTCAGCGGGCTGTTTTTGCAGACTTTACCCCCGGCCCATGATCAACCCGCCGATCCGGAGGTATGGCGCACGATAACGACGCTCGCCGACACCCTGACCGCGGACGAAATCCTGACGCTTGATCACCAGACAGTCCTGCTCCGACTCTTTCACGAATACCAGGTCCGCCTGTTTGATCCATCGCCCGTGGCCTTTGCCTGCAGCTGCTCGCGCGAACGCAGCCTGAATGCGCTATCGGCGTTAACTGCCGAAGACGCCCGCGCATTGCTTGTCGAGCGGGACTGGATTCAGATGAACTGTGAATTCTGCGGAGCAGAATATCATTTTGGTTCAGATGATCTGGACGCGCTGTTCGGGCCTTCCGATCGCTCTGTCCATTGACGATATCCCCACAACCGCATCCCACGCATTGACACAAATTGTCATAACAATGCCATTTATCGCCCGTCGCCGGTGCCGTTCTTTGTAGGTTTTGCAAGGTAAAGCCGGTCTGGCCCGTGACGGACCGCACTTATAACCGTATTCCGACCTTTTATCGCCGTTTCCCCATCTTTTTTTATGGAAAGGCCGGTTCACACGGAACTTTTCACACTGGCCAATTAATTGCTTGACTCACGTCAAGCACGTCAAAACCCAGCCATCGCGGGAAAAATCAGGGTTTGACCGGGTAGTAATTCACAGAAGCCCTACGCGGTTATAACGATCATAAAGCTGGGAACCGCTCTGCAGAACGAGGACGAGGTTATGGATTCCAAGATCGGTAGTAATCAACATCAATTGTGCGATTTATTCGCCCGGGATGCCGGCGGACTGGGGGGAAGCGTCCTCAAAAATGATCTCGCCGCTGATTTGCAAGGCTGTCGGCAAGCATCAGGTCCAGAAGACCTCTGGCGGGATGCGGTGCGCCGTCACAGCGATGCCCGCGCCCACTGGCGCAGCCTGTTGGGCCAGCATCTGGTGCCACACCCCATCCGTTGAATCGCAACGGCGGGGGCAGCCGCTAACCCACTGTCAGACCCTTATAATCCTGCGCAGCAAAAAACTTTCCCGTCGCGCCACCATTCGGCAGCAGAGCCGGCACCAGAATGCCGGGAATAACCGAACTGACGTCTTCCCAGGCATCCGGGCCGCCGAGATCAGTCCGGATCCAGCCGGGATCCACATGGTTAACCAGCACATTATCACCCTTAAGCTCGCAGGCCAGATCCCGGGTAAATTTGTCCACAGCCGCTTTTGACGCGCTATAGGGTGCCAGCTGTGGCTGATCGGCAATACCCGATGTCAGGTTGATAATTCGACCCCAGCCATTGTCACGCATGACGGGCGCGAAGGCGTTGCACAGCTGCACCATCGAAAACAGATTAACCTGAAAAGTTTCCAGCCATGTCTCCGGCGAAAAATCGAACAGAGGCGTGGGCCTGTTATTGATGGCCGCATTGTTGTACAGAATATCAACGCGCGGTGCCATGGATTGCTGAACATCTGCAATCAACGCCTGTACGCCTTCCGCAGTGTCCAATCGGCCACCGACTGCACATGTTTGTACGGGCAGGCCGTCAATTAGCTGCATGGTTTCGCGGGTATGCCCCGCTTCCCGTCCATGCAAAATGATATTGCAGCCAAGTCGGGCCAGGCCAACAGCAATTTCCCGCCCTATACCGCGGCTGGAACCTGTCACCAGGGCCCATCGGTTAGCAAGTTGATTCACAGAAAAATCCGCCGAAAGTTTCATTGGGCGCAGACATTATCAGCTGTGAATCTGCCTGGCAAGCCGGGTGCTGCCGCGCCCGGTTTATGCCGGGCAAACCTGTTAACCCGTACATTCGTGAAAGGATCGGCATGTAGAAGCTTGCGGCCCGCGCAATCTGCTTTGTTTTCCGTCGCGCCGGTTGATCCCGGGTTACACAGTATCGGGCCCTGGTGGCTGGATTTCGGGACCACCGGGGTCCGGTGGCGAGATCTCGTCCGGCTGAACCGACGGCAGCTCCGGCTGGTCCGTATCCGGTTCGATTTCCGGCAGGTCCCTGCCGGGTTCAATTTCAGGCTGATCCGGCGTTTCCGGCGGTATTTCCGGGTCGCCGGGCGTCATTGACACGATATTCATAGATTGCCCTTGTCCGTGTTTGCAGAGAGATGATGGAGTCAGATCACCCGGTTACCTTGTCGTAGCCGGTCTTGCAGAGGATACGCACAATTTCGGTTTTGGACTGTTACGCGGGAAACAGGGGGGGCGAATACCGGGCCGGGCGCCCATCCCTGCTGCCCGGCGCACTGCAAATCTCAAACACCGTTCAAACGCAGGCGTGCTTCGGCGGCATTAAAGTGGAATCAATTCATTATTGCAGGGTGACATGGCCGAGACCGGCGACATATTCCAGCAGTTCGAGTAGCTGCTTGTTTTTGCGCGCACCGAGCTTGTCTGCAAACCCGTCATAGTGCTTTTCCAGCGCAGGCTGAATGCGATTGTGCAGCCGCTTGCCGGCGGCCGTGAGTTTGATGGTCAGCTCACGCAGATCGTCCTTGGACGCTTTTCGCACCAACAACCCACCTGCCTCCAGTCGATTGAGTATGCGCGACAGGCTGGGCCCCAGAATGGCGCTTTTGGCAGCCAGGTCCTGGGCGTTCAGTTCGCCGTTTTCGTACGCGGAGCGAATAACACGCCACTGCTGCTCTGTCAGCCCGAAGTCGGCCAGAGTTTGCCGGACATCTGCTACAGTCGCTTCACGCGCTTTCTGTAACAGGATTGGTAAAGTTTCAATTGGATGGGTCATCACTGCTATATCCCTTTGTTAAATCGTCACTGTTTATATCTCTGCCGTCGGTGACGACATGATAATCATATTGTTGATTATTGCGCCACCTTTTTCCAGTCATGGCGCAAAATAGTCTAAAAAGGCACAGCCTTATAGTCTAAACGACAACACGCTTAAGATTAACGCGTATTTAATGCAGTTTTGGATCCAGATACCCCATCACACGTTCGGCAAATATTCCTAAACCACCGGATTAAACGCTATCAGGCGCTCCAGCGCGGCTGCGTTGCCTAACCCATGACTTAAGTTTCGGCCCGAGAACAGCGTATCGAAATCACCGGTTTCGCCGTGCAGAGCCATATAATTCAGCATAACGGTCTGCACCAACTGGTTAACATTGTTGGCGGCCGGGCTGGAGGCGGTCTCTACGTCCCCACTGGCGCGCATGTAGCCAATTTGCTGGTGCAGTTCGGGTCGATCACCAGGCGCATCGCCGACAAAGAGTTGCGGCCGGCCACCGGGACTGTAAACCAGGAAAAACGATGCGGCTGTCTGCTGGCTGTCGCCCGTCCATACGCCCTTGCCACGACCTTGCGCGGAATTGTCGATCATGCCGTTACTGAAGACCGAACCGTCGCTGAACACGTACATCATCAGGGGTTTGTTGCGCCGCGCCGCGTACTCCAGGCAGGCCCCCATACATCGGCCGGCTCGCAGATCGCGGATTTCGCCGGTGGCGCGGTCGCCCGTGTGGTAGTCGTACCCACCCATGGTCACCGTGCCGGCGCCGGCGTAGCCTTCAATAACCATTTTCATAATGGATGCTGTTTTGGCGAACTCCCGGTCATTCATATCCGCCTCGCTGAAAATACCGCCCGGGCCCACGATATCGGGATCCGCCAGTGGATTCAGCGATGCGGGGTTGGAGTAACGGTCAGCCAGACCGGCGCTCTCCAGATACTTGCAGGGTAATTTTTGATAGGAGGCGATCATGGTGTCCTGGCTAAGGTCGGCTGCCATGCGCTCCATCTTGGCCCGGCTCAGGTGGTACATCGATTCCATGACGGCCACCACCTGCTCCCGATTAAGCAAGCCCACCAGATCCCCAACATCCACCAGTCCGGTGACATCCCCCGGCCGATCGATTTTGGACGGCCGCACCGCATTATTGACCAGCATCGGTGGGGCCAGCGAATTGCCGCCGGACTCACTGGCGCTGGACCCGCAAAGCGCCAGCAACGAGCCTCGGGCGCCCGCCATATTGATGCCGTACATGGGGTTGTGGGGGTTGTTACCGGTATCATTCTCGGACCGGGCGGCGATAACGCAGCCATTGATTGCCGCACGGGTCGCGGCGGAAGTCTGCTGCTGAATGCCGCGCAGAAAGCCGCTGTCGGCGTGGAATGCCAGGCCCAGTTCGGTATTCACGTAATCATTGGTCGCCGAGCCAGGATTCAGCGCATTGGGCACCATATCGGCGGGCAGCCCCTGTTTGACGTACCCAGACGTATCGAGAAAATCCAGCTGTCCGCCGCGACCACCTACCAGTACGTTGGACCCCGCGATGTTTGCCCCACCCGCCAGATCAAAGCAGATAAACGGAATTTTGCCGGCACCGTCGAACTGGATTCCGCAATCGGCAATGGCCTGATCCAGCGAACTGCTGAGTGCCGCCCGGGCTGGCGCACCGAAGCCCAGGATTGAGGTGCCCACCATGGAGGCCATACCCAGCTGAAACCCTTGCGCGATCAGTTCACGGCGGGTTCTTGGCCGATGATGATCGGGATGACGTAATGGCTCATTCAATCCAAATGTCTTTTTGCGCATAACTGCTAACCTCGGCTTTACTGCACCAGCATCACGGCGCTACCCAGGGCAGCGGCACAGACAGCGGTGATGATGGTTGAGACGGCATCGGCGGAGCAACTGAAGGGATTTTGCGTGCAGTCCGGCGACAATTCACTGAAGAGCCCATCCAGCTGGGTACGGGTCTGTTCCACATCCGGCTGCGTGGACAACTGAACGCCGTCAATACGGTGCGCAACCAGCGCTTTCAGCAGCGGATCCGTGACGGCACTACGCCCGGCTTCGTCGAAACGGTTGTTAAAATCGGGAAAGCGTGAAGCGCGCAGCGCCGCATCCTTTGCCAGCACATTGCAGTACTTGACGGTCAGCTGGGTGATACCCATTTGATGCGCCACCAGGAAACCATCCAGGTTCTCCACCGAGGGCATCTGCTGTTCCACCGCCTCGTAGGTTTGCATAACCTCCGGGTGCGTTACCGGAACACCGGTCATCGTGGCCAGCGACGCATTGATTTCGGCAAAATGGCGTACGCCGATATCCGGTACTTCCGGCCGGTCCTGGGGCTCCTCTGGCACCGGTGCTGCCGGCGCCGTGCGGTTTGCAGTGTTCCCATTGACGCGTTTAAAGCTAAGGAAAAACTGATCCTGATCCGGGCCCTTTTCCAGCGGTATTACCGCACCCAGCCTCGACAGGGGCTCGCTGTCCAGCGAATACTCGCCCGCCTGTATGGTCGCCGTCACATTTGCGAAGGCCTGACCCACGGGGGCTTCCCGGCCATTGACACCGATATAGATGCCGTCAATATCAATAGCGTGTTCGAGAGGCCCGTTGAAGCGGTAGAATCGGGGGTTGGTGAACAGGTAGCTGTGATCATCAAACTGCTCTACCTGGAACACCAGGTAGGCATCCGTTCCATCGATCAGGTCGCCAATCGAAAATGGCACCAGAATTTTCTGGCCTACGCCAACCTGAAAATTGCCGATAACCTGTTCGGGGGTGAGGACCCGGTTATGGATGGCCAGAAATCGCAGGGTGCCACGCCACGGGTACTCACCCGAGGTTTCATTGCCCAGTACCAAGGCGAAAGTGTCGTCCCAGTCGGCCAGTAGACCGCCCTCACCGGGCTCTTCCCGCGCCACTTCCACCCCATTCACATAAAGCCGGCGCCCTTGCAGTGCATCATAACTGGCAACCACGTGCTGCAGCGTTGCCTGCAGCACTTCAGCGGCATCCTCCGTGGACACCATGGGCGAGCCGTTGATATCGGTGGTACTGGAACGGTTAAAAAAGTTGTAGTTATAGAGCGTCTGGCCCAGCGTAAAGTTACGGCGATCATTGCTGCCCGAATAACTGACGATACGCGCCGGCCCTTCCTGCGTCACATTGGCGGGCACAACCCAGGCCTCCACGCTGTATTCGCCAGTCTTACTGATCTCGCGTCGAAGCTTGCTGCTGTTTGCGACCGTTCCCTGCGCCCGTCCGCTGTTTAGTCGAATACCCCAGTTACTCACCCACTCCACATCGCCACTGAGGGTCAGGTTCAGCGCTGGCGGAAAATCGTCCGCGTAATCGTAGACCACCGTCCCGGTCCCGGCTTTGAAGGAATACAGCGCAATGGCATTACTTTCCGCACGACCACCCTGGCTGATAGCAGTCCCGTCCTCGACCCGCATGGCCTTGCTGGTCAGCAATCCGGCGTCCGCCTCTGCAATGGGCAGCGTCGCCGCGAAAGCTTCCAGCGCCTGTTCGAGTTGCGTTGCCGAGCGTTCGCAGTCGTTATCCCAACAGTTGTGTGCCTCCTCCCGTAACCGTACGACCAGCCGCGAGCGCGAGACGTCGATACGCTGACTGTCATCGTCTTCTTCTATGACGTTCAGGAGCATTTTCGTGCGTGCGGCCGCGTAAGCCACCAGGGGATCTTCACTGGCAAAATAGGGTTGAACCGGCGCCTGCGGTGCGCTGGCGCGATGGCAGTCACTGCAATACTCTGTCAACAGGGTATGCACAGCGCCGAAGGCCGCCGGCGGTTCATCGGGAAAGCTGATGCTGTCACCGACGTCCCACAGTTCGGGCTGATTGAGTTGTGTCAGGGTCAGCTCGACCCCCGCATCGGATGCCCAACCGGTAATCCAGCGGGTGATCTGTTCGGCACAGAAATTACTACTATTCACCCAGCAACCGTGACCGCCAGCCACTTTTTCCACAAACCGGGAGGCCGCCGGGTTTTGCAGCGTCGCGTAGGCGAGTGCTTCGGTGTAGGCCTGGTTGATATCATCGTGGCGGGCAAAAAACGGCGGTTGCTGACCCGGTACGTGACAGCCGCCACAGCGGCCGGCCATGGCAATGTTGTCCCAGAAGTTGATCTTGAAATCCCGTACCTCCGCTGATCGCGGGTTGGGGCCGCGATATTGCGGCTGATGATCAACATCGCCATCGACCTGTCGCGGCAAGTTGGTAACGCCCGGCTTGCCGGAGTCGGGCGCACAGGCGCCCAGAAGGCACACGGCGGCAAGGATCAGACTACAGCGGAATCTTTTCATGTTCACGGCCCCTTGCAGTAGTCGGCCGCATCGGCAAATACCGGTTTTATCCGGTAGCCATTAAATGCGAATCGCTGGGTCATATATTGAACCTGACCGCGGTCCGCCGCATCGCCCGGCTCCCGCAGGCAGACCGCCTTGAATACCTTGGTGACCTGGCATTCGGCAAACGCCTGGCTGTGGGCAAGCTCCTGTCCCAGAGACCGGGCACCGTTACCCGAACCGGGCAATGACGGGTCCCACCCCAGTTGCGCATTCATGCCCTGCCGCCAATAGTTATCCCATCGATCATCCGGGGTGACATAGCCATAAGGAAAGGTGCTGCTATTTATATGGTATTTGGGATCGACCCGGGTACCGGTTTCGGTCTGGATCGTCGTGTGATACACGAGCTGACCATTTTCGCCGGTCAGGTCGGTTTCGGCATCGTAAGCGAAGTTGTAATAGGCAAAGGCCTGGGCCAACGGGTCCATCCCTATGTGGCAGCCCACGCAACCATTGAAGAATGCCCGGGCATCACCACCCGGCGAGCGCGACACGTCCTGACGGATGCGATCGGGAATACCGGTAATGTCCTGTACCTGTTCCAGGTCCCGGCAAAGGTGATTCATCAGGGTGAAGCGCAACTGCGCACGGTTGGTGCCGGCGATAAAAAAAGCGCGGGCGGCGGCCCGGGAAGTCAGCACGCCGGCGGTCGCTTCGGCCGGCAGACCCGTCATTTGCGATTGTATTTGGGACTGCAGTCGGTCCTTGTAGCGGTACGGTTGCCCGTTGCTGTCCCGGCCCTTCTCCAGCGCCTCGTAATGGTGGTTATTTTGCGAAGAATAGGCAGGCGTCACGCCACTGGCCGTGTATAGGACATCGCCATACAATACGGTACGAAAGTCTTCGTCATCGCGAATGAGGCCAATGACGGTGGCGATATAGTCGTTCATCGGCACGAACACCGACTGATCACGGTTAGTCCAGGGCGCCGCCCAGTTTTTCAGCGTCACCCGGTAGAAGTTTTCGTTTTCCATGGCGATGGCAGCCGCATCAAGGCCATTGCCGGTACTGTCGATACTGTTCTGCATTTGCCGCAGCACCGCTTCTGCTGGCGGAACACCGGTCAATCTGTCGTGAATTCGCTTGGCCTGCTCCAGTGACCCCGCCTGTGCCGGCAAAATCAGTAGACTTAAAATCAAACCCAGTATGGCAACACAACATTTCGCCAGGCGGCCTTTTACATTCATCATTTTTATTTCCATCTACTGCTACGGCGACAACAAAGACATTAACGACTAGGTTACGTATTCATCGGATGAATATCCGGGCATGGGTAGAACTCCCGGCGCAAAGCAGGTCACGTTCATGACCTAAAAGTGCCGACACCCGTCATGCCACACCGCTCTCTGGCGCGCACTACCCGTAACGGTCACATACTGGACCGCCTCACAGCGCCCCAAACGTCGTATGAAATGGGCCGGGAGCAGATTCCGTTCCAGTTACGGCTTCAATCACATAAATCATCTCTACCGGAAGTCTGCCCGCGATCATGCAGTGAGAAAAAGCCGGCAGCCAGAATGGATCAATTCATGCTACTTTGCGTACCTTGAATGGCGGCTGAGTTGGCGCGTACACGAGCGGTTTTTGCAGATGGAGCCAGAATGCGTGACATGCGTCACGCAAATTGGCCGCATTAACAAAAGATTATCCCCTCACAGTGACGTATTTCCGGGCCAGAATTACCCTTGACCGGTGTGGCACAGGGAAAAAGCGTGGCCCACCCACACGTTAAAAGTGCCGGCCTTTGCTGTTAACCGCTAGACTTGGACAGGGCGTGCAGGCAGTACGAAACAGGATTAATTTCGCGCCAAATAGAATGTGAGTGCGTCGACATTTGGCCCCAAAGAGTCACTAATGCGCGCAAATGGGTGACAATTTTCAGCGATTGAACGAGACTGCTGTATGTATTTCCGACAAGCTTCCTCTCTTGCCCTGCTGACGCTGATCCTGAGCGCGGTGCCTGCCTGTGATACCAGCAACGGGCGGTCCACCGGTCGGGCACAGGGTTCAGACCCGGTGGTACTGGATTATCCCATTGCCTATGTGCAACGGGCGCTACCGGTGGGGGATGACGGTGGAATCGCGCCAGACAATGTGCTGGACCCGGCAGCCTTTCACCCCGGCGCCCAGCTTGTCTTCAAGGAGCGGGCGGCTGCGCTGGCGGCGGAAACCATCATTACCGCGGGCGTCTTTGGCAGCGAGGCCGACGGCGACGGAACACCCGGACAGACGCTCTACGACGTAAAAGACCTGAGCGTGTCCTATGACGGTAAAAAGCTGCTGTTTTCGATGCGGGCGCCGGAAATCGAAGGCGCCGATGAGGCGGACCAGCCCACCTGGAATATCTGGCGCTATCACATAGATACGCAGGCGCTGGAACAGGTCATCCCTTCCGAGACTATCCGGGAGTATGGGCACGATCTGGCCCCGCAATACCTGCCGGACGACCGCATTCTGTTCACCTCCAACCGCCAGCAGCGCACCCGCGCCATACTGGTGGATGAGGGCAAATCCCAGTACGCCGGGCTGGATGATCCACGCCGGACCGAGGCCTTTAACCTGCATGTACTCAGCGAAGCGGGCAACGAGGTGACCATCGAACAGATTACGTTCAATGCCAGCCACGACCTGTACCCGACGCTGCTCGACACCGGTGAAGTTGTCTATCTGCGGCGCGACGCCATGGCGGGGCACGACCAGCTCAGTCTTTATAAAGTCAACCCGGACGGCACCGCGCCGCAACTGCTGTATGGTTTTCACAGCCAGGAGACTGGCACCGGCCAGACGGCGGCTACGTTCCATAAGCCACACCAACTGCCGGATGGGCGATTGCTGGTATTATTGCGGCCGCGGGAATCCCGCCATCTGGGCGGTACAATTGTCGCGGTTGATATCGAAAATTATATGGACATTCGCCGCCACACCGATGGTACCGAAGCGGGCGGACTGGCGCATGAGGTTCTGGTGCTGGAGTCAGTCGATACCCGCGACGGTACCGCATCCGCTGGCGGCTACTACCACTCCACTTTCCCGCTGAACGATGGTACCAACCGCTTGCTGGTTAGTTGGAGCCAGTGCCGCCTGATTGACCGCGATAACAGCATTACTCCCTGCCCGCGCACCATCGCCCAGCCGGAAAATGTAATTGAGGCACCGCCCATCTTTGGACTGTGGGTCTATGACATTGACGAAGGCACCCAGCGACCGGTGAAGGTGCCAAAGGAAGGCGTTATGTTTACCGATCCGGTGGTATTTGCTGAACAGGCAATTCCCGCCACCCGTCCGACCGGTCGGGATCCGGAATTCGACAGTCTGGTGCTGGACGAGCTCGGCGTCCTGCATATCCGCAGCGTATATGATCTGGACGGCACCGACACCACACCGGACGGGCTGGCGGCCATGGCCAATCCAGAGCGCACGCCCATGGACAGCGAGGGTCGCGCCCGGTTTATCCGGCTGGTGAAGCACGTCCCGATACCCGATGACAGCGTACGCGATGTACCCAATAGCGCCTTTGGTCGCGCGCCTTTTATGCGGGACATTCTCGGTTACGTGCCGATCGAACCGGACGGCTCCGCCAAGTTTCTGGTGCCGGCGGATGTGCCTTTCACCCTGGATATACTGGACGCCGATGGTGGCCGCACGTTTCGGCGCCATGACATCTGGCTGAATATCAAGGCCGGCGAAAGCCGTGAGTGCGGCGGCTGTCACACCCCCACAAGCCAAATGCCCCATGGACGACTGGATAGCCCGCTGGCCAGCATCAACCCCGGCGCCATTGGCGGACAGCCGTTTCCGGGCACCCGTTTACTCCAGCCTAAAAACGACGCGCCCCCAGTAGCCCCTGAGTTTGAAGAAACCATGGCCGAGTACCGTGCCCGGGTGATGGGGCCGCGGGAACCGACCATGGACCTGATGTTCACCGACGACTGGACCGCCGACCCGCAGATGGCCATCAGTTTACGCTACAGCGATATTGAAACGGCACTGGCGCCCGACAGCAACTGCAATCCGCTGAACCCGGCCCCACCGGCCTGGACCCCGCCCACTCAATGCGATGCCGCCGGCTGGACTAGCAAATGCCGCACGACCATCAATTATCTGGCGCATATCCAGCCACTGTGGGAGGCGGACCGGCGCGAGTACGATGAGACTGGATCGCCAATCGATAACACCTGTACCGTCTGCCATACGCGCAATGGCGAGGACGAGCCGCAGCTCCCGGCCGGTCAACTCGAACTCACCAGCGAAATTTCGCCGGATAACACCAATTTCGTAACATCCTATGTCGAGCTGCTGTTCCGGGATAACCGGCAGATTCTCGACGGCGGGGCAGTGGTGGATGAAGTGAGGCTGGTGTCTACCGGTGAGCAAGCACTTGACGACAATGGGGACCCGGTGTTTGATGACAACGGCGACCCGGTCTACGCAATCGTCGAGGAATTGATTCCCCTTGAGCGTGTACCCATGTCGCCGACGGGTTCACGGACATCTGGCGGTGGCAGCGACGACTTCTTTGAGCGGTTTGTGTCCGAAACATTTATCACCGAAAATGAGGACCGCACCGTTGATCATTATCACATGCTCTCAAAAGCGGAACTTAAGCTGATTGCCGAGTGGCTGGATATAGGCGGCCAGTATTACAATAACCCGTTTGACGTTCCGCAGAACTAACCGATAGGGATTGCTGCTGCTGTGATAAATTTAAAAGCCTTTCATCTGTCGGCGCTGGCTGTGCTGTGGATTCTGGCGGCATCGCCAGCAGCGGCCGATGTTGCCACGCCGCCGTGGAGCAGCGATAAAGGCGAAGTGGTGGTGGTCGGTTCACCCTATGTGGAACTGTATGTACAACCGGGACGCGGCTTTCCGCGCTTTCATGCCCTCGAAAAGCACGAACAGATGCGCATCTTCAAAAAGCGCAATGACTGGTACAAGGTTGAAACACAGGATGGCAAGCAGGGCTGGGTACGACGAAAGGACCTGTACCGCATTTACGACCAGGACGGGTACCTGCTGGATTTTTCCACGCCGACCTGGAGCGACAACAAATACCCACTACACCTGGGTTTGATGCTGGGCCAGCTGGACGGTGCGCTGGCCTATACCGTGTACACAGGGTATCGGTTTACACCGAACCTGTCGTCCGAACTCCGGTTCACCCACGCCTTTGGTGAATTTTCCACTATCAAGCTCGGCAGCGGCATGCTGGTACACCAGGCTTTTCCTCATTGGCGCTTCTCGCCGTTTTTTACCCTGGGCGGCGGGGTCATCCAGACGTCACCGGACACCGAGCTGGTTCAGGCGGAAGACACCGAGGATACCACTTTTACGGTAGGGGGTGGCCTGATGATCTATCTGTCACACCGGTTGGTGGCACGGATCGAGTACAACCAACATACTATCCTGACTACACGCGACAATAATGAAGAGGTCGAAGAATGGAAAGCTGGTTTCAGCGTATTCTTTTAGGTGTGATACTGGCGCTGCCCTGCTCCCCCGTCATGGCCTATGAGGAGGGTGGCGTACTTGAGGAAATAATCAATCCGGACCTGGAGCGTCGCGAACTGAAAGAACGAAAAATCGATTCGGAGATTTTTGAATTCGGCGTATTTGCCGGCATCATGAGCATCGAGGATTTTGGCAGCAACGACGTCTATGGCGCGCGCATGGCTTTGCATGTCACCGAAGATGTATTTTTTGAACTGTCCGGCGGCACCGCGAAAATGCTGGCGACCAGTTACGAACAGTTCAGTGGTGATATCGCGCCTATACTCTCCGAAAATGAACGCAAGCTGACCTATTACGACCTGGCACTGGGCGTCAATCTGTTTCCCGGCGAAACGCACCTGTACCGCCGGGCATTCCACCACCATTTATACCTGGTGGGCGGCGGCGGCAATACGCTGTTTGGCGGCGACGAACACTTTACCTATATGTTTGGTGGCGGCTTTCGGCTGTTTGTAACCGACTGGATCTCACTGCGTATGGACGTCAGAAACCACGTACTGACCCATTCCCTGTTCGGCGAGGAGAAAGAAGTCCAGAATCTGGAGACTCACATCGGTCTGTCGGTATTTTTCTAGACCGGCCCGGAATCGTGAACCGTATCGCGGTCTTTTGACCTCAAAAACGACGTACTGGAGTTTAAAAATGAAACGACTGATAGGACTGGCGCTGGTTGCGCTGCTTTCGATAAGTGCCCACGCCAGCAAAAAACCGGCTGACGGCCCCGTACCCGCCCCGGATTTTACATTGAAAACCCTGACCGGTGAAAGCGTGCGCCTGGCAGACCTTAAAGGGCAGGTGGTCATGATAAACTTCTGGGCGTCCTGGTGCGGCCCCTGCCGACAGGAGATGCCGCTCCTGAACAAAATCCATGACGACTACCATAAGGCCGGTTTCACGCTGCTGGGCATCAATCTGGACGAACAGACCAGCGCCGCCCAGGCCTTCCTGAAGAAAACCCCGGTCACCTTCCCGATTCTGCACGACGCGGGCGGCAAGGTTGCGGACCTCTATAAGAATACCGCCATGCCTTCCAGCTATTTTATTGATAAAAAAGGTAACATCGCGCACCTGCATCGCGGCTACCGCCCCGGTGAAGAGCAGGACTATCGCAAGCAGATTCGAAAACTGCTCGCGCAATAAAGCCGGAGATACACCATGTTGCTGCGCTGTTTACTGTTACTGGCCTTCACCCTGACCAGCGGCTGCGCCTCCTGGCAGCCCTGGGTGAAGCCTCACGAACGCGGCAACCTGGCCGATCCGATCATGGCGTTCGAACGCGATCCGGTTTCAACCAAATTTATTCTGCATGTTTACGAGGCGCGGGAAGCCGCGCGCGGTGCGGACGGTAGCGCCGGGGGTGGATGTGGCTGCAATTGATCGCTATTGCCGTGCCATGGGCCTGCGCCAACTGATTTGCGCGTGGCTGGCGTTCTGTGTTGCCAGCAGCCATGCGGCCACCCTCCCGGAAGACCGGGCCGACGTGATGTACCACGCCTATGACGGCGGCGGCGTCTCGGTAACCGGCCCATCGGTGCTGATACGCAAAAGCGTGGATGACAAGGTCTCGGTTTACGGCAACTACTACGTTGACATGGTCTCCAGCGCGTCAATTGACGTACTGACGCAGGGCAGCAAATACTCTGAGGAGCGCACGGAGTACAGTGTCGGGGTCGACTATCTGGTCGATCGCGCGCTGCTCAGCGTCGGCTACTCACAATCGTCCGAGAACGACTATGAAGCCCGCACCTTCAACCTGGGCATCAGTCAGACGTTTTTTGGCGACCTCACCACACTCTCATTGGGCTACGGCCAGGGCGACGATACGGTAGGCCGCAATGATCCACCGAGCGAGGACGTCGCGGCAAGCGAATTCGAGGAAGCACTAAAGCGACACCGTTTCAGTGTCGGACTGTCGCAGATACTCACCCGCAACTGGATGCTGGCGCTCAACTATGAATCGATCAACGACGATGGGTTTCTGCAGAACCCCTACCGTCAGTACCGCTTCAGGGACGATATCACCGGCGACATCGGCTGGCTACCCGAGAACTATCCAACCACGCGCAACAGCGATGCGGTTGCCCTGCGCACTATCTATTATTTGCCCTACCGCGCCTCCCTGCGCGCCGAGGGTCGCTGGTTTCAGGATAGCTGGGGCATCAAGGCGCGAAATTTTGAACTGCGCTATACCCACCCACTGTCGGAAACCATACTGTTCGAAATGAAAGGCCGCCTCTACAACCAGAGCCAGGCCGATTTCTATAACGATCTGTTTGAGTATATGGACCCCTTGGATACCGAATATCGTGCCCGTGATAAAGAACTGAGTACCTATAAGTCCTTCAATTTCGGGTTCGGCCTGCACTACGAACTCGGCTACAATATCCCCTTCATCCAGAAGCAGAGCCTGGGCTTCTACTGGGACTTCATGCATTTTGATTTTGAAAACTATCGCAATGCCCTGTTGAGCAATTCGGACCCGGAGCTGGATGCGACGCCGGCCTATAACCCGGGCGAAGAGCCGGCCTACAGCTTTCAGGCCAATGTACTGCGTGTATTCCTGTCGCTGTATTATTGAATCAATCGACGGTGGCAGCCAACCGGTTGGTATCGTATCCCGCCGTCTGGCGGTATGCTGGTCGCAGCGGTCGACTGCTTACCCATGGAACGGCAGTAAAGCGCGACCGGCTCAGGCGTTAACCAGGTCCAGAACAACGACCCGACGCCCGCCATCCGGACGGGTATCGGGCACACAGAATGGAGAACGCATGAATCTGGCAAAACGGGCGGGTGTGCTGACAGCGATAAGTCTGACGCTTATCGGTTGTGATCAGGCCACCAAGTCACTGGCGGCTACCCATCTGCCCCGTGGCAATATGCTGCCGTACTTTAACGATCTGTTACGCGTCGGCTACACCGAAAACACGGGCGCCTTCCTCGGATTGGGCAGCGATTTGCCGTCAGAGTGGCGCTTCTGGATATTTGTTGTTGCCACCGGGCTGTTATTGGCGGGCCTGGCAGCCTACCTGTTGGCCCAGACGAAAACGCGTGTCGCATCCGTTGTAGGGCTATCGTTGATGTTCGCCGGCGGACTGAGCAATTTTTATGACCGCCTGGTGAATAATGGCGCTGTGGTTGACTTCCTGAACGTCGGCATTGGTTCGTTCAGGACCGGCATCTTCAATGTCGCCGACATTGCCATAACCTGTGGTTTTGCCATACTGTTGCTGGTCTCCAACCGATCCCGTCAACTCCGGTGATTTGCACGGCAAAGCACCCTGGCAATGTGACTCTCTGACATGGCAAAAAAACGATCGAAAACATCCAGCAAAGCATCGGCGCAAAAGCCTGCCGCGCGCCCTGCACCCGCCCGCAACCGGACTATATTGATTCTGGCCGGCGCAGGCATGCTGGTGACCGCCTATCTGACCGGCACCACCTGGTGGGCCGCCGCGCCAGCCTTCTGTGACGCGGGATCGGGTTGTGATGTGATCCGCCAGAGCCGCTGGTCGACAGTGATGGGGCTGCCATTATCGTTCTGGGGTTTTCTGGTCTATGCCCTGCTCGCCTTTCTGGCTTTTCGCCCCATGGCTGCCGCCAAACGCTGGACCTGGCTATGGCGTCTCACCGTGATGGGCCTGGCCATTAGCCTGTACCTGACAGCCGTGAGTCTCATTTCACTGGGTGCTGCCTGCCTGTGGTGTGTGTTCTCCCTGGGTATTATGGCTGCGATTTTTGGCGTGCTTGTCGTGCAGCGTCCACCCCTGCCGGCCAATACGCCGTGGTGGAGCCTGCCTCTCAACACCAGCTGCATGGCCCTTATCGTGGTGATCCTGATGCACGTTTATTACAACAGCGATCTGCTCAGCGCACCGCCCGATCCGCGCCTGCAGGCACTGGCATCCCATCTCACCGAAACCGGCGCCAAATACTACGGCGCTTCCTGGTGTGCCAGCTGCCAGCGACAGTCCCAGATGTTTCGTCAGGCGGCAGATGATCTACCCTATATCGAATGCAGCCCGGCGGGGCGCGGGGGTCCGCTGGCAACCGCCTGTGCCGGGCAGAACATTACCAGCTTCCCGACCTGGATCATCGGCCGGACGCGGATTGAGGGTGCCCTGACACCAGAGGAACTGGCGCGCCATTCCGGGTTTGACTGGGACCCGCGCTGACCTGGCAACCCACCGCATCAATGTCCGCATACGATTCGGATACAGCCTGGAATACAGGTATACATAATCCTGAAAACTTGACGCAGCGCACCTTGACGGTGCGCGGTGAGCGATTACTATATGCGCCTGGATGTACTTGAATCGGGAACGTAACTATTCAGCTCCCGCCCCGATTTGCCCATAGCTGGGTTAAAAAATGGTCACAAACCCGTTGGGAACAGGTTTGAACGCCTGACCAGGCGGCTCGTAAAGCGAAGCGCAGTATTTACACGAGTAAACTCACATTTTTCGCCTTGCTTTGAACAAATCTGGACGCGATCTGAACAGTTACGAAACGAGCTGAACAGTTACTCGGGAACAAACATGCGCACTTACATTTTACGATTGTTTCTGCTGGGTTTTATTCCTGCGATTATGAATGCCTGCGCCCGTGAAGACGGTCCGCAATGGGCCTACCAATGTGAGGCTGAAGACGGTGTCAAGGCGCCGACTGAGTGTCATATCCAGCTCAGCCACCAGGACCATGTCCTGCGGATGGTGCAACGCAATGGCATCTGGGCCATGCAGGCCGCCGTCGATGGCAAGGGTGGGCACGTCGGCGCGGAGCTGACCATAGTGCCCCGCCGCGGCGAACCTGTTGTTGTCACCGCGGAGCGAAAGGCCGGGAGCTGTACTTCCCGACGATGCACACTGGTACTGACCGACGAACAACGCAACATGTTACTGAAAGCAAAACAGTTCGACCTGGTCGTGAAACGATCCGAGATTGTGCCGCATAATATACGCCATTTGAGTACGAACGAAACCTTCCCCACCCGCGGTCTGAAGGACGCAATAAAAGCAGCTGGGGCGTAAGCCTTGATTTGAACAGGTGGCCACGCGCCTGGACCAATACCCGACGCGCGGCCCGCATTTGCCGGATAAATCTCCAACCGGCGTGGATCTCTGCAAGGCGTACAGGAATGTCAGAAAAATTTCCCGCTATGGAATCCCGGCATATGGATTTCATCAGACAGCAGGCCATGTTCTTTGTTGGTACCGCCGGCGCCGACGGCTTTGTCAATGTCTCGCCCAAGGGCATGGACACCTTCCGGATATTGTCCAGTCAGCAGGTTATCTGGCTAAATCTGACCGGCAGCGGTAACGAAACTGCCGCGCATATACTCGAATCCGGTCGCATGACCATTATGTTCTGCTCATTCGAAAAGCAGCCTCTGATCCTGAGGCTCTATGGGCGCGCCCATATGGTTTTACCGGACGACAGCCAGTGGACGGCGTTAATCAGGCACTTTCCGGACTACACCGGTGCCCGTCAGGTGTTTGATCTACAGCTGGAACTCGTGCAGACGTCCTGTGGATACGCCGTTCCCTATTATGAACTTAAGGGCCAGCGTCCGACCCTCGAAAAGTGGGCCAACGGACGGGGTGATGCGGGTATCCGGGACTACTGGCGGCGCAAGAACACCGTAAGCCTGGACGGCAAACCCACCGGGATTGACCCGGCATAACGACGACGTTTATAGACACTCCGCCAGACGCAAACGCCTTGCACCGATATCGGCATCGTCGCTGACCGTAGAGTCGCAGCGCCAGGCTCAGCCCTGATATTCGACAATCTCCTTCTAACGCGCAAGCCGGGGCTGTTCCAATTTCACACCAATGACGGCCATCGTCTGCTCACCGAGTGTGTAAAACCCGATAAAACCGGCCGCCAACACGACGCCAGGCCCCGCAAGTACACTGACGGTCAACTGGATCCCGGATTACCCAGGCAAATGCTCGTAACGCTGGCGTAACCAGGCATTGATGGCATCCGATTCGTACATCCATTCTTCCCGCCCATCGTCATGACGAACCCGCAGACACGGTACTTTGACCCGGCCGCCGCCATTCTTCAGGGCGTTCCGGTTGAATTCGTTGTGCTGTGCATCCCGTGTTTCAACGGAGAGCCCGAGACGTGCCAATTCCTTTCTCACACGAATACAGAATGGACAGGCGCGAAACTGATAAAGCGCCAGCCGGCTGGCGGCATCGTCCAGCATAACCTGTTGGGCCGGCGTACGGCTGATAGACGCCGGCGTAGAAAGTCGCTCCATGATCAGCATGATCGGCGTCAATATGAGTCGTATGCCGCGAAAAAAGGTGCGAATAACAAATCGCATTGTATCTCCTGCCTGTGATGAATGATGAACGGGCCGCAGTATAAACATATTACTGTCTCGCGACCCGCCCCTGCTGAAGCGCCAGGACGGCAACCTGCGTGAGAAGTCTTTCGAGG
The DNA here is from genome assembly GCA_964434105.1 of uncultured Cellvibrionaceae bacterium. Lineage (GTDB taxonomy): Bacteria > Pseudomonadota > Gammaproteobacteria > Pseudomonadales > Cellvibrionaceae > CAYNST01. Next base: position 2,313 of record CAYSTJ010000047.1, on the reverse strand, counting down.
TGATAGTCGTGGCTCGACAGGCCAGGATTACACAGGCGCGCTGGCAATCCCGCTTTGAATTTTATAGCCCACGCCGTCAGGACCCGGAAAATGCCGCGCGCGACGGCGAATCTGCTTCTGGGCCAGCTTGAAGCTACTTTTCAGGTATGGCTTGAGGTATTTGAAAACCTTTCTGTCCGGTTCCTTTTTCAGGTGACAGAAAAGTGCCAGCGCGTATACCGTTTCGCTCTCGGAGATGGTTGCCTGACGGCTGGCGCGGGGGTTATAGCAACGGGCACAGCTGCCCCGATAGGTATAGGCGGAATTAGCCAGCATGAGCCCAAAGCCATAAAACAGCGCCAGCATTTCCGCCGCCTGCTCGAAATGCTCCATGCCACCCGGAGGCTCCTGCTGGCTCTGCCACAGCACGTGCTGCGCACAGGTCTGGGCGATGGATGCAACCAGGTCTTGGGGCTTGCTGACCTGATCAATGACAAACGGAACCTGCAGTACCGCTTCAGAAAAGCTCTGTTCAACCCCAACAAAGCGTGCGTCGGTGGCCATACCCAGCAGGCGCGGTGGTGTGGGGCTTACCGTCCGCATATCGCACAACTGCCAGGGCCAGTGCGCAATGCCCGACAACTCAGTCACCCTTCCCAAGATATAGCGCGCCATCGGTTCCGGCCCGGTCACCTTATCGGGGAAATGTTCGGTATCCGGCAGCACGAGGCGGGTTTGATCCCAGAAAGCCGGCCCACAGAATTCATCGATAACCCACGCCGCACAGTCGTCGATCCAGTCGGCCGCGGGTTCGGAAATCAATCGTTTTTGCAGCCAATGCAGCATGCCTTACCTGTCTTTGTAATGGTCGAGCTGCCAGAATAGCAAAATGGCCAGCCAAATAGAAATTTCCCGGTGGACGACGCCCCGGCGCGAATCCGTTTCCCGAACTGCAAGGCACGCCACTGTGTTGCCTGTACGCTTTGAAAGGCCGTCGGGCCGGACTTCGCGCCACGTCAGCAACTTTAGGACGAGCGGTATGGCGATATGTTGCCCAATAGACTAGATTTCAAAAATGCAGGGGACGCGCAGCCGTCAGACCGGACCTGCTTCGAAAAATAAGAGTCAATAATAGCTTATGCACTGAATCCTCTTCCGCGTAGAATATTCTGCCATCCGCACACATGATGATTCAGCGTGTCGAACAGGCATATTGTGCAGCAAGAGTTGTCTAAACAGCCACAGGGGAACCGGGTTCTGATGAACGACGTTGGCGCATTGAAGGATCCGGAGATTACCGGACAACGCACCTATGAATTCGATCGCTCTTTGCTTCGTGCCATCAACGAGGCGTCACTCGACGGCATTCTGGTTGTCGACGAAGAGGGTAATGTCGTCTCCTATAATCAGCGCTTTATCGAAGTCTGGCGAATTTCGCAAACCTATCTTGCATCCAACCTCAAGCCGGACGGATCCATTGCGGAAAACCAGCTAATGCACGCCGCGCTCGCTCAGCTGAAAGACCCCGATGCTTTTTTGCAACGGGTTCAACAATTGTATAACGCGCCCATGACCCGTGAGCACTGCGAACTCGAATTGAAAGACGGCCGGGTGCTTGAGCGTTACTCTGTGGGCTTGCATAACGACGACGGAATGTATTTCGGTCGCGTCTGGTTCTTTCGGGATATAAGCCAACGCAAACGTGATGAAGCCGCATTGCGGCATCTCGCCTGGCGAGACCCACTGACCGGCGAAATGAACCGGGGCCACTTCCTGGAGCGCGCTGCCGACGAACAGGAGCGGGCGCGACGCTATCAACACCCTCTCGGTCTGTTGATGCTCGACCTGGATTTCTTTAAAGACATAAATGATCAGTATGGCCATGCCGGCGGCGACTGCGTACTTGAGACGGTATGCAAACGCTGGCGGATGGTCCTGCGCAAAGTCGACTTGCTGGGACGCCTCGGCGGCGAAGAATTTGCCATTCTTTTACCCGACAGTGACCAGGATGCCAGCTGGACCGTGGCAGAGCGCCTCCGCCGAGCAGTGGCAGATCAACCGATTCAGTTTGGTGATCAGCAGATTCATTGTACAGTTAGTGGTGGTATGGCGATGGTCGGTTTTAACGACAGCTGTATAAAGGAGTCACTGCGGCGCGCTGATATCGCACTGTACCGCGCGAAACGAAAAGGCCGCAACCGTATGGAAACCGACTACAAAGATACCACACGGCTCATCCGCACCCGGTAGCACACGCTGTCTGCAAAGACATAGGCAAACACCATCCACAAAGACCCGTCTCATTCTGAGACTGTTCTGCATATTCAACACCGC
>CAYSTJ010000046.1:29883-37471 GCA_964434105.1 uncultured Cellvibrionaceae bacterium | reverse complement strand
TACCGCATCGGCCAGGTTGAATGCCGGATGAATCCGTTCCTTGATACTGGTATGTTCGGATGCTTCCGGTGTTGTGGCCACGCCGGCGCGTACAGGATTGAGGTCGACGTAGGCCATGCAGGATAGCAAAGCCTCTTCGGACAGCAGGGCCTGGGATCGGTAACGGCTTTCCCAGAAGTGGCCTGTGCAGCCATCTTCTTTATTGGCCTGGCGCGCAATGGGTTCATTCAGGCACTTCATAAACCAGCTCAGGCTGGTCAGGCGATTTTTAAAGGTCGCGATACAGTCACTGACCGCCTGACGTTCGGCTGGACACAGGGTCTCGCCCTTAGCCCACTTCTGAACCAGCAGGGGGCCTTTGAAAAGGCAAGTCCAGCGACGGACAATCTCCTCATAAGCTATAGTGCCTGTCCCAATGAAGCTGCGCCTGTCCCAATGAAGCTGCGACGAACGTATATTTCAGCTATTCTTGTGAACGACTGACGAGTACGGGGCAACACACGCACTGAGCTTTAGCTACCAAAGCATCTGGCGTGGAAAATTTTCCAAGTGTCAGTATAGCCGCCGATAAATACGCGATTAAAAGGACCATGCGATGAACAAAAGTAGCGCCATTATCCTCGGGTTGGGCCTGTTTATGGGGTTGACTGTATTGGGTTGGCTGGTTTCGCGGGCAGCACTTGACGTGAAGCTGCTGGACCGGAGTGTTACCGTCAAAGGTCTGTCAGAGCGCGAGTTCAGCGCTGACATAGTCATCTGGCCCATCCAGTTCGCTTTAGCGGAGAATGAGCTGGAAGCGTTATACAGCGCCCTTGATGAACAGACCGCCAAAATCCGGCAATTCCTCGAGCGCAAAGGTATGGTTGCGTCGGAGATTACTGTTTCCTCGCCCTCTATAACTGATAAATCCGCCCAGCAGTACGGCGGCAATATGCCGGCGGAATTTCGCTTTACCGCGATGCAAACCGTCACCGTCTATTCCGATCGCATTGATGCGGTGCGCGAAATTATGGGTGGGCTGTCCGAACTGGGCAGGCAGGGCATTGTCTTGACCGGGGGAGACTACCAGGCGCAGACCGAATATCTGTTTACCCGCCTGAATGACATCAAGCCGGAGATGATCGAGGAAGCCACCCGCAAGGCGCGCGAGGTGGCAGAGAAATTTGCTGCTGATTCCGATAGCCGGCTGGGCAAAATAAAACGGGCCTCGCAGGGGCAGTTCAGCATTACCGCCCGCGACCGGAACAATCCGCATATCAAACAGGTGCGGGTTGTATCCACCATAGAATATTATTTATCTGATTAAAATGTCTCGGTCTTTGGAATCGACGCCTCGGGAGTTTATCCGGTTCCCCATCGAGGAACCGGATAAATGTACGTCGAATCTAACCTGCGGCTACCGGGCAGACACCAGGCCGTTCCAGGGCCTGGCGCGGTCCGAAGAATTCAAAGTGAACCTGTGAAGCCGGGATATCCCATGCCCGCAGCGTTTGGGCAACACCCATCATAAAGGGCTCCGGCCCACAGAAATAATAGTCCGCGTCGCGCGTCCCCAGTACGGACTCCAGATACGCCGTATCCACAAAACCCGTCGACCGGTACCCGTAACGCTCGTCGCCGGCTGTGGGGAAATCGCTGTAACGGAAATGCAGAGCGAGCTTTTTGTGGTGCTCCGCCAGCATCTCCAGGTCGTGCCGGAATGCCTGCACACTCTCATTCAAACAGGCATGGATCAGAGTAACTGGCCGCGCCGGCGTTGCCAGTAAGGCAGTTTTCAGAATGCTGAGAATGGGTGTGATGCCGACACCCGCAGCCATTAGCACCAGCGGTCTGTCTGCCTGAGTGGATGGATCATAGACAAAATCACCACAGGGCGGCCCGATTTTCAGTAGGGCACCGGCGTCCAGCTGGTGCAGTTTGTTGGAAATATAGCCATCGGGTTCGTCAGCGTGGCGCCCTGTTTCTCTTTTGACACTGATTCGGAAGTAGCCGGTGCCGGGCGCATCTGACAGGCTATAGTTGCGCATGGTTGTGCTGCCGTCGGCCGTCTTCAGTTGCACAGTAATATATTGCCCCGGTAAAAAATTCGGCAACGGCCCGCCGTCAACAGGCGTCAGGTAAAAAGAGGTAATAAGGCTGCTTTCCGGCTGTTTGCGGTCGATAGCGAACTCGCGAAATCCATGCCATCCACCGACTTTCTGTTCGTTTTCCGTGTAGATCTGCTGCTCCCGGTTAATAAGGATGCCCGCCAATAACTGGTAGGCTTCGCCCCAGGCGTTAATGACCTCCTTTGTGGCGGCCTCGCCCAGTACTTCTCTGATCGACGCCAGCAGGTTTTCACCAACAATCGGGTAGTGTTCCGGCTTAATCTGTAATGAGGCATGTTTATGTGCGATTAACTCAACGGCGCCGCCTAAAGCTTCCAGGTTATCGATATTTGCCGCATAGGCACAAATAGCGCCGGCCAGTGCCCGCTGTTGCGCACCCCCTGCCTGATTGGCTGCATTAAAAAAGGGGCCCACCTCCGGATTGTGGGCAAACATGCGCTGGTAAAAATAGCGGGTTAGCGTTTCCGCGTGAACCTGTAGGACAGGCGCGGTTGATTTAACGATCCGGATAGTCTGGTCGCTGAGCATAAGGCCTCGCTTGGTGGAATATGAAAGATGCAATTTAAATGTATGTTATGGGCGTGATGATATTTAATCAACCGTTTTTTTGATTCAGCAGGGGAAAAGAGGGCAAGCGCTCGGTGTTTTGGCTGAAATTTAACCAGCATATCAACAATGCGTGACCGGTAAAATTCACTACGTCCGCGCAGGATTTGCGCCACAGAATGCATCCGGCTCGGTCGATGACCGGCACCCGCCATGAGCTGCACCGGCGAATCTGGTCGGTGGAAAATTGGTAAGTCCAGTAGTGTATTTGGCAATACCGCTTTGCAAATTCAGTCATATACTGGCGCCGTCCCGCATGCAATAATCCCGTTCGCCACGGTAAAGCCCGTCCCGGTTGTGACCCGTCCTTCGGATTATGATAATGTTGCCCGCGACTCAAAGCGCAAGGGGGCGGTAAGCGGACACAGCCCCGTTTGGGCACGAATGCCCAACCATAATAACAGTCACTTCAGGTGACACAATCCAACCTGATAACGGACGCAACATGAAGCGTTTTCTCGACCGCATACGGTCAATGACGTTGCCGCGGAAGCCGATCGCGCCCACCGGCAATGGACGACTGATACGAGCCCTGCTGGCTGGCGTTTTGATAGCCTGCGTCACGGGGTGCCAGTCAAGCAGTGATGTCACCGTAATAAAACTGGCGCACGCGCTGGATATCAATCATCCCGTGCACGAAGCCATTGTCTATATGGCCGAGCGCGCCGCACTACATTCGTCGGGCAGTTTGCAGATTGATATTTACCCCGGTGGGCAGCTTGGCAATGAGCGGGAGCTGATGGAGCTGCTGCAAATTGGCAGCCTGGGTATGACCAAGGTGTCGTCCAGCCCGATGGAAAGTTTTGTGCCGGCGATGCAGATATTCAGCGTGCCTTATGTATTCCGCGATAATGAACATTACTGGCAGGTGCTTAACAGTGATATTGGTCAGAAGTTGCTATTGGCGGGTGAGCATGTGCGGTTACGCGGGCTGGGTTATTACGACGCCGGCAGTCGCAGTTTTTATACAGTTAAGAAACCGGTACAAGTGCCCGAAGATCTCACCGGTGTGAAAGTTCGGGTGCAGCCCAGCCAGACCGCCATTCAAATGGTGCGTTCGCTCGGGGGGTCGCCGACACCGGTATCCTGGGGCGAGCTCTATACGGCATTACAGCAGGGTGTGGTAGATGGAGCGGAAAATAACCCGCCCAGTTTCTACTCCTCACATCATTACGAAGTTGCCCGATATTTTACGCTTAACGAACATACCATGGTGCCGGATATTTTGATTATCAGTCAGTACGTCTGGCAGAAGCTGGGCACGCAGGAACAGCAATGGCTGCAACAGGCGGTTGATGAGTCTGTTGACTTTCAGCGACAGCTTTGGAAGACCGCGACCGAGGAAGCGTTGCGCGTGGTCGAGGCTGCGGGCGTCGAAATCATCATTCCGGATAAGGCACCCTTTATGGCGCGGGTAAAGCCCATGCAGGAATCGTTAAAGGGAACCCCCGCCTATGAACTGCTGCTGCAAATCCGTGCCATGAACCCACCGCAGGAGGGGAATCTGTGAGAGCCATATCGTTGATGCTGGAACGTGCGCTGGCTTATACCCTCGTCGTATTGATGGGTGTGATTGTGATTAATGTCAGCTGGCAGGTGATCACGCGCTTTATCATGAATTCGCCCAGCGCGTTTACTGAAGAGCTCGCCCGGTTTCTACTGATCTGGATTGGGTTTCTTGGCGGCAGTTATGCCTATGCGCGACGCTCGCACCTGAGTCTGGATCTGCTGCTGCAAAGTGTACCGGAACAGAACAAACCGTTGCTTTTGAAGGTTTCCAACGTATTCTGCTTCGCCTTTGCGGCTGCGGTACTGATTTATGGCGGCGCACAGTTGATGATGCTGACTCTGCAACTGGATCAGACTTCGGCAGCCCTGGGCCTGCCCATCGGTTATGTCTACAGTTGTATTCCGTTAAGCGGGGTGCTGATTTGCTGGTTCGCTCTGACCGACATCATTTACCCGGTTTCTGAAACCCAGAATCCCTGACTCGCTGAGGCTATCGTGGACACATCTGTACTGGTACTATTGATCAGCTTTTTCCTGTTGTTGGCTCTGGGTATTCCCATCGCGTTTTGCATCGGTATAACCACTGTTTGCACCATGCTGTTAACCATCGATACCATGCCGGCGCTGACGACAGCGGCGCAACGAATGGCGGGCGGACTGGACAGTTTCGCGTTGCTGGCGATTCCCTTCTTTATTTTTTCGGGCCTGCTGATGGGGCGCGGCGGCATTGCCACGCGCTTGATCGAGTTTGCCAAAATCTTTTTTGGGATGCTGCCCGGCGGGCTGGCCTACGTCAATGTCATCAGCTGTGCGCTATTCGGTTCAATCTCAGGTTCCGCTGCAGCCAGCACATCCGCAATCGGCAGCTTTATGGTACCGGCCATGAGCAAAGAAGGTTACGACAGGAATTTCAGTACCGCGCTGACTGTTACCTCGTCTACCACCGGTCTGCTGATTCCGCCCAGCAACATCCTGATCATCTATTCGCTGGCCAGTGGTGGCGTTTCCGTGGCCGCGCTGTTTTTGGCCGGTTATATTCCCGGCCTGCTGATGGCGATGGGCTTGATGGTCGTATGCGCCATGAAAGCCAAAAAAGCGGGTTTTCCGGCCGGCCAACGGCCCACTTTGAAAGAAGCAGGGCGCCGGACGCTGGATGCGCTGCCGAGCCTGGCGCTGATTATTATTGTGATCGGCGGTATAATTGGCGGCATATTTACCGCGACCGAAGCAAGTGTTATTTCAGTAATCTATGCAGGCTTGTTGACGTTGGTGGTCTACCGCGAGCTTTCCTGGCGGGAACTGCCGGCGGTCATGGTGAAGGCGGCGGAAACCACCGCTATTGTACTGTTGCTGATTGCCGCCTCCACTGCGCTGTCCTGGATTCTCAGCTACGAGAATATTCCTCAGGCTCTCAGCAATGCATTGCTGACCCTGTCGGATAATCCACTGATCATACTGTTATTGATTAATGTCATCCTGCTGGCGGTTGGCGTGTTTATGGACATGACGCCAGCAGTTTTGATCTTCACGCCAATCATGCTGCCCATTGCCGAGATGCTCGGTATTTCCCCTTTGCATTTTGGGATGATTATGGTGATGAACCTCTGTATTGGCCTGTGCACTCCGCCGGTTGGCAGCGTACTGTTTATCGGCTGCAGCGTGGCCAACGTCAGTATTCACCACCTGATCAGGCCGATGATGCCCATGTATGCGGCCATGATCGGTGCCCTGTTACTGGTAACCTTTATTCCCGAACTGAGCGAATTTCTGCCCCGGATTTTCGGATTGTATGATCCGGGCTGACGCCCCGGCAGAGTCAACGACGTTTTAAATTTTACTGGAAATTACCCATGAATAAATCGCGACCCCTGATGCTGAATCCCGACCGTCTGTTTCCGGCAGAGCCCGTGCAGCGCCGTATTGCGCAACGGCTGTACGAACAGGTCCGGGCACTGCCGATCATCAGCCCTCACGGTCACACCGATCCACAATGGTTCGCGGCCAATAACAGTTTTGGCAACGCCACTGATCTTCTGATCAAACCGGATCATTATGTCTTTCGCATGTTATATAGCCTGGGCGTACCGCTCGAGAGTCTGGGGATACCGACCGTCGACGGTACTGCCGTGGAAAGCGATCCGCAGGCGATCTGGCGGGTTTTTGCCAGTCACTATCACGCCTTTCGCGGCACGCCGTCGCGCATGTGGCTGGACCATGTATTCAGCGAGGTCTTCCATCTCGACCTGGCCCTGACCGAACACACCGCCGACATGTATTACGAGCACATCACCCGTTTGCTGGCAACACCGGAATATCTGCCGCGTGCGCTGTTCGAGCGCTTCAATATCGAGTGTCTGGCCACGACTGAATCGCCGCTGGATGACCTGCGTCACCATCAGACCATTCGTGACAGCGGCTGGCAGGGCAATGTGATTACCGCTTTCCGGCCGGACCCGGTGCTGGATCCGGAGTTTGAAGGGTTTCGTCGCAATCTGGAAAAACTGGGCGAGATGACCGGCGAGGACACACTGACGTTCAACGGTTATCTTAAAGCCCTGCGTGCAAGGCGTGCTTACTTCAAATCGATGGGGGCGACGTCGACCGATCACGGCCATCCGACCGCCTGTACGGCACATTTGCCCTCGAATCAAATACAACAGCTGTTCACGCAAATTATTAAAGGGGAATGTGACGCCAGCAAAGCCGAACTGTTTCGCGGACATATGCTCACCGAGATGGCTGCCATGAGCCTCGACGATGGTCTGGTCATGCAATTGCACCCCGGTTCATTCCGTAATCACAATGAACAGCTGTCCAAGCGCTTTGGGCGTGACAAGGGCGCGGATATCCCCGTACCCACCAATTACGTCCATGCCCTGAAACCGCTGCTGGATCGCTTTGGCAACGAGCGTGACCTGACGATCATTCTGTTTACCCTCGACGAAACCAGCTATAGTCGCGAACTGGCCCCCCTGGCTGGCCATTACCCCTGCCTAAAGCTGGGCCCCTCCTGGTGGTTCCACGACAGCCCCGAAGGTATGCGCCGCTTCCGCGAGCAGGTAACCGAAACGGCAGGATTTTATAACACGGTGGGTTTCAACGACGACACCCGGGCTTTCCTGTCCATACCAGCCCGTCACGACGTCGCCCGGCGCATGGACTGCGTATACCTGGCCAGACTGGTCAGTGAGCACCGCCTGGAAGAAGACGAGGCACAGGCCCTGGCGGTGGACCTGACTTATAATCTGGTGAAAAAAGCGTACAAGCTATAATGGCTGGTATCGGAAGCACTCCAGGGTTGGTGATCGCGTGGCGGGCTTGACCTGCCATCGCCGGACCAAAGCGAAAGGACAGGCACTTCGTCA
>CAYSTJ010000046.1:0-29783 GCA_964434105.1 uncultured Cellvibrionaceae bacterium | reverse complement strand
TGGCGGGCTTGACCTGCCATCGCCGGACCAAAGCGAAAGGACAGGCACTTCGTCAAAGCGAAAGGACAGGCACTTCGTCATATTGATGGAGTGCCTGTCCTCATTCGATGCTAGCTTAAGTCAGTGCCATCGCCCCTGGCGTGACAACACATAGACGCCTATGGGTGTTTCGATTTCCATATGGTCTTGACCCTGGTTTAAAATCACCCATTCCATTTCCGACGTATCATCCATAACAGTTAATACCTCCTCACTCCTCGAATACGAATACCGTCGATTTCCATGCCCATCAATGTGCTCAATGATATGTGAGTCCGAGAAAGTCACTGCATTGTTCCCTTCCGGCACAGTGTGAGACCCATCACTATACTCTATTCGTTCCATGCTCCATCGCCCAATAAAACTCGACTCTATATCCACTGTACATGCTGAGAGCATCAGTAAAATGAAAACGATAAATGGACTATACTGAATTACATACACTTTTTCTGACCATAACGAACTACCTGCTTTACAAACCATCAAAAAGCGACAAGAGATTCCAGGCATAGATTGATTCCGTTTTTCGGGAAGGTGCTGCTGCAATAGTTCTGGCTACGCCATTTGGTAGATCATCAATTCTATATTTAATATTGGATGACGATCGGTAGACTTCCTTGTTCTCCCAATCCCTTGAGACGGTTATTACACGCTGGGAAAAACTTTTTTGTCCCCAAGGATGGGGAGACCATATAAACTCGTTCTCAAATATTACTTCATAGCACCAGCCACGGGCCATGCGAGGATACGGGATTTTTGCTTGCAATTCATCTTTTGTCACTGCCGCCACGAAGCCGATAACGACTGGCGTAAACTTCCCATGATGGATTTTACACAACCAGCTCAAGCCAAGGGCAGGCACTCCGCCATACTGATGGAGTACTTGTCCCCGACTTGTATCACCTATCCATCACTCGTACCATCAGCACCACCAGTCGGGCGGTTGATAGTGACGCCACTTTGTCAACGGAAGACGCACGCCGACTACTTTCAGTGCGCTCTTCAGTATGGCTTTTGCCCATCCATTGGCTAATTTCGTGGCCAAACTTATCCTGCAACCACAAAGACAGGGCAAGTAACAAACCTAGAATGACCAGAGATTTCACGACCCTGATCGGTAAAAAATCATCAGTTTTCATGCGCACCTCCTGGCGCTCGCTAAGTGGCCAGCAATCATTTCTTTAACTATCGCCATGATAACGACATTGCTCGGCTGACCATTGTTTTAAAGTTGTGCATGGTATCCAGCCGATCGAAATTCCCGCAGCCATACCAACCAATGCAAAGACTCCGCCCACCGAACCAAGCAAATCAAGAACAGATCAAAGCAAATCAAGGACAGGCACTCAGCCATTTTAATCAGCATGGTGGATCTACGATTGAGCAAATCGAGAAACAGATAGGGACAGATAGGACAGATAGAGGACAGGCACTCCGTCATAGGACAGATAGAGGACAGGCACTCCGTCATCGATTGAGTGCCTGTCCTCATTCGATGTTCTCATTCGATGTTCCGCTCATTCGATGTTCATCCGTTATCGACTTATCGCGGCTTAAGCGCGTCCAAGCCCATATCCCTGCGTTTTCGATTTATTCCGGCATAGATTGCCTCGGCTTGACGGTTTACCAGCGTCCATTCGTATTCGCTCAATGCGATATTCCTGACCCTCAATATTGAATCTCCGAATCCTTTGGCTGTTTCGTCCCCCATGATGGCGGCAACGCGATACCAAGCCATGGCGCGGTATATATGCGACCTGCCACTTTCGTCATTTTTAGCATGCGAAGGGGAGTCGGCCCTGATTGCCAGACTACTTGCAGCTTTTGCCGAGCCGAATACAACGGCCTTAAGGTCTACTTCTGTTGCTTTGGTTCGGTTCCTATCTTCCTTGATATATTTTTGAGCAAGTATATCAAGCGCCAAAAGGTCACCCTGGTCGCCCAGCGCTTCTAAGGTGTCTTTGTCGTAGGAGGCATAAGCTCTCTTTTGTTCGTTATCGAAATAGCCAAGGTTTTCCCAGCGCGTTCCCTGAAGGGCTTGACGTTTATGAATAATAGATTGAATACCCGAAGGCAATGTCTCTATCCAGCTATTAACATAATCCGCGTATTCCTCAAAAGACATGGCATCGACTTCTTCCTCGGTGGCCTCCACCGGTTTGCGAGTGTCTGGCAATGACACCTTCCAGCGTTTCATAGCAGCCGCGCATTCCCTGACAGGCATTGCGTCGAGCACCGTTTGAGTTTCATGTGTCGGCTTGCCATCCGCGGTCAGCGTCTCCAGCCAGCCATCAAGATAATCCGCGCATCTATCGATAGAGATTGGGTCTACCTTCTGCTGAGAAGGGGACTCTGATTCCGGCGTAGAAGTCGTTGTTGAAGCGACAGATTTCGGACTTTCTACCGCGATTTCATCGTTGTGATCGGGCGTTAAGAGCCATGTTGCTAATGCTATAGCGCCTACAAAAAATACTGCCGACATTCCTATCGTGCGAATCATAGTGAGCGTCCTCATTGACTTATTTACATCAAGCTGGCCGCTATAAAGCGGTCAGACACTTCCAAATACCGCACACGCTTAAATAAGCTTACACAAGTATTTGTTAACCTCGTAATGCTGGACACATTTGGCTAGCTCTAAGTCCCTTTTTAAGTCTAGTTTCTGCCCGCATGTATTTGGCACGCTTCCGAGCACCCCTAAGGAGACACCGTTAAGAACCCAGCCTAACCAACTGACAGCTTCGCAAGCACCATATTGCGCCAAATGATTCTCCTTTACTGATACTTCACACGAATCCTTCTCAAGTGTGGCATCATCCAGACAGTCCTCTCTTTCTCCCGCGCTCTGCCCCTCATCACTCCCACCCGGAGTAAAAGCTGGCTCGCCTATCGGAACAGAGATGTTTGCTGGATTTGCTATAGGAGAATTATTGATAGGTGAAGTTACTACAGGGTCTATTGCGCCAATTACTACCACCTCTTCAATAACCTGTGCGCTATCGTCGTCAGAAGGGTTTGTCCGAAAGGATTCGCAGCCTTCGATTTGTATTCCCATCGCGACGCATTGATCGTAGTCTGGATATGGACCGAAATCGAAATTCATATAGAAATCTGTATACTGACAGTTGCTCTGCACTGCGTTGACACAGCTGTGATAATCTTCGTACCATGCATGGGATGGCGACATCGTTAAACATAGCGCGGTGGCTAATACGCAAGAAGCTATTAGGGGGTGCGATTGCTTTTCCAAGTCCTTTCTCTTCGAAAACACTCCTGTCATAAATTCCATGATCTTCTCCTATTAAACAGATCAATGCTAAACGCTTCGTCTGGGAAATACAGGCGTAACGCGTCATTCAACCTGCGTTGCGTAAATGAATAAGTTATTGAATGCGACCCGCAGAATAAAAATTCTGACAATGGTTGTCAAGAAGTAGGTGCAAGCGATCCATACACAGAAGACCATGACAGTGTAGCAAATCGAGTGTTGCAGGAGTGCCTGCCCCTCAGGCATGTCCAGCAGCTCCAAGGAAGCAACGCAAGCAAATCAAGGACAGGCACTCAGCCATTTCAATCAGCATAGTGGATCTACGATTGAGCAAATCGAGAAACAGATAGGGACAGATAGAGGACAGGCACTCCGTCATCGATTGAGTGCCTGTCCTCATTCGAGCACGATGCGAGGGCAGCGGACTTTGAAGCAATCCAGCGGCGTCTTCGAGCTGGGCTGACAGCGTGCGGGCCCGGGATGGAATAGAATGGACTGCGACTCGGTAGAACTGGCGACGTCATCGCAATTGTCTATCTTTACTGCCTCGTCGATTTATTCCAACGCGAACGTTTTTCTGCGCTTCATCCCGCTCTGACTGACAGATTACACAGAGACGGACACCGGGGACCGCTTTCTGCCGTGCGTCGGGTATGGCAGCTCCGCATTCTTCGCAATGTGTGAGGCTGTTGCCACTGGGTAAGCGACTGCGTGCTTCCTGTATGGCGTCATTGATGCTTGCGTCGATCTGATCCTGAACGGCGCCGTCGCGGGTCCAGCCACCGGCCATGTTGTACTCCTGAGTTTCGAACGATTAAACGCATTAGAGGTTTAAAAGCGTTCAAAGTTTCCGCTTGCTTTGGTACCGTACCGGCGTGGATTACTACGCCCATTTATCACCTACGGTGGGCGTCTCGTGTATTGCGCGTGCATTATTCTCCGCAATGCATAAGTCTGTCGCCGCCGGGCGGGCGACTGCAAGTGACGTGGTAGTCTTGATTAATTCCTTATTCAATTTAAAGTTCAGCGATGCGTTGCATCCCAGACTCGACCAGAAGCGGTGCCATCGCTACCGGGATTGAACACTTCAACAGCCATGACCTGATACGTCGGGTCATCGCTGGCATCGAGGTTGTCCATGTCCGGAATTATCCAGCCAGTATCGGCCCATGCCCGGACGTGATCAGCAAAAACAATTTGGTGATCACGTCCCAGTGGGCGTTGCTGAGCAGGTTTGCTCCAGTATTGGTAGAAAGTGGACGTACCGTTAATCGACGGCTTCTGCTCCCGTATAGAGCGGTAGGTGGAATACTCAACGCCATTGCTGGTAAAGGTTGTTCCATACGTGCCGTCTTGACTGGGGTCATAGGTCCATCTTTGCAGGATGTAGTACTCCACCAGATGTGCCGGGTTTGAAGCGGGCATGCTTTTGTCATATCCCCATCCGTACAGAGTGATATAGCTGGCGCCGCTATCTTCGTTGAAGCGATAGCCGATTACCCTGTTCTTATCACCGAAATGCCATCCTGGACCGCCGACATAGTTATAACCACCACCCTGCCAGCTGACGCTGAAAGCGCCATTTCCGTTCAGGGTTAACGATGCTGAACCGCCGTCCTTCCAGTGTGTGAAGAAAAAATCACCAACATGACCCGTCGCATGGTTCTGCGTGATCAGGGCGGCTCTGGGGAACGCCTGGGTATAAGCCGTGTACTTGTCCAGGTTGCCAGCTGACGATGATCCCCTGGCATCAGCTTCGACGGCTGCAGGCGCTCTCTGTATCAGGGTGCAGCTCACCACGCCGCACAAAGTCAGCAAAATCGCTGCCGTCGTTCCGAAATAGTTTCTCATACTGCTTTCCTCTCATGCAGCCTCTGCGTAGTTTTGTTTAATTCTGCGCCAACAGTGGCAGCTATAACTGGGCGGCACCGATACCAATACTTCTGCCTGTTCATAAGCATAGTCCATCATCGTGTTCTCACTGATTTCATTTGCCAGGTTCAAGGAAGGCTTGAAGAATGAAAGGTATGTGGCCGACTGGCGTTGTAGTGCTTTCCGGTAGGGAAGGAGTGGTGCCGGCAGCCCGCTGACCAGCGCGTTTTCTTCGGGGGCCGTGCCGTCGAAAGCGCGGGACGCAAGTTGATGGCTGCATGTTTTTCGTCAACCGGGGTAAGGGTAGTCGAGTTTGGATCCCGGTCACATGCGAGAGGGGATCTCGCCATCCGGTGTGGTCACACAGGTACGCTGCTGAGCGGGCTGGGCAAAGCCCCGGCGGGGACGTCGGTCCAGCGAATCGATCACGGGGTACGGTATAAGGGTTGCGCGGCCGCTTGCATTCGCATCATTGCAAAATTGTAATGTTTCGGCCTGGGCATTTGACAGGTTAAGGAACGGGTATTGCAAATTTCTGTCTGTACGGCCCGGTTAGCGGGTTTAAACGACAAAAAATTATGTGAGGAAGACACAATGAACGTAAAAAATACAATTTATCCCATCGTATTTGCCGCGCTGTTTCCGTTGACTGCGTTTGCGGGGGACAGGCCGCCTGCGGACGCCAAGAATATTCTGGACGTGGCGAAAGCATTACAGGACGCCGGCTATCAGGAAATTACTGAAATTGAATATGATGACGATTACTGGAAGGCTGAAGTGTATACGACGGAGGGAAAAAAGCGGGATGTTAAAGTGGACCCAACAACCGGGGAAATTATCGACAAGAAACGCAAATCCTGATTTGGCGTAATTGTCCCAAGGCGGGTGCACACGGAATCCTGTTCGAATGGATTGACGTGAGCATCCTCTTGCCAATGCGGACGGTTGGCGAGCGCGGGAGTGAACGCCTGTCGTACGCGGAAATGCGTTGCGACAAACCAATGAGCGCTACCCCCCCCTTATTCTACCGGCAGCGCGACTTCGAACGTCGCGCCTTGTCCTATTTCACTCTTAACACTTAGTGTACCACCCTGGGCTTCCGCCAACTGACGCGCAATATACAAACCCATGCCCAGGCCATCGGGTACCGCACGGGATGCTACCCGTTCGAACTTGCCAAAAATCCGGTGCTGATCTTCGGTGCCAATGCCCGGACCATGATCCCGAACCCGTATACAGGCGCGTTGTTCCTGAACCTCCAGTGACACGTCGACGGGCTTCTCCGCGCCGTAACGAAAAGCATTGGTCAGCAGATTGATAACGATCTGTTCGAGCCGGAATTCGTCCCACAGGCCTACCGCTTCATCCTGTATATTCAGCCGCAGTTCGCAGCCCGCCGCGCTGGCCTGATGTGACAGGTCTTCTACGACGCGATGCAACAGACCGGATAGCCGCAGTTCGACAGGGTGTACTGACAGACGGCCATTCTGAATGCGGGAAACGTCCACCAGATCGGTGATCAGTCGACTCATGCTTTCGATTTGTCGACGATCGCGTTTGAACATGGATTTTAACTGATCCGCGCTAAACGCCTGCATGTCATTTTTTTCCAGTAACATACTGCGAACCTGGGTTTCCAGATGCAGGGTATTGAGCGGTGTTCGCAGTTCGTGTGCGACCATGGACATAAAATCATCGCGCATTTGCAGTGCGCGCTGCAGTTCCACTTCGGTTGCCTGTAATTCCGTGCGAATTCTTTCAAGTTCGTCGATGCGCTGGTTTAATTCCTGCCGTTGCTGATGCAATTCGACAAATACGTTCACCTTGCTTTTAACCGCGTTGATATCCAGCGGCTTATGAAGAAAGTCGACCGCGCCCGACTCATAGCCTCGAAAATCGAAGTTTGTCTCCTTGCCGGCGGCTGTGACGAACACGATGGGGATGTGGCGCGTTTTCTGTGTGCTGCGCATTAACTCGGCCAGCTCAAATCCATTCATCCCCGGCATCATCACATCGAGGATGGCAAGCGCGAAATCGTGTTCCAGCAGCAGGGACAACGCAGCCTCGCCGGATTCGGCCTGAAAGGCGACGCGGTCCTCCTGTTCGAGAACTTTGGTTAATGCGTGTCGATTTTCCGGCAGGTCATCAACAATCAGAATTTTGGTGGGCGTATCAATCTTCATGGGCTTTTTCCAGCGTTAACATCAGCTTGGCGATTTCATTGGACCGCAGAATCCAATCAGGTTGAATGGCAACACCGGCTGCCGGCATTGTGACGTGCGTAGCTTCTCCTGGGTCCTGAACGATGGTTACTCCACCACTGCGTTTGATTGCAGCGAGTCCTGCGGCACCGTCGGCGCTGGCGCCGGACAGCAGAATGCCTGCCAGCCTGCCTTCATAGGCATCCGCGGCGGAATGCAAAAGCACATCAATTGCCGGGCGTGCAAAGTTTATGGGCGTTTCATCGGCCAGTGAGAAGCTGTGGTCGTTTTCTATTGACAGGTGGTAATCGGGCCCCGCGACATAGAGGGTACCGCCACAGACGGGTTGCTTGTCCTGCGCTTCTTCCACCGGCATTCGCACCCGGTGCTGCAAAACCGCGACCAGCCCGCTTTTGCCCGGTGGCAGATGCATAACGACTACCACAGGCAATGGATAATCACGGGGCAGTCGTTCGAGAATGGTAAGCAGGGGCGCCATACCGCCCGCTGACGCACCGGCCACGACCAGTTCGATATGAGACGGTAAACGATCTGAAGTCATGTTGTTGGCGTCTGATCGCATTAGCGTTTCCGGTAGAGCCGCTGCGGCTTGTCGACGGCTTCAAAATCGCCCGCGTATTTGGTGAAATCGATGCTTTCCTTGTTGCCCAGTGCGAGAAACCCGCGATGACATAATGATTCGTGAAACAGGCCCAGTGCACGCTCCTGCAATACCCGATCAAAATAGATGAGTACATTGCGACAGCATACAAGGTGGGTTTCAGCAAAGACGCTGTCAGTCGCGAGGCTATGATCGGAGAAACTGACGTTTTCGCACAGGGTCCGGTCAAACAGGGCACCCCCGTAAGCAGCCACATAATAGTCGGACAGTGACCGCTTGCCGCCGGATTTCTGGTAGTTTTCAGTATAGCCGCGCATGCGCTCCAGCGAAAAAATCCCTTTTTGGGCACTTTCCAGCGCTTGTGGATTAATGTCAGTAGCGTAGATAAGGCTGCGTTCGAGCAGACCTTCTTCCCGTAAAACAATAGCCAGGGAAATCAGCTCTTCGCCGGTGCTGCAGCCGGCAATCCAGATTTTGAGTGAGGGATAGGTCTGCAGCATGGGCATAACCTGCTCGCGCAATGCACCGTAAAACGGCGGATCGCGAAACATCTCGGTGGTGGGAATGGTGAGGTACTGCAGCAGGCGCCGAAATGCGTCCGGGTTGTGCATCACGTCCGCCTGCAGTTGCGATATGGTTTGACACCCCAGCTGTTCCAGGGCGTGCAGGACCCGTCGCTTCATCGAGGACTGGGCATAGTGGCGAAAATCGTAACTGTACTGATGATAAATTCCCTGTATCAGCAACTGCAGTTCGATATCAATGGTCGCTCTCTTCACGTGAGACGTTCCAGGCTGGGCATCCAGACACGCAACAACGAATACAGCCGGTCGATATCAATCGGCTTGGCCATATAATCCGACGCGCCTGCTTTCAGACACTGTTCCTGATCATCTTTCATGGCCTTGGCGGTGACGGCGATGATGGGTATCTTTCTAAAGCGTGAATCGGCACGAATGCGGCGCGTCGCCTCCAGGCCATCCATGCCGGGCATCATAATATCCATCAGGATCAGATCAATGTCCGACACTTCCTCAAGTTTACGCAAGGCTTCGTGACCATTGCGGGCGATTTCCACCACGGCTCCTTTAAGTTCGAGCGCACCTGTCAGCGCGAACAGGTTACGCATATCATCGTCTACCAACAGAATTTTACGGGCTTCCAGGACGCGATCGCGACTGCGCACCGTTTTCAGCATTTTCTGTCGGTCTTTAGAAAGTTCCGATTCCACTTTGTGCAGGAACAGGGTGACTTCATCCAGCAGGCGCTCGGGTGAACGGGCGCCTTTGATAATGATGGACCGGGAATACTTGAGCAGTTCGCTTTCTTCATCCCGGGTTAAATTGCGGCCGGTATAGACGATAACCGGCGGAAAGCAACACAGGTCTTCGGAGGACATGCGTTGCAACAACTCGTGCCCCTGCATATCAGGCAGTTTGAGGTCAATGATCATGCAGTCGAAAATAGTCGTGCGCAGTAGTTCAAGGGCCTCGGTGCCGCGCTCCACAGCGGTTATCTCGACGTCGGCATCGGCGATCAGATGAATCACTGCCTGGCGCTGGTTTGCATCGTCCTCAACCAGCAGGACATGTTTCATTTTTTGCGAAAGCTTGCCTTCGATAGTCTGGAATACAGCCTGCAGGCGTTCGCGGGAAGTCGGCTTGGTGACATAACCCACCGCGCCCAGTTGCAGCGCCGCTTCGGTGCGGTCGGCACCCGAAACGATGTGTACGGGAATATGTCGGGTCAGGGCACTGGATTTGAGTTTCTGCAGTACCGCCAGGCCGGACATGTCCGGCAGTCCGATATCCAGCAATATGGCGTCGGGTATATATTCAATGGCCAGCTGCAGCCCTTCACTGGCATTCAGTGCAATCAGGCACTGATATTTCTGTTCGCGCGCCAGATTGTAAAGAATGCGGGCGAATTCCCGGTCATCTTCTATCACCAGCACCGCGCGGTCTTCGCCGGAATAGGTGTCGCGGTCATCCGCGAGTGCATTGGCCGGTTGCGCCGCCGGTCTGGCGGCTGGCTGCTGTATTGGTGTCGCAGGTACTGCCGGGGTGGCGACGTGAGATGCAGGGACGGACGCATGATCTGATTCCGGAGTCGCGATTGATGCATCCGGTTGAGTCTGTGACGGTGGTTGGCAGGGGATACGCAAAATAAAGGTACTGCCGTGACCGGGACGACTGTCGACGCTGATGGAACCTCCCAGCAACGCTGCCAGATCCCGGGAAATCGATAACCCGAGCCCCGTGCCGCCAAAGCGGCGACTGATTCCACCATCCGCCTGTTGGAACGCTTCGAATATAATTTTTTGTTGATCTGCGGCTATGCCGATTCCGGTATCCGTCACTTTGAATTCTATGTAGACGGCGCCGCTATCGTTCGGGTTGTCGGGTTCGTGCGTGTGCTCGCTGACCTGCAGCGTCACTTCGCCGCTTTCGGTAAACTTGATCGCGTTGGATAACAGGTTCTTGAGAATCTGCTCCAGCCGCTGACGGTCGGTTTCGACCACCCGCGATTTTGCCAGTTTCGGCCGGACGTTCAGCGTTAATCCTTTTTGTTTGGCGAGTGGTTCGAAGGTGAGTTGCAGGGAATCCACCAGCTCGTTTACCGCGACCGGTTCGTTATCCAGTTCCAGTTTGCCGGCTTCCACCTTGGAAATATCGAGAATATCGTTAATCAGATTGAGCAGGTCATTACCGGACGAATAAATGCTTTGCGCGAACTGGATCTGCTCCTCGTTGAGATTGCCTTTCTGGTTCTCTGCCAGTAGTTTGGCGAGGATCATGGAGCTGTTCAACGGGGTGCGTAGCTCATGCGACATATTGGCAAGAAACTCGGATTTGTACTTGCTGGCGCGTTGCAAGTCCCGGGCGCGCTCTTCCAGTGCCAGTTGAGCGGTGTTTAACTCGGCATTTTTTTTGTCGAGCATCTCGGTTTGTTCGGTCAGTCGCTCGTTGCTCTGCTCCAATTCCGCTTTTTGATTTTCCAGCTGCGTCTGGGATTCTTCCAGCACCCGGGACTGTTCTTCCAGCTCCTCGTTGGCACTGCGCAGTTCTTCCTGTTGTTGCAATAACTCCTCGTTCAGCTGTTGGCTTTCTTCGAGGGTGTCCTGCAGGCGGCGGCGATTCAGTGCCATCTCGACTGTGCTGCCGATGCTGGCGGAAACCATATTCAGGAAGTCTAGAACGTGTGGGGCTGGAGTTTTCAGGAAACCAAGTTCTACCACACCATTGGGTTCGCCATCATGACGGATGGGTAACAATACGATATTGGTGGGGGTGGCCGCCCCGAGCCCGGATTGAATCTGCAGATAGCGGTCGGGAACATTCTCGAGGTGTATCAGCCGGTTGGACCAGGCTGCCTGCTCGACCAGGCCCCGGGCCTCACCGGACGCTGACGAGTTTTCGCCAGCCGTTGAAGGTTCCTGGCTCGCGCCATAACCGGCGATCCGCTGCAGAGTACCGCCCTTGCTTTCCTGGACATACATGGCAGCTACAGGCGAGTCGAGGTATTGTCCCAGAAAATCCAGAATGGTACGGCCGAGCACTGGCAAAGCCACCTGGCCGATGCATTTTGCGGCGAGATCCGCCTGCCCAGTGCGCTGCCACGTCTGCAATTCCAGCTGACCGGCGCTTTGCTGCATGCCGGTTAACGAAGCGTTGTAGGCGTCGGACAGCTGAACCAGTTCACGCCGGCTGAAATAGGTCAGTACGCCGGTGAGTAGCAGGCTGATGGAAAGATATACGAGCACCGCGATAACGGTCAGGAAGCTGGCGCGTTCGCTGCGTTGGTGCAGCAGGTTTCTTTCGACATTCTGAAATTCCGCCAGCTCCTGGCGAATGCCGTCAAAGGAAAGACCGTTGACACGCACCAGCGATGTGAAATCTTCATTGTTGCGGCGCATGCCAATCACGGTCTCGGCGTACTCATCCCATTCATCGAGCAATGCCCGCACCCGATCAACCCGCCCGGACTGTTCGGCGCTATCGCCCAATACATCCTGCAGCGCGTCCAGTTCGTCCGCTATGACAGCCCGTGCTGCCTTTCTGGGCGCCAGAAACTCCTCATCGCCGGTGATCAGATAGCCGCGCAAACCGGTTTGCATGTCGATCGTCAGTTTGGAAATCTCGAACGACTTGCCAATGACCTGTTCCGAGTGTTCAACCCAGCGAAATACCGACAGCAGATAGAAGATCAACGCCGCGAATAAAAGCGCATTGATTATGCCGGTAGTGAGAGGTACAGCGATATTACGGGCAAGAATGCGTCGAAAGGTCGAATCGGTAATCGCGGGATCAGGTGTCATTGCGGGCTCGTCAGCTTAAACTACGTCAACGCGGGATTGTACGGCATCCAGTGCCCAGTGGCATCTGTTGGTTGAGAAATGCGCAGGTGGTCCTGGCTTGTTAAGCCATCAAAGAATCGGAATTTGTCATCAGTGCGATTACCGGCCGGCCACCCGGTGGTTGCCGGTATGCCCGTCGACAGACAGCATCTGTCCGTGGACGATGTCACTTTCGCCACCGGCCAGGAAGATTTTCCGCGCCCGGGATGCTGTGCCCGGTCAGCCCGTGTTAGCGCGCCAGATCGAAGCGCCGGCGTTCGCGATTGACCCGATGCCGGGCCTCTTCAATCGCCTGGGCTTCAGTGGCTTCAAGCAGCTGTTCGACGACCCGGCTGAGGTGATCGCGCATGGCATCGCGCGCGGCCGCTGGATCGCGCTGTTGAATGGCTTCGAAGATGCGGCGGTGTCCGGCAATCGATGGCCTGGAGCTGGTCATGGGCACCTTTTTGAGTATACCGGCGGAAAGGTTCGAATTGTTATTCAGGCTCCACAGATGTTTGCACACGGAGACGATGGCCTCGTTATGGGTTGCCCGGGCGATCAGCAGATGGAACAACGCATCGGCGTCCTCGGAAACCTGTCCCTGTTCGTTTTCTGCAATCATGGATTGCAGTGCATGTTGCAGGGCGCGCAGCTCATCTTCGGTAATGACACCAGCGGCAATGGCGGCGGCTTCGCTTTCAAACAACAGGCGGGCTTCGAGAATCTCAAATGGTCCGATATCCAGATCGGCGGTGTTGGGGTTGCTTGAATGATTGGAAGTGACATAAACGCCGGAACCGCCCTTAACTTCGACGCAACCGGCGATTTCCAAGGCAATGATTGCTTCGCGCACGGTTGGACGACTGACGAAGAAGCGCTCGGCGAGCTTGCGTTCCGCGGGCAGGCGGGCGCCCACTTTGAACTCCCCCGAGCGAATGGCTTCGGCCAGCTTTTCTGCGACGCGCTGATAGAGTCGTCCCGAACCCTGAAATCCCGGAATGGTCGCAGTGGCTTCCCTGTTTTTTGTTTCTTTTGGATTGTCGTTTTCACCCTGGGTCATGCAATGAGATACCTACGGTTCCATAGTGCGTGTGTTGTACGGTGGACGACCAAAAGCCGGGGCGCTCAGTCCTGGGATAGTTTTTACGTCCATTTCGCTGCCAAAAAAAACCACCCGGAGAGTTAAGGTCCGGATGGTTTCATAAAACACAGGCTGGACGTCCTGTGTCAGTTACAGCTGCCGTAAGAACCGCCTGAATAGCAGATTTCTTTGACGCTGGTCAGTTGGCTGTCGGAAATGCTGAAGTTGCTGCGGTTGCAATCGGATCGGAATATGGCTTCTTTGACATTGTTGATCGCGCAGCCGGTGACCGTCACGTTCACGGGATAACATTGGCCGCCGTTTTCACGAAATATCTTTCCGGCCGTGTCGATACGGCAGTTTTCCAGACGGAAGCTGGTGGCCGCATTCAGCTGAAAAAATTTGTCATCAGCGGACCTGCCGGTAATGTTGCGTACAACCACGTCACCCGCCGATTTGACGGTCAGCGCGTCTTCACCAACGTCCATCCAGGTAATATTCTCGACGGTTGCGTTACCGTAGGTGTGAATGCCGTCGGCGCCATTCAAACCGATAATCACGTTTTTCAACGTTGCTCCGTTTTCGACGCGGAAGACCGGCGGCTGTCCTTCGTCCTGACTGCCATCGCCGAAAGTCGGGTTGAAAGTGCGGCAATTGCCGTCATAGGTCTGTCCAGCGCCGACAACGATTGTGCTGGAAACTGATTGACTGCCGGTCGAAGTACAGCTGGCACCGCTACCTGCAGTCCCGACCGGTGCGGCGGGAGAGCCCGATGACGAGCTTGAGCTTGAACTCGACCCTGAACTGCTGCCAGCGCCGGTCCCATATAGCTCAAATTCACTGATCATCGGGGCTGATGAAGCGGAATGTATGAACAGGTTTAGCTTGCGCAGACTGGTCGGCGCAAAATTGACTGTAAGCGCATTGCCAATATAGTCGCCGGTAGCCAGTGTCTGGCCGTTGTCATGATTAACCAGGCTCCAACGGTTTACGGTGCTGGTCGGTTCGCGGATTATCACGCTACTCACGGTAACCGCGGACTCGAACTTGACGGAGATTCGCTCTTCGCTGGTACCCGAGGGCTGCCAATAGGAGCTCTGATCGCCATCGGCGACGTTGCCATAACTGGTCCCGTTGCTCTTGCTGGATCCGTCCGCTCCGCCCGACAGGGACAGGTTAGATCCGCTGGGTGTGTCCGGTTGCGTAGCACCCGATGACGATGACGATGACGAAGATGAGGACGACGAAGAGGAAGAGCTGCTACCGGGTGCCGGCGGCGTTGGTGTGCCGTTTCCGGAAACGTGAATCTTGCCCACACCGGCGTTCGCCATGACAATCGCCGGAATATCGAGGACAGGATCCAGAGAATAACGGTAGTCGCCTACCTGATAACCCGTTGTCGCGATAATTTCACCGTCATTGCCGAATTCTCCCAGGGCTTCTCCGGATCCTGTATTTGCCGAGAAACCAGTTGCCGGATCGTAAAAATTCCCGCGGGTATTCCAGAAGCCGATCTCGCTGGAGTAGAGCGACACCACGGGATTGGATACATTGGAAAAGTAATTGTTCTCGATCAGCAGTTCCGCGCCCATGCGGGAATTGATACCGGTATCAACGATATCGTCATAGAAATTGTTGAACAGGTGCACTGTGCTGTAGCGGACCAGCGGTAACCTGGAATAGAGCCGCTGAAACCAGTTGTGGTGATAGGTGATTAAATCGGATGCCGCACTGGCGCTGTCGCTGGACGCGGTCAGCATGGCCTTGCAGGCATCGTGGACGTGATTATAGGAGACGGTGATATTGTGCGCGCCTTTCTTTATGTCGATCTGGCCGTCGTAGCGATCCTTGATGCTGGAGCTGTCGCAATCATTGACGTCGACGGACGTATACAGTTCGTTGTGGTCAATCCACACCTGCCGGGTGCCGGAACCCTCAAGACTGATACCGTCGCCTTCACCGGCGCTGGAAAGCACATTATGAATTTTCAGGTTCTGGATAATGATATTGGACGCATCCACCAGCCGGATGCCGAGGCCTTCCAGTTCGCCATTGTTGCCGACGCCAATCAACGAAATATTCGATTTACGTTTGATAAGGATCTCATCGCTTTCCGTATCACAGCCCACCGCGGTGGTATTGTCCAGAGTGATTTTCCCGTTGATTAATACGGTTAACGGTTCGTCATCACTGCTCCGGCCGCAAATCGCATTATTGATTTCGGTACCGCTCGACGCGGTAACGGTCTGGCCACCGGCACCGCCCGTAGTGCCGGCGCCAAAGCCGGTCAGTGCAGCGGGGCGGACATTGGCTGATCCCCAGTCGCCACTGCTGGAAGTGCTGCTGGAGGCGCCTGGACTGCCGGATGACGTTGAGCTGCTGGAACTTGAACTACTTGAGCTTGAACTACTTGAGCTTGAACTACTGGATGAGCTGGACTCGGCAGGCGGTATGGGCTCGCCGCCGCAACCCGTCAGAGCCGCGGCCAGGAGACCTGTTAGAGCAATGTGATATTTATTCATCAGAGAGGGTACCTTGTAGGGATTACGCGTTGCTGTAACCGGGTGTCAGTGTTCGTTCGCGTGGCGGCCCGAACTGCCGCAAGTCTGCCTTCCATGTCAATAAAACACATCAAGTTGTAGCTTGGGGGAACCGGTGGCAAACTTCAGTGACCACGCTCCCAAAACTGCGGTTACCAAAGATAAATTATTGGTCATACCAATAAGGAATTTGCTGCAGGGAGCGGGGCACGGCGGCGCGGATCATAGCGCGCCCACAAATAATGACGTGTTCGGCCCGGAATTCGGGGCAGCGGCCCGGGTTTATTGAGAACCTGTCAGATAGTGATTCTTCAGCGCGACATAGTTCTGCGCGGAATAGGTAAAGAATTGACGCTCGCTATCATTCAGCGGTCGGGCCTGGCGACAGGGACTGCCCATATACAGGTAACCACTGGCCAGCCGCTTGCCGGGCGGTACCAGTGCACCAGCGGCGATTACCACGTCATCCTCGATAATAGCGCCATCCAGTATGATAGCGCCTATGCCAACCAGTACCCGGCTTCCCACCGTACAGCCATGCAGGCAGGCTTGATGGCCGATGGTCACATCTTCCCCAATAATAAGCGGCCAGCCATCCGGGTTGTAATTGCTGGCATGGGTAATATGCAGGACGGCACCGTCCTGCACACTGGTTCGGGCGCCGATACGGATGTGATGCATATCGCCGCGGACCACCGCCCCCGGCCAGACGGAGCAATCGTCGGACAGGGTGACATCCCCGATGACGCTGGCAGCCGGATCAATGTAAACATGGTGTCCCAGTGTAGGGCGCTTGTTCAGGTAAGTGCGTATTGACGTCATAGGGAGGCCCTCATGTCATGGAAGTCGGTGTATGATAACGTCCGGCCCGACCAGTACCATTCTTCAGTTAAAGGTAATTCACGCATGACCGATAATCCCCTGCTGCAATCCCACACACTGCCGCCTTTTTCCGCCATTAAAGCGGAGCATATCGTGCCCGCTGTTCAGTCGATTACCCGGGATAATCTGAATGCGCTGGAGCAGCAGCTGCGGGACCTGACCGAGATCTCCTGGGAAACGCTCGCCGAACCGCTGGAGCAGCGGGACGACCGGCTCAGGCATGCCTGGTCGCCGGTGCGCCACCTCAACAGCGTTTTGAACAACGAGGCAATGCGCGCCGCCTACAATGAAAGTTTACCTGTTTTGACCGCATACGGCACGGCCATCTCCCAGAACGAACAGCTGTATCGGGCGTTTCAGGCACTGGCGGACGCACCCGGGTTTGCCGGTTTGAATCAGGCCCGGCAACAGAGCGTCAATAATGCCATTCGTGACTTTAAACTGTCTGGCGTCGCTTTACCGGAGGACCGCAAGCAGCGCTACGGCGAGATCCAGACCCGGCTGTCGGAATTGTCCAACAAATTCTCGAACAATGTACTGGACGCCACACAGGGCTGGTTCAAGCACATCGAAAACGAGAGTGATTTGGCCGGGCTGCCCGATTCTGCCCGGGACCTGGCGCGTCAGGCCGCAGAACGTCGACAGCTGGACGGCTGGGTGTTGACATTGGACGGTCCGGTTTACCTGACCGTGATGACCCAGGCCGACAACCGGTTTCTTCGCCAGGAAATGTACACCGCCTATATGACGCGCGCGTCAGACCAGGGGCCGACCGCAGGCCAGTGGGACAATACAGCACTGATCGATGAAATACTGAAGTTGCGTGCCGAATTGGCAGCGCTGTTGGGGTTTGATAACTATGCCAGCCTGTCGCTGGCAACCAAGATGGCCGAATCACCACAGCAGGTGCTGGATTTCCTCGAAAACCTTGCCATAGAGTCCAGACCCGCGGCCCAGGCGGAACTGGCAGAGCTGCAGCGCTGGTGCCGCAGCGAATTCGGCATGGAAACCCTGAATATGTGGGATATCCCCTATTATTCCGAGAAGCTCAAGGAAAGTCGCCACAAAGTGTCGCAGGAGGCATTGCGCCCGTACTTTACACTGCCGCGTGTACTGGATGGCATGTTCAGTCTGGCCCGGGACCTGTTTGGCATCGACATAAAGGCGGCTGAATCGAGCGATACCTGGCACCCCGACGTCCGGTTTTATACCATAGAGAAAAACGGTGAACCGCTGGCTCACTTTTACCTGGATCTGTTCGCACGGGAAGGCAAGCGCGGTGGCGCCTGGATGGCCGACTGCCGCGTGCGTCGCCGCGATGGCGGCGCTTTGCAGTTACCCGTGGCCTTTCTCGTCTGCAATTTCAATGCACCACTGACAGATAAGCCGTCTCTGCTGACACATGCCGAGTTGATCACGCTGTTTCATGAATTCGGTCATGGTCTGCATCATATGCTGACGGCGATCGATGTTGCTTCGGTGAGTGGAATTAACGGCGTGGCCTGGGACGCGGTAGAGCTGCCCAGCCAGTTCATGGAAAACTGGTGCTGGGAGAAGACCATTCTGAAAAGCATCAGCGCCCACGTAGACACCGGAGAACCGCTGCCGGACGCGATGATCGACAACCTGATCGCTGCCCGCAACTTCCAGTCCGCGCTGATGATGCTGCGGCAACTGGAATTTTCGCTGTTCGATCTGCGATTGCATCTGGAGTGCGGTGATTCGGATTTTATGGGAGTACAGGCGTTACTGGATCGGGTACGGGAGCAAGTGGCCGTTTTGATCCCCCCGGCTTTTAACCGTTTCCAGAACAGCTTCACGCATATCTTTGCGGGTGGCTATGCCGCGGGTTACTACAGTTACAAGTGGGCGGAGGTGCTGTCAGCCGATGCCTTTGCTGCCTTCGAGGAGGCCGGCCTGTTTGATCAGGCGATCGGTGAAAAATTTCTGACGGAAATCCTGCAGCAGGGCGGCGCACAGGATGCCATGGTGCTGTTCCGTAATTTCAGGGGCCGCGAGCCGGACATCGGCGCGCTTTTGCGAAAAAGCGGTATACGCGCGTGAACGCTGGTCGCAAGCGGTTTATCGCGGGTGCGGTATGCCCAAAATGCGGAATGCTGGATCGCATCGTGGTATACCGGGAGCAGGAGAAGGATCACAGAGAGTGCGTGAATTGTGGTTTCAAAGACGAACTGCGACTGCAGCCGTCACCCGCGCCGCTGTCCACCCGTGTACAGCAGGCGGAGGTCAAGCCCGTCCGGTTGATGGACGATCCGGACAAATAAAGCAGCGGTGGCGCAAGCTGCACCTGTCAATGCACGGCGGGACAGGGTTCGACTTCCGGTAGCAACAGGGATATGGTCGAATGTTCGGTGAGTTTTGGCCAGCCCTCCAGTGTGTTGCGCCAGTGCCGGGAGCAATCGGATCGTACAAAGCGTGTCAGTGCCGCATTTTTGGCCAGGTTGTCCGGCTGAAACAGCGCTTCTGTGGCATAATGCACCGCCAGATCCAGCTGGTTGGCGAAATGCTCGCCGAGCAGGTCGTGAACAATAATATTGGAGAGGGTCATATCCATGGGTGCCAGCGGAACATTGCACAGCATCATCAATCGGTCGTTGACCTCTTCGACCATGCGGTGGGCGAGATAGGCCTTGTCCACCAGCGCGTGTAAGCCGGAGTGCTCCCTGACCAGTTCCGGAGGCCGCAGAAAGAAGTCCTCCGCAATGTCGAGGAATACTTTGCCGCTCTCATAAATATCGGCTTCACGCATCAGTGCTGCCAGCGTGTCGAGGAGTTCCGGAACCTGCTCGATATAGCGCACCACAAATGCCAATAACGCCTTGCCCGGATCCTGCGCAGGCAGGCTGATTGCTTTATGCAGGCGGGGCAGAACCGTCGTCAGGTATGTTTCAAGGGCCTGATTGCGGTCCTCCAGATGTCGGGCTATTTCGATGGTCTTGCGGATAACATCGGTATTGGAGTGTTTCATGATTTTGTATGGGTGCCTGCGTCGCCTAAGGCGTAGATAGTTGCGCCAGGGTGTTTCTTTTATTCTACTGATCAGTTCAACATAAACCATAGGAGGCAATTTACAAGCCGTAAATGACCGGTGACGGGACAGCCATGCGAAATGCCGCCAAAGAGGCGTCTCCCGAACAGGTCAGGCGACGATTGGGCAATATTGGTTTTTGCCAATTAATTTGCACAAACGTTGATTTTTTCTTCTATTTGTGGCTTCCTTACGCGCCAATTTTGCCCGCGCACCCCGCAAAATTAAAACTGATCAAAAAATAACCAGAAAGAGGCGTGGGACAGCCGGCCTTTGATCACGCAGGGTCAGGCAACAGGCGCTAACCGGCGTTAGCAAACGGTAAGTCGTCACCTGCATGACGCGCACGAACAAACGATTCCGATTGGGCAACTTCTCAGTTTTGATCATTTTAATACTAGGTTGGAGATGGGTTAATGTTAAGCAGAACTAGACGGTTATTGTCGCTACCGTTTTTGGTAGCGATGGCGGGCTTGTTGCCAGCGGTAGCCATGGCCTCGGGTTGGCCATTGAATATGCCTGTGGGTGTCACCGAAGTCAGCCACGAAATCCATGGATTGCACATGCAGATTTTCTGGTGGTGCGTGGCTATCGGCGTTGTGGTTTTTGGCGTTATGTTTTACACCATGATCGCTCACAGAAAATCACGCGGTGCCAAAGCGTCCAATTTTCACGAAAACACCACGCTGGAAATCGTCTGGACTGTCATCCCGTTTCTCATCCTGATTATCATGGCCATCCCGGCCACCAAAACCCTGATCAAAATTTACGACACCGAAGATGCGGATGTCGATATTCTTATTACCGGCCTCCAGTGGAAATGGAAGTACGAGTATCTGGACGACTCGGGCGAAACGGTCAGCTTCTTCAGCACCATGTCAACGCCACGCGAGGAAATATACGGCGAAGCGCCCATGTCGGAGAACTATCTGCTTGAGGTGGACGAGCCGATGTATATGCCTATCGGCAAAAAAGTACGCTTTCTGGTGACCGCTTCAGATGTCATTCACTCCTGGTGGGTGCCGCAGCTTGCGGTAAAGCGGGATGCTATTCCAGGATACATTCATGAAGCCTGGACACGAATAGAAGAACCGGGAATTTTCCGCGGGCAATGCACCGAGCTATGCGGTAAGGATCATGCGTTCATGCCGGTGGTTGTGCATGCCGTTGAGCAGGAAGAATTCGATGCCTGGCTCGAAGAGAAGCGCGAACAGTCACGCGCAGTCGCTGAGGCGGCCAAACAGACGCTGAGTTTTGACGAATTGTACAGCACAGGTGAAAACGTTTATGTCAGGAATTGCGCGGCCTGTCACCAGGCTGACGGAAAAGGGGTTGCCGGTGTGTTTCCCACCATTGCAGGTAGTCCATTGGCGACCGGTCAGGTGCAGGAGGCGCTCAATCGTGTGTTAAACGGTGGAGTCGGTATGCCCCCCTTTGGTGACCAGCTCACACCGGTTGAATCGGCGGCAGTGGTGACATTTTTGCGCAATGCGTTTGGCAATAATATGGGCGATCAGGTCCAGCCAATCGATATTGTTAACTTCAAGCAAGGCCAATAAGGAGAACATCTTATGGCACATGGTCCTGCGAAAGGCTTAAGCCGCTGGCTTTTTACCACCAACCACAAAGACATCGGTACGATGTATATGTGGTTCAGTTTCGCCATGTTTTTACTGGGCGGATTTTTTGCTCTGGTCGTCAGGGCGGAGCTGTTTCAGCCCGGTTTACAGATAGTTGAACCGGCCTTCTTCAATCAGATGACCACCATGCACGGACTGGTGATGGTATTTGGTGCGGTAATGCCGGCGTTTGTCGGTCTGGCCAACTGGATGATTCCGCTGATGATCGGAGCGCCCGACATGGCGCTTCCCCGAATGAACAACCTGAGCTTCTGGATATTGCCGTTTGCATTTGCAATGCTGACTTCCACACTGTTTATGGTCGGTGGTGGTCCGGATTTCGGATGGACGTTCTACGCGCCCCTTTCAACGACCTACGCTCCCCCCAGTGTGACTTTCTTTATTTTCGCGGTCCACATTATGGGCGCCAGTTCGATCATGGGCGCGATTAACGTGGTGGCAACCATTCTCAATATGCGCGCGCCGGGCATGACACTCATGAAAATGCCGCTGTTCGTCTGGACCTGGTTGATTACCGCGTTTTTGTTGATTGCCGTTATGCCTGTACTGGCGGGTGCGGTAACCATGATGTTAATGGATATCCATTTTGGAACCAGCTTTTTTGACGCGGCTGGTGGTGGTGATCCGGTACTGTTCCAGCACATTTTCTGGTTCTTTGGCCACCCGGAAGTTTATATCATGATTCTGCCGGCTTTCGGTGTGGTCAGCGCCATTATCCCGACCTTTGCCCGCAAGCCCCTGTTCGGCTACGCGTCCATGGTATATGCCACAGCTTCCATCGCTTTCCTCAGCTTTATTGTGTGGGCACACCATATGTTCACGGTTGGCATGCCACTGTTCGGCGAGCTGGTGTTCATGTATGCCACTATGCTGATCGCGGTTCCGACGGGTGTGAAAGTGTTCAACTGGGTAACCACAATGTATCGTGGCTCAATAACGTTCGAGACGCCCATGCTGTTTTCCATTGCCTTCGTCATTCTGTTCACCATCGGCGGGTTTTCCGGTGTGATGCTGGCCATCGCGCCGGCGGACTTCCAGTATCACGATACCTACTTTGTGGTTGCGCACTTCCATTACGTACTGGTGCCTGGCGCGATCTTCTCGATAACGGCTGCAGTGTACTACTGGCTGCCAAAATGGTGCGGCAATATGTATAGTGAAGCACTGGGTAAAGCGCACTTCTGGCTGGCATTTATCGGTCTTAACGTGACGTTTTTCCCCATGCACTTCTCGGGCCTGGCCGGCATGCCGCGCCGTATTCCCGATTACAATCCGCTGTTTGCCAACTGGAACATGGTTTCTTCGGTGGGTGCGTTCCTGTTTGGCGCCGCACAATTATTGTTCCTTTATATCGTGATTCGCACCATTGTCAGTGGCCGTAAAGCCACGGCTCAGGTATGGGAAGGTGCGCATGGTCTCGAGTGGACCGTGCCGTCGCCGGCGCCGTACCATACATTCAGCACACCACCAGAGGTAAAATAGACTGCGATGAACGACTACAAAAAGGCGAATAGCTGGACTGTCATCAAGCTGATCGGATTGGCTGTTTCCATGTTTGTCTTTGCTCTGTGGGTAATGCCGCCCTTGTACACCCTGTTATGTGAAGTAACCGGGTTACGCAAGGTCGGG
The DNA here is from genome assembly GCA_964434105.1 of uncultured Cellvibrionaceae bacterium. Taxonomy (GTDB): domain Bacteria; phylum Pseudomonadota; class Gammaproteobacteria; order Pseudomonadales; family Cellvibrionaceae; genus CAYNST01. The sequence continues at coordinate 6,621 of CAYSTJ010000046.1, read as the reverse complement.
GGAGCCTACGAGGCAGTCGAAACCACAGTGGATACCAGTCGCACGGTGACCGTGAAATTTGTCGCCACCCACAATGATCAGATGCCCTGGGAGTTTCGGCCGCAAAATTTCGAAGTCAAAGTGCATCCCGGTGAAAAGAAAGTTATCAATTATTTTGCCCGGAATATGTCGGACAGGGCCATGATTGCGCAGGCGGTTCCCAGTATAACGCCATACAATGCGGTGAATTATTTTCACAAAATCGAGTGCTTCTGCTTTAATCACCAGCCGCTGGAGGGCGGGGAAAGCGCCGATCTCGGGTTGCAGTTTGTCGTGGACCAGGACCTGCCAAAACAGGTCCGCACCATAATCCTGTCCTATACCCTGTTTGATATAACCGAACGGGCTCAACCGGTGGCTGCAGTCGCTCCATGAGCCGGAATGTGTACCGCAACCGATTATTTTTATTAGCGGAGTGAATACAATGGATCATCAAAGCTCTTATTATGTACCGGAGCAAAGTAAATACCCCTTACTGATGGCTTTGGCACTGTTCCTGACCGTATTTGGTCTGGGCGCATGGATGAATAAAGTCGAAAACGGCCATTTCATTTTTATCCTGGGCTTTATGCTGTTCGCCGGGGTGCTGTGGAACTGGTTTGGTTCGGTCATCAATGAGAATATGGCCGGACTGAATTCCGCCCAGCTCAAGCGGTCATACGTCTGGGGTATGGGCTGGTTCATTTTTTCCGAGGCGATGTTTTTTGGGGCCTTTTTTGCTGCGCTGATCTATCTTCGGTTTTTTGTAGTACCCGATCTGGGGCATGGTCCGACCGGTGACCTGTTGTGGCCCGGCTTTAGCCCGGACTGGCCCTTGATGGTAACGCCCGATATGGCCGTGAACGGCGAGAATGCGGTTCACCGCGGACCGGAACAAAATATGAGTTTCCCGGGGTTTGCAGCCATGTTCACCTGGTTGCCGCTTTGGAACACCATTATTCTGTTGGCATCCAGTTTCACCGTGCACGTTGCGCACGTTGCCATAAAAAACGACGACAAAAAGAAATTCAACCTGTGGCTGGGCATTACGGTGCTGTGCGGTATCGCTTTCCTGTTCCTGCAGGTTGAAGAATACATTCACGCCTACCAGGAACTGGGCCTGACACTGGACTCCGGTGTTTATGGTGCTACGTTCTTCCTGCTAACCGGGTTCCACGGCGCGCACGTCACCATGGGCACGTTCATTCTGCTGGTCATGTTGGTGCGGTCAGTCTGGAAAAACCACTTCAATAGCAAGGATTGCTTCGGTTTCGAGGCGGCCAGTTGGTACTGGCACTTTGTTGACGTCGTATGGCTCGGACTGTTTATTCTGGTTTATATCTTCGGCTAATTTTATGGGGCAGATTGCTGCTGGGCGGGGTGTAATGCCCTGTCCCAGGGTGCAGCACTGCCCAGCTGACCGGTATAGAATCCGTAGAGGATCACTGCGATCAAAGTAGCCGCCAACACGATCCGGATTCCCAGTGCGTAGAGCGCGCGCTTTGATTCAGGCAGGTTCATATCCTTCAACAGAAAAAACAGGCCGCTGCTGAGACTCGCCAGCATGGCAATGAACAGGAACAGGATAATTAACTTCAGCAGCACAGTGTAACCTCATATGTCAGTCAATCCGCTCCATCCGCATACCACGTTTCGGTTGGAACCGAATTGGAAAATCTGCCTGTTTGGCGCGTTATTGCTGCCGGTGCTGATCGCGCTGGGGTTCTGGCAACTGGAGCGAGCCCGACAAAAGCAGACGATACAGCATGCATTGGAACTACGGCAAGCGTTGCCGCCATTGAACTGGACCCAGTATCGCGACTGGCCTCAAAGCGCAGACCCACTGGAGTTTCGCTGGATGACCGTCCAGGGCCAGTTTTCCGCAGACAAAACCTGGTTGATCGAAAATAAAACCAGGCAGGGGCACAACGGCTTCCATGTTGTTACCGCTTTTATGTTGCCGGATGGTGACAGTTTGCTGGTCAACCGCGGCTGGATACCGGGTACGGGCTATCGGGACAGATTGCCGGCATTTACGACGCCGCAGGGACAAATAACAATGACCGGCCAGCTGAGTCTGCCGAGTGACAACCGGATGCTGGCCGACGAAGCGAGTCGCTCCGGGCGTTGGCCACGCCTGGCTCTGGCGATAGATGCCACACGCATGTCAGCGGAAACCGGACATGCGTTCTGGCCACATGTATTTTACCCGCAGGACGGTGCCGACGGATCCTTTGTCCGGGATTTCAATCCCGCCGTGATGTCCGCTGACACCCATAGAGGGTACGCGGTGCAATGGTTCGGGTTGGCGGCGTTGTTGGTGATACTGACATTGCTCGCCAATTCCAACCTGGCTGAAGTGATACGCGAAAGATTCAGGAAATCCCCATGACCCAAACGGCCGACACCAAAAAAACACCCTGGCAGCTGATCGCCATACTGGTTGTAAGCATTGTACCGCTGGTCGCGGCCTACGTCGTCTATTACACCGGCATCGGGATGCCTGACGACGTGGTCAATGAAGGCGAGTTAATTACCGCCGCTCCCAATATTGAAGGCATGCTTGCCCACGCGGCGGGCGACCTGCCGACCTTCAGCCACAATCGCAAATGGCGCATCCTGCTGCCGATTACCGACGCGTGCGGGGAGCAATGTCAGCAAAACCTGTATGTGACCCGCCAGGTGCACATCCGTCTGGGAGAAAAAAGCGAACGGGTTGAGCGTTACGCCGTTAACCTGGCCGGAAACGCCGGGGTTGAGTTCCTGGACGGTATCGGACCCGAACATCCCCGACTGAAAACCTTCGACGCGCCCCGGGAGCAATGGGATAGCTGGCTTGCTGAGACCAACGTGCCAGGGGACCCGGACACGCAGCATTACTATCTGCTGATCGATCAGCTCGGATTCGCCATGATGTTTTACACGTCGGAGCACGATGGCAATCAGCTGCTTAAGGATATCAAAAGGATACTGCGCTACAGTCCGGAAGAATAAGCACGCCGGTAAGTTTGTGGGCCAATTTTATTAGACACCAGGGTCTGTTGACGTTTCATCATCGCCTCTGTTGTGCCTGAAAACGGGCCAATTTTGTGATGCGGCATGCCGACGCGACGAATGTGGTTTGGTCGCTCCAAATGAATGAGGAGCAACGACAAGTGGCGCGTTTTCAGGCACAACCCGAAGGGCTGGGGCCATTTTTCCGCCTGGCGTCGTTATCAGTCGCTTATTTGGGACCACCAAACCACGCTTCTTCTGCCTGGCCAGTCGAAAAAATGGCCGCCAGCAGTGGTGATGATGAAACGTCAACAGACCCTAAAGAAGTACGGAGCATTGCATGAAGCTTTGGATATACAGACTGGCGCTGGCCGGTGTGCTGCTGGCCAGTGTCGTGGTGGTGCTGGGGGCCTTTACCCGGCTGGTGGATGCGGGGCTGGGCTGTCCCGATTGGCCGGGTTGCTACGGTCACCTGACCTGGCCGACCTCGGCGGATGATGTAGTCCGGGCTGAAGCGCGTTTTCCTGAAGCACCGGTAGAGCACGATAAAACGTGGCCTGAAATGGTACACCGTTATTTTGCCGGGTTGTTGGGACTGTTAATTCTGGTGATGTTGATCGTTGCAATCAAAGGCCGGGATGAGCAGCCGCGACCACCGCTGAAAATGACGGCAGTTTTGTCTGTGCTTGTTATCGTGCAGGCCGCTTTCGGTATGTGGACGGTCACCCTGAAGTTATGGCCACAGGTCGTCACTGCCCACCTGCTGGGGGGCTTTGCTACGCTCAGCCTGCTGTGGCTGCTCGTTCAGCGTAGCGGCGGGTTTGGCTGGCAGGCGGCCGGCGATGCGCAGCGCCGGCTAAAGAACCTCCGCGGGTTTACCCTGTTCGCGTTGCTGGTGCTGGTGCTGCAAATTGCTTTGGGGGGCTGGACCACCTCCAATTATGCGGCCCTGGCCTGCCCGGATCTGCCGACCTGTCATGGCGAATGGTGGCCAGCGGCAGATTTTGTCCAGGGTTTCAATATATTTCAGCAGGTAGGCCCCAATTACCTGGGGGGGTTGCTTGATAACCATGCGCGCACCGCCATTCATTTGACCCACCGGCTGGGTGCTGTGATTACTACGGTCGTCCTGCTGATGCTGGCGATCGGCCTGTGGCGCTCCGGGAGTGGGCAGGCCCGACAGAAGGCCATTCTGCTCGTTGGCGTGCTTGCATTGCAAGTCGCTCTCGGTATCAGTAACGTGCACTGGGCGCTGCCGCTGCCAATCGCGGTCGCGCACAACGCGGTTGGGGCATTGCTGTTACTGGTACTGGTCGCTATCATGCACCGCATATTTACTGTGCGCTCAGCCTATGGGGCGATCTATGACTGAATCAATACTGACCACCGCTGCGCCGCAAGCACGCTGGCGCGACTATTACGAGCTGTGCAAGCCCAATGTCGTCGCACTGATGATACTCACCTCAGTGATCGGCATGTTTCTGGCCACGCCCGGGATGGTGCCGTTGGACATTCTGTTGCTGGGCAATCTGGGCATCGCGCTCTGTGCAGGCGGGGCGGCAACAGTCAATCATATGGTCGATCGCCACATCGATCTGAAGATGGCGCGCACATTCAACCGGCCAGTCGCCAAAGGCCGGGTTGCGCCGCATAGCGCCATGTTGTTCGCGCTGTTGCTCAGTCTGCTGGGATTGGCGATTCTGCTGGTGTTCGTCAACCCCATCACAGCCTGGCTGACACTGGCATCGCTGGTGGGCTACGCCTTTATCTATACCCTGTTTCTCAAACGGGCCACGCCGCAGAATATCGTGATTGGCGGCCTGGCTGGCGCTGCTCCGCCGCTATTGGGCTGGACAGCCGTAACCGGCTCTATCGATGGCTACGGATTATTGTTGGTGCTGATTATTTTTGCGTGGACACCGCCGCATTTCTGGGCGCTGGCCGTTCACCGAAAGGAAGAATACGCCAAGGCCGATATTCCGATGCTGCCGGTGACCCACGGCGAGCGCTATACCAAGATCCACATTCTGCTGTATACGGTAATCCTCTGCGCTGTGACCCTGCTGCCCTTCGCAACCGGCATGCTGAACGTTTTATATCTGGCCGGCGCTGTACTGCTCAATATCGGCTTTTTGTATTACGCCGTCATGTTGCTCATTTCTGAAAAGCGGTCGCTGGGAATGGATACCTTCAAGTATTCCATTGTCTACCTGATGCTCCTGTTTGTCGTGATGCTGCTGGATCACTACATTATGCCAGTCACGATTTAATCCCATGGATACAGCCAACGAAACAACGCGCGATACAGTGCAACGCAAAGGTATTCACCGAACCATTGCCATTATTGTCGCAGTGGTCGCTGTGTTGATGGGGCTGCTGGTGAACAAGATACTCACGCCCAGAGTACTGAGCGACGCCGAGCTGGCGGCCAATGGTGCGGTCGTGTTTGACAAGCCGCGCATTATCAAACCATTTGAACTGGTCGATCAAGACAACCAGCCCTTCACGCTGGAGCGTCTGCAAGGGCAGTGGACCTTGATGTTTTTCGGCTTTGCCACCTGCCCCGATATCTGTCCGGCCACGCTTTCCACCTTATCCAACTGGATAGCAACCCTGGACTCGGATATCGCCCGGAACACGCAGATTATTATGGTCACCGTCGATCCGGCGCGCGATACGCCCGAGCAACTGAAAACCTATATGGCGCATTTTAACGACGATTTTGTCGGCGTTACCGGCGAATTTCTCGACGTCAAACGACTGACCGACAATGTGAATGTGGCCTTCAATAAAGTTCAGCTGGATGATGACTATACAGTCGACCACAGCGCCAACCTGGTGCTGGTTAATCCTTTCGGTCACTACCACGGCTTTTTCAAACCGCCGTTTGGCCTGGCCGGGCTGAAGCTCACCTATCAGTCCATTGTCACCAGCTTCGATCCCTGATCACCCGCTCCCTCGACCACCTGCGAGTGCACCGATGCGGGACCCCGACCGGGGGCGCCCGCGGTCCCTGGGTAGATCCCCTCACGGAATCAGCGTTACCGCTGAACTGTTTAAAGGGACTATAAAGGGACTATGTAGGTATACAACATTATTGATTCGCCTCACGACTGGCCAGCTGTTTACGCCGGATCTCATGCCACAATTCCGCATTCTTTATACCCAGTTCATCCGGATCAAAAAGCGGATCCTCGCCGGCTTTCTTTTTCGCTTCATAATCCCGCAGACAGGCGAGTGCCGGCTTTTGCAGAATCAGAATGGCGATGATATTCAGCCAGGCCATAACACCAACGCCGATGTCACCCAGCGCCCAGGCCGCACTGGCCGTGTGCACCGAGCCGTAGGTTACCGAACCGAGCAGACCTATTTTCAATAAAAAACTTAGCCAGGGCCGGTTTACCTTGCGGTTGATAAAGGTGATATTGGTTTCGGCGATGTAATAGTAGGCGACCAGCGTGGTAAACGAGAAGAACATCAAAGCCAGCGCAACAAAGCTGCTGCCAAAGCCCGGAAAAACCTGTTCCACGGCAGCCTGGGTATAGCCCGGTCCCGCCTCCATGCCCGGCAGGTTCTCGACCAACATGGTCCCGTCCGGCGTTGTTACAT
>CAYSTJ010000045.1:0-38106 GCA_964434105.1 uncultured Cellvibrionaceae bacterium | reverse complement strand
CCGAAAACACCAAAATGTCGACCAAGCATACGCTGCCTTCAGTAATTATGGGGCCATCGCTTCCTAAAACTGTCTACAGTGTTGCTCCATCAAATCAATAGACATCGAAAGTTCGGGAGAGCAATGAAAAATGGCTGCCAATCGATTGTTATCGGCCGTAGGGGCAGTTTGTATATCGTGCTCCGCCGTTGTGTTAGCGAAAGGTGGCGCCGATCTTGATGGTCTTGATGGTGCTGTAGCGACTTTGTCACGGGTATCAACGCGAATTCACGAAGCTTGCACGATCGGTAGTGACAAGATGAGTTGTCAACAAGCGGCTACAGTTGAGCCGCTTATGACAGGAGGCAGTGTCGGTGGGGGAGCACCAGGCGGCTTTGTTGGAACTTATGTTGCCTGCAACATCGCGGGCTTCATTTGGAGTGGCGGAACCAGCTTGCTTTGGTGCGGTATCGTCGGCACCGCTGCAGGCTCTTATTTAGGCGCAAAAGGAGGTCAGCATGGTGGAGAAAAAGCTGGGGATAAGATCTATGAGACCTTCGTAAGGTAAACGGGAATTGAATGGTTGATAACTGGTTCTTGTTCGCCTTCTTTCTAGCAATGATCGCCTCCTTTAATGGAATTTTTTTTGCAGTTTACATACACATTAAATTCCGTGGGTACATTGGAAAAAAACTCGAAGGTTATCGCTACGTCGATTACGGATTATGGTTAAGTAGCAACCAGCTATCGATGCATGCGCATTACATTATTTTTCGATCGCGCGCCAGGCGCGAAAATGTTGATGAGGTTTATCAGAACCTTCCAATCAAGCTGAAACGTGCGGTGCTTACCGTATACTTTTCAATGATTTTAGGTCTGGCCGCATTAGCAATTAGTTTAATTTTAACGATATTCATGGAATAGATTGTAATTTTTGATGGCGGTATTTATCGCATGTTTCACTTCGTCATGGAATATGTGTAAGTCACGGCGCGGTTGGCCTTCCTCGCCCTGGCTCCATTGGGGCCAACCACCCGCTACGGTTTCATCGGCAAACAGATCAAAGGGCGGCGGTTGGCATTTGCGAATTTGGGCCGGAATATGAGGGTAGCGATGGGGCGCCTCGCAGAATCGTTGCCAAATCGCCTGCAAAGGCCCCGTGGACTGCGGGTTTGGACACAACCCGGCCAGCACACCCTCATGCTGCGGGTTGAACGCCAATCTGTGAGGTGCATACCGCCACAATAGCCTGCCGTTCGTTCTTACCCTCGCGGCATGGAACGCATCGCCCTGATCCAACCACAGCAGCAAATCTCGAGTAGGGTTACCGCCTGTTAACAGTGTATTGAAGTAGTCCACGCCCCGATATTGCAGCTCAGCCAATGGCTTGAGTGAGTCCGGGCATCTTTCAACCGCCCGCAAATCCTGGTGGCTTACGCCGGGCAGCTAGAGAATGGGAATCGACCCTTCTGTCAAGGACACATCACCCCATCAACCCGGTGGTCACACAGCGCAACCAGATCGCCGCTCCTCGAACGGAGTTCAGGCGCTTATCAATAACCCTCATGCGAGACCTCTAGCGTCCAACGCCTCTATCCGCCCTACCCAGGCATCAAACAGCGGACACTCCTGACGGATAGCCTCCAGGCCAATGTCCAAAGCAATCAATGAACCGTGAGCGACTTTGTCAAAGGTGTCGCATACCGCCAAAATGCGCTTTGAAGGTGCTGTCTCTCGACCTTCATTGATGTGCTCAGGGGTGTCGAAACCACGGCGGATATTCGTTAGTTCAGCGACCACACCTGGCTCATCAAACCAATCGGAAAACGCGCCCGGAACGCTAAACAGCAGACCCTCAAACTCATGCACAACCACATTGGCCATGAAATTAGGCTGGGCAATATCATTCTGAAAGGCCTCTTCTACCGCTTTTGCCCGTGTAATGGAGTCTCCTGGCGCTTTCATAGCCGGAAAATCAGTGGGTAACCCGTAGAAATCCAGTAATGTGGTCACCCAGGCGGAGGCATCTTCCTTGCATTTGTTCTCTACCTGCCATTTTATTTTCCCGTAGGACGAGACACCGCCCTTCCCCTGTGGGCCGGTGCGAATAATGATGGGATTGAGCCAGATATTCAGGCGTTGAAAGTGCGGACTGAGCACCTCGCGCACGAACACATCTTCCGTTTGCCCTTCACAGAAAACATGAACCCGGGTCATCGTGTTGGCCTCCCACCCAGAATGTTTTTCTGCCACAGCTCCCCGAGAGAGTATTCATTAAGCCAAACGTCCAGCGCCTGGGAATCCAGACGGCGCAGATTGGTGTAGCCCGCTGCTCGATCAGCCACCACCACATCCTCTGCGGAAAATTCATTTAAAAGATCGGTAGATTGGGTGGAAACGATGACCTGCTTGTTCTTGGACGTTGACCGCAATAAAGAGGCAAGCAGATTGATTGCGAATGGGTGGAGACCAAGCTCCGGTTCATCAATCAAGATGGTCTCCGGCTGCAACTCTTCGGGCTGCATAAGCACTGTGGTCAGGCAAATAAACCGCAGAGTACCATCAGATAATAAGTGAGCTTTAAAAGGTACATCAGCTCCCATCTCTGTCCACTCCAGCTCTATTTGATCCTTGCTGTCTGCCTGTGGGCGCAGCAGGAAATCGCCAAAGAAGGGGGCTACCAGCCGCACTGTCTTGACGATACGCTTGTAATGGGGCGGGTGCTGGTCCTTCAGGAGATAGAGGAACGCGGCCAGATTTCGGGCGTCCGGGCGTAAGTAGAGGTTGTCGTTGATACCATGGCGTTGCTTGACGAGCGCACTATCGCTGGTGTCATGGAAATGGTAAAGGCGCCAGCTCTTCATGGGAGGAACTGTATAATCGTAGATCCGTGTACTGCGCTTCTGCGAGTCCACTTCGGTTTCGAAATGACCCGAACTAATCGTCCAGTCGCCTTTCATGTTCCACCAAAAGTTCTCTTCCGCAAACATCATGCGGTTATCCTGGGTTGGCTCCAGCACGAAATTGTAGCCATTATTGCCAAAGTAAAGCGCCGCGCAGAGCTGCTCGGTTTTCTTGCGGCCAAAGTGAAGCAGCGCATCGGGGCCACCTTGTTTGCTGACATAACGCTGCAAGTTGCCCTCAAGCATCTGCTGAATCAGCCGGAAGAAGCCGATAAAGTTCGACTTGCCGGCGCCATTGGGGCCGATGAGTACATTAAGTTCTCTCAGCTCCAGATCGCACTCGCGGATGGACTTGAATCCTCGCAGTACAATGCGTGACAATTGGTTAGGGTTCATTCTCGCTTCTCCTGAGTTCTGGCAGCTTGTTTCTCAATCATTGACATCCGCTATTCAGTAATCCTTATCCACTGTGATAGGCATGGCGAGATAATTCCACCCGTCGTAACCGTCCAGCAGCCGGTAGTTTCTCGTAGCTTCCGGGAAAAAGCACCAGGAACCACCAAACGCTGTTGAGGTCATCGCGGTAGGCAAACCCAGCCGATATGAGTTTTAGTCGCCATCAGTAGTGGCGCACACGCAATACCCGACGCGTGTGCAGGGGGTGAGCTTGAGGCTGGGGTATTATTGTGCAGTGCAGGTGGAGCTTATATCACTTACGACTGGATGGATATATAGTGAAGCTGAGGTACCAGCTCGCTGCGCCGGTACCGCCCGCAAGGACACTTTCACAATATCAGTACTACCAACTATAAAGGGCGAGAGTGAAACCCCAAGAGGTCTCACTCAATATTCTGCACCTGCTCCCGTATCTGCTCGATATACACCTTGATCTCAATAGACGCCTGGGTCACGCTGCTGGCGATGGCCTTGGAGGAGATGGTGTTGGCTTCGCGGTTGAGTTCCTGCATTAAAAAATCAAGGCGGCGGCCGATGGGGTCTTTCTGTTTCAGGGTGTGCCGCACTTCATTCAGGTGCGCTTCCAGCCGGTCCAACTCTTCAGCCAGGTCGGTTTTCTGGGCGAGATAGACCAGCTCCTGGGTCAGCCGCTCCGGGTCGACTTCCACCTGCAGGGCTTCCAGGCGACTGCGTAGCTTTTGTTCCTGTGCTGCCAGAATTTCCGGGAAGTGCTGCCTGACTTTAATGACCTCCGCTGCGATGCCCTGCAGGCGCTGTTCGATCAGGCGACCCAGCTCCAACCCTTCCCGTTCTCGATTCTCAATCATCCGGGTCAGGGTGGCCTCGAATTGATCCAGTACTGCTTTCTCCAGTGCTTTCTGATCGAGCTCGCGGGTGTGCAGCACCCCCGGCCATTGCAGTATGTCCAGTCCGTTGACCGGCGCCGGGTCAACGGCCAGGGCGTGGACCTTTTCCACCATCTGCACTACAGTCCGCGCCAGATCGAGGTTGAACTCTGCCGCTGCGTCGAGGCTATCATCCATTTTTATGGCAACGACGACTTCGACTTTGCCACGGCCCAGACGCTTGCGCAGCATGTCCCGCAGCTGCGGCTCCAGGCTTTTGACGCTATCGGACAGGCGCAGCGCAGGCTCAAGGTAGCGGTGATTGACGCTGCGAATTTCACAAATTAACTGACCCCAGTCGTGCTGGGTTTCCTGGCGGGCAAATCCGGTCATACTGCGTGGCATCAAGCGTCATCCTCGTGTGTGGTCTGTGCAGATTCAATGTCGCTGGGGAACCGGCAGCACCCCCCTTGGCGGAACAGGTTCAATCAGGACATTCATTATTATGAAAAGCACTGCATATTAGCACATTGGTTTTCCTGACCATGCCGGTATAATCGCCAGCCTCCATCCGGAAACCCTCGTCCCGGCCTGCTTGAGGCCGATCTTCATGGCAATACGCTCACTGATGTGGGTACGCCAGCCAAACGATAAACAAGGTGCATCATGATACGACCCAGCGGCCGCAATGCCGATCAACTTCGCCCCATCAGTATTACCCGCCACTACACCCGCCACGCCGAAGGCAGCGTTCTGGTGTGCTTTGGTGATACGAAAGTGCTGTGTAATGCCAGCGTGGTCGAGGGCGTGCCCCGCTTCCTCCGCGGCAGCAACCAGGGTTGGCTGACGGCGGAATACGGAATGCTGCCACGCTCCACCAATTCCCGTATGGACCGGGAGGCAGCGCGGGGCAAGCAGGGCGGGCGCACCATCGAAATTCAGCGCCTGATCGGGCGCTCGCTGCGAGCCGCAGTGGATTTGTCCAAGCTGGGGGAGTTTACACTGACTCTCGATTGCGACGTGATTCAGGCCGACGGCGGCACGCGCACCGCCGCTATCACCGGCGCCTGTGTCGCACTGGTCGACGCCTTGCGTTATCTTCAGCGCCGGCAACTTCTGAAAGTTGATCCGATGCTGAATATGGTCGCATCGGTTTCTGTGGGCATTTATAACGGCGTGCCGGTGCTGGATCTGGATTATCCCGAAGACTCCAAAGCGGATACGGATATGAACCTTGTCATGACAGAAGCTGGCGGGATGATTGAAATTCAGGGCACCGCCGAGAAGCAGCCATTCAGCGAAAGCGAATTTCAGGCCATGCTGGCTCTGGGCAAACAGGGCATACAGACGCTGATTGAACACCAGAAAAAAGCCCTGGCTGAGTAATAGCACAGGACAACACTGGCCCCGATATGTGCGTGCATATCGGGCAATTTGATGGTGTGTGACCTGAGTCATGAGCATGCCCGGATTCGCATCCTCGCGTCTCGAGCACGGGCGGCTCTCCCCGGTTCAATCTTCTGCAGGTAACTGGTAAACCCTGGCCTCAGCCGCCCCAGCGACTGTATTGCCATTGCGCAGGTCGCGATAGACCGCAGCCCGCATAATAAGCATTGCCACAACCGGAGCCGTCATGAGGATAAACGCGCTGATGGCCAGCTCGTGCAATACCAGCCGCGATTGGGTCACCGTGAAGTACAGCATGGAAGCCAGCAATACACAGCCGGTACCCAGCGTAATGGTAATGGCCGGACCGTGTATCCGCTGATAGAAGTTAGGAAGGCGCATCAAGCCCAGCGCACCCACAAAAATAATGATACCGCCCAAAAACAATAGCAGGCTGCCGATCAGCGCTGCCCAGGCGGGCATGTGTGCCAGATCACTCATTCAATAATTTCTCCACGCATCAGAAACTTGGCGTAAGCCACGGTGGACACAAAACCGACCAGCGCCATCAACAAGGCGGCCTCGAAATACACGTCATTACCAAAACGTATTCCCAGCGCCAATGACAGGACCATGCCACACATCCACAGGGTATCCAGTGCCAGCACGCGGTCCTGCGCTGAGGGGCCGATAAGCAAACGCACACTCACCAGCAGCATGGCCAAAATGATGCACACCAGCAGGAACCCAATGGCGATACCAAACAGGGTGGTCATGAGTTGGTACCTCCTTCGAAAACATCGATCAGAGGCCGCTCATAGCGCTGCTTGATCGTATCAATCCACCATTGCTCATCGTGGAGATCAAACACATGCAGTACCAGCTCGTGGCCTTCCGGTAGAATTTCCACCCATACGGTACCGGGCGTGGAGTTGATCAGGCACGACAGCAACGCCAGGCCGTACGGGTTTCTGAGATCCAGCGGTACCCGAATAAAACGGGACTCAAGGCCTTCCGCCCTGACGAACAGGATGACACGGCTGACATTAAAGCAGGAACGCACAATTTCTATTAACGCCATACTCAGCAACCGCAACAGTGCCAATGGTTTCGACAGGCGTAGTGCTGGCAGCGGCTGCAGGCGTCGCAACAACAGAGGAATGACCACGGCCAGAATCACGCCAGGCAGAAGGTGCGCAGGCGCGACACTCTGATTGATCAGCAACCAGAGCGTCAGCAGTGCTGCCGAGGTGGCCGGGAAAGGCAGCCATCGGTTCACGGCTCGCCCCCCGTTGTTTCTACTACGCCGGGCAACGCCTGCTCTGACAGAACCCGATCAATGTAGTGTGATGCATTATGCAGGTCTTCGCTGGTCAGATGCAGATAACGCATAACGGGACCCGCCTGAAAGGTGAGCAGCAGGCATGCAAACAACAGCAAAGTCACCGGCACCACCTCCGTAATTTGCAGTCGGGCGGACACCGCGCCCGACCCCCAAAAGGTGCGTACGCCGTTTCGAATCAGGGCGATGGTTGCGGCCAGCCCGGATAGTAACAACAATAACATCAGCGCGATGCTGATGGGCGCTATGGCAGAATCAGCATCGCCCGTGCCGAGCAGGGCGTGGAGCAGGCTGAACTTGGCGATAAAACCGGGCAGCGGCGGTAAACCGGCAATCACCAGTGCGCAGGTGAGAAACGCCAGACCGAGAAAGGCCATTGCACCCGGTATACCGACACCTACCGGCTGTTCCGGCGTTTCCTCAAACTCAAACGCTTCAATGGTCACCGCCAACATGGCCGCGACCGGATTGCGGCTGCGTTCCACCAGTTCAATCAGCAGCATAAAGGCACCGACGGCCAGGGTCGAACTCAGCAGGTAAAAAAGCGCGGCACTGATCATGGTCGGATGCCCCAGCCCCACCACTGCCAGCAGTGTACCGGATGAGACGATCGACCCGTAACCTGCCAGCCGGCGGTAGTCGTCCGAGGCCAACATCCCCGCGGCACCGAATACCATTGTCACCATGCCTCCCCACAGCAGCGCATCGCGACCAAAGTCACTCGCCACGCTGTCTTCACCAAATAACAGTAACCAAAGACGGATAATGACGTAGACGCCCACCTTGGTCATCAGTACCAGCATCGCCGCTACGGGCGGAGACGCCGCGGCATAGGTGGTAGGCAGCCAGAACCCCAGGGGCCACATTGCACTTTTGACCAGAAACGCAATTGTCATGACGGCCGCGCCAATCTTGAGCAATAGCAGTTCATTTGCGGCGGCCGCCGGCACCCGGGCCGCAAGATCAGCCATGTTCAGTGTGCCGATGGCGGCGTAGATCAAAGCGATACCGATCAGGAAGAACAAAGAGGCAACGAGGTTGATGGCAATAAACTGCATGCCTGCGCGCAGCCGTTTGAGGTTGTAGCCATGCAGTAACAGCCCGTATGACGCCGCCAGCATCACCTCGAAGAAAACAAACAGGTTAAACAGATCGTGCGTCAGGAATGCGCCGTTGATACCCATCAGCAGAAACTGGAACATGGAGTGAAAATGCACACCGATCCGGCTCCAGCCCTGCATGGCATACAACAGCGAGGCCGCACTCAGGAATGCCGTCAATACCAGCATTAGCGCGGCCAGGCGGTCGATTACCAGGGAGATCCCGAACGGCGCAACCCAGTTGCCCGACAGATACACGCCAATGCTGTCAGTCCAATAGCCGCTGTTGGTGAGCCACAACAGCAACAGGGCATTGCCGAGCAACAGCAGAACGGACACCATATTAATGGAGAACTTCAGCCCGTGCCGTTTTTCATTAATCAGAATCAATAACGCGCCGCACAGCATGGGCAGCAGTACCGGGACCAGAATCAGGTGTTGGGTCCAATTCATTCGGGCGGCTCCTTGCCATCAACGTGGTCGGTGCCGGTGACACCGCGGGAGCCCAACATCAATACCAGATACAGCGCCGTGGTGGCAAAACCGATAACGATGGCAGTGAGGACCAGGGCCTGTGTCAATGGGTCCGCGAACTGGTCCAGGTCCAGTGCGTCCGTCACCAGAGTCAAAGGCGGGAGATTGATGGACAGACGACCCATGATAAAAATAAACAGGTTGACGGCATAGGACATGAGCATCAGTCCCATCAAAACCTGAAATGAACGCGGTCGCAATATGAGCCAGACGCCGGACCCGAACAGTACACCTATGGATATTGCAATAACCAGTTCCATCAGAGTGCCCTTTCAGGTTGTCTGATCAGCGCCTCAGCACTCACACCCGGCAGACGATGGCTGCGCACGGATTGATGTGACAGCGCCACCAAAATCAGCATTGTCGAACCAACCACGACCGCAAAAACGCCCAGATCGAACATGAAGGCGCTGGGTAGATGAATTTCACCCAGTAGCGGTAGATACACGTGGGCGGTATGACTGGTCAGGAACGGGTAACCCAACAGCCAGGCGCCGAGCCCTGTCAAAGACGCCACTACCAGCCCCCAGGCTATCCATTTGTGCGGCCGCAGATGCAGATGCAGTTCGACCCAATGAGTACCTGCCACCATATATTGCACAATGAGCGCGGTGGCAAACATCAGGCCGGCGACAAACCCGCCGCCGGGCAGGTTGTGTCCACGCAGAAAGAAATAAACCGCAATCAGGGTCATGATCGGCAGCAGCAGCCGAAGATAAATCGCGGGGATCGCCAGATAGCCACTTTCTACCTGTTGCTGTGGGGTCTGGAATGCCGCCGGGTCCACCGGATTGCGTTGCTGCGCCGGTACCACGGCACTTTCCGGCGCAGGCCGGAAGCGACGGAGCAGCGCATAGACGGTCAGGGCCACGATAGCGAGTACCGTGATCTCGCCAAAGGTATCCAGCGCCCGGAAATCCACCAGCAACACATTGACCACGTTGGTACCACCGCCCCCGGATTTTGCGTGCAAAAGGAAAAAATCCGAGATGCCAGCCGGCGTTGCCTGCATCAACACTGTGTAGCTCAGCGCTGCCATACAAAGTCCTGCAGCGGCTGCCAGAATCAGATCGCGGGCGCGGCGCCACCACACGGAGCGCGGCGGAATCATGTCGAGCTCCCGTGGCAGAATACGCCGCGGGAGCCAGCGAAGTCCCAGCAGAATCAGTATGGTGGTGACGGTTTCTACCATAAGCTGGGTTAACGCCAGGTCCGGCGCGGACAGCCAGAGGAACGTCAGGCTGGTGACGATGCCGGTGCCACCCACCAGAATCAAGGCAGTCAGTCGATGGTACTTCGCCTGCCAGGCCGCCATCACGGCGCACGCACAACCGATCAGCCACAGCAGCGCAAATAGCCAGTTCATGTCCCGCGGCGTGGCATCAGCTGGCTGGCCCGACACGCCCGGCAAACCCAGCAGCAACGGCACGGCGATCAGTGCTGCCACCATCAGCAGGAGTTGGGGTTGCAGGCGGACGGTGCCCAATTGCTTCACCAGCCAATCCGCCAGCAACGGGATGCGAAGCATGCCACTGTCGTAAACCCGGGCGCCATTAATGCGGTGCAATAACGGCACGCGGTCGCTCTCGGCCAGCCCGTAATAGCGCCGCAGCAGCCAATACAGCAAAATACCACCCAGTAACGCCACTGTACTCATCAATAAAGGGAGGTTGAATCCGTGCCAGACGGCCAGGCTGTACTCCGGCATACGCTCGGCCAGCACCGCGCTCGCTGCCCCGCTCAACAGCGGGCCAATGACTACTGACGGTGCAATACCCACCAGAAGACACAGCAATACCAGAAATTCCACGGGAAAACGCATCCAGCGCGGTGGTTCATGGGGATGCGGGTTGGGCAGATCGGGCGCGAGTCTGCCAAAAAATACGCTGATGAAACGCAGGGAATAGGTCACACTGAAAAGGCCGGCGGTCACTGCCGCAACGGATAGCCACCAGTTTTCCGACCCGCCGATCAGCAGTGTCTCAGCGAAGAACATCTCCTTCGACAGAAAACCATTCAGCAATGGCACACCGGCCATTGACGCGCTGGCCACGATAGCCAGGGTAGCCGTGATGGGCAACACATGGTAGAGCCCGCGCAAGGTCCGCATATCCCGGGTGCCAGTCTCGTGGTCGAGAATCCCGGCGGCCATGAACAGGGACGCTTTGAAGATGGCGTGGTTGAGCGTATGGAATATGGCAGCCACCATGCCAAGCGGTGTGCCGATACCCAGCAGAAGAGTAATCAGGCCGAGGTGGCTGATGGTGGAATAGGCCAGCAGCCCCTTCAGGTCATGCTGAAAAATTGCGCAAAAGGCGCCAATCAATAGCGTGCACAGGCCGGCACCGGCGATTATCCAGACCCACTCGGATGTACCGGATAAAACCGGCCACAAACGCATAAGTAAAAAAACCCCGGCCTTTACCATGGTGGCCGAATGCAGGTAGGAAGATATGGGCGTCGGTGCCGCCATGGCGTGTGGCAGCCAAAAATGGAAGGGAAACTGGGCGCTCTTGGTCAGTGCGCCCAGGGCTATCAATATCAATGCGGCCAGGTAACCGTCGTGCGCCCGAATCTGATCACCTGCAGCCAGCACCACATCCAGGTCGTAACTGCCCGCTATACGGCCCAGCAGCAATATACCCGCCAGCAGACACAATCCGCCCGCCGCCGTCACGGTGAAGGCCATACGCGCGCCGCGGCGGGCATCGATCCGGTGGTGCCAGTACCCAATGAGCAGGAATGACGTGATACTGGTCAATTCCCAGAAGACCACCAGCTGGATCAGGTTTCCGGAAAGTACAACGCCAAGCATGGAGCCCATAAATGCCAGCAAAAACGAGAAAAACCTTGGTACCGGATCCTGGGGGGACATGTAGTATCGCGCATAAAGGACAACCAGCAATCCCATGCCCTGCACCAATACTGTGAAGAGCCAGGCAAGGCCATCCATGCGCAGGATAAAATTAACTCCGTAGTCCGGCAGCCATGCGGCTTCGTAACGTATCACTTCGCCCTGCCCCGCCTGCCAATAAAGAAAAACGGATATCAGCAGCCCCAGCACGGAGACGCCTGCCGCCAGCCATGCCTCGCTGTTGCGGGCGCTGGGCGACAGAAGCGCGGCAATCAGGCTGCCAAGAAACGGTAGGAGGACAAGAATTACGAGCATTGGAATTTGTATTGTTAACAATCCTTGCAACGGGTTAATGTATACGCCCAATCGACGCCTGTAGTACCACTAACGCACGCGGATGCCGGTCGCGGAGCTGGCTTGCCCTGCAGCAACCTGCCTGCTGCCGCAGACGACTACGCCCACTCCATGGCCTGCCCGGCCGAAATTTGCAAATGAACCTGGATTGCGAGAGTGCATTGCCGGTTGTCATCCTCGTGAGCGGGTACTCCCAGGCGACAAACGCTGTTTCCTGAAGCTACGATTGCGTTGCGGGCGTAGACTTCAGTGGCTCGGACACGATATCCGACACCGCGTGGTAGTTTACCTGCAGGCGATTAAGCAGACGTATAAAACGGATTCGGAATAGCGTTGATAAGCGCCAGTGCTGCGGCCCGGGAACCTAACCGCGCCCCTGAACCGAAGCCTGTTACGGGCCACCTCCTCGCTATAACCCTGAGAAGATTATCAAGACTATGAATCCTGATTCAAGTGAGGTGGTGACAAGATGTTACCAGAGAACCGGTAAACAGCCGGAGGGCTGGATCATGCCCCCCGAAAATCCCTTAAAATGGCGCACCCGGAGAGATTCGAACTCCCGACCAAGTGGTTCGAAGCCACCTACTCTATCCAGCTGAGCTACGGGTGCAAAACTTGTGTTTCCAAACTGATTTAATCCCAAACCGCAGGTTCTGGCAGTGCTGCGCACTGCAACCTACTCCCCTCGCTGCGCGAGGGCCCGGTCAGTCTTCACAGATGACTGCCGTTCGGCTAAGGGCGCAAATAATAACAGCTGTTGCGAATTAGGCAAGGGGGTAGCAGCAGTTATGAGGAATTTTTTGCATAGCCTGCGTTCATTACATATTCACCCGAGAACGCCTATAATGACAGCCGATATTTTTTCAATGCTTAGCTGAGGAGTCATTCTGTGAGTGTAAAATTGAGAGCTTTACGCGCCGCTTGCGCGCTAATTCTGGGTGGAGCGGTTGCGCTGACGGCTTCCGCCGCCGACACGGTAGAAGAACGAACCAAACCGGTGGGTGAAGTCTGCATGGCCGGTGAGGCCTGTGCCGCCGCCGCAAACACCATGGCAGCCGCTGCGGGTACTGATGCCCGTAGCGGTAAGGATATATACACCAGCAAGTGTTCCGTCTGTCATGCTTCCGGCGCGGCAGGTGCTCCCAAACTGGATGACAAGGGGTCTTGGGAATCACGCCTGGCCGAGCGGGGGATCGACGGACTTTATCAGAGCTCCATCACCGGCTTTAAAGGTATGCCCCCCAAAGGACTGTGTATGGACTGCTCTGAAGATGAAATCAAGGCCAGCGTGGACTACATGCTGACTGAGTCAGGCGTGGAACGCTAAACAACAGGTGCCCTGTTTTTGTTCAGAGGCTGCCACGGCAGCCTTTTTTGTATAAGGACATTGACGTGTCGCATGGCGTCTGGCGTCGTGACGGACTGACATCGCTTTATCCGGTAAGTAACTATTCAGCGCCTGTCGCAACTGTTCAAATTGCGTCAGAATTTGTGCAGAGCAAGGCAAAAATGTGAGTTTACTCGTGTAAATACGGCGCGCGGCGTTTCGCTCCACGAGCCACCTGGCCAGGCGTTCAAACCGGCTCCCGACAGGTTTGTGACCATTTTTTACGCTGCTTTCATTTGTAGGTGCAGGGGCAGATCGGGGCGTGAGCTGAAGAGTTACTCCTGTAAATTAGTACCGTGCTCGCCACTGCCATGGCAGTCGCTCCAGCCCACGCAACCCCTGAGGGAATGGTCGTGCACTTTCGTGGACAAGCCAAAGACATTCACAATATTTTTTCCGGGCGAACCGGGGTACTGATTACCAATCTGGGTACACCGTCCGCCCCCACCCGCGAAGCATTACGGCCCTATCTGGCCGAATTTCTGTCGGACCCCCGCGTCATCGAGATGCCAAAGTGGAAGTGGTGGCCCATTCTGCATGGCATTATCCTGCGGGTACGTCCGGCCAAATCGGCGGCCCTGTACAAGGCAATCTGGACGGATGATGGTTCGCCCCTGCTGCAAATCAGTCTTATGCAACGCAACCGGCTGTTAACCTGTCTGGCACAGCAAGGTGTTGATCAGCCGTCAGTAAAGCTGGCAATGCGCTATGGTCAACCGTCAATCGGCAAGGTATTGCGGGAGTTTCAGGATGAAGGCATTAATCGTATTGTGGTATTGCCACTGTACCCCCAATACGCCGCGGCCACGACCGGCTCCACGTTTGACGCGGTTGCCGATGAATTAAAACGCTGGCGCTGGATGCCGCAATTACACTTTCTCAATACCTATCACGATCACCCGCTGTACATTGGCGCTCTGGTGAAGACCGTTCGAGAGCATGTAGAACAGCACGGAATGCCGGACAGGCTGGTGCTGTCCTATCACGGTATGCCGCAACGGTATTTTGATGATGGCGACCCCTATTACTGCTTCTGCCAGAAAACATCGCGTCTGGTCGCCGAACAGCTACAGCTGGAGAAAGATCAGTATATAACCACATTCCAGTCAGTTTTCGGCCGGGAAGAATGGCTCAAGCCCTATACCAGTGCCACGCTGTCAGATCTTGGGAAATCGGGCATCCGTCATGTCGCGGTAATCTGTCCCGGATTCAGTGCCGACTGCCTGGAAACCATCGAAGAAATCGGCGGAGAAAACCGTGAAATCTTTATGAAGGCTGGCGGTGAGACCTACCATTATATTGCCGCCCTGAATGACCGTGAGGATCACATTCAACTGATGGCGTCGCTGGTCAGGCCCTACTTGACGACCATTGAGCATCAGCAGTAACGCGCCCCCGGAGAAGCCCGGCGTACGGGTAGACTACGGTGTTCATTATCGTCTGCCCGCCGTTTCGGCTGCATTCTCTATTGGCCCTTCCGGGCGGGGTGGTCACTCGGTTGCTGCCAGCGCGCTGGCTGCCATCGCCCGGGCTTGACCAAAATCCGTCTTACCCGAACCGAGTTTTGGCAATACCGGTACCTGCACCCATTCCGCCGGGATTGCCAGTGGCGGCAGACCTTCCTGTTGCAGGGACTGCTTCAGACGGTCAACCGGCAGAGAGACCTCGCTTAATGCCACCAGCTTTTCGCCCTTTTTGGCATCCGGTAAACTGGTAACCACCACTTCAATCTCGGGGTTGTTCAAAGCTCTGCTGATGGCCGCTTCAACCACCCCAAGACTTACCATTTCCCCGGCAATTTTGGCGAAACGCGAATAGCGGTCAACAATAAACAGATAGCCGTCTTCGTCCAGGTAACCTTTATCGCCGGTCACATACCAGCGGGTATCGTTGATAACGCGAATAACGGCATCGGTCTTTTCCGGATTATTCAAATAGCCCTGCATCACCTGAACACCCCCAATCAATATCATGCCCTCTTCGCCCGTCGGCAATTCCTGAAAGGTCGACGGATCGACGATCATGCAGCTGGTACCCGGCAGAGGCATGCCGACCGAGCCGTATTTATGACCGCGCTGCACCTGAAAGGTCTGGGTTTCAATCCTGTCGGGCATATTGACGCTGGCGACGGGCGTGGTTTCGGTCGCACCGTAGCCTTCATACAGCGGCTTGTTGAATTTCAGCTTAAAGGCGGAATTGACTTCGTCGCTAAGCTTTTCCGCCCCCGAAACCACCACACGCAGGCTGTCCAGCATCAATGGATGGACCTTGCTGTTGCGACAATAGAGCCGCAAAAATGTGGAGGTCCCGCACATGATCGTGGCCCTGTGGCGGGCAATGGCTCGGGCACCATTCACGACGTCGGTTGGATCTGCCTGGCAGATCATGGGGCAGCCTTCCAGTAACGGCAGAAACTGGTTGACAGTCAGACCAAACGCATGGAACAGCGGCAGGTTGGCCAGCATGGCGTCGTCGTCTTCCATATTCAGCACGTCGGCAATCTGTTTGACGTTGGCCAGGATGTTTCGGTGTGACAGCTGCACGCCTTTGGGTTCACCCTCACTGCCGCTGGAAAACAGAATAGCCGCGGTATCTGTAGGTTCCGCACAATGACAGAAGTGTTTTTTCAAAAATACCGCCGGCAACACGGTTACCGCAATCAGGGTTGCCAGGCGTTCCATATTGCTGATGCGTTTTCCGAAATCCTCAAGATCGACCAGTTCGGCGTCTTCAAACAGCCGCTCCAGATTGATGCCCTTGCGGCGCAATCTGTCGAGGAAGCGTTCCGACGTGAAAATGGTATCGATCCCGGCCTGGGCCACCGCATTTTTCAGTGTATCCACACCGGCGGTATAGTTGAGGTTAACGATGGTTTTTCCCGCCAGCAGAATGGCCATATTCATCAATGCGCCGCCCGCACCCGTCGGTAACAATACCCCGATATTCTGCGATTTCAGGGAGCGCACCCGTTGCGCCAGTACGATCGAGCCGGTCAGCGCCCGACGCCCGCTCAGTGTGCGGTCGACCGTGGTATCGATAATGGCCGGTCTGCTGCCCATTTTGCGCGCCGATTCGATCCAGACCCTGCTCAGCGTCGGCAGTTCACTGGCGTACTCCTGCCACGAATGAATGCTCAGATCAAATACCCGGCGCTTCAATACATCGGTTTTGGTTTCCTTGGGCAGGGGGCGACCGAACGCCACGATAATATCGCGCTTCAGACGGGTGGCCGACCGCGCTTTGAGACGATTTGAAGAACGTGAAAACTGGCTGCCCCAAAGCCCCCGAATATAAAATGGCAAAATGACTACGCCTTCGTTCACCTGCCCGCAGGCGCGCTCATAACCCCGTCGAAAATCACCAAGATGACCCGTGCGGCTGATGGCACCCTCCGGAAACAGGCAAACCACGTCACCGTTGTTGAGGTACCCGGCCACGGTATCCAGGGCCTTCCGGCTACGCGGTCCGCTGTCAATCGGAATACAGCCGAACAGATCAAAGAACCAGCGCAGGTACCAGCGCTCGTAAATCGTACGTATCATGACAAAACGGATCGGCCGTGGGCTGGCGATTTGCACAACGGCCCAATCGATCCAACTGACGTGGTTGCCGAGCATCAGCACGCCCCCCTGGGCGGGAATATTTTTCATGCCCTGTACCGCCACCCGATAGCGTCGCGACAAAATGTAGCTGAAGACGAACCGCATAAAGCTCTGCGGTAGTTGATAGACCACGTACAGGCAGCCGACCATGGCCACCACGGCAATCAGTTGCAACAGCATTTTGCTGCTCCAGCCAAACCACGCAAAACACACCGACAACACCAGGAAGCTGAACATGGTGACGTTCTGCACCCAGTTATTGGCGGCCAGGGTTTTACCCAGCTCGTGCTCCTCGGCATAGTATTGGATCAACGCGTTCAGCGGAACAATAAACACGCCGCCGGAAAAGCCGATAAACAGGAACGCCAGCATGCAGGCCAGGGCGGTCTCCAGCCCCGGCAGCAATGCCAGTCCAATGGCAATGCCGATGGCACCCAGCGGCAACAGACCCGTCTCGATGTAATTGCGGGAATAACGCCCGGCAACCATCGCCCCCAGGGCGATGCCGATCCCTGAGCAGGCGAGGATGCCCTGCACCACAATGGTGTTGTCGTTGCCGGTCAGATCCTTGAAGAAAGACGGGAATGCCGCCAGCATCACCTGTCCCACCGACCAGAACACCGCCAGGCCAATCACCGACAACCGGATCGCCCGGTTGCGGGCCAGTGGCTGTAAATCGTCTTTGAACAGTCGCCCACTGACAAAGCGGCGCACCGGAAATGGACCAACACTGCCTTCAACGTGCCTGTCGGGTATCCGATAGCACATGGCTACCTGCACCGCCGCGTTCAGAACCAGAAGAAAACCGACCGGTGCGATGGCGCGCAGAATCTCGGCTTCTGTTGCCAACACCGAATGCTGGCTGTAAAACACCTCAAACAGGATGGAAAATGCAAATATGCCCGCCAAAATGGCGATGATCGCCAACGCAGAGGCCACGCCATTGGCTTCGCCCAGCCGTTCCTTGCCGAACATGGCCTTAAGCAGGCCCAGTTTGGCGGGTGAATATATCGCCGATTGCACGGCCAGCAAAAAGGTCATGGTGAAGGCCGCCCAGAACCAGCCCAGATAGTAGAAAACGGTAATCAGGACCGTAAGTACCAATGCAAATACTGCAGAAAAGCGCATGACCCGCGTCTTGCTGAAGCGGTCCGAGATAAACCCCGCTGGACTCATCAGTAGAATAAAAGGCAGCAATATCAGGCTGTTGACTACCGCCGTCAAAATGACCTGCTGCGGCCCGTCGTAGAGTTTGTACACCGTATTCTGCACAATGATTTTGTGGCCAAGATCCACAAAGGCATTCAAAAATATTGCGATAAAAAACGGGATGGCACCGGTAAACTGTCGGAGTCTGGTCATGAATACGTCCCTTGATGGTTCGGACCTTTATGTGTGGCTCTGCGAATGGCGCCGTGAGTCAGATGCCTTTGGGCATCTGGCGGGCGAATCCGTTAAACGATCCCAGTATCGCCCGGCGCGGCGACTTGTGCAAAAACTGATAATCAAAGTCCCTGCTATCAAGGGACCGCAACCAGGCCTCTGGCGGGCTCAAGTGTTCTGACAGGCTCAGGATGAGCGGGGACCGGGAACGAGGAGCGGGTTCAGGAATGGAGGGTTTTGGATCGGGGGTCCTTAGAAGGCCGGGTGCAAAATCAAAATTTGTGTCCGATCCCTTTTCCGCTCATCCTGAGCCTGGCAAAGAACCCGAAGGTATCAGGCTTCACAAATTTCACGGTATCAATTATCCCAGGCGCGGTCGGCGCACCGTCAGCCTAACACTCATCTTCCGAGAACAGCATGATACGCGGCAATCCGTCTTCCACCTTGACCTGAACCATCATTGGCCGGCAGCAGACAAAGCAGTCTTCCACATAGCTTTGCAGCGCTTCCGAGCAGTCCACCACCATTTCGATGGGCTCACCACAATAGGGGCAAAAGCACTTTTCTGTTTCGAGCAGCATGGTCGTTCTCCGGTTCTTTTTTCCGGCTATTGTATGACTTGTAAACAGACTGTTTCCAGTGACTGGTTTCCATCCGGTAACATTTTCGGCGGAAAAGAGGGTAAAAGATGGTATCTGTGCATACGGCGTACATTGAAAAGCACATCGACGCAATTTACGGCAGCTTCAGCCCTGCCACAAACAGCATGATCCAGCCCATCATAAAACTCAGCCCGCCGACTGGTGTGATCGGACCCAGCCATTTCGGCCCGCCCAATGCCAGCCAGTACAGGCTTCCGCTGAATAATACGATGCCGCCTATAAAACACACGCCGGCTGCAAGTAACCACCGTGATTGCCAGCCGAGATGCAGCAAGAGCGCGACGAGCATCAGCGCCAGCACATGGTAGAACTGGTAACTGACGGCGGTTTGCCAAACAGACAGCATCGCCGGGCCGAGCCTGGCCTTGAGTGCGTGCGCGCCGAAGGCGCCCAGCGCGACTGCCAGCAAGCCACCGCTGCTGGCACATAACAGGTAGATTTTGACCGGGTTCATATCTGTGCAGGCTCTCCATCGGGACGATATTGGGCGGCAATAAAAAATTCACGATTCCCGTCGCCACCGGTAATCGCACTTTCAAACCACGTTAAAGGTTTGAATCCCAACGTGCACAGACAGTCGGTAACCCGTTGTCGAACACACGGATAGCGCCGCGCGTCCACCACCAGTCCACCTTTTCCGATATCCTGCGGCTGCAGTTCGAACTGCGGCTTCACCAGGCTGACCAGCAGTCCACCCCGACGCATGACGGCGCCCAGCTGTGGCAAAATCAGGGTCTGTGAAATGAACGACACATCCATCACCACCCAGTCGAACCCGTCGGGCGCATCCTGCCGCAACAGCTCTGCCGGCAGGCTGCGGGCGTTGATGCCCTCGTGACAGACAACCGCTGCGTGCGCCCGCATCGACGGTGCGAGCTGGCGCTGCCCCACGTCCACCCCCACCACCCGGGCGGCGCCATGCTGTAACAGGCAATCGGTAAAACCACCGGTCGACTGGCCCACGTCCAGTGCGATGATGCCGTCGGCACAGGTTTCGAGGGGGCCTGCAATCAGTTTGGCGGTGGTCAGCTGATTCAATGCCATAGCCAGTTTAAGCCCCGCCCGCGATACGAACTGCATTGCCGACGTCGCATCTGCCTGCAGTGCCGCCGAAGCATCCAGGCGCAATGACGGCCTCTCTACCGCGACCCATTGCCCTTGCACGCAGACGCGCACTTTCCGATCGGCGATCATGGCCTGTGCCTGGGTACGGGAGGCGGCGAGGCCCTGCGCCACCAGCAGCTTGTCGACTCGCTCAGGCACTATCGCCACCGGAAGACCCGGAAGGGACTCGTGTTGACAATATTCTGCACAGGCAAATCATACTGGCTCCGGGGAGAAGGTTCTGGCGCTACTTTAGCACGAGCATGCGCGACACGGTCAGTCGATGCCGGGACGGCGCACCTGACATGAACTGAACCGGGTGAGTAAATACCCGTGTAAAAAAAGTCACTATCGGAAAAATTTACAGCTCGAATAGATGCCCGCACCTGTTATAAGCATGGCTTCTAAAAACGTCATTATATGCTGCCAAAAGGCGGAATAGCCCGCCGCTTACCGGGTTGGGCGACCTTCCAACCAGAATTTGCGTCGCCCGGCGAAATTGGTTCACATGTTGCTAAGGGCAGATTATCACGTTGATTTTGGACGATATTGAAGCGGAACACGCGCGGGGATATGTCCTTTAGCAAACAGGAACCAGGAACCCGTCCATGCAACTTCCGCCCCCCATTCTGCCCGGCCTGCAAGCTGCGGCGCAGCATATCCAAAGCTCACGATTGATACATCCGGTGTTTCTGCATGGACAATACAGCACCCTGAGCCGCGAAGATTATCTGCATGCACTGGCCGGGTTGCACAGTTACTATCAGGCGCTGGATCGACGAATCAGCGCCAGTTATTTCGATTATGCCTACCGTCGAGTCGCATCACCCAGCGTTGACTGGCTCAATCAGGACCTGACTTTTTACGGCCACCAGGACGAAACCCTGCGCTGTTTTGATCTGCCGACAACGCATACGCTGGAAAGCGTCCTGGCCATTCTGTTTATCAAGGAAGCGACCTGGCGCTGTGAAAACCGTCTACTGAGCG
Source organism: uncultured Cellvibrionaceae bacterium (assembly GCA_964434105.1). Lineage (GTDB taxonomy): Bacteria > Pseudomonadota > Gammaproteobacteria > Pseudomonadales > Cellvibrionaceae > CAYNST01. Next base: position 17,228 of record CAYSTJ010000045.1, on the reverse strand, counting down.
ATGTAAAACACCATCTCGGCAACGAGCAGCATTCATACCGCTACCTCACCGGTTGGGGCGACCAAAAATCCGCCCACGCCCAACAGGTTATTCACTACATCAATGACACAGGTCGGTTGCTGGATCAGGATGCCATCGCCGTCTGCGCACAGCAGGCCATGGACAAGCTTTACCAATGGCTGGATAAATCCGCCTGGCAGTTGACGGATATGTCTGCCGCGATGACGACCAGTGGCTGTGCTGCATGACCTGAACGCGTTTCCGTTGGGCCGTCCTGTGTCACCTGGACTACTGCGCCGGCTGTTGGCCTAAACTTTTTTCACAAATTCCGATTTTAGTTTCATGGCACCGATCCCGTCGATTTTGCAATCAATGTCATGGTCCCCTTCCGTCAGGCGGATGTTTTTCACCTTGGTACCGACCTTGACCACCAGGGAGCTGCCTTTGACTTTCAGGTCTTTGATAACGGTCACTGTATCGCCATCCTGCAGGGCATTGCCATTGGCGTCACGGTACTGCGGCGCGGAACCTGCCGGGTCCGGATCGGCGCCGGGCGTCCACTCGTGGGCGCATTCGGGGCATACGAGACGTACGCCGTCATTGTAGGTATAGTCGCAACCGCATTGCGGGCATTCAGGTAAATCACTCATGGCTTCGATTCCAGTATATTTTGTTGCATTTAACGCTTCAGCGAGGTCGCCCGCTTCGAAAAAATCCTGCTGACTGTTGGCCGCATGACCCCATAACCCGGCCAAACAGTCGGCCTGTAGTTCCTGTCGTGGTGACCGTTCGTTGCCGTCGGCTTCGCACACCGTTTGTCACTTTACGTGCACGGAGCGGAAATGCCCAGTCGCGTCTGAACGTGGTGACCAGCTTCATGAGCGATCACATAAGCCTGCGCAAAATCGCCCGGTACAATCATCAAAATTGGCCAGGGACCAATGTCCGCTCAGCCCGCCACAACCGGCGGCTGACGCAGACAAGCAATGATGGAATCCCGTATGGATTCCAGCAACCGCAGAAAGTCACCAGTGGCCGGCGACGTTGCCAACGGGTCTACTGTCATTAAAGGCAGCTGCAGAACCGACGCCAGACGTCGGGTCACGTCGCTATCCTGCTCTACCAGCAGACAGCTGGCACCGCCGACCTGCTCGCGTAATCGGTCCAGCTGCCGGGCACTGAGAATTTCCTCCGGCATCACGTTGACTGCGCCGGCCTGATTCAGCTGAAAGCGCTCGACGAAGTGCCCGAGCGAGTCGTGGTGGATGGCGAAGGACCGGTCCGCAATGGGCGACAACTGGTCCCGGGTAACCCGCACAAACTCAGCCAGCCCCTCCTGCATATTGCGCAAATTGGATTGTATGCGTGAGGCATGCTGCGGCAAGATTGCAATCAGTTCTTCGGCCAATGCATGCAGGATGCGTTCGACGTTATGCGGATCAAGCCAGAGATGTGGATCACGGGCACCGTGAACATGCCCGTCGTCCCCGTGCGCATCGTCCGCCGGCCAGTGCAGCCCCGGCAGGGTCATCAGTTGCAAGGTGTCACTGGCTCGCCGGGCCAGCGGCCTGGCCAGCGAACGCTCCATATCAGGCCCCACCCAGACAATCAAACGGGCCTGCTGCAGCGCTTTTCGGTCGGAAACGCGCAGTGAATAGTTATGGGGGTCAGCATTTCCGGGCAACAGCGTGTACACTGCGTCGGTTTCCGTGCCAGCCAGCAGGTCTGTAACCAACAGGGTCAGCGGTCGGATGGAGGCCAGTACCTGCGGCGGCGCCTGTTCCGGGCGGCTGCAGGATACGCTGACGCAAAGTACGACGCAAATGAACAGAGCGAGTTTCATGGCATGACGGTCATAAAATTGGGCGCACATTATGCTATATCTGACGTCAATTGCGAGTCGTTTAGCCGGTTTTATGCGGGCCAACCGCCCTACCCAACGCCAACCCGGCCCGGTAAGGCTGTTGACGCTGGCCATGCGATACCGCAATTGGTTAGCATTCAGGGTCTCCCAACGCGCTGCCCAATGCATCCGTTAACCTGACCCGATCATGCCGGACGATCAAACCATGCCCGACTATCTAATCAAACTCAGCAATGTCAGCTGGCAGCAAAGTGGCAATCATGTGCTGCAGGATATCAGCATGACTATTCATGCCGGCGAGATCGTGACGCTGATCGGCCCCAATGGCGCCGGCAAGAGTTCGTTGGTCAATCTGATTGTCGGCCTGTTGGAACCAACCCGGGGCGAAGTCCGGCGGCGGCCCCGCCTGCGCATTGGCTACATGCCACAGCATCTGCGCTTTGACGGCACCCTGCCCCTGTCAGTGCGCGGATTTCTGCAACTGGCGGGCGGCGACCGGGCGGCGCTGATGCAAAGCAGCGCCCGCCTGGGCGTCGGGCACCTCCTGGATTCCCAGCTGCAGACGCTGTCCGGCGGCGAGATGCAACGCGTTTTACTGACGCGTGCGCTGTTGCGCCGCCCCGAACTGCTGGTCCTGGATGAACCCGTTCAGGGTGTTGATATTGTGGGGCAGGCCGAGTTGTACCGGATTATTTCCGAGATAAAAAGCGAACTAGCCTGCGGTGTGCTTATGGTATCCCACGATCTGCACCTGGTCATGGCCCAGACGGATCGGGTTGTGTGCCTGAACCGTCATATCTGTTGCGAGGGCGCACCGGAGAACGTCAGTAAAAACCCCGAATTTCTACAGCTGTTCGGCCGGGAAACAGCGACAGATATCGCCGTCTATACCCACCACCACGACCACGCGCATAACCTGCACGGTGATGTCGTCGAAGGGTCTTCCTGCGGGCACCATCACGATGCCTGAATTTCTGTTACTTGCAATACTGGCGGGTGTCGGTGTGTCACTGATGACCGGCCCGCTCGGCGCTTTTGTCATCTGGCGCAAGCTCGCCTATTTCGGCGATACCCTGGCGCACGCAGCTTTGCTGGGTGCCGGTATCGGCCTGTTTCTACAGATAGACCCGCAAATTGCGGTGGTCGCTACCAGCGTGATTCTGGCGCTGGTTCTGGTCGTCCTGCAGCGCACCAAATCCGTGGCGTCGGACACACTCCTCGGCATCCTTTCGCATACGGCGCTGGCAGCCGGTCTGGTCTGCGTAAACCTGCTGTCCGACGCCCGCATTGACCTGTACGCACTGTTGTTCGGTGATCTGCTAACGGTTCAGATACGGGACGTCATCTGGATCTGGTTGATCGCGGTTGCGGTGCTGGGCATGCTCTATCGGTTCTGGCAACCGTTATTGCTTGCCACGCTGGATGAGCAACTGGCCCGGGTTGAAGGTGTCGCTATCGAGAAAATGCGCATTCTGCTGGTTGTTCTGATTGCGCTGGTGATTGCCTTTGCCATGAAAGTGGTGGGTATTCTGCTTATCACAGCGCTGTTGATCATCCCGGCGGCTGCCAGCCGACAGGTCAGTCGCAGCCCCCAGGGTATGGCCGCGGGCGCCAGCTTGATCGGCGGTTGTGCGGTCATTATCGGGCTGGCGCTGTCATGGTACCTGGATACCCCGGCAGGCCCGGGCATTGTGCTTGTGGCCTCGCTGTTTTTTTGCATACTGTGGGCCACGGCGCGCCTGCGTTCCTGACCCCGGGGAACACGCGTTAATACCAATACCACCCAATGGCGCCATAATCGAATAGCATGGCCACGGATGCGAAACCGGTTTTATCGATATTGGCCAGCACCAGAAAAGCAACCGGTATAGTCCACAGATAGCGTGGCTTGCTGACGCTGAACAAGTAACACAGCGCCATGAGGTTAATACCAAAACTAAAAAATGCCAGTCGCGGCTGCATACCCGTTTTAGGCGACCAGTGCAGGGTTTGCGGGACGATAAAAATCATTGCAGCCAATACCAGCAGGTTGGTTAACAGCAGCAACAACCAGAAAACCTGCGAAGGCCTGCCACGCTGCATGGCCAGGTACCGATGTCTGACAAGCGTATATCCCCCGGCCACAGCGCCGATAATCAGATTGCCAAATAACCAGGCCAGGGTACCGATGCCGATAAACATCGCCACCTTTATAAAATCGAGGTTTGCTACAGCGCTGAGCCATGTCCGGATATCGTGGGAAATATTCGAAATGCCGCTGCTCAATGAGTTCAAATCGCCGGCGGTTCCAACGATCAGTTCCAGTCCAACTTTTTTCCAGACCACTACCAGTATTATTTGACCAATCGCCAGCAGGACCGCAGCAGCGTAGTGCCGATAAAAAACCAGCAGGACGACACAGGCCAGACTAATGGGATACGCCTCATACACGGCAATGGACAGTATTGAAACAGACAGAAGCAGTACCCGTTTCAGCAGGCACCTGTCTTCGGATAGCACCCATTCTGTCACCGCCCATAATGCATACAGGGAAAATGCGAAGGACAGCAAGTAAGGCCCAGGCTGAGCCACCATACTGACAAACCCCCAGGCAGAGGCAGCACTTAATACGACGGCCCCTGCCACCACTTCCGGGAGCTGCGTCAACCGGCACAGACGAAACAGTGCCAGCACCGCCAGCAACCAGCTGAAAATATTAACCGCGAGGCTGGCATGCCAGCGCCAGCCGTCGGTCCCCAGCAAGGAGTTCAGATAACCGTGATAGAAGCGGCTAAGCACCACTGAGAATGACGGGTCATAGTCCGTATCGGTAAAAATCAGTTCCGAGGCGATAAAATGCCGTGCATCACACTGCACCGCGTGAGGTGTTCCGTCGTAGGCGCAAATCCAGGACTGGTCATTGTCCACGCCGTGGTAATCGGCGCTCTCGTTGACAATTAACCGAAATGTATGGGTAAAAGGCGATTCAAGCCCAAGATGGGTAAAGGCATTGAATAAAACAATGCCCGCTGCCAACAGCAGGTAGCGCCCTGTACCTTCTGTCGCGAGCTTGCGGTAGCACCAATGCAATATCCAGCCAAACTGCCCCAGTGCAACGAGCCACACCGGCCACAAGAATACCTCCGATACACTGACCGGCAGGCGCAACGCCAGAACGGTATAGCCGAGCAGAAACAGATGCTGCCTGGTAGTGCTCTTCCAGGCCAGCGCAGCAAAAGCAGTTACCAGCAACTGCGTGATACTTCCCGGGATCAAGTGCAACTGTCCAATACTGGCGCCCAGAAAATAATGCAGCCAGCAGTACTGTAAAAACAGGCTTAATCCGAAAGCTGCAACAAACCCGAAGGGGGTATCCAGGTTAAGATCAAACCGAAACCACTCCCGTTTTCTGTCTATTGCATCAGCTTGCATTAGCGTCGTCCCTCGCCGGTATATTCCTGTTGCGGTTTCCCTGTTGTCGGCGCAAGGTCGTCTTCCGGCTCCAGAGTCGGCCGTCGCCAGGTCCAAAACGAGTTAAGGGAGTAGTTAAAAATCGTTCCAACAGCAATGCCGGCCAAATTGGCCAGAATATCGTTAATGCCAAGCGATCGAAACAGCACCAAAAATACCAGGTAGTTCAATACGCCGGAAGCGCCGGCCACCAGATGAAACTTGACAAACTTTTTCCGCAGGCGACCGACCGAACGCCTGATTTTGAAAGTCCATAAATGATTCAGAAAAAAGTTAAACAGGATGGCGATTTCGATAGCCACTGGCGACGCGCTCATGGGCTCCATACCCAGAACTCTTGTAAAGACCAGATAAAAGCCCAGATTGATCAGGACGCCAGACGTTCCAACAACGCAGTATTTAATAAACTCTTCCGAATTACGAAACCGTATTTTCACAATATTCAGCAGAAATTCCGCCTGATCACGGAACGAAAGTTTAGAGGTACCCGCTTTCCGGTCTGGAAATATAATCGGCACTTCAATAACTCTGGCATCATTCCGGACCAGCTCGCATAAAAGTGACGACTGGAAAGAATAACCGCGAGTCGAAAGAAAATCCATATTGCACGCCGGTAACAGGCTTGCCTTGATGCAACGGTAGCCGGAGGTCGAATCGTGGATGCGGGAAATTCCGCCCAGGTAGCGCACCAGAAAGTTTCCGACCCGGGAAAGAAATTTCCGCCACAGAGAGAAATCCGGCGTTTCGCCGCCCAGCGCAAATCGGGAGCCGATTACCACACTGAAACCGTGATTGGCAAGATTGATAAACAACGGAATCATGGTGCTGTCATGCTGACCATCAGCATCCATCTCAAAGACGAGATCGGGATCCAAAAGCTCCAAAGCATGACTCATGCCCCGCTTGTAGGCTTCACCCAGGCCGCGTTTCTCGCCTGTGATAAGGTGGAGGCCTGCATACTCCTGCTGCAACCGTTCTACGATGTCAGCGGTACCGTCCGGCGAGTTGTCATCAACCACCAGAATAGCCAACTGGTGGGTACTGACAGCCGACTGCTCATTGAAAACAGCATGTATGCTCGCTTCGATGTTGTCGGCTTCGTTGTACGTAGGGAGGATAACGCAGGCTATGGCTTTTTTATTGGAATTATCTAAACACGGACACATATCGACTGCTTCCTGACAACGGCAATGTTTTTTATTATTGTGGCAGTATATCCGTATGATCGCAAAGCGGTATTGAATAAGATCACGCCTAGCCGAGTTATTCAAATACGCTATAGCCATCTGACTATTTCGACCAACGGGTCAGTACAGCACGTTTTGCGCGAATTTTAAGCTGAGCAGCTCACGTAGATATTCTGGATTAGCGATCCAACGGATCGCTATGGCTCTCTACGCCTTCCAGATCACTATCACTGCACCGAAACTTCGCCATCCCTAGCACCGCCACTACTGGATGTCGAACCGCTGCTCGAAGAAGAAGACCCTGTGCTTGATGACGTTGACGATGAAGAGCTGCCCGGCACTGGTGTCGGTGGCAGCGGGGGTGGCGGCGTGATAACCGAAACGTCGTCCCTCTCACAATAGCGCGTTACAGCCTGCTGGTAATCGGAAAATATCGCGGTATCAATCGACTGCTCATACAAGCCGCTGAAGAGAACTTCATCGCAACTCAGATCGCGTCCAATCAGTTGCGCCAGACGTGTTACCATGGCTGCCGATTTAATCTGCGCATCGTCAAGTGTCAGCAGTTCATTTACCGGTCGGGTAAGCGAGACGCTGGTCTGCTCACCGTCGGCATCGTCGAAATACACAGTCAACGTCATTTCGTCTTCCACATCCAGCCCGTCTTTATTATTGAATAATTCAAAGAAAAACTGGTCACTGTTGTAGGCAAAGTTGGTTGACCGGACTTCGCTTTCGTCTTCCGATATTTCTTCGGCCGCTGACTGCAGTTGATCAAGGGATTGTGGATAATCGAGACGGAATTTTACATTGGTGACAGCATTGTCAATAAAACGCATAAACCCGTCGGTAAATATGCGCTCGGCGTCTTCGGGTGTAATCATGGCAGAGTACACACTTTTGCCTATATCGGTAAGGTCATTCAGAAATTCGTCATTGAACCCACTCCCTATACCGACCCCCGCAAAGTGAATCCCTTCCAGCCCGTTGATTACCGTGTTTTCCGCAATTACGCTGGAATTGACTTCGCCGGTATTCGCGTAGGCATCAGTCAGCATCACCACCCGGTTGGCTTTTTCCGGATCGTAAAACTCCCTCGCCACCTGGTATGCCAGTGACACACCGGCATCAAGGTTGGTACTGCCGGCAGCTCTCATACCATTGATGGCATCGTGCAGGATGGCAGGTTCATCTTCACCATAATGCCAATCTGTGAGCACTGTGGCAGCGGTCGTTTGGAAGGTTACCAGGTTTACAACGTCGCCGGACTTAAGGCTTTCGTCCAGATGGAGCAGCCCATGCTTCGCTACGTCAAGTAAATTTTGAATGTCGCTTCGCACTTCCGTGGCATAGTTCGACATCATCGAGCCCGAAACATCGACCAGCAAGGTAAGCACGACATTATCACGGTCTTCTTTCACTATCTCTGGCCCCGTGACATTGACGCCAAGTGCATACAGATCGCCGTCGTATTCGATATTGACCGGTATTTCGTTGGTGTGAGCCTTGTACAGTCTCATAGAAATTTCGAAGGGTCCGACGGCTTCCGGCTCAAAATGATCGAAGTTTTCGGCATTCAGGAATTCATAAGTGCGACCCCAGTTAGGGTCGAGGTAGCCCTCATATTCCAGCGCGGCGAAAGCCAGGTCGCGCGACGCCGTGCTGGCCGACTCGTCGTAGCTGAAATAAAACGCGGTGGCATCGGCGTCGATATCCGGCACCTCTGGCACTTCCGGCTCAACAGGCGGTGGCGGAATAACAGGGCCACCGCTGCTGGTGGTTGGCGAGGGGGACGGATTCGGTATGCCCACAAAGCCGCCCGTAGATGATGAACTGCTCCCCGAGGAACTGCTCGAGGGTGAAGAGCCACTTGAAGATGAACTGCTCGAGCCGCCCCAGTCCGGCTCGCCACTGCCGCCGCCACATGCCACAAGCGCCGAGCAGGCCGAAACCGCCATTAACAATCGGTAATGGTTTATTTTCATTATGCGTCCCTTATTCTGTTATTTTGTAACAGCCCGGTCCAATGCACCACGCCTGTCCGCGGGACCGGCCCCCAATGTCACTAAGCGCAGAGGGTCAATTTATCGCGGGCCAACCGGACGGTCCATACGTAAAAATACGTAATCATCGCCGTGTGGTGATTACTTCACATTTTGAAAATTAACGTTGTGCGGTGGAGGGACCCTGTGCCGCATCCTCCTTTCCGCCATCAATTATCGCGTTAACTATTCTTCGGTCCCCGCAGCGTCTGCGCTGCTTCTACCATCGACGCCAAGGCCGGTATTACTTCATCCCACTGTCGGGTTTTCAGGCCGCAATCGGGGTTTATCCAGAGACGCTCTGTTGGCAGGTATTCAAGTGCAGAGCGAATGGTTCTGACGATATTTTCGGCGGATGGAATATTGGGCGAATGAATATCGTAAACGCCCGGCCCCATACTGCCAGGATAGGCGCTGGCCTCAAGTGCATTCAGTAAATCGAGATTGGAGCGTGCCGCCTCAATGGTTATCACGTCGGCATCCATTGTAATAATGGCTTCCATAATGTCGTTGAACTCCGAGTAGCACATATGCGTATGGATCTGCGTCGTGTCCTGCACACCATTGGCAGCGATACGAAACGCGCCGATAGCCCAATCGAGGTATTCCTGCCACCGTGATCGTCGCAAAGGCAGCCCTTCACGCAGAGCGGCTTCATCGATCTGGATTATCTTCACGCCGCTGGCCTCCAGATCCAGCACTTCTTCGCGGACAGCCAGCGCCAGCTGTCGACAGGTTTCGCTGCGTGGTTGATCGTCGCGCACAAATGACCAGTTCAACAAGGTTACCGGACCGGTCAGCATGCCCTTTACCGGCTTGTCGGTGAGCGTCTGCGCATAATTGATCCAGTCCACCGTCATGGGCGCGGTGCGTTTGATATCGCCATACAGAATCGGCGGTTTGACACATCGCGAGCCATAGGACTGCACCCAGCCATTGCCAGTGAACGCGAAACCCTGCAACTGCTCGCCAAAATATTCCACCATGTCACCACGCTCGGCTTCGCCGTGCACCAGTACATCAAGCCCCAGGCTCTCCTGCACCTGAATACAGTGGGCGATTTCCTTGCGCAGGAACTGCCCGTACTGTGCTTCATCGATCTCACCACGCCGCCAGCGTAAACGCTGTTGGCGGATGCTGGTGGTTTGCGGAAATGAACCGATGGTAGTCGTGGGAAACCCTGGTAATCTGATCTGTTCCTGCTGTAACCGGGCACGCCTGGGGTAGGCGCTGTGGCGCTCACCGGCCTTGGGGTTCAATTCCGACACCGCTTCCCGGACGGCCGGGTTGCGAACACGGCTGGAGGCCTGCCGACTCCGCACGGCAGCGGCATTGTCGGCGAGCTCACCGGCTATTGCCGTGCGCCCCTCGGTCAGCCCCCGGGCCAGCCACTGCAGCTCCTCCAGCTTCTGGCGCGCAAAAGCCAGCCATCCCTTAACATCATCCGGCAGTGTGGTCTCGCTGTTCAGATCAACCGGTACATGCAGTAATGAACAGGACGGCGCCAGCCAAAGACGTTCGCCCAGCCGCTGGTGAATCGGCTCCAGCCAATCCAGCAGCCCGCTCAGATCGGCCTTCCAGACATTACGACCGTCGATGATGCCCAACGAAAGAATTTTGGATGAGGGCAACCAGTCCACCAGGCGGGGGACATCCTCGACTCCAGCGACCGCATCAACATGCAGCGCCTGCACGGGCAGACGGCACGCCAGCTGCAGATTGTCCTGCAAGGCACCAAAATATGTAGCCAAAAGGATTTTGGGTCGCGTCGCCTTGAGCGTGTGGTACGTCAGTTCCAGTGCCTGCTGCCAGTCCGGCGTCAGATCCGTGACCAGAACCGGTTCGTCAATCTGCACCCATTCCACACCCAGCTCTCCCAGCGCCTCAAGCAGTGCAGCGTATTCTTTCAACAATGACTGCAACAGGGTCAGCCGGTCGCTGCCATCCTGCACCTTGCCCAGCCACAGATAGGTTACCGGACCAATGATGACCGGCTTCGCTTTGATACCCAGTGCCAGTGCCTCCCGCACCTGGTCCAGCAATGCCTGGGGGTTCAGTGAGAATGCTGTCTCCGCGCGCAGCTCCGGGACAATATAGTGGTAATTGGTGTCGAACCATTTGGTCATTTCGCCCGCATGGGTTCCGGTGCAGCTTGCACCGGAACGACCTCGGGCAATCTGGAACAGGGTATCGAGATTGCTTCCGGTGTGGCTCGCGCGTGCAGGGATGTTCCCCAGCAACAGGCTCATATCAAGTACCTGGTCGTAAAGCGAAAAATCGCCGACGGGCAGCAGGTCCAGCCCGGCCTGATCCTGCCAATGTTGTTGCCGCAGTTGCGCCGCCGTCGCCAGGAGTTCGCCGGCGTCAGTGTCGCCGCGCCAATAGGATTCCAGCGCAATCTTCAGTTCGCGCCGGGCACCGATGCGGGGATAGCCGAGACTGTGGGTCGTCACTGGACCAGTAAAAGTCGCCATGTGTTTATCCTCAATAAGTAAAACGGCATGGTAAACCGGTAATCACATGAGTAATATTGGCATTTGTTCACGATATCATGAAAATAGCTCATGGGTAGATCATGCTTGACCGTCAGCATTTGCAAATTATTGAGGCCGTGAGCCGGCTGGGCACGCTCACCCGGGCCGCTGAGGAGCTGTGTCTCACCCAGTCAGCGCTGAGCCACGCCATGAGGAAGCTGGAACAGCAGGTCGGTACGCCGTTATGGGAAAAGGACGGTCGCAAACTGCGGCTGAGCCCGGCTGGCGAGCGGGTATTGGCTACCGCCCGGCGTCTGCTCCCCCAGTTCGTCAGCACTGAACTGCAGCTACGGCAAATTGCCGATGGTTTAAGGGGTACCTTGCGAATCGGAATGGAGTGCCATCCGTGTTTTCAGTGGTTGCAGACATTCGTTGGACCCTTTTTGCAGAAATGGCCGGACGTGGATATGGATATCATTCAGAAATTCCAGTTTGGTGGCATCGGCGCGCTGTTTGCTCACGAGATCGATCTGCTGGTCACACCGGATCCACTGTACAAAAAGGGTCTGATCTTCGAACCTGTATTCGATTACCAACAGATGCTGGTCGTTGCCGCAAATCACCCCTTGGCGAATTGCCCCTTTGTCACACCGCAACAGCTTGGCAACGTGACACTGTTTACCTATCCGGTAGAGACGGACCGGCTGGATATATTTAACCAGTTTCTGACGCCAGCCCATTGCGCGCCGTTGCAGCACAAGCGAATCGAGACTACCGAAATCATGCTGCAGATGGTGGCTGCCGGGCGCGGCGCTGCAGCCCTTCCCGGGTGGCTCGCGGCGGCATATCGGGATTCTCTGGCTTTAACAGCAGTGCAGCTGGGGCCGGACGGGCTGCACAAGCAGATCTTCCTGGGATTTCGGGTCGGCGATACACAGGTGGATTATCTGGCGGACTTTCTCGGCATGGCGCGAGCCACATAATGTGTTACGCTTTGGATCCGTTTTTTCCCTATTATGAGTACCATCATGCGCTCCATCACCATTACGCATTTACCTGAGCGGTTGTACAAGGAGCTGGTCGAATCCGCACAGCATCATCAACGCGAGTTGAATCAGGAATTGATTGCCTGCCTGCAAGCAGCTCTGACTGCCAATCGGCAGAAGCGCGAATCACAAGCAGCCACAACCAAATTAAAGCCGGCAGATACACAACCCCGGCTACCGCGCAAGCTGCTGGAAGCCGTTATCAACGAAGCCGGTCAGCGTTAAACGATCTTGGCTGGAATGATCCGCTCACAGGGATTGACGCAGTCGCAAGCAACCCGTGCAAATGCCTTTTTACACAACCAGCAAACCGATCCGAGGTGTCGACCGATGAAGTATGCCGTGCCCGTAGCGTTGTTGTTACTAAGCCTGGGCTGCAGCCACACTGCCGCTCCCACAGATCCGACGGCGCCGCAGCCGGACCCGTTGAGCCGCTACGAGGCATTGCTGCACCAGCACGTACCGATCCTCAGCTCAGACGAATTCGGCGGTCGGCAGCCCGCCACACAGGGCGAGGATCTCACGGTTGAATATATCCGCCGGCAGTTCAATGAACTGGGGCTCGCACAGGGCAACGATGACTCCTGGTATCAACAGGTCCCTATCAGTGAAATCACGCCTTCGGCGACCAATCTGCAGATACGGGGCAAAAGCTTTAAAGACCAGCTCATCTATCACAAAGACATTGTCATTTCGACCCCTCAGCAGATCCCGTATGTCGACATCAATAACAGCGAGCTGGTTTTTGTCGGCTACGGCATTGTCGCGCCGGAGTACAACTGGAATGATTATGAGAATATCGATGTAAAAGGCAAAACCGTCATCGCACTGGTCAACGATCCGGGTTTTGCGACACAGGACGAGGCATTATTCAAGGGCAATACCATGACCTGGTACGGGCGCTGGTCCTACAAATTCGAGGAGGCCGCCCGGCAGGGCGCCGCCGCCATTCTGGTTGTTCATGAAGACAGGGCGGCCGGTTACCCCTTCTCAGTCGTCTCATCGTCACCAACACCACCTGCCGACCTTACGTTAACGGCCGCAAACCTTAACCGGCACCTGTGCCGCATGCAGGGTTGGATCAGGCATCAGCGTGCTGCCGATCTGTTTGACGCGGCCGGACTGTCGCTGACCGAGCTGACCAGGTCCGCAGCGCAGCCCGGCTTCCAGGCCAGATCGCTTGGGCTGTTTATGGACGCACAAATGAAAACAGAGGTCCGCCACGTCGAATCGCGCAATGTGCTCGGTCTGATTCGCGGCTCCGAAAAACCCGATGAGGTCATTATCTATACGGCGCATTGGGACCATTTGGGTACCACCGAGGGAATAGACGGCGACAACATTTACAACGGCGCCATGGATAACGCAACCGGAATAGCGGGCATGTTCGCTTTGGCGGAATCCTTCAAACAGGTTGATCCACCACCCCGCCGCTCTATTCTGTTCCTGGCCACTACCAGTGAAGAATCGGGCCTGCTTGGCTCGAAATTCTACGCGGAAAACCCGGTATTCCCGCCGGAGAACACCGTAGCGGCCATCAATATGGATTCACTACCGATCTACGGACCGGTAAAGGATGTAGTCGTTATTGGTCATGGCAACAATGAACTGCAGGAATACCTGGCCGACGCCGCCAGTGCACAGAACCGGGTTGTTCTGCCGGAACCCACGCCCGAGCGCGGTTATTATTTTCGCTCGGACCATTTCAGCATGGCGCGCATCGGCATTCCAGCACTGTTCGCCCGGGGTGGCTACCAGCATGTGGAAAAAGGCTATGACTGGGCCAAAGCCATGGCGGACGATTACATTGCCAATCATTATCATCAGCCATCAGATGAATACGATCCCGATTGGGACCTGCGCGGTGCCGCCCAGGATTTGCAGCTGTACTACAAAGTCGGTTACCGGTTGAGTCTCGAAGATCACTGGCCGGTGTGGTATGACGGCAGCGAATTCAAGTCTGTGCGGGAGAAGACGGAACATACTGATTAGCTTCAGCGGGGGTACTACTCATCCTGGTGCGCCCCACCAGTTTTTCATAACTCATAACGCCCTCTTTTTTTGATTATGTTGCGTTGCTTTAATTCGACTTCGCGCGATTTGCCGCACTACCACTATGCCTACGGAAAAATTCTGACTGGTAAAAAACGCCTTCGACATAAGCCCAGAATAAATGACTACCCCCGCTAAAAGACGGATTGGCGCAAAATACATTAATCGTATGTAAGTACTTATTCCCGCAGCGCCAAGGGAGATCATGCCACGAAATCGTCCTGCCTTTGAACCTAACCGGTTACGTTTACACTCCACTTCGAAAGACCCCGTCGAAGCACTTCAATCACCAATTACTCAAACTGCTAAAACTGTGACGATCCTGTTTGGCGATTTATGACTGATCGGCCGCTTCAGCCAAAAACTCAACACCGGTATTTATCCATGACGGACCGTACTTCCAGGCAAAGAACCATGACCGAGTACCAGCACCACCGCCCGATTAACCATACTTTCGCATGAAATAAAATAATGACACCTTAGTTTATTTATTAAGCCGGTTAAACATCAGCATGGACCAACAAAACGCAACCCAAATCGCCGATTTACGGAACCGATTTAGCACAGCGTGAACCAGCTTCAAGTTTTTATATTTGTCGGCGCCATTAACATTTTTCAGATTGAACAATATTGTAATATCGAATATTAAACCCCCACCCCATTACAAAGCGGCACAACGTAGTGCCCTATAAAGTTAGCACACGAGGAGATCTTAAAAAATGCAAGTATCCAATCGCCGCAATCTGGCGTACAAAATTGGGCAATACAGTTGCCTCACCCTACTCGCGGGCATGCTGGCAGCGTGCGGCGGGGGCGGCTCCGGTTCCTCTTCCAGCAGCTCATCGGGCTCCAGTAGTACGTCCAGCTCCAGTAGTTCATCGAGCAGCAGCACCACCTCAACTTCCGGCGGTGGCGCTGGGCTACATAGCTACACGGACTTCCCAATGGGCGTAGCGGTTAATCTTGCCGACAGCAATCGCAACCCCTTAACCAATCAGGCACGGGCCGATATTGTTCTGGAAGAGTTCGATCAGCTGTCAGTCGAGAACAGTATGAAAATGAGCTATTGGAATGAGAACAACTTCTCGAACCAACCTGTTGAAGATCTGGTTAACTGGGCCAGAAGTTACGGGTTGACCATACACGGGCATACGCTCGTCTGGCACCGTTCCTACCAGCTGCCGAGCTGGGCCACTGACGGAAACAGCAATTTCGCCGCAGCGTTCGACAACCACATTAAAGGTGTGGCCAGCCAGCATGATGACGTAATTGTCAGCTGGGATGTGGTCAATGAAGCACTGTATGATTCCGCAGACGACGGTGACAATGGCAATAATGCGACGGGTGCCGCCGCGGTGAATGGCGTTGATTACAGACGTTCCGTATTCTTCCGGGAAATGGGCGCCGACTACATTGCCGCTGCATTCCGCGCTGCCAACGAAGTGACCGACGCGGACCTTTATTACAATGATTTCAACATTGAAAACAACCTCGAGAAAACTACGTCAATGGTCAACCTACTCCAACAGCTCGTGGACGACGGCGTACCCATTGACGGTATCGGTTTTCAGATGCACGTTCTCCCCGATTGGCCCAGCATTGATAACATCAAGCAATCTTGGCAGAAAGCCTTGGCCGTCAGCCCGAACCTGAAGCTCAAAATCACCGAACTGGATATCCGTGTCAACAACGAATATTCTGATCCGCCGCAGATAATTAACAGCTGCAACAATTGTCCTGAGCTGCAAAACCAAAAGCAGCGTTACAAGGACATCATAAATGCCTATTATGAAGTGGTGCCGGCTCATCGCCGCGGTGGTATTACTGTCTGGGGTATCAGCGATTCAGATAGCTGGTTCGCCCAAGACACCCCGGAGTGGCCACTCCTATGGGACAACAATCTGCAACCGAAGCCTGCTTATGATGGTGTACTGGAAGCACTGCAGGCGAATTGATAAAATCTTGTTAGCTTAAGAGACTTCAGGAATCAACCGGAGCGGGGAACCCCTCCGGTTTTTTATCGCCTGTTTAGACAAAATAGAATCTTTTGTGTAACCGCTCGCCCTCGGCGACACCTGGGAAATTCCTGGTGATGAAAGCGCTCAAATATCCTTAAAAGGGAGCGATCAGTTACTATTCCGCTCTGCTCATTCATTCTGATCATACTATTCAGTTATTCCGTAAATCAGGCTCGGAACCTTCTTCGGTGTTCAACCCCGAAATCCATCGCTCCATATTCGAGCGCTAACACCATAGAACCCAACCATCAATAAAGCGAACTGCCATTCTATGGCATTGCTGATCTGATATTCATACTCGGGGCGCAACGCGGAGGCTACCACTGAAAACAGGCCAAGCACCCATTGCCCGCCAACAAACCCCCACTGCCAACGCAGATGGCGTTGCAATGACTTATCAATCACGGGTTTGAATTTGTTGATGACATACAGGCTGAATAGCTGCGCCAGACCGGCGAACCCAAAATAAAACATCACACCCTGACGCCGCATGAAACGATAGAACTCACCTTCCGAGCCCAGGAAATTCACATACAACAACAGCGCAAGCGAGGAGGCCAGGCCGAGCCAGCGGATCGTGCTCAGCTGCCAGCTATGCTGACCGGTCATCTGCCGCAACCAGTAAACCTGCATAAACCAGTAGGCCGCGAATATCGGAACCAGTGGGAGCATCAAGCCGCGAAACCAGAAGATAGCATCACCGGTTCGGGCCGCCCGGCTGATACTGAGGCAGCCCTCCCAGAAAGGATTGCAAACCGGAACAACCTGCTGCAGAAGGCCAATGGAGTACGCACCTATCACCGCGATCAGTGGTGTGATGCAATTGACGATTGCAAGCCAGCACCCAATTCGATAAATTTGCTGAGTAATTATCATGGTCTTCACCTGATATTGATCAACGTCCTGCATTGAATGTGGTGCCCAATATTCCCCCCTGGGTTTCCTTGTCCAATCCGGTAAATCACAACACAGATTATTTTTTTAACCATGCACCCCGAAACGGATTGACGAGCTCCGCGTGCACAGGGTAAGTATAGTCATCCAAAACATGCTTGAATAGCAATGAGATTTCCCGATGTTTTATTAGCTCAATGT
>CAYSTJ010000044.1:0-39598 GCA_964434105.1 uncultured Cellvibrionaceae bacterium | reverse complement strand
TGCTTCTAACTTGTTAACTCCAAGTCCACACAAGCGCCCACACGCTTTGCTTGACAGATTGTTAAAGAACATGCCGCTAGGGGCTTCACCTGAATCAGACGAAAGCTGATCCGGTAATCCTCAACCAGTCACTGGCTGGTGAGGGTGCGCATTATACGCAGAAAAAATTTACTGGCAACTCTTTTTTTCCTCCGGAGTGAAAATAGTTGTTTGCAAACCTGGCGACCGCGCGCCAGGCCTTTAGCTGCGCGGGTTTCGTTACTGAACTTCGAACAGCTGGTAACTCTTCTTGCCCAGCTTGACCAGATAGAATCGGCCAAACAGCGCCGCTCCAGAATCGAATACCGCAGCCAGGTCGACGTTATCCGCCATGCCCGGCCGGCTACTATTGACCACAACGGCTCCCCGACCCAATGCGTCCTTCACCTGTTTGCCGGATTTGACCAGTCCGCATTCGACAAGACATTGCGTCAGACTCATACCAGACAGGGCATCCCGCCGCAGCAATTTGAACGGTAACCCGTCGAGCTTCAACTGCTCAAGATCACCTTCGCTGAACGACTCCACCGCACCCGAAAATAAAGTCTCCGTAATGCGCCTGGCGGCGTCGAGCCCTTCCTGCCCATGAACAAGCCGCGTCACTTCTTCCGCCAGGATGGCCTGGGCCTTTGGTCGCACACCGGATTCCCGGTCTGCGTCTTCTATCGCCTGGATTGCCTCCACATCAAGAAACGTGAAGTACCGTAGAAACCGGTATACGTCCGCATCGGCGGTGTTGATCCAGAACTGATAGAAAGCGTACGGAGAGGTTTTGTCCGCATCCAGCCAGATTGTCCCGGCCTCCGTCTTGCCGAACTTGGTGCCATCCGCTTTGGTAACGAGCGGCAGTGTCAGTCCGAATACCTGCCCGCCATGCAGACGCCGCGTCAAATCTGTGCCGCCGGTTATATTGCCCCACTGGTCCGACCCTCCAATCTGCAACGTACAACCGTAACTTTTAAACAGCTCAGCAAAATCCAGCGACTGCAACAGCATATAAGTAAACTCAGTGAAGGATATCCCCTCACCGTCCCTCGTTAGCCGCTGTCGTACGGATTCCTTGTTGATCATATTGTTGACCGAAAAGTGTTTGCCGACCTCCCTCAAAAAGTCGAGTGTACTCATGGCCCCGACCCAATCAAGGTTATTGACGACAATTGCACTGGATTCCGTGTCATCAAATGAAACAAATCGACAAATCTGTTGTTTAAGCTTGTCTACCCAGGCAGTAACAGTATCGGCGGAATTGAGTTTGCGCTCGACGGCCTTGAAGCTGGGGTCCCCTATGAGTCCCGTGGCTCCGCCAACCAGTGCCAATGGCCTGTGCCCGGCGAGCTGAAAACGTTTAAGTGTCAAGAGCGGGACGAGACTGCCGATATGTAGACTGTCGGCAGTGGGATCGAATCCGCAATAGAGCGTACGGGCCTGCTGCAAATGTTCGTATAATTGCGTGTCCCCGGTCATTTGCGCCACCAGACCACGCTTTTGGAGATCCTGAAGCAGGTTTGCATCAACAGCCGACATAATCGTTCATCACCCTGATATGAGGTTTGCAAATAAAAGAGTCGCAAAGATACCGAAATGAATCCCAAAAACAAGTTTTTACCTGCATTTTGGGTATGAAAGCGACTATTATTTAGTAGCGGGCGTGATTTGCCCGATTTTTTTTGATATAAACAAACGAGTTGCGCGCACAGACTATGGACGACACCAAGTTACCTATGAGCTCACTAGATCCCATTAAACCGCGGGCCAGGTCTTCCAGAACGTTTGCCCCGGCCAGGTTGTTTCCCCGACGCTTGCCAATCATTGTCGCTGCGGGCCTGACTGCCGCCTTCAGCATTGTCACCCTGTTGCCTTTTGAACAGGCCGCCGCATCCAGAACCGTCGTTTCTCTGGATTTGCCCGAGCTGCAGGAGTCTCCCCTGACAGAGGACGCTGCCCTGGCACCCGATGTGTTTGCCGCTGAATCGCCCGAAATTGACCTGGTTCAATTACAGACGCTTGAAATCCAGGTCAAGAGCGGCGACAACCTGTCAGCTATTTTTAAACGCGCCGGCCTTAAAGACCGCGACATGTTCGAATTGCTCAATGGCTGCAAGGAAGCAAAATCGCTTGCCCGTCTTCACCCCGGTCATACTTTTGTTTTCAATCTCGATGAGAATCAGCGGCTGATACAGCTCGAACACAATATCAACAGACTGCAGAAACAGGTTTTCCGGCGTGACGGCGACAGTCGGTTTGCGTTCGAACTGCTGGAAAGCACACCGGATGTCCGTACCGCAATGCGCAGTGGCACCATTGAAAGTTCCCTGTATCAGGCCGGCATGGACGCAAGAATCAGCGAACAGCTGATCATGGAGCTGGCGGGTATATTCGGCTGGGATGTCGATTTCGCACTGGATATTCGAAAAGGTGATAGCTTTACTATTGTATTCGAAGAAACCTTTCTGGATGGCGATCATCTGGGCAACGGCAACATACTGGCCGCCGAGTTTGTCAACCAGAAAAATACCTTCCGGGCGGTGCGCTACGTCGACCAAAGCGGGCGCGCCGAGTATTACACGCCCACTGGCAATGCCATGCGCAAGGCATTTCTGCGGGCGCCGCTGGATTTTCGCCGTATAAGCTCCAATTTCAATCCGCGTCGACTGCATCCGATTCACAAAACCGTTCGGCCTCACCGCGGTACGGACTATGCAGCCGATCGGGGCACGCCGGTCTGGGCGTCCGGCGACGGGCGCGTGGTGAGCTCTGGCTTCACTACACCCAACGGCAATTTTGTCATCATTCAGCACGGCGCGGATATTCAGACCAAGTACCTGCACCTTGACAAACGCTACGTCAAAACGGGTGACCGGGTAAAACAGAAACAGGCTATTGGCACTGTCGGTTCTACAGGCTTTTCAACGGCGCCCCACCTGCATTACGAGTTTCTGGTGAACGGCGTGCATCGCGATCCTCGCACAATCATACAAAAGCTGCCCAAGGCCCAAGCCATTGCGGAAGCTGAACTGCCCCGCTTCTATTCGAAGACTCAACCGCTGCTGGCCGAACTGGATAGCAGTACACGCATGGCTGCGGCAGATCCAGCGCAAAATACCCATTCGTTGTGAGTGCCTTTGTCGGGCTTATCTCCGGTACCAGTGCGGATGCAGTCGATGCTGCACTGGTTCAGTTCGACGACGGCAAACCGCGACTGCTGAAAGCCCTGGGGTTACCCATTCCCCCCGCGCTGCGCCAGAGAATTCTTGAATTATATAACCCGGGCACTAACGAAATTGATCGACTCGGTGAGCTGGACCGCGAACTGGGGAACCTTTTCGGCGAGGCAGCGCTGACGCTTATTGCCCGTGCCGGCCTGCAGCCTGAACAGGTTACCGCCATTGGCAGTCATGGGCAGACCGTAAGGCACCGACCCGATGCAGCACTGCCGTTTACCTTGCAAATTGGTGATGCCAACACCATCGCCGAGCTGACAGGCATTACCACGGTAACCGATTTTCGCAGGCGGGACATGGCCTGTGGCGGCGAGGGCGCCCCATTAACCCCCGGATTGCACAGCGCCGTATTCGCTTCGTCACAGGCGGATCGGGCGATACTCAACATCGGCGGGATTGCCAATGTCACCGTTCTGCTCCGGAATAGCGTAACACTGGGGCTTGATATCGGTCCCGGAAACGGCTTGATGGATAGCTGGACAGAGCGTCATCTGGGTTTGCCCTATGACAAAGACGGCGCCTGGGCCGCCACTGGAAAGGTGAACGGGGATTTATTACACAAGTTACTGCAACATCCCTTTTTCGCCCGGAGCGCGCCAAAATCGACCGGCCGGGAAGAATTTACGCTGAGTTGGGTTGACGAGGTCCTGCAGGGTTTCCCTTCGGTAGCGCCACAGCATGTTCAAGCGACTCTGCTGCAGTTGACTGCGAGCAGCATCGCACAATCCATTATGTCCGCCTGCCCTTCGGGTACCGAGATCTATGTCTGTGGCGGAGGCGCCCACAACACGTTTCTTTGCCAGCAACTGCAGACGGCGCTGCCGGGATATCCCCTGGCATCGACAGCCCGACTCGGGATTGATCCCGACTGGGTTGAAGCCATTGCCTTCGCCTGGCTGGCCATGCGTACCTTGAATAATCTGCCTGGTAATCTGAAGGCGGTGACCGGCGCGGCGAGGAATGTGATTCTGGGTGGTATCTACCCTGGCCGACAGGCTCTCGCGGCCGGGGCAAAAAATGACTAAATGGAGAACGACGCTCCGCATCCGCAAGTACTGCCGGCGTTGGGGTTCTGCACAGTAAACCGGGCCCCCTGCAAACCCTCTTCGTAATTGACGACGGACCCCACCAGATAGGGGTAACTCATCGGATCAACAACCAGCGTAATACCCTCCCGCGTAATCAGCGTATCGTCTTCCGCGGTATCTTCTTCAAATGCGAAACCGTACTGAAACCCCGAGCAACCGCCGCCGGTCACATACACCCGGAACTTGAGATTGGGGTTCTCTTCCTCTGCCACCAGCTCGCGAACCTTGTTGATCGCGCCAGGGGCAATCGAAATAGGGCTGGGGGTGTACATTTGCGGGCTGGACATACTAACCTCATACAGCAATAGGATCGGTCACAATACAGCAATCCGGACAGGATACAATCAGCAGACAGCGGTCGATCAGGCTGAAGTGCGCTGCTGACGCTGGGCTTTGAGATGTTGACGCTGTTGCTCTTCGGCCACGAAAACCAGTCCACCGTTCACCTGGGCGCCTTTCACCATCTCCAGCAAATTGTAATATACATTACCATTAATAACGGCGGTTGGCGCCAGCTCAATATGGCGATAGCAATGAATATCGCCATTTACAGAACCGCGAACAATGACTTTGGGCCCCTGAATCTGCCCCTCCACCGTACCGCCCTGACTAATCTCAAGCTCAGCAGTTTCGTCGGCTATGATTGTACCAACGACCTTGCCTTGCACATGCAACTCGCCGGAGAAATACAGGTCGCCAACAACGCGCGTGCCTCTGGCTATAAGGGTGTGGTTGTATCCCATGCAGGGTATGCTCCGTTAACATTATAAACCCGACGGATTAGTCCTCCGGAAGCGGTTCTCACCGCTCCTGTACCAACCAGCCGTATCGTTTTTCAATCTTCGCCACCGACGGCTGTGACGAACGTGCCTCCAGCTCGATGCGTTCCGGCTCAAAACCGTCCGGCAGTACCAGATCGCCTTCGATATTCTGGAAATACTTGAAGTTCAGTTTGATATTTGTGGCCTCGATATCATTTGAGACGTCCTTTAAGGGCAGCACTACCCGCTCCCCGGCCTGTCGTCCCACCAGATTCACGCTCAGCGTACCATTGAGCTGCTTCTGGTTGGTTCCCAGCTGCTGCATAACCACCTTGAAGCGATAGGCCCGAGGCCGCTCGGTATCCACAATTTCCACCACACCGAAGGTCAACCCCCTGTGACTGCCGGCCGGGGACATCAAATTGCGGTAGAACTGATTTTCTTCCTGCAGTGCGGCCAGCTGGTTCCTTAAATCCGCAACTTCCACGCGCACTCCTTCCAACGCATTGCGGTCCACTTCTGCGGCAAATGTTGCCGTCTCCAGCTGCTTTTTCATCCGGGCTTCGGCTTCCAGCGCCATCTTCAACTCCAGGTCCCGCTCGCTGTTCATCACCTCCGGAGAGGGCGGAGACCTTGACTCAGCGCCGAGCAGATAGCCAACCCAGCCGCTGGTAACGCCCGTGGCGAGCACAATGGCGACAAGCGCAGCAGACAGCAGGTACCACCGGCGAGGATCCCGGTGACTCACCTGGTAGAAACGCTCTTTACTGCCTTTAACCCGCGCCATACTGCACCTTCAAACTATCGATAAGGGGTGGTCGAAGCGCAGAATGGATAACGGCCCCGGGTATCATCCTTTCTATAATAGTCCGCATCGGTCACTAAGGCATCACTGCCGGAAAATTCAAACCCATGGTTTCGTGCAAATCGAACATGATGTTCATGTTCTGGATTGCCTGGCCCGCGGCGCCTTTGGTGAGATTGTCTTCTGCCACGAGAATCAATGCGGTATCGCCATTTCCAGGACGGCTCACCGACAGGCGACAGACATTGGTCCCCCGCACTGACCGGGTTTCCGGATTTTTCCCGGCCGGAAGCACGTCGACGAAGGGTTCGTTTGCATAACGCGCCTCGTACAGCGACTGCAGATCTGTTTCAGGTGCCGTCAGACGGGCATAAAGCGTCGAATGAATACCGCGTATCATCGGCAGCAAATGTGGTACAAATAATAGCCGCGCCGGTGTAGCACCATCCGGCTGCCTATCCTGCAGGACCTGCTCGGTTTCCGGCAAATGACGATGCCCCGACGTTGCATATGCCTTGAAGTTCTCACTGTTTTCTGCCAACAGGAGATCAATTTTGCCCTGACGGCCGGCACCGGTAATACCCGACGCTGAATTCGCGATCAGGCTTGTCGGGTCAACCAGTCCGCGCTCGATCAAAGGCATAAAACCAAGCAGAATCGATGTCGGATAACAACCGGGGCAGGCGATCAAACGCGCCTCGCGGATCCTGTCGCGATTGATCTCCGGCAACCCGTACACCGCCTTGTCGACCCATTCCGGACTCCCGTGAGCCTGACCGTACCAAGTCTCCCAGGTCCCGATATCGCGAATCCGGAAATCAGCCGACAGGTCGATCACCCGGGCTCCCGTCGCCATCAGAGCGCTCATCATGGATTGCGCCACACCATGTGGTGTCGCAAAGAAAACCACATCACACTGCCCCAGCGTCGCAAGATCCGGTGCTGAAAAACCAAGGTCGTAATGCCCACGCAGGCTGGGAAACAGATCTGCCACCGGTCGTCCTTCCTCTCCGCGAGAGGTAATAACCTCGACCCGCGCTTCGGGGTGCTGTGCCAGCAACCGCAGCAGCTCAACGCCGGTATAGCCGGTCCCTCCCACTATGCCAATTCTTATCACTGATCACCTCGCGTAAACATTCAGCATTCTAAATTGTGGCCATGTACAATACCTGCCACCAAACGTGGCGTATGGTAAAGATCTTTCGGGCAAAACTAAAGCTGCAGGCCAGTATAACCGGTTTCCGATGCGGGCTGCCTCAACCGTGCACCCGCCTGACGGCCACCAGGCGCGTCGATTACCCGCGGACATCGAGGTGTGAGACCGTAAAATTCATGCGCGGATGGTTGCTTCTGTTCTGGCTGCCATCCGGGGCCAAAACGCTACCAACGAACGACAAAACGACACCAGAACAAGGGAGTCTCAGGTACAATGCTTTGGGTCAAATCGCTACATATTATTGCCGTCATCAGCTGGTTTGCCGCCATTTTTTATCTCCCACGGCTATTTGTATACCATGCCATGACGGAAGACGAGACGGGACGGGAACGGTTCAAGGTGATGGAGCGCAAGCTATACCGGGGGATTGGCACACCGGCCATGCTGGCCACTCTGATTTTCGGCATCTGGACCACGACATTTAACTGGAGTTACTACGCCGGCTCGACCTGGTTTTGGATCAAAGTGGTTTTAGTTACCCTGGTAATTGGCTACCATCACGTTTGTGGAATCTATGTGCGCAAGTTCGCCCGGGAGGAATCTGTACCCGGCCACCGTTATTTTCGGGTATTCAACGAGTTACCGGTATTCGCTTTGATCGCTATTGTCTTTCTGGTAGTTCTGAAACAACCGGCCTAAGAGAAAACTGTATGTCACACCCCGTTCCGCCCGTCGTTCTATCGTTATCTGCTCTGGACCCCTCGGGCTGTGCCGGCCTCCAGGCAGATATCGAAACCGCTGCCAGTCTTGGCTGCCATTGTGCGCCTGTAGCAACATCGCTATGCAGTACGGGCGTAGCGGAAACGTCCGAAGTGGTGCCCGTCGACACCACCTTGATTATTGCGCAGGCCCGCGCTGTCCTGGAAGACATGAAAGTCCATGCGATAAAAGTCGGCTTCGCAGGTTCGGTCCGGAATATTGAAGCCATACATACCATCCTGCAGGATTACCCGACACTGCCGCTGATCATTCATCCGACTTTCTGTCTATGGGACAGGGATGACCCGCAACAGGCTGAAATGCCGGAGGCCATTGCCTCACTGCTGTTTCCGCGCGCAGATATCGCCATTCTGACAATGCACGAGATTAACCTGCTGGTAAAAGCGGGCGACACCTTTAATGCCACAGCGCAGGCCATTCTCAATCTCGGACTGAGAAAAGTCCTGCTTTCGGAGTCTTCACCGCCCGAGCGGCGCTGGCGCACCGGGCTGTATGATCAGTCCGGCCTGATACAACAATATGAATGGCACCAGGCAACGCCGAGCTGCCATGGTTCGTCAAGTACACTGACCGCGGCCATCGCCGCGTTTCGCGCTCACGACTTTCCGTTGCAGGCCGCCGTTGAGCAGGCACAGAACTTCACCTGGCAGGCAATGGCCGCGGCGCATCAACTGGGTTTTGGCAAACCCACTCCGCACCGTTTCTTCTGGGCGGATGAAAATATCGAGCAGCCGGACACCATGCCATCCGGCAATCCGGTTCATTAATGACGACAGTCACGGGTATTTATGCCGTTACCGATCCGGTGCTTCTGCCGGGCGATCGGCTGTTTTCCGGTGTAACACAGGCGCTCGAAGGCGGTGTTCGACTGATCCAGTATCGAGACAAAACCGCCACGTGGGACCAGCAGTTGCAACGCGCCAGCGCGTTAGTCCGCATTTGTCGCGACCACGACGCACAACTGATCGTCAATGACGGAATCCGCCTCGCTCTGGAGAGTGGCGCCGCCGGTGTTCACCTCGGCCAGGAGGACGACAGCATCACCCTGGCACGCCAACGCCTGGGAAGGACCGCCCTCATCGGCGCCACTTGCCACGACCAGGTTTCGCTGGCGCAACGTGCGTGCATGCAGGGCGCCAGTTATGTGGCTTTTGGCCGGTTTTTCCCCTCAGAAACGAAACCGGACGCCCCCTGTGCGCCCATTGCTGTTTTGCAGCAGGCCATCAATCGGGTTCCTTGCCCCACGGTCGCCATTGGTGGCATTACTGCCGATAATATGCCGGATATCATCCGGCACGGTGCTCATGCTGTGGCCCTGTGTCACAGCCTGTTTGCCCGCAACGACATCGGCCAAACGGCGCGGCGTCTGGTTGAAATTTTTTACGAACACAGCGCAAGAAACTGAATTATGAATCCATTATTTGCAGATGCACAAACCGTTATACCTGGCGGAGTCAACTCACCCGTTCGCGCATTTAAAGCGGTGGGGGGGGAACCCATTTTTATTGATCGTGCGCAGGGGGCCTATCTCTTTGACACCGATGGCAAACGCTACATCGACTACGTCCTGTCCTGGGGACCCATGCTTCTCGGCCACGCCGACCCTGATGTCGTGGACGCCGTCATCCACAAGGCGCGCCTGGGGCTCAGTTTCGGCGCGCCTACCGCGATAGAAACCCAATTGGCCCGGGAAGTTGTCAACCTTATCCCCAGCATCGAAAAAGTCCGGTTTGTCAGCTCCGGCACGGAAGCAACCATGAGCGCTATCCGTCTGGCCCGGGGATTTACGGGTCGGGACCGAATAGTCAAGTTTGAAGGTTGTTACCACGGGCACTCGGACTCCCTATTGGTCAAAGCGGGGTCGGGCGCCCTGACGCTGGGAATACCGAGCTCCCCGGGCGTGCCGGCGAGCCTGGCGGACCATACTATAACGCTTGATTACAATGACGCCGGGCAGGTCAAAACCGTGTTCGCCGAACTGGGCGATTCAATCGCATGCATCATTGTGGAGCCGGTGGCCGGCAACATGAACTGCATACCCCCAGAGCCCGGATTTCTGGAGACTCTGCGAGAGGTTTGCGACGAATCCGGTGCCGTGCTGATTTTCGATGAAGTGATGACCGGGTTTCGTCTCGGCCTCACCGGTGCGCAGGGTTACTACCAGATCAAGCCGGATTTGACTACCCTGGGCAAAGTTATTGGTGGCGGTATGCCGGTGGGCGCTTTTGGCGGTCGTGCGGATATTATGGATTTTATTGCACCGGTCGGTCCGGTTTATCAGGCGGGTACATTGTCCGGAAACCCTGTGGCCATGGCCGCCGGGTTGGCGACTCTTCAAAAGATACAAAGGGGTGATTTTTATCAACCGCTGTTCGAGCGCACCGGACGACTGGTCAATGGACTGGAACGGGTTGCCAGAGAGACGGGCATCCCGATGTGCGCCAATCACGTTGGCACCATGTGGGGTGTTTTCTTTACCGAGGACACGAAAGTCTCCGGGTTCCGGCAGGTCATGGCCTGCGATCGGGAAAGATTTAACCGCTTCTTCCACGGCATGCTTAAGGCCGGAGTCAACCTGGCGCCGGCCTCCTACGAAGCGGGCTTTATGTCAGCCGCGCATACAGACGAAGATATCGATAATACCATTGAGGCTGCACGTCAGGTAATGCGCACTCTGCGTGCGGACAACTGAAACCTGCACCGAAATCCGGGCCGGGCCAGCGACTGCTCAACTGACCCGCCTCCACTTACTTGTACTTTTCGATCAGTCGGTCAATGCACTCACTGCCTGACTCGGAGACTTCGGTAATCTGGAATCCAGCCCACACCTGGTCCCCGGTTCCGGTTTCACTGATCCAGAGGCATTCGGCCCCGATGATGACCTCTTCGCCTGTCCCGTTGGGATCGAGATTAATGGAAAGATCGTAAAAACGGTCTTCCTTGAGCCCTTCGTCTCCAATCAGCATAAAGCCTTCGGCGTTAACGTTGGCCAGCACTCCCAGCTCTTTGCCTGTCGTTAAATCTACAATACAGATTTCGTCTTCAACTGGTACACGGGTCTGCCTGCGCTTTTCACTTTCCACCATCGGTTCTCTCCTGGATATCGGTCTGAGCTTCTGCCTGCGCCTTGAGCTTCTGGAATATGTTTTCCAGCGCCCGCTCGAAGAACGGCTTGGAACTACCTGCGATAATCTTAGCGCGTTTCGCAATCATTTCTCTAGCTAT
This sequence comes from uncultured Cellvibrionaceae bacterium, assembly GCA_964434105.1. GTDB lineage: Bacteria > Pseudomonadota > Gammaproteobacteria > Pseudomonadales > Cellvibrionaceae > CAYNST01. Next base: position 28,523 of record CAYSTJ010000044.1, on the reverse strand, counting down.
CTCTCTCCCTGACTTCATATCCGCTGTTTTACCCGTCTGATCCAGAAACATATATTGTGAAGTACGCGCGTTATACCAGGCCAGTTTCAGGCGCTTGCCGCCTTCGAACTCGAACCAGCTGCCGAACTCAATCATTTTCAGGCTTTCCACAACCTTGAACTCCTCTTCGGTCAGTTTCCGCTCCGGTTCCATCTGATGTCCGGCTTTTGCCGCAGCCTGCTTTTCCAGCTCGTCGCGCATGGGCGCCGGCGCCGGCTCGACTTTCTGACGGTTAATGGCCGACTGGATCAGCGCCACAATGGCATCAATGATCTTTTTGCCTTTTACCTGATCGTAGCCGATAGTCTCAAATGCGCCCTGCATATCCTCCGCCAGTCGTATGGCGAGCATTCGCTGCAGATTGATATCTTCCGGCTTGTCCCGGTGCTCGATCGACCAAAGCAGATCGTCGACCAGTTGCAGCGCCTGGGCCCATCGCTCCGATTGATCGCTGTAGCGCAATAGCGTAAAGGACAGGAAATCGGACCACGGTTGCAGGGCAAATAAAAGCACCGCTGCCGGTAACTCACGCCCGTCCAGGCGCGCTCGGATTTCCCGGTTCACGCGCAGCTTGACTTCCCGAAGGCGCTCCTCCCCTCTGGCTTTCTCGGCGGCGCGTTTCTCCAGCAGCTCCTGTTTGCGAATAATGTTTTTGTTCTGCGTATTGAACTCGAGCATTAACTCCGTAATTACCCGTACATCATTTTTGAACTCGCGCAGCACACGCTCGACCACCTGTTTAATCCGGTTGTACATATCGTGCTGCACTGTTCCGTCATTACCAATCCAGCGCGTTCCTGCTTCTGCCAGACTGTTCAACAATAAACGCGCCGGATGTTCGTGCTGCTCGAAAAAACCCGGATCATTGAACGCAAGTTTTAAAAATGGCGTATGCAGATAACTGAGAAGCGTTTTTACCGAGTCCGGCAGGTTTTCATCTTTCAACATGTACTCGAACAGCAACCCCACCAGATCAATTGTGTTCATATTGTCTTCCGACACCCGCGCCTGGGTGCCCGGGTTTTTGCTGGCCAATCCCTCGGCCAGCCCCTTGAGAACTTCCTGCATGGTGACAGGCGTCAAGGACTGGGGCTCTGCGAACACCGCCTGCTGATTGCGTTGTTGCAGTATTTCCAGCACGCCCCGTATCTGGTTTTCATCGATTACGATATTTGCCGCTGTGCCGTTGGGTACGCTCCCATCGCCTGCGCTGTGCAGCAGTCCGTTCAAAAGATGCCCGGACGCGGATCCGGCCGAAACCTGCCCCGCAGCCCCGGCGTGCCCGCCGGATGCCTGTTGCAGTCCGCGAATTGCCTGCAGGAGTGATGTTTGGTATTTGTCAGACGCTCTTCTACGCCTGGCCACTTTTTCAGGTGAACTACTGTCGGACCCGACAGACTGAACCGGTTGGTGAAGCAGAGGCGGCTGATAGCGCAAACCGGTCAATATTCCGACACTCTGCAGATATTGATTGCAGTCATCCAGCGCACTGCGCATCATCTGCACGAGTGGCTCCTCAAACGCCTGATAGGCAAGGTGCTTGGTCTTGCTTGTCAAGGTAACCAACCGCAGCGCCCGACGCAGCGCTTCACACGCCTGCACCGGCGCTAAAGGGTTGCTGGCCTCGACAACGGCAGTGCCACCATTGAGCAGCGTCATGCGTCGATTCAAGGCCCACAGCGCCTCGGCGAAATAGACATCGAGCTTCTGGGTCATGGTTGTGATGGCGATCGTCTCTTCCAGGACGTCGTTATCCACCAATGACAGCCCGCCACCATCCTGCTCACCGCCGCCCTGCACCTGCGTCATCAGCTCACCCTTTTGAAACCGGGTGAACGTATCCACGATATATTCGGTGAAGTAACGCGCCAATTCTGTGCCGTTACGCCGGACGAGCCGCTGAATACCGCTAATTTCGGTAAATTCATGATTAGAGCGGGCCGTATCAAGCGTCTCGCTGAGCGCATTGTCGAGCGCCTGCAGGTAACTCTCGAACGCCTGTTCCGCGTGCGTCAGAGCAATCTTCAGGCATCCCTTTATATATTGTGTTGCCGAGGCCCGATCCAGCGGCGCGGTAATCTCCGGCGCGGTATTTGCCGCAGGTTTGGCTGCGGCATCGCTTCGAATTAGTCTGGACATATAATATCTCTTATTATCAGGGTCTGTTGACGTTTCATCATCGCCTCTGTTGTGCCTGAAACGTCAAGACCCTAGCAACGATCGGGCAGCAAATATTGCACCTCGATCGAACAACGTAGCATCGCACGTGTATTACCTGCAAGAAACGTGCTACAGAGCACACCCTGCCCGCTAACGGCTTAACACTTTCTTGTTCGCCTGCTGCAAATCCAATGTCGAACGCCCAGAATTGCCCACCCCCACGCCCCACGGCATACTGTGCACATCCGCCATCAGCCGTGTGTTCATGTCATCTTAAACCGGGGTGCCATTATCCATTCCGGCAGGTTGTTGATATGCTCAACTGACGACCTGGCGGTCACTTTTCAGTATTGCTCCGAAGGGAGAATACGTCGAATCTCTACAGGAGAAAACGCTTGGCAATTTATGATATTTATGGATTGGGTGCTGCGCTGGTAGACACCGAAATTGAGGTAAGTGACGACGATCTCGCCCGATTTGGCGTGAAAAAGGGCTTAATGACGCTGGTTGACGAGGCGCGCCAAAGCGAGCTGCTGACGTTATTGGCGGATCATTTGATAGCGGCCCGACGGGCCAGTGGTGGATCGGCTGCCAACAGCATGATTGCCGCCCAATATCTGGGCGCCAAAACGTTTTATAGCTGTAAGGTAGCCAACGACGACAACGGTGCCTTCTTTCTAAACGATCTCGCCGGCGCTGGCATAAATTACCCGACCTTCTGCATGACACCCGACGCAATAACCGGCAAGTGCCTGGTCATGATCACACCGGATGCCGAACGGACGATGAATACCTATCTGGGGGTGAGCGAGAAGCTATCTGGCAAGGAAATCGACACTCAGGCGGCAAAAGACAGTGCGATGGTGTACATCGAGGGGTACCTGGTGACCTCCCCAACCGGGCGCGCCGCCGCGACCGAACTTCTGGCATTGGCGCGGGATAACGGTGTCAGGACAGCATTAAGCCTGTCCGACCCGGGAATTGTTGAGTATTTTCATGACGAACTCAGGACGCTCATTGGCCCCGGGGTGGACCTGCTGTTCTGCAATCGTGCAGAAGCTACGACGTTTACCGGCACGGACAACCTGGACGCCGCGACCGAGCATTTACGCGAATTAAGCCGGATATCCGCCGTAACCTGCGGCGCCGAGGGCGCTGTTATCATCGATGATCGGCAGAGCGTTCCGGTGGCGGGCCGCCGGGTCAAGGCGATCGACACCAATGGGGCCGGTGATATGTTTGCCGGAGCATTCCTCGCGGCAATGACACGGGGCATGGATCCGGTGGAAGCGGCCGCATTCGCCAACCGTGTCGCGGCACTGGTGGTCGCTCAATACGGGCCTCGGCTGCGTCCGGACCAGTATGAGACGCTGCTGCGAACGCTCGATACAGCAGACTGAACAGATGGCACCGGCTCTGCTCGCGGTTGCTCTGCCCCAAAACCCGGCCGTTGCATGCAGACCGGGGGAATAGGCAATGGTTAAATAGCAGATCAGCCCCGGGACAATAATTCACGCAGATCGATAATGGCGGCATTGGCGCGCGAAATATAATTGGCCATCACCAGCGAGTGATTGGCCAACATGCCAAAACCACTGCCGTTGAGGATGACAGGCGAAAATAGCGCTTGCTGGGAGCCTTCCAGTTCCCGAATGATCTGTTGCATGCTGATCCGGGCATTTTTTCGTTCCAGCACGTCGGCAAAATCGACTTCCGCTGCACGCAGAAAGTGTATCAATGCCCAGGTGCTGCCGCGGGCTTCATAAAAAACGTTGTCGATTTCGAACCAGCCCGTTCGCACCATAAGTTCATCAGGTCGGGTTGTTGATCCCCTCGCTGCGGAATCACCGGCCAGGTCAGTATTCAGACGCTTCTGTCCAACACTGGCGCTCAGATTCTGGGACAGACTGCCGAGCCGGGTTTCCACTGTGCCCAGCCAATAGCGCAAATTGTCAGATCGGGCGTAAAATTGCGCATCCTGCTGATCTTCATTCAATAAACGCCCCAAATAGTCTTCGAGCGCGTCGATACCGTTCCGGTATTCATCTTCCGTTGCGGGCAAAATCCAACTGGTGTTGTTGAAATTGAACTGCGCCTCGGCCTTCTTCAACGACCCGTCTTCCCTGGACTGGGATTGGGAACGGCTGTAGGATTCACGCATGACGCGCGTCAGGTCCCTGACCTGTATAAGGGCACCATATTCCCAGCTCGGAATATTATCCAGCCACAACCCCGGCGGGAGAATATCGTTGGACAGATACCCGCCGGGCTTGTCCAGCAAGGTCCTGGCGACTTCAATTAATGCGACTGTCGTATGGGTTCCGGTAATATAATCAGGTTCCAGATTCGCCCCCGCCTCCAGCGCTCCGTCAGTGTTAGCCGTCAGCACTTCGCCTACGCGTGCATTCACATTCACCAGCTCGGGCTCTGAACTCCAGACGAATGACATGATAATGGTTATCAGCAGATAGACACCCACTATAACCAGCACATAGCGCCACCAGAGGCCGGTCGACTCCGAGCCCGCCTGTCGTTGATCCCGACTCCACAGACTGCCTATTACGGTCCGGCTACGGTCGGTAAATTGACCTAATCTCTTCAACATAACCCATACCTGTGGATGCGGGCCCAAGCCCATGTCTTGATGTGATTCACTGTGTAGCAGCCGTTCTGGCGCAGTTACTGCCTGTCACGCACCTGTACGTCAACCTCAATCGCTTCCCCACCATCGAAAATCATCTGCAGGCCAAAGCTGCCCGGTGGTTCGGGCGATTTGTCCATCTGCATCAGCATGATGTGATAACCGCCTGGTTCGAACTGGATGGACTGGCCCGCCGGAATTGAAAGGTGCTGGATTTTCCGCATTCGCATAGTGCCATCTTCATAGATGGAGCGGTGTACTTCGGCGATTTCCGCCACCGAAGTCTCCAAAAGGATCAGTTCCCGGTCACGCCGCGACGCATTGTCCAGTTCGAGGTATATGACCCCCATCTGGCGTCCCGGCACTGGCGCGGGCATATAGGCATTGCGTACCGTCAGTCCCGAACCCGCCTGCGCTTCCAGAGCGGCGATCTCCGGTCCGGTCGTTTCAGGCCCGGGCCTGGAGCACCCCGCGGCTGTTATTAATACACCAATCGCCATTAACAGGGCAACGGCTAGCCGGCGGCCGATCACGGTAGCCTGCGGTGCAATCATGACAAAGGCTCCATCAACTGTATATAGGGCCGGCTGTTGACACGAATATCGCCGCGAATGCGGTACCCTGGCACCGCCTCTTTCAGCGTGCTGTATATCCAACGCCCCTCTTCATCTGTGCGGGCAAAAATATGGATCGCGGCGTCGGTCTCCCGAATCTTCGCTGCCACCTCATGCAGAATTTTCACAATAGATGCACCTCGGTCGCGCAAATCCGCAGGCGATAGCCAGACCCGGTCCGACGTATCAGGCTCGGCGCCTGGTGGAGGCAGCGTGGCATAAAGTTCGGCCAGCTGGCGCTGGCGGACCATTAGCGCTTCGGAATCAGGCGATATGCGCTGTGCGCGGTTTAACAGTATTTCGGCGCCAGCCGCGTCTCCCTGCGCCAACGCGCTGTCTATACGGGCAAGATAGGCGGCATGCAGGACCTGCATTGCGGCGGCGACCTCAACATTGCCCGGGCTCAGCCTTTCCGCAGCGCGAAGTCGATCGTAAGCATTGTTATCCGGCGGTGTCGTCAGACGCCCCTGCCGCAACGCCTGTTCAGCCTCCAGCACAAGTCGCTCCACAATGTGCGCTTTCCGCACGTCCATGCTCGACCTGTCCCCTTCAGACCGGTCTGCCGCCAGGGCGCCAGGGCTCGCAAGCGCCAACATCAGCGCCAATCCGAGCGTGGGCTTCCAACCATGAGTATTGACCAGCATACAAAGACCATTCGCCTGTTTTAATATAGCGTTAATCCATTCGGACTAAACTTAACTGATGCCGACAGGTATTATCCGTGGCAGATAAGTGATTTACCCCGGCTGTCGGCCATGAAGCCTGCAGTTTACACTGCCGAACATTATTGACTTTCAAGGGTCCTATTAACGATCGTACGCACTACGGCACCCATTGGAAGGCCATGGTATACATTATGAGTTATATAACCAAATCGATTTTTCTCCGTATATTATGCCTCTGGCTTATTCCCCTGACTGCCTCAGCGAGCGGCGGAATCGGCAGTCTTACGAATGCCAGTGACACCTTCCTCGAGGTTGAGGAAGCCTACCGGGCTCTGATCGAGGTTGAGCGGGACAATCTGACGGTGCACTGGTCCATCGAGCCCGGCTATTACCTCTATCGCGACAAATTCAAACTCGAATACCTGTCTGATACCACCACGGGTCTGCTCGAAGGCCAATACCAGACCGGAATCATGCAGTTTGACGAGTATTTCGATAAAGAACTCGAAATATTCTATAACAGTACCAGCATTGCTGTACCCCTTGCCGGGCTGCCCGATGAATTTACCCTGAAAATGGGTTCGCAGGGCTGCGCCGATGCAGGGCTGTGTTATGCACCTCGAACCCAGTATTTTGACATCAATCTTAAATTTGGAACCGCCGTGGAAACGGCGGGTCCAGGCCCTGGAACTGGCGCCGACGGTGGCGGTGGCGGTGGCGGTGGCGGTGGCCTCGCTGCCGCGACCGGCAAAAGCGTCACCTTCGGAAGCCTTCTGGTTTACTGGCTACTGGCGGCGGGTGGTGGACTGATCCTGAATCTTATGCCCTGCGTCTTTCCCGTGCTCTCACTCAAAGCGCTGTCCTTTGCCGGCTCCGGTGGCAGTAATCATAGCCAGCACCTGCATGGCTGGGCCTATACCGCAGGCGTGGCCGGATCGTTTCTGGTCGCAGCATCCCTGATTCTTGTTGCCCGTGCGGCTGGCGAATCGGCCGGCTGGGGCTTTCAGCTGCAATCACCCGTTTTTGTCGGGTTCATGACCTATCTGTTTTTGATCATGGGTCTCAGTCTGTCCGGTATGCTCCAGCTCGGATCGGGCCTAATGGGCGTGGGTCAGGGTCTCACGGCAAGTTCCGGTTTAAAGGGATCGTTCTTCACCGGCGTACTGGCCGCCGTCGTCGCCAGCCCGTGCACAGGGCCACTCATGGCACCGGCACTGGGATTCGCCCTCGTGCAATCCCCACCCGTAGCCCTGTCTGTATTTATCGCGCTGGGGCTGGGCATGGCCCTACCCTTCCTGCTGCTGAGTTACAGCCCCCGGATGGCGCAGCTATTGCCACGACCGGGCATCTGGATGCTCAAGCTGAAAGAGCTTCTCGCATTTCCGATGTATCTCACTGCGGCATGGCTGCTTTACGTGTTCGGGCGACAGGTCGGCATGACCGGCGTGTTCTTTCTGAGTATTGGCGGGGTCGTGATCGCACTCTCGATCTGGATGCTGCAGAACCTGCCCGACCGTAAATGGCTACGTCGATCGCAACAGCTTACCGCTGTCTGCGCGCTCGCATTCGCCGGATACATAGTCTCTGCGAGCCACTCATTCATTGACGATTCCAGCGACTGGCAGGCTTTTTCGGAAGCGCGTGTTGCGGCATTACGGGATCAAGGCCGTATGGTATTCGTCGATTTCACGGCCGACTGGTGTATCACCTGCAAAACCAACAAGCTGGTCGCGCTGTCTCGCGACGGGTTTCTGGACGCCGTTGATAAATACGACGTGGCGCTTCTGCAGGCAGACTGGACCAATGAAGACCCGGATATCTCGCGGGTGTTGCGATCGTTTAACCGCTCGGGGGTACCGTTATACATCCTTTACCCCGCGAACCCGACTGCCGAACCGGTAGTGCTCCCACAAATTTTGACGCAGAGCATGGTTATCAGCGCAATGGCCGAAACTGCAAATGGCGAAAAAATCGCCACCAAGTAGACAATTTCTGCGAATGGCACCCGATTGGTCGCGAAAATTGGCGGCTCTCGGGTTTTTTCGTGGACACCACATAAATTTTTATGCACAATCCACCCCCACTGGCCAGGTTAACAATTTTCTGCACGGGTGACTATTTCAGCGGCTGTCGCCCCTGTTCAAATTTGCGGCCGGACCTGTTCAGAGCAAGGTGAACACGGGTTTACCCGTGTAAACCCTGTTTATCATGGCTATGGGCAAATTCGGGGCGCGATCAAGTGCCCCGCGTGAATTGACATGGATTGGATGGTTACCCGCAAAGAAGCCCATGTCTCCTGGACTTACTATCCGGCAACGGTTTTGGTCGACATACAACCCTCGCCTCGCCCAACACAATAAAAAGAGCGACAGGCGCGACTGATTCAACTTCATTATACATTCGGCACTTATGGCAACAATTCTCGTATTGCACGGCCCCAATCTGAACCTGCTCGGCACACGCGAACCCGGGATCTACGGCCATACCACCCTTGCCGATATCAATCGCGTCCTGCAGGAAAAATGCGTCGATGCCGGACACCACCTGCATGTCCTGCAGAGCAATGCCGAATACGAATTGATTGAAAGAATTCATGACGCCCGCAACGAAGGCGTTGATTTTATTGTCATTAATCCTGCGGCTTTCACGCACAGCAGTATCGCACTGCGCGATGCACTAAGCGGTGTCAGCATTCCCTTTATCGAAGTGCATCTATCCAATATCCATTCCCGCGAAGCGTTCCGCCAACACTCTTTTTTTTCCGACATCGCCATTGGTGTCATCTGCGGACTGGGAGCACAAGGATACTCATTGGCCCTGGACGCCGCTTTCGCTCACATTTCACAGGCTTAATCTGCCAGACGCTAAATTTACGAGAGGTCTCATGGACATTCGCAAAATAAAAAAACTGATTGAACTTCTGGAAGAGTCCAATATAGACGAACTGGAAATCAGGGAAGGTGAAGAGTCGGTTCGCATCAGTCGTGGGCAACGGCAAATGATGGCGCAACCCATGCAAACCTATGTCCAGGCACCCCCTCCGCCAACAGCCGCTGCCGCTGGCCATGCCACGGCACCGTCGGCGGAATCCGCGCCGGTCTCCAGCGCTCCCAGTGGTCACACCGTAAACTCCCCCATGGTTGGCACCTTTTACCGGGCACCCAGCCCGGGCGCCGGACCTTTTGCGGAAGTCGGCAAAAAGGTCAATGCCGGTGACGTAATCTGCATCATCGAAGCCATGAAGATGATGAATCAGATAGAAGCCGACAAAGCCGGCGTCATCGAGGCTTTTCTCGTTGAAGACGGCGAGCCTGTCGAATTCGACCAGCCCCTGGTTACCATAACCTGATTGGAGTTACCCATGTTTGACAAAATCCTCATTGCCAATCGGGGGGAAATTGCCCTGCGAGTATTGCGGGCCTGCAAGGAGCTGGGCATTAAGACAGTCGCCGTATACTCAAAGGCGGACCGGGATCTGATGCATGTTCGCCTGGCGGATGAATCCATCTGTATCGGCCCCAACTCGTCGACACAGAGCTACCTCAACATCCCTGCCCTGATCAGCGCCATGGAAATCAGCGATGCCAATGCCGTGCATCCCGGCTACGGTTTCCTGGCAGAAAATGCGGACTTCGCAGAACAGATACAGAAAAGCGGTTTTACTTTTATCGGCCCCGATCCGGATGTGATACGCCTGATGGGCGACAAAGTCTCCGCTATTCAGTCGATGAAGAAAGCCGGCGTACCCACGGTGCCCGGCTCCGACGGGCCGTTACCGGCTGACAGCGAACGCTGTTTACAGATAGCTGAGCGCATCGGGTACCCCGTCATTATCAAGGCAGCGGCAGGAGGCGGTGGCCGCGGAATGCGGGTGGTACACTCTCACGCCACGCTCATTGGCTCAATCCAGGTCACAAAATCGGAAGCCAAGGCGGCGTTCGGTGATGATACGGTGTACATGGAAAAATTCCTGCAAAACCCGCGTCACGTCGAAGTTCAGATTCTGTCAGACGGACAGGGTAACACCATACACCTGGGGGACCGTGACTGCTCGTTGCAGCGTCGGCACCAGAAAGTGATAGAAGAAGCGCCTGCGCCGGGCATTGATCCGGCTGCCCGCGAAGAAACACTGGCGGCCTGCGTACGCGCCTGCAACGTAATCGGCTACCGCGGTGCCGGCACCTTTGAATTCCTGTATGAAGACGGCCATTTCTATTTTATCGAAATGAACACGCGCATTCAGGTGGAACACCCTGTCACCGAAATGGTCACCGGCGTCGATCTGATCAAGGAGCAGATTGCCGTTTGTTCGGGCCAGAAATTGCGGCTGCAACAGAGCGATATTGCCATTAATGGCCATGCCTTTGAATGCCGGATAAATGCCGAGGATCCCAAAACATTTATGCCCTGCCCTGGCAGTATCAGCAGCTACCACGCACCCGGCGGACTGGGCGTGCGGGTCGATTCCCATATTTACGCCGGCTACACCGTTCCACCCTATTATGACTCCATGATCGCAAAAATAATTACGCACGCAGCCGATCGCACGACAGCCCTCAAGAAAATGGAGGTCGCTCTCGACGAATTGATTATCGGCGGCATTAAAACCAATGCGCCCCTGCATCAGGATCTGGTAGTCGACCCCGCCTTTGTACGCGGTGGCGTCAACATCCATTACCTGGAACATCGTCTGAGCGAGAAATAGGCATGGCATGGCTGGAATTACGCATTAACAGTTCTCGCGACCTGGCGCCAGCCATTGAAGATGCGCTACTCGCCGCAGGCGCTGTATCGGTTACGCTGCAGGACAATGCCGACGAGCCAATCTTTGAACCGGCGCTGGGCGAAACGCCGCTTTGGGATGCGACCTGCGTAATTGGCCTGTTTGAAGATGGCGTAGATCCCGACCATATCGAAAGGCTACTGCCTGCGCCCCAGAGAAGCCAGTGTCAGTGGCAGACGGTGGAAGATCGCGACTGGGAAAGAGAGTGGATGAAGGATTTTTCGCCGATAGATTGCGGCAACAATCTGTGGATCTGTCCAAGCTGGACCACCCCACCCAGGCCAGATGCCGTGAATATACTGCTGGATCCGGGCCTGGCCTTTGGAACCGGCACCCATCCTACCACCTTCCTCTGCATGCAATGGATTGGAGCGCAGTCTCTCGCCGGCCGTGCGGTAATCGATTACGGGTGCGGATCCGGGATTCTGGCAGTCGCCGCCGTGCGCCTGGGGTCCCGGCAGGTTGCCGCCGTCGATATCGATCCACAGGCGTTACTGGCGACACGTGAAAACGCCGAACGGAATGACCTTGAGCCCGATGCATTAAACGTTTTTATGCCGGATCAGTTACCACGGCGACCTGCCGATATCGTGATGGCCAATATTCTGGCCGGCCCACTGGTCTCATTGGCGCCGCAGCTGTCAGATCTGGTGGTAACCGGCGGCTCCCTTTGCCTTTCGGGTATTCTGGAGGTGCAGGCAGCCACCGTTATGCAGGCCTATGCCGACAGATTTCGCTTTGATACGCCCACCGTGCTTGATGGATGGGTACGCCTGACAGCCGAGAAATTCCAGTAAAACATCTGACGCGCGCGAGCGGTCGCCGGGCCTTTAACGCCAGCAATTTACCTTCCTGTCGCTAACCGTTAAACTGCAGCGGCGTCGCACTCTTTCTGCTGTCTTCAAAAGAGTTGTGGCGCCACACATCCCATAATGCTCAAATACTCATGGCACACACACCATGAAGGTCTGGCGGAATACATGACTGAAAACCGGGAATCTTAAACGAATGGCAGATATGATCACTCGCTGCCCTAATTGCAGCGTCGCGTTCCGGATCTCAGATGCGCATCTTAAGTCTGCCAAAGGAATCGTCCGTTGCGGATCCTGCCTCGGTATATTCAATGCCAACGAACACCTACAGGTTGTGCAGAGTGGCACACAGACCAGTGCCCAACCGGCGCCCGCCTCCCCGCCGCCGCCCACACAAGCCACCGCCAACACGGACAGCACAGCAACCGCGACAGAAGATCCTGACGACGAGTTGCTGTTCGATGACGATTTTGATGATGATGAGCTGATATTCGACAGTGCGGATGACGAAACATATACCGATTATCAGCCAGCCTCCAATTTGTTCGAAAGCAACGAAAATCGATTCAATGCATCCAGCGAAGATGACGCCGTAGATGATGCAGATGAGTCCTGGGCGCTCGAACTGCTCAAGGACGACTCGGATCTTGATATAAAATTCCGCAAAATCGTCACCCCGGACCACCACCAGCCCTCAACGGCGAAGGACGCTGCAGACGTCCGTGACCCGGCTGATGCAGCGGCTGGCAGCCGGGCAGAGCCGACCGAAAACACAACCACAGGCGTCAGATCGGCTGACCGGGCTGCGACTGACGCGACACAGGACAACCCGGATAAAACCAGGTTTATGGTAAGGCGGGAGGTCAAGCCGGCACGCGCCGTAGCCGCATCGGCGCCTGCGGCTTCCGTGCAACCGCAACCGTCCGAATCCGACAGACCGCCTGCACGCGGTGTTGCCCTGCATACCACGCGGGTCCGCCGGCCGGCATCGGAACGTATCATTGAAGTTGATCGCCTGGAGTTATTGGACCACCCCAAAGACGAATTACAGTCGATACAGAAAATGATTGCCGCGATCGAACCTGAATCGGTCGACGTCAGCTGGCGCCACAATCCGGTTCTGTGGCGCAAACGCCTGACCGGCGCTGGCCTGGCATTGGCGGCCCTGCTGTTTTTTGTGGTTCAGGTTGCGTGGTTGCAGTTTGACCGCCTGAACACGGTAGAACCCTATCGATCCTTTTACCGGGTTGCCTGCGCCGTAACCGGGTGCACCCTGTCCCCCATGCGCGATCGCAGTCAGATCAAAACCACCAATCTTTACGTTCGAAGCCATCCTGATGTCCAGGGCGCGCTACTGATCGATGTTGTCATGCAGAATGTTGCAACCTTCGAACAGAGCTTTCCCAGCCTGATACTGACTTTCAGCAACCTGAAGAACGAACCCATCGCCGAACGTAAATTCACACCGGACGAATACCTGGGCGGCGAACTGAGCGGCAGCGACGCCATGCCACGGCTCACGCCGGTACATGTAGAACTCGAGATCGTTGATCCAGGTGACGACGCTGTGAGCTACAGCATTGCGATAGTTGACTGATCACAGACGCGACCTACTTCAATATTTGACAAATTTTGTCATTTAAACCCTAATCAACTGGATGTTTTTTGTCCATTCTGTTTAATTTATGCATTTAAAAAGTGCGGAGCAGACGGTATCATTAGCACCCTTCTGAATCCGGGCATTCGAGTGCGATCCGGAGAGTCATCAGTTACTAAACCCTGACCTTGCGTCAAGCTATACCAGGATTCGCGTGTGCTGCAGATCGGTCCGTATTCCATCGCCACGCCCACGATACTGGCGCCTATGGCCGGTGTTTCCGACCTGCCATTTCGTAATCTATGCGCCCAGCTTGGTGCCGGCCTTGTTGTAAACGAGATGGTAACCAGCGACACGCGCCTCTGGCAGTCGGCGAAAAGTCGCACACGGCTGGTTGGCCATACGTTGACCAGCCCCCATGTTGTCCAGATTGCCGGGAGCGAACCGGCCAGGATGGCGGCCGCTGCGCAAGCCGCCTGCGACTATGGTGCTCAGGTCATCGACATCAATATGGGCTGTCCCGCCAAAAAAGTATGCAACCGGGCGGCTGGATCTGCGCTGCTACGGGACGAACCTCTGGTGGCAGACATCCTGGAGGCGGTAGTGGGTGCCGTAGACCTGCCGGTGACACTTAAAATTCGCACCGGATGGGACGCGGCCACCAAGAACGGTGTACAGGTTGCCAGGCTGGCCGAGCGTTGCGGAATAGTGGCGTTGACGGTCCACGGCCGCACCAGAGCGTGCCGCTTCAATGGCAGTGCCGAATACGATACGATCGCCGAAATCGTGGATACAGTAAACATACCGGTTATCGCCAATGGCGATATAGCGTCCCCGGAAACGGCACGGCACGTGTTGAATTACACCAAAGCCGCAGCTGTCATGATCGGGCGGGCGGCTCAGGGAAACCCCTGGATATTCAGTGACGTGAATAATTATTTGCAGGGGATACCAGTCGCTCCCCGCTCGCTGAACACGGTAAAACACACCGTTTTGCATCATTTTGAGGGAATTTACGGGCTTTATGGCGAAGCAGCCGGAGTCCGCATTGCACGAAAACACCTGCATTGGTATTTAGCCAGGCAAACCGGCACTGTCGGTCACTCGACAGTGAAGGAATTACAACAACGTTTTAATACAACGACAATAGCCAGCAGACAACATGTAATTGTTTGCCAAATATTTGACCGATTGCTGCAACTAGAGGACCACGCCGCATGAACACTGTCGATACAGCAATGACTGAACGACCATCCAGTATCAGCACCACCATTCCCGACGCGATTGTCACCTATAGCGACGAAAACCGGCCGTCTCTACGGGACAGCGTTGAACTGGCCGTCAGCAACTATTTTCAGCACCTCGAAGGCCAGGAAGTTACCGACGTTTATGAAATGGTAATGGCCGAAGTAGAAACACCATTGCTGGAAGTCGTCATGAAGTACACCCGGCACAACCAGACCAAAGCAGCACAACTGCTCGGGTTGAACCGGGGCACACTGCGCAAGAAACTGAAACAATACGGTCTGTTATGACCTGCCGGCCTGGCCTTCAATCCAGGGCACCATTGAATCAAACCCGCTGCCAATTGCATAATGCGCCGGCAAATCCGCTACCGAAGCGGCACGTAGACAGGTTTTACGTCCGAACAAACCTTTGACCAACCGTATATTTACCGCTGAGCCCCGCGATACGCGTTGCGATTATCGCAACGCGTACGACCCGTTTTTTTACGGACGGCGCTCAAAGCCCAGCGGCCAACAGACACAGGAAACATGATGTCCACTCCTCCATTACTTCCCGTCCGGCGCGCACTGATCAGCGTCTCGGATAAAACCGGTATCGTTGAATTCGCGCGGGAGCTGCACAACGCCGGCATCGAAATACTGTCTACCGGAGGCACCTACCGGCTGCTGCAGGAAAACGATATCGCCGCCATCGAAATTTCCGACTATACCGGCTTCCCGGAAATGATGGACGGGCGGGTCAAAACACTGCATCCAAAAGTCCATGGCGGAATTCTGGGTCGCCGGGGGCAGGATGACGACGTGATGCAGGCTCATCAGATAGCACCGATTGACTTAATTGTGGTCAATCTCTATCCCTTTGCGCAAACCATTGCCAGGCCGGGCTGTTCGCTGGCTGAAGCCATTGAAAACATCGATATCGGCGGTCCGACCATGGTCCGCGCCGCGGCCAAAAACCATACCTTCGTTACCATCGTGGTTAATGCCGCCAGCTATGGCACAGTACTACAGGAAATGCGTGACAACCATGGCGCCATATCCGCCGCAACCCGCCTCGACCTGGCCGTGCAGGCATTTGAGCATACTGCGAACTACGACGGTCATATCGCCAATTATCTGGGCACCCAGCTCCCGGACTCAAACCAGTTCCCCCGTACCTACAACCAGCAGTATACGAAAATCCAGGACATGCGTTACGGCGAAAACCCCCATCAAAACGCCGCCTTCTATGCAGAAGCCGGATGGCAGGACGCCAGTGTGGTTACTGCTCGCCAGTTGCAGGGCAAGGCACTGTCTTTTAATAACGTGGCGGACACCGATGCTGCGCTGGAGACGGTCAAGCTTTTCGAGGAACCGGCCTGTGTGATTGTCAAGCACGCCAATCCCTGCGGTGTCGCTACGGCCAGCTCGCTGGAAGCCGCCTATCATCTGGCTTTCGCAACCGACCCCGAATCGGCCTTCGGCGGCATTATCGCTTTCAACCGGCCGTTGGATGAAGCAACAGCCAAAGCGATTATTGACCATCAGTTCGTCGAAGTTATTATTGCGCCCGCCATTGAGCCGCTGGCACTAAAAATCACCGAACGCAAGGCCAATGTCCGCGTTCTGGCGTGCGGCACCTGGTCGCCAGCTCCTATTCCCGCCCTGGATCTGAAGCGCGTCACGGGCGGACTCCTGGTCCAGGAGAAGGATCTGGGCATGGTGCAGGCCGCTGACCTGGAAGTGGTCAGCAAGCGCATACCCGGTGAGGATGAAATCCGCGATCTGCTGTTTGCCTGGAAGGTCGCCAAGATGGTCAAGTCGAACGCCATTGTCTATGCGAGAAACAACCAGACAATTGGCGTGGGCGCGGGCCAGATGAGCCGGGTTAACTCCGCCCGTATTGCCGCTATCAAAGCCGAGCACGCCGGCCTCAAGGTCAAAGGCGCGGTTATGGCCTCTGATGCGTTTTTCCCCTTCCGGGACGGCATTGACAATGCGGCCGATGTCGGCATCAGCGCCGTTATTCAGCCAGGAGGCTCAGTTCGCGATGAAGAAGTCATCGCCGCTGCAGATGAACATGGCATAGCCATGGTCTTCACTCGCATGCGCCATTTTCGCCACTGAGGAACCCAACATGAACGTACTCATTATTGGCAATGGCGGCCGTGAACACGCACTGGCATGGAAAGCTGCCCAGAGTCCGCAGGCTGATATTGTCTTCGTGGCGCCCGGCAATGCGGGCACCGCGCGTGAACCGGGTGTCAGAAACGTCCCTGTAGATCCGCTTGATTTTGCAGCGCTGGCTGATTTTGCAGAACAGAACGGGGTGGGCCTGACCATAGTCGGGCCCGAAGCGCCACTGGTCGAAGGTCTGGTGGATTTCTTTCAAACGCGCGGCCTGCCCTGCTTCGGACCGAATAAACAGGCGGCTCGCCTTGAAGGATCCAAATCTTTTACCAAGGATTTCTTACAGCGACACGGTATTCCGACGGCGGCCTATCAATGTTTTACCGAACTTGATCCGGCCCTTGCCTACCTGCGGCAACACGGCGCCCCCGTCGTCGTCAAAGCCGACGGTCTGGCTGCCGGCAAAGGTGTGATCGTCGCCATGAGCCTGATGGAAGCCGAAGACGCCGTCCGGGACATGCTGGCCGGCAATGCCTTTGGAGACGCCGGCTGCCGCGTGGTGATCGAGGATTTTCTCGAAGGCGAAGAAGCCAGCTTTATCGTCATGGTCGATGGCAGCCATGTGCTGCCAATGGCCACCAGCCAGGACCACAAACGTGTTGGCGATGGCGACACCGGTCCCAACACGGGCGGCATGGGCGCCTATTCGCCGGCACCGGTCGTCACCGACGAGGTCCATCGGCGCATCATGGATGAGGTCATTCTGCCGACGGTTCGGGGCATGGCTGCCGAAGGCGCGCCCTATACCGGATTTCTCTACGCCGGCCTGATGATCACCGCCGACGGCACCCCCAGTGTCATTGAATACAATTGCCGGTTTGGTGACCCGGAAACCCAGCCCATCATGTTGCGACTGGAATCCGATCTGGTTGCGTTATGCCGGGCTGCACTGGAAGGCCGGCTGCAGGAATGCACTGCCATCTGGAACCCGAAGCCGGCGGTCGGCGTGGTACTGGCCGCAGGCGGCTACCCCGGCCCCTATGAAAAAGGTCTGGTTATTCATGGACTATCCGAGGCCGAAACCCTTGACGGCAAGGTTTTTCACGCGGGAACGGCGCTACGCGATGACCAGACTATCACGGCAGGTGGCCGCGTATTGTGCGCGACGGCGTTGGGCGAAACCGTCGCGCAGGCGCAGCAGCAGGCTTACCGGCTGGCCGCCACCATCAACTGGCCTAACCTTCTCATGCGCACGGACATCGGCCACCGGGCCATCGCGCGCGAAACAGCAGGTTTATAATTTCGCTCTCCTGTCGGCGCTGCAGGGGTTTACCCTGCCGGCGCCACTAATACCCGCACGTCAAATTCCAGGTCATCCCGGCGCTGTGGGCTGCGCTATCCGCATGTGACGCTTTCGGTGTACCATAGGCCCTGTCTTCAAATTGCCGGAGGTTTATGGTGCATATGTCTGTGCGGGTTACCCTGCTTTTATCATGCTTCGTTTTGATCATGCCCGCCTGTAGTTCCAATCCGTCCGCGGATGAAACCCGGGTGAATACGAGAACACAACAGGAGCGCAGCAAACCACAAACGGAACGCGCCAGGCCTTCGAACAAAGTACAACCCCAGACCATCCGCATAGAAGCCCCGACTTCTGGCCGCCAATCGCCGACGGCCAAACCCCAGATTATCGAAAAGGACCTGTTCAATATCAAAGTGTCCAGCAACCGGCTGGAGGTCAATGCCACCCCCATCAAAAACCTGAAAGCGCTGGAAAAAATACTGGGCAGCTATGATAAGCCGGTGATTACCGTCGCTGCGCACATCTGTATGCAGGCGTCTGCCACGTCAGAGGTCCTGACGTTGGCACAAAGCTACACTGATAGCCCAATCGCATTTGGGTCTTGGGGGAGCTATGACGACGCCGACTGCGGAATCTGATATGGAGAGTTTTGCCGCACTGACGGTTTACCTGCGGAGATTCGCTGACGAGCGTGACTGGGCGCAATTTCATTCACCGAAGAACCTGGTTATGGCACTGAGCGTGGAAACCGCCGAACTGATGGAACACTTCCAATGGTTGTCCGAGGAAGAATCGGGTTCGCTCAAGCCCGGGCAACTGGACGCTATAGCGGATGAAATCGCCGATGTCCAGCTTTACCTGGCCCGACTGGCAGACCGGCTTCATATTGATCTGCCGCAGGCACTGCGCCGCAAGACTGCAAAAAATGAATTAAAGTATCCCGCCGAACGGGTGCGGGGGTCCGCCACAAAATTTGTTTTGCCCGGCGCATCCGACAATCCGCCGTAATCTTCCCAGCAAAAAGTTGTAGATTAGAAATGACGTTATTTTCAATGCCCCCCGCAAATAAACTTGCCGTATTCTGTGATTTCGATGGCACTCTGGTTCCAATCGCGCATTCACCGGACGCCGTTCAGTTGCCTCCAGGGATGCATCCTCTGCTACAGTCGGTGCAAAATCGGCTGGATGGTGCATTTGCGCTGGTCACGGGTCGCAGCCTGGAGAATCTGGCGAGCTTTATCAATATTGCCTCTTTCGCTGCGGCCGGATGCCACGGCGCCGAATGGCAATCACCACCCGGCTTTGTCATCGAGCAGGAGACGGGACTTGCTGAACTCATTGCCCCGGCGTACGACGCCGTGATGACGTTCGCCACCCGGCATGGCCTGCTCGTCGAGGACAAACGATTCTCGCTTGCTGTTCATTTTCGTGATGCCCCGCATCTCGAAGCGGAACTGGACCGGTTTTTACTGAACCATGTTGACTTTACAACCGGGCTAAAACTGGTTCACGGCAAATGCGTTCGCGAGATAAAGCCCCATCACATTGATAAGGGTACCGCCATTGCGCGCTTTATGCATTTGCCGCTTTTTAGCGGACGGGTGCCGCTTTTTGTCGGCGACGATGCCACGGATGAAGATGGATTTGGCTGGGTTAACCAGCAGCGCGGTATCTCTATAAAAGTCGGTGAAGGCCCAACAATTGCGCCGTATCGCCTGCCGGGCTGTGATGACGTTTTTCAGTTATTGCAGGCCATTTCACAAGGGGGAAATTATGACGCCTTCGAATAATCTTGAACTGGGCTTGATAGGCAACTGCGCAATCAGTGCGTTGATTGATTCAACTGGTGACATCGTGTGGTCCTGCTTTCCCCGTTTTGACGCAGACCCCATTTTCTGCTCACTTCTTGCTGGTGACCAGCACGAAAACCCGCAGGGCACATTCCGGGTCGAACTCGAAAACGGTACCCACAGCGAACAACATTATGTTCACAACACGGCCATACTCCGGACCCGCCTCCTGGATAACGAAGGCAATGGGGTGGAAATTACCGATTTCTGTCCCCGCTTTCATCATTTTGGCCGGACCCATCGCCCCACTTCCATCATCCGTAAATTGACCCCGATCGGTGCCCCACTCGTCAAAGTCCTGTTACGCCCCTGCTACGCCGGTGGTGCGAGGACTTTTGACAAAAGTCAGGGCAGTCATCACATTCGCTTTGTCGGTGATGATTTCGCCTTGCGGCTGACTACCAATCTTGCTGTCAGCACGGTGATGGACGAAAAAAAATTCGTCCTGAGGGAAAGCAAATATTTTATTCTGGGGGCTGATGAGTCGGTTCAGGAATCCATTGAACACCTGGCCGAACGTTTCCTGCGGGAAACACACATCTACTGGACCGAGTGGGTAAGGTATCTGGCAATTCCCTTTGAGTGGCAGGAGGAAGTGATCCGCGCTGCCATCACCCTGAAACTCAGCGCCTACGAAGACAGCGGCGCCATTGTAGCCGCCATGACAACATCGATTCCGGAAGCGGCGCATTCTGCCCGCAATTGGGACTACCGCTTTTGCTGGTTACGCGACAGCTATTTTACGGTACACGCATTGAATCGCCTGGGTGTCACCCGCACCATGGAGCAGTATCTCGAATACCTCGTCAATATCGTCGGCACTGCCCAGGGTGAACATTTGCAGCCGGTGTACTGTATCAACGGGTCGCCACTGATGCCCGAACGGATCAGTTCCGATCTGCCGGGCTATCGCGGCATGGGACCGGTACGTTTCGGTAACCAGGCAGCAGAACAGATCCAACATGACGTTTACGGGGCCGTCATTTTATCCGCAACCCAGATGTTCTTTGATGAACGCATTCATCGTCATGGCGATAAAACCCTGTTTCGGCTTCTTGAAAAGCTCGGCGATATTGCGGTCCGTTTCTACAATAAACCCGATGCCGGCATCTGGGAGCTACGCGGCTCACAGCATGTACATACGTTTTCCAGCATCATGTGCTGGGCGGGCGCAGACCGGCTAGCCAAAATTGCATCGAAGCTCAAGCTGACCGACCGA
Organism: uncultured Cellvibrionaceae bacterium; assembly: GCA_964434105.1. Lineage (GTDB taxonomy): Bacteria > Pseudomonadota > Gammaproteobacteria > Pseudomonadales > Cellvibrionaceae > CAYNST01. The sequence goes on along the minus strand of CAYSTJ010000044.1, from coordinate 7,484 downwards.
CATACACACTGGCAGCGCCTTGCCGATCAGCTGCGCAAAGACATCAACACCCATGGCTTCAACCCGAAATTGCACAGCTATACCGCCACCTGGGGCGGCGACACACTTGATGCCAGCCTGTTGCTGGCGTGTGAACTCGGTTTTGTCGAAGGTGACGACCCGCGGTTTATCGGTACGCTGAAAGCTGTTGAAAAACATCTGAAACCGGACGGCAGTGCGTATCTATTCCGCTATATCGTGGAAGATGACTTTGGCGAACCGGAAAACGCGTTCACCATTTGCTCCTTCTGGTATATCGATGCACTCGCTGCCGCTGGTCGAAAAAATGAGGCCCGCGCGCTGTTTGAGGATCTACTCAAACGGCGAAACCGTTTAGGGCTGATGTCCGAAGATCTGGACCCTCAGACGGGGGAACTGTGGGGCAACTTTCCCCAGACCTACAGCATGGTTGGCATCATCAACAGCGCCCGCATTCTGAGCAAACCCTGGGAGGAAGCATTTTGAGTCGTTTAGTCGTCATATCCAATCGCGTCGCAAAGCCCGATGGCAATAAAGGATCAGAAGGTGGGCTGGCCGTGGGCGTCAATGCGGCCATGGCGGAATCCGGCGGATTGTGGTTCGGCTGGAACGGCAAAATTGTCGGCAACACGGCCCCCGCAGGCCTGGAGATCGACCAGCGTGGCAAACTCGAGTACGCCACTCTGAGTTTGACCAAAAACGAATACAACCACTACTACCAGGGATTTGCCAATAGCGTACTGTGGCCGCTTTTCCACCAGCGCCCCGAGCTGATGAAATACCAGCATGCCGATTTTCAGGGCTATCGCGGCGTCAATGACAAATTTGCTCACCACCTGGCCCCCCTGCTCAGAGAAAACGACATCGTCTGGGTCCATGATTACCATCTGATTCCATTGGCCAAATCCCTGCAAAAGCTGGGCGTCAAATGTTCCATTGGTTTTTTTCTGCACACACCATTTCCACCGCTTGATCTGTTACGGGCAGTGCCGGAGCATAAAGAAATTCTGCGAGAGTTGATGTGCTACGACCTGGTGGGCTTCCAGACCCTGACCGACCTGCGCGGCTTCATGGAGAGTATGCGTTTCAGTCTGCAGGCCGAATTGCTGAATGATAGCCAGGTTCGACTGGGTGAACGCACGGCGTCGGTCGGCGTATACCCCATTGGTATCGAGACCGATCGCGTACCGGACATGATCGAGAAGGGCAAGGCGTCTCAGGATTTTGCCCGCCTGCGTGACAGTCTGGGTCACCGTAAATTGATCATCGGTGTGGACCGACTCGACTATAGTAAAGGTCTGGAGCATCGTTTTGCGGCTTACGAGAGACTCCTTCAGCAAAGGCGTGAGTTTCATCGCAATATGGTTTATCTGCAAATCACACCGCTGTCGCGTGGCGACGTCCAGGCGTACGGAGAATTTGCGAAGAAAATCGACCGTACCGCCGGTCACATAATTGGCACATACGCCGACTTCGACTGGATGCCGTTGCGCTATCTGAATCGCGGCTTTCGACGAAATACGATTCTGGCCATGTACAATCTGGCACGGGTGGGGCTGGTAACGCCGCTGCGCGACGGGATGAACCTGGTAGCGAAGGAGTATGTAGTCTCCCAGGACCCGGAGGATCCAGGCGTGCTGGTACTGTCAAAAATGGCAGGCGCGGCGGCCGAACTGGACTCCGCCGTCATAGTGAATCCCTATGATGTCGACGCTGTCGGCAAAAAGCTGGCTGCAGCGCTGACAATGCCCATTGACGAGCGCCTCGATCGGTGGAGCAAAATGATGGTTATCCTCAAGCGAAACAATATCCACGCCTGGCATCGCCATTTTATGGACGACCTGCGAAAGGCGGCACAATTGCGATGGACCGGGTCTGAAGCGTGAGCGTAGCAACAAAACCCTGTCGACAACCAGCACGACAGCGGCTGCCGGATCCACGCGTCGCATCCCAAACAGGCTGGTAACTGACGAAGTGCCACGACTACCACACACTCTACAGGGAAAACCAGAGAGGTTAACGCTATAATCGCCACCGCAAGAATATCCGCACCCGAACAGGAAAAGTAATGACCAGCTTTGTAAAAATCGAAGGCAGAATACAGAACTACAGCTGGGGGGGAGACCAGTTTATTGCGGATCTGCTGGGCGCGCCCGCCGACAGCGGGGCGCTGCTTGCCGAATACTGGCTCGGCGCACATGGCAGTGCGCCTTCCGTTGTATTCAATCCGGGACGCGGTCCTCAATCAGTCAGCGATTTTCTACAGGCCAGTAACGCTGGCGATTTGCGATTTCTGTTCAAGGTTCTGGATGTCCGGGAGATGCTTTCAATACAGGTGCATCCCTCCAAAATTCAGGCGCGGCACGGCTATGAGCGGGAAAATGCTGCCGGCATCCCCCTCACAGCCAAAAACCGTAATTACCGGGACAGGAGCGACAAGCCCGAGATGATGGTGGCGCTGAGCCCATTCTGGCTATTGCACGGGTTCAGGCAATCTGAGGCCATTCAGGCCGAGCTGTCACGCAAACCCTATTTACAGCCACTCCTCGACTGCCTCAACCGGTTCGGCCTGGTCGCGACCCTGCAGATGGCGCTGAACCATTACAGCCCGTCGGTACAGACCATGCACAAAGCACTGCTGGCCGATTTTCAGGGGCGCACCGTCGATGCAGACAAATCCGGGATCGATTACTGGATTGCCCGCTGGGTCAATAGCAATCCCGATATCATTAACGGCATACTTACCCTGTTCTTTCTTAATCTTGTCAAACTGGAACCGGGCCAGGGGATCTACCAGCCACCGGGCCTTCTTCATGCCTACCTGGAAGGACAGAATATCGAACTTATGGCCAGTTCGGACAACGTCCTGCGCGCCGGACTCACCGCAAAACATGTAGACGTGCCGGAGCTTTTGGCCATCTCCAGTTTCGAATCATCGGAGCCGGATACCTACCGTGTCAAAGACGAAATCGACGCACGTCAGTTCCGGTTATTTAAAACACCGATACGTGAATTTGAGCTGTCGGAAATCAATGCGGACCGGGGCCGCCATTACAGGTGGCAAAGCGAATCGCTGGAACTGCTGTTCTGCTATGCCGGTGGCGCCGAAATCACCAGCACCGACGGGCAGCGGGATCTCATCATCAAAGGGCAATCCATTCTGGTATTGCCGCAACAATCCTTAACCCTGCAATGCGATTCGGATGCGATCTTTTTCAGAGCCACCAACAGGCTCTGATGTATTGTGAACATGATCTGATGTAACGCCCCGATTTGCCCCTGCACGACAAAAAAACCTGTCGGACACCGGCTTAAACGCCTGACCCGGTGTACGCGCCGCAATGAATGCCACGTCCATCCCCGTCACATCGATGCCCTGTTGACCCCCTTGCGATAAAAACCGTGTTGTCGCTGGCCGCCTTCAGGCGGCTTTTTTGTACACTCCGGCGCGGGTACGGGTAAATCCGGTCGGGCCTCGGGCTGCGTATGGCTTGCAGTGGACCAGCCGGCGCTGAACGGGGCCAGGAGCAATGCACATCGGGGATGTGCAGGCGACCACCCCACATTACCCAATCCGCCGCTGTCATTCCTGTGAAAAAAAGGTAAAGTACCCTGCAACCTGAACAGTACGGGAGCACATATGCCGGATGACCCCCTGACGGAAGGCCTGCATCGGTTCGAGTCGGTGCGCACCACGACCGAGCGACTGTGCGAAGGCCTGACACCGGAAGACATGGCTGTCCAGTCCATGCCGGATGCCAGCCCCACCAAATGGCATCTGGCCCACACCAGCTGGTTTTTCGAGAATTTCATTCTCGTCAAATTCCAGCCCGGTTATCAATTATTCAACCCATCCTGGCCCTTTCTTTTCAATTCCTATTATGAATCCCAGGGGCCGCGACATGCACGACCCTCACGCGGTCTGCTGACCCGCCCATCGGCCCGGGAGGTCCTGGATTACCGGCACTATGTCGACGACCAGATGCGCGAGTTACTGGCCGCCACGACCGATCCGGACGTCCTCACGCTGCTTGAAATTGGCCTGCATCATGAGATGCAGCATCAGGAACTGATTCTCACGGACATATTGCACCTTTTTTCCTGCAATCCACTTTTGCCCGCGATGCAGCGCCTGACCAGAACCGAGGCCAGCATCGCGGTCGCGACAGACGCGGCGGCCGCATTTATGCAGCACCCGGGTGGACTGACGACCATAGGCGCGCCAACCAATACCCAGTCATTCTGTTACGACTGCGAAAAACCCGCCCATCGTGTCTGGCTGGATGCGTACCAACTTGCCGGTCACACCGTAACTAACGGGCAATGGCTGGAATTCATGGCTGACGGTGGCTACCGGAACCCATTGCTATGGCTTTCCGACGGCTGGCAGGCATGTCGCATGAATGATTGGCAGGCACCGGGTTACTGGCGTCTCGATGACGGACAATGGCACCAGTTCACCCTGAACGGCCTGGTTCCTGTCGACCCGAATATGCCTGTGTGCCACGTCAGCTATTACGAAGCCGATGCCTACGCCCGATGGGCGGGCAAGCGTCTGCCCACGGAAGCGGAATGGGAGCATGCTGCCCGTGACTTCTGGCAACCGGGCGCACCGGCCGGCAATTATCTGGAGAACCGCTACTGGCAACCGCAGTGTGCCACGCCATCAGCGTCGTCCAGCCAGTGTTGGCACCTTTTTGGCAATGTATGGGAGTGGACCCAGAGCCCGTTCGCGCCCTACCCGGGGTTCAGTGCCGAACAGGGCGCGCTGTCTGAATACAACGGTAAATTTATGGCCAACCAGTTTGTGCTCCGCGGTGGGTCCTGCGCCACTCCGCGTTTACAACTGCGTCCGAGTTACCGTAACTTTTTCTACCCCTGGCAGCGCTGGCAGTTCAGCGGTGTCCGGCTGGCAACCTGACACTAACACACCGACCTGAGGAAAACTGCATGCCAGAGGCTCTTCGCAAAACCCCACGGGCAACCGAAGTACAACAATCGCAGTTTATGATCGACGTATTGACCGGGCTGTCCCATTGCCAGAAAACCATTCCCCCCAAGTACTTTTACGACGAACAGGGTTCCCACTATTTCGACGCTATCTGCGAGCTGGACGAGTATTACCCGTATCGTACCGAACTGGCCCTCCTGCCGCGTGTCGCCGCCGACCTGGCCGGGCTTTGGCAGGAACCGCTCAATGTCGTGGAGTTCGGCGCCGGTGCGTTAAAGAAAATCCACCCGCTGCTCGAGAACATCAAGACCATTGCAAGCTTCACTCCAATCGATATTGCCGGTGACTACCTGCGGGCGCAGAGCAGAGCGTTGCAACGGAAATATCCGCACCTGAAAATACAACCGGTAGTCGGCGATTTTACCGAAACTGTACCCTTACCGAAGCACAGCACCGAATGCAGACTGGGATTTTTTCCCGGCTCCACCATCGGCAATTTCACGCCGGTGGAAGCCCGCCAGTTTCTCGGCAATGTCAGTGAAACGCTGGGGCCTGACAGTTATCTCCTGATAGGAGTAGACACCAAAAAATCACCCAACGTTCTACATCGTGCCTACAACGACAGCCAGCAGTTGACCGCGGCATTCAATAAAAACCTGCTGACACGTATTAACCGCGAATTGAAGGCTGATTTTGTCGTCGATCAATTCGAGCACTACGCCTTCTACAATACCGCCCAGGGCCGTATCGAAATGCATCTGGTCAGTCGCCAAAACCAACAGGTCTCGATCGATAATCTCAGCTTTCCGTTCGCCGCCGGCGAGAGCATTCACACCGAAAGCTCCTATAAATACAGCGTCGACGAATTCCGCAGCCTGGCTCGCACCGCGCACTGGCGTACGAGCCGCACCTGGCTCAGCGATGACGGCTACTTCAGCCTGCATTTGCTGCAAAGTATGCGGTAGCCTGATTTGCCAATACCATCGAATGACTCGCAATGGCGGGTCAATACCTGCTTTGGAAAGAATGGCGGCGGCAATTGGCACTTGGTAAGCATTCGTACGCGGTGTCAAAACAAAAAGCAAAACGGTGTATCCGCCATTGTTGAACCTGGTCCGGATGCAGACTGCATTCAGGTTAACCTCGACCTGACCGGCGACGGCGATTGCGTCGCTGCTGACTTTAAACAGAACGGTCGACTCATCCGCCGCTGTGGCTCGGGGACCGTGGCCGCAGCGCAAATTTTATTGGAACACTGCCATTACCCTTCAGGCACAACACTGCAAACAAGTGTCGAAAGACTGAAATTACAGCAACAGGGGGACCTGTTTGGTTATACCGGCAAAAGCCTGCCCATACAAACCGCCGCCCCCCTCCCCGCAACCTGCTTTGATAGCCAACCTCGAGCATGCTATACCGTCGGTGGCGACCAGGATTATCTGATTCTCGCGTTCGAACAGGCCGAACAGATACGCACCCTGAAGTCGAATCTGACCGCCATCTGTCAGTCAACAAACCGAGCCATTATCACAACAGCGCCTGCCGACCCGCCCGGCTTTGATTTCGTGTTGCGCTACTTCGCGCCCCAATACAGTTCGCGAGAAGACAATGCAACCGGTTCCGCCAATATCCTGCTTGGGCATTTCTGGAGTGTATTACTGAATAAACGGCGTTTGCGCAGCCAACAACTGTCAGTGGTCGGTGGCGAGTTTTATCTGGAAGTTGGTAAAGCCGGAAATCCGACGCTGGAAAACCCTGCATCGGTGACGCTGCTTGCCAAAAGTCGCCTGGCAGACCTGTAGATGACGTCATGGGCCAGACAGGCAACCCGACATTTGCCATACGGGCCGATCGGCACGCACTGGGCGCCTTTTAGCAAGTGACAGCGTTCCTGCCCTTGCGGGCGAGGCTTCCAACTTCTCAGGCAGCGATCGGCCCGTGGCCGGACTTACGCATGCATACAATGGCAAAAACCGACAGTCCTTCGGCTCCTAATTTGATTATTTTCCTGCTGGCAGCACCAATCCTACCAAATAGAACTACGTTCTTCACACCGCTATCGCCAAAAATTGGCATTGCACTGATTTTCAGCCAGGCTTTCTGAAAATAGGCAATTCCGCTGTGCGGCTTCCGGAGAAAATATTTATTTTCAAAATAAGTCGACGAAATCCAATGCAGTGTTTTAATTGGGTGCTTGTCCCAGCGCTTTGTGTACCATCTGCCATGCAGAAAGCGCGACTTTTTTGCTGGGAGCGCAGGCGGCCCGCCTGCATAAACACAGTGCCTGCGAAGCAGGCTTTCTTTTCTCCAATGGTCCGATGGCGCTATCGGAACGCGTCAACCTGTTTCGGACACTTAGTCCCAATGGCACTGACTTAAGCACAAGTTATTGAATATATTCACAAATACGCGGAGAAATAAAGAAAGGCTGGCCCCGGGTTGTTAAGATGCAATTTGCAGAAAACAACCTAATCACCACGTGACCAGCCTAATGACGAATCGTAAAGAGAATTGG
>CAYSTJ010000043.1:0-40139 GCA_964434105.1 uncultured Cellvibrionaceae bacterium | reverse complement strand
AAAAAAGCCGGTTGTAACCCATCGTATGAATTTAAACGCCCGCATGGGGCGAATGGGTGCTTTATCTCCATTGCAGGTTAATGCCATAGCATGGCGATACGCCAGCCAGGTTGGGAATCTGCCCGGTATTTATAATAATAAACAGGGGAATACGTTTGTCTCCCATCGTTCTGATTGTCACCATTGTTGTGTATCTGGTGCTGCTGTTCTGGTTGGCTCGCTGGGGCGATCGCTGCCGCTTCAAAAAACAGGCCGACTGGTCGCGTCACCCGATAATCTATGCGCTGGCGCTGGGCGTTTATTGTACTACCTGGACTTTCTATGGTCTCGTGGGCACCGCCGCCACGGGTGGCTGGAATTACCTGCCAATTCTGCTCGGACCCATATTGATGTTTACCCTGGGCTTTCCGCTGTTGCAGCGGATTGCCATGGTGTGCAAGCAGGAAGCCATTCATTCCATTGCCGATTTTATCGCATCCCGCTACGGTAAGCGCCAGTCCATCGCAGTCGTTGTTACCGTTATCATGTTGCTGGCGACTATTCCCTATATTGCCCTGCAGCTGAAGGCGGTTACCGATACGCTCTTGCTCAGCGTTGACAGCATTCCGTTCGCCAGTGAAGATGTCACGCTGTTTATTGCGGTGAGCATGATCTCGTTTACGCTGCTTTTCGGGGCAAACCGTCTGGATGTGTCCACTTACCATTCGGGCATTATGGTCGCAATCGCCTTCGAGTCGCTGGTAAAGCTGTTTGCGCTGGGCGCCATCGCTATATTTGCATTGACCCTGACGCGCGGTTTCGATATCGAAGCGCCGTTCAATCAGGCCAATCAGGTGTTTCAGGGGTCGGTCATTACCCTGTCATTCTGGGTACAGACAATGGTCTCGGCCGCGACCGTATTCTGCTTGCCACGCATGTTCCAGGTAACGTTTGTCGAGAGCCTGGGCGCACGCCATCTGCATTTTGGGCGGGTGGGATTCAGCCTTTATCTTTTTCTTGTTGCCGTTGCCATTTTCCTTATTGCGTGGGTTGGCAACCAGGTTCTGATTGATGTTCCCGCCGATACCTATGTACTGGCGCTGCCACTTAGTAACAGTAATCCCTGGTTGGGGCTGCTGGCGTTTCTGGGTGGTGTTTCCGCCGCCACCGCCATGATCATCGTGGCATCGCTGACCCTGAGCCAGATGCTGACGAATGATGTCATTCTGCCGGTGCTTATCCGGACGCGTAGCACCCGTGGGCCGGTTCCGGATTACTCCCGCGGTTTACTTTATACCCGGCGCATCGCGGTAACCAGCATCATTTTTCTGGCGTGGCTGTATCAGCACCGGCTGGCCGGCAATGTGGTATTGACCGATATCGGTCTGAATGCATTTGCGTTGGTTGTGCAACTGGCGCCGGCAGTGCTTTTGGGGCTTTACTGGCATCGCTGCAATGCCACCGGTGTGTTGTGGGGGCTCGCCTGCGGGACGGGCGTATGGTTTATCACGCTGATGGTGCCGATGCTGGTGGATGCCGGCATGCTACCGGCGACCCTGCTCGATGACGGTCTGTTCGGGTTCGTCTGGCTCAGGCCGGAGGCCTTTCTCGGTCTGACGTTCAGTGACCATTATGCCCGCAGCGTAGTCATCAGCCTCGCGGTAAATCTGCTTGCAGCCTTCGTGGTGTCGGGGCTCGATCGCACCAGCCTGTCGGACCGTATCCAGGCCGCCGCCTTTGTTATGCGCGCGCGTCAGAAAAGCGGTATTCAAGGTGCCCGCATCACCCGGTCGGATCTGCAGGTGTTGCTCACGCAATTTCTGGGCGAGTCTGCCACCCAGCGTCTGCTCCAGGCGAACCGGCAGCTGGATGCGGAACTGGCCTCGCCGGAGCTGTTAGACCATGCCGAGCAGGCGCTGTCGGGCGTGGTAGGTGTCGCATCGGCGCGGGCGATACTGATGAGCCTGTCGGGGGGCGAGGGGCTGGCCGTCGAAGACGTGGTCAATATATTCGAGGAGACCACCAAATCCCTGCAGTTCAGCCAGGATATGCTGTTTGCTTCGTTTGAAAGTATCTCCTCGGCGATCAGTGTTGTGAATGCCGAATTGAAAATTGTGGCCTGGAACAAACGATACGAGCAGATGTTTAATTATCCGGAGGGTATGTTGCAGGTCGGCAAACCGGTAGCCGAACTGGTACGTTACAACGCCGAGCGCGGTATGCTGGGTGCCGGGCCGGTAGAGCAACTGGTGCAGTCGCGCCTTTCGCACCTGCTGGCGGGCCGCGCCTATCGGGTGGTGCGAAGCCACAATCAGGGCGTTATTGAAATCAAGGGCAGGCCGCTGCCAAAAGGTGGATATGTCACGACTTACGATGACATCAGCGAATTCATCCACGCCCAGAATGAACTGGAGCAGGCGAATCTCAACCTCGAGAACCGCGTCCGGGAGCGTACCGAGGAAATCGAGAATATCAACCAGTCGCTGCGTCTGGAAATCGAAAAGCGGATTACCACCGAAAAAGAACTGATCAAAGCAAAGGCCGCCGCCGAAAACGCCAATGCCGACAAGACCCATTTTCTGGCGATTGCCAGCCACGACATTCTGCAGCCCCTGAATGCGGCCAATCTCTATGCCAGCGCGTTACTGGAACGTACGGATCTGGATGATGACCTGCAGCAGAGCCTTACGCACCTGCGTGGCGCCATTGAATCTGCCGAGCTGATTATTACCAATCTGCTGGAAATTGCCCGGCTGGACAAAGGCGCACTCAAACCGCAGGTGCGTACTTTCGCGCTCAATGACCTGCTGGAGCCGCTGGCCAACGAGTTTCGCGTGCAGACTGCTGAAGGGGTGACATTCCGATCACAGAAAACCGCCGTCTGGGTTGAGTCCGATCCCAAATATCTGCGTCGAATTCTGCAGAATTTTCTGTCTAACGCCGTGCGTTACACCCGGCACGGCAAAATCGTGCTGGGCTGTCGGCGGCGCGGGAATCGCGTGGAAATCTGCGTGCTGGATACCGGCCCCGGGTTCAGTGAGGCGCATCGACAGCGAATTTTCGAGGATTTTTATCGCATCAATGCAAAAATTGAGGGGGCCGGGCTGGGACTGGGTATTGCGTCGCGGTTTTCGCGTTTGCTCGGACACGAAATCCGGGTAGTATCGCGCGACGGGCATGGCAGCCTGTTTTCGGTGCTTTTACCGTTGCGTCGCAAAGGCGTCGCTACGGGCGTTCCGGTCACCGGTAATACCCTGTCCACCGGTCTCGAAAAACTCACGCTGTTTTATGTGGACGACGATGTCAATAACAGTATGGCCCTGGGCGAACTGGTGCATAACTGGGGGTGCCAGTTTATCAGTGTGCATGATGCCGCGTCCGCCATAGCCTACGCCGAACGGCATCCACCGCCGGACGTACTGGTTATTGATTTTCAGCTGAGCGTACGGATTAACGGTATCGATCTGGCGAGGCAGTTGCTGCGACACTGGCCCGATATTCCTGTATGTGTGGTGTCCGGGGCTACCGATGAAGACCTGCCCCAGAAGGCTGCCGCAGACGGCTTTGATTTTCTGCGCAAGCCGATCAAACCGAATAAACTGCGGGCGTTGCTGGATGGCTACCTGACGCGTTAAGCCGGTGGGGGTGGGCTTTCAGCTCACGCCATCGACGGACATTCGGCTCAGGATAATGACAGCCTGAGTGCGATTATTGATGCCGAGTTTTTTGAATATGGCGGTAATATGGGCCTTGACCGTCGCTTCGGTTACCCCGATTTCAAAACCGATCTGTTTGTTCAGCCAGCCTTCACGCAGATAGCACAGCACGCGGTATTGTTGCGGCGTCAGTTGGGCGATGCGGGCGGCCATGTCCTTCTCCTCACTATCCACAGGCGTCAGACTGTCCTGGAACTCCTCTGGCACCCAGCGATTGCCGGCCATGACGGCCTGAATAGCCTGGTGGATCTGCGCCGGCGAGCAGGATTTGGGTATATAGCCACAGGCTCCGTGTCCCATGGCACGACTGATGACGCTCGGCGACTCCACCGCCGATATAATGGCCACCGGCACACTCGGGAACTTTTTGCGCACCATAATCAGCCCGAACAGGTCGCGACTGCCCGGCATCTGCAGGTCCAGCAGTAGCAGATCGATATCGTTGCTTGCCTCCAGCTCGGCAATGGTCGAGTCGAGGTCCGTCGACTGGCTGGTTTTAACATCCGGAAAGTGACGCGCGATCACCTGCAATATGGCATTGCGAAACAATGGATGATCATCGGCCACATGGAAGTGGAACATCCGTAAACCTCTTGGGCATAAAGTAAAGCGTTGTATAACAGAATAGGAGATCGGCTAAAGAATGTGACATGGTTGCCACTTTAGCACTCAATCGCAATTAGACCTTTGTCTATTGTGGGTTACAACATCCGTCAGTCGGCAACGTCAGGGGAGAGTGGTGACTGGCGCGACTGGCCAGCGCAAGGCGGGATGAATCGCGTGCATTTTGCCGCGATTCGTGCCTTCTGATAAGCGCACCTGCCACCTGGCAGGCGCTCGGGCGGTCAGGCCGTCAGGGCTTGGCGGGTTCCACACCCAGTAATTTCAGTGTCTCCCGATCGGGAAATCCATCGGCGACGCGGCCCTTCTGTTTTTGAAATTGCGCCAGCGCATGGCGGGTTGCAGGGCCGAGTATACCGTCCGTGGACTCCAGTGCTATACCGGCTGCCTGCAACTGTTCCTGAAGCTGGATAACCTGATTGCGATGCAAGGTGGGTGCATCGGTGGGTGGTGGTTGCAGTAACTTGCCGGCACCCGCGATGCGGTCTGCCAGGTGGCCCACTGCCAGCGCGTAGAATTCCGAGCGGTTCCAGCGCATGATGACATTGAAATTGCGGTAGACGAGAAAAGCGGGGCCGTTGTGGCCGGCAGGAACCAGCAGCGCAGCCTCCATGTCGGCTGTCGGCAGTTGGCTGCCATCAGCCTGACGAACGCCGAGTTTGTGCCAGGCCTCGAGCGGCTTGCGATTGCGCAGACCGGCTTCGAGGTAATCAAAATCCTTCGGCAGCCTCACCTCCCGCCCCCAGCGCTCGCCGCGCTCCCAGCCCAGGCTCTGCAGGAAGTTGCCGGCAGACGCCATGGCGTCCGGTACGCTGTTCCACAGGTCCCGCCTGTTGTCACCGTCATAGTCGACGGCGTGGCGCAGGAATGCGGAGGGCATAAATTGCACGTGCCCCATGGCACCGGCCCAGGAGCCCTCCATGCGTTCGGGATCTATGGCGCCTTCATCCAATATGCGCAGCGCTGCCATCAGCTCCCCTGAAAAGTAATCGCTACGACGGGCGTCGCAGGCGAGGGTCGCCAGCGAGTTGATCACCGACATTTTGCCAAAGAAGCTGCCATAGTTGGTTTCCAGTCCCCAGAAGGCCAGCAGGTAGGGTGCCGGTACGCCATATTGTATTGCAACCCGGTCCAGCAGTTTCCGGTGTTCCTGCATCAGACGCCGCCCCTGTTCTACCCGCTGATCGGTGGCGCGACGGTTAAAATAATCGGCAAAGGTAGTGGTAAACTCCGGTTGTTGCCGGTCCAGCTCCAGGACCCGGGCACTGAAGGTCGCGGTTGCCAGGCCACGCGCAATCGTGCGGTCGGAGATGCCTTCGGATTGTGCGCGGGCTGAAAGTCGGGCGAGACACTCGGGAAACGCGGCGCTATCGGCGTCTGCCCCGGCTGCGGGGCCGCCGGCTGCGGGGCCGCCGGCTGCGAGACCAAGCAGCAGGGTCATCATGTAATAATTGTGTTTCATCAGGGCTCCAGATAGGCGATCTTATTCAATATGGGGCAGGATCCATTCAATGTAGACTATGCAGGGTAGCCCTCTGCGGAATTGAAGTAAACGTCGCCGGGTGCCACCGATACGGGTTGGCGCGACAGTCAGATCAACGTCCACAGCGCCATCGCAAAGTGGTGCTGATACCCCGAGTAAATTGACGTCCAGCGCCGGACGCTATATCAGACCACCAGTAGCCAGCCCCATTGCCGGCATCGGGGATCTGCCGTGATCATGGCGCCTGGGGCTGCATCGGTATCATGTCCCGACACGGCTGTCGCCTGTACGCGTCCGGGCATTTCATCCACTCACTCTTCACCCACGTAAATCACCTGACCATGCAATCGTCGGGTTCGACCTGCAAATTTTCACGGAACAACGAGACGGGCAATGCCATGAAGCTGATTCTCAAGGCCATACTGGTAACCAGCGGCGTACTGCCGGGCGCGGAGCTGCTCGCGCAGACCCGGCTTGGCCTTGAGTCCGGCGGCCATGGACGGTGCCTGCCCAAAAGGCGGTCATAGAGCGTTTTACCAACTACACTGAAATCAATGAAAGCGGAATATAATTACACGGGTAGCGCATGCGGGATTACAAACATGGGATCAACAGACGACAGTTTGTAAGCGATGCTGCCAAAGGCTGCCTGTTGGCGTCGCTCGGCTTTTCTGTCCCGGGTTTGGCCTCCGATCCCCTGCAGGTACGCTATTATCACCACGGCTTTTCTCTGGCTTTGCGTCAGTATTTTAATGATGTAGTGACCATGGTGCTGGAGTCTACCGCCGCCAGGTTTGGTCCGTTTCAACTGCACACCAGTGATAAACGCATGGCACCAATCCGTACGATGCTGGAGGTTCAGCGTGGCGAAATTCTGCATCTGGCCTTTGGTTCCAGCTGGTATCGCAATGTGCTCACTGAAGGCACCTTTCACGAGTTAGAGTACCCTTTTGTATTCGATCTGATCGGCTTGCGTCGTTACATCACGGCGTCAGGCAGTGCCAAAGCGCTGGCAAGCGTTAGTAAAGTGGACGAACTTAAGGAGTTTTCAGTGGGCCAGGGCGAGGGTTGGCCGGATACGATGATTCTGCAACGCAATGGTTTTAGGGTCGTGGAAGGCTACGAGCTGGACTCTTTGGTACCCATGCTGGCCAAGGGCCGCTTCGATCTGCTGCCACTGAGTATTCTGGAAACCAGAGCCACTCTCGTCGAATATCGCGGACAACATAGCAACCTGGCAATCAATAATGATATCAATTTGTTCTACCCGTTTCCGTTCAGCCTTTTTATCTCGGCGAAAACGCCGAAGCTGGCGGAACGCTTTAAAGTCGGCGTGCAGCAGGCCTTCAGAAATGGTGATGCGAAGAACCTGTTTAATCGTCATTTTCAGGGCGCCGAGAGCAGTCTGACGGCAAGACGCAGCAAGCTTGTCATGATCGATAATCCGTTGATTGAAAAAGACGAGAACGACAAAATAAAAGCGCGATTTATCGCCGACTATGGCAAGCACTTCACACTGTTGACCTGATCGATTTCGATAGTACAGCCGCACGGCACACATTGAGTCATAGGCGACCTGCACCGAGACTTTCCCTGTCATTCTGATTTTTCTCCAGAACCCTGTCATAAGTGGCAGTTATCCTTCCGAACATTTGACAGTTACTATTGGCCTGTCGCGTCGTAAGTGCGACTCTGTTCATATCTGCAACAGCCTGCACGGCCGCCTGTAGAACGACTGAATCCAACAACGTCACACAAGCCAGAGGAACCATTATGAAACATCCATTCTCAATGAGCATCAACAAAAACGCCGCACCGGTTGAACTCAATGCCGAAGAAACCGAAGCCGTAAGCGGTGGAATTATCGATAAAAGAATTGTGGCAACCACGATGGCGGTCGGTGAGGAGGGCGGCATCGGGCCAGTCAGGCCGCCGATTTTTACTACCCTGGCGATCGGCGAAGAAGGCGGTTCCGGTGGCGTGTTGCTTTAAGGCAAACATTGGGACCGAAGGCAGGATTCGGCTTGCGGCACGGGAGTGCCAACCCTACAAAATCAGATGTTAGGATGTAACTATTCAGCTCACGCCCCGATTTGTCCATAGCTGCGTTAAAAAATGGTCATTTACACGAGTAAACTCACATTTTTCGCCTTGCTCTGAACAAATCTGGACGCAATCTGAACAGTTACAACACGAGCTGAATAGTTACGTTAGAATTAATGAAAAACACGGGCGAGATGGCAATCATGAAACACGTTATGATATTGGGAGACAGCAGCGATTTTCACGCTTGTCATATCAGGGACGCGCTTGAGGCAGCAGGGCAAAAGCCTTTGATGGTGGATATCAGTCGATTTCCAGAGCATATGCAGCTGAGCTGGGATCCGCAGTCAGCGCAGGGCCATATCGACGGCCTGACGGAAGGCCCACTGTCGTTTGACGACATTGGCGCCGTATACTGGCGGACATTGAAACTGCCGGATTTTAATGCGCTGGCCGATCGGGAGGAATGGACAATCGCCTACAATGACGGCTTCAGTCTGATCCGGACACTGCTGCTCGAGCCTCGTATCCGCTGGGTTAATGGCTATGATGCCTATAAGTTTCATCAGGTGAAACCGCGACAGCTATCACTGGCCAGCAGGCTGGGCGCGCTGATCCCACCGACCGTAATCACAAATAATCCGCGACAGGTTATCGATTTCATAGAAACCTGGTGTCCGGCAATCTATAAACCGGTACAGGGTGGCGCCCATACCGAAATAGTAACGCCGGAAATGCTTGAACCGGAACGGCTGCAGAAAGTTCTGTCGCTGAGCCCGGTAACGCTTCAGAAATATATAGAAGGCACAAATATTCGAACCTACGTGATTGAAGATAACGTCTACAGTGCAGAAATATCCAGCGAGTTCGTTGATTTTCGCACGGACATGCACGCAGAGGTTACGCCGATCCAGACACCGGAAGCCATTGCGCGGCTGAGCAAAAAAATTACCAGCGCATTTGGTATGGTGTGGACCGCAATCGACTGGCGCAGAGATGAGCGCGGTGTTTACCACTTCCTGGAAGCCAACCCCAGCCCAATGTTTTACCACTTCGAACAGTGCACAACCTATCCCATCACCGATGACCTTATTCGCTTGCTGAGCTGAAACAGACCTGCCAAATCAATGCTTGCGCCGGCCGCCTGCGCTTTTTCGGGGGCCGGCGCGTCCGTCTGCGCCCACCGTGGAGGCTCCGCTCCGCACCTATCCGGCCACCGTATCACCTTGGCCATGCATAACCCGCAAACCTTCGTTGCTTTTTTAGGCCAGGCCGGCTGCTCGCCGGAAAACCTGACATAACTGACAGGTTACGGCCATACCTGTCAGTTATGTCAGCTTCAATGCGGAAAGTGGCGTGATTAAATGGCTTCAACAACACGCATCGGGGAGCTTTCAATGAACATCGAAATTCGGGCAAAGGCACAATTATCCAATCAGGCGCTCAACTCCATGTACGGTCTCCGCAAGCGAATATTCAAAGAGCGGTTGGGTTGGCAGGTGGACGATCTTGACGGCTACGAGTACGACGATTTCGATAATCTGAATCCTACCTATTCTCTGATCAGAAAATCCGAAAAGGTCGTCGCCTGTGCCCGCCTGTTGCCGACCACGGGTCGATACATGCTGAAAAATATTTTTAGCGATCTGGCGCGCGGAGAAGAGATTCCGAGCCGCAGAGATGTACTTGAAATCAGCCGATTCGCGGTCGATAAGCACCTGTCGCGGCGCTACAAAGGTCTGGTTAGCGGCATCACCTTCGAAATGTTTCGCGCATTGTACCTTCACGCTGTAGAAAATGGGGTAACGGGCTACGTTATCGTCACGACGACCAGTGCCGAACGGGTAATGCGCTTAATGAAACTTCCAATAAGACGCTTTGGAGACGGCAAGGCAACCAGCATTGATGGCGTACCATCGGTTGCGCTATGGCTGGATGTCAACCCTTTATATGCCAAAGCCGTGCTGAACTAACGTAACCCTGAACAATGGAAAATCTATCGTGATTCAATGCGTAACACCAACCGAGAACGCCGTTCTTGATCTGGTTTACTCCATGGCGACCGCCAGCGATGTTCTGGTGAGAGAAGCCCCCCGCGACGCCGCGGCACTGAGCAGCGGCGGCAATATTGTCCGAAAGATCGTCGCCAGGGATGACCAGTGCAATATCGAATCTGAAATTCTGAAAACCCTGGAGACGCAGCGAGCGGACCTGCTGACGCGATTAATGCCAGTCTCACAGTCGCTGCTCGACCAGCTCTCGTACTTCGGCGTCAATCGGGTCGTCGTTGGAAAAAAGATGGACAACCGCGTATCGATCCCGCCGGGGATCGTATTGCTGGACGGCGCACTGAACGACGAAATTGAAGTGCTGAACAGGCCGTGGCTAAAGCGGTGTAAGTCAGGGTTTCCCATGATTACAGGTCTGCAGTTGCTGGGTCTGGATGGGGTTCCTGTAGACCGTCAGCAATCCATCTGCTGGGGATTGGAAAAATTTGATATCCAGTCTCAGTTTATCAGCAGTGGCTGCATCGTTAACCCAGAGAATATACCGGATATACAGGGTCTGGTCGATTGCGATACCCGCGAACTGGATGATCTGAGCCTTTTCGGAAGCGCAATTAAAATAGTGCGGGTCGATGACGCGCAGCTTGTTTCTATTCAACGCGGATTGCCGGAAAACCTTGCAGGCCATAATGGATGCCACCTGACCTGGTGTCTTGGTCGCGGGACACTGGAAGCGCTGTATCGGGTGGGTATGATTGACGAGGTTATTACGCATATTGTTCCTGCCATTAACGGACAGTTGATAGCTCGCGAATGTTCAAGCGCGGCGTCGGCAGACAGTATCGGAAACTTTGCCAGAGTCAGGTCAATACTTCGAAATCCTGATACTTGTGACAGCTGATAAAAACAGTATTTAATCTGTAAAGTTACTGTATAGCGTCATTTAACAAACAGAGCCAGAAGACTTATGAAACGAACATTGCCCGTTATTATTTCAGCCTTGTTAGCGTTTACCGCAAGTCCGGCTGTTCTCGGTGAGTCAGGTTCAGCCCGGCCGCTTGAAAACATTCATTTCCGGGTGGCGGAAAATCGGGTAGAGGAAAACAAGGCTGTGCATTTCTTTTCATTCGGCTGTCACCACTGTTATCGGTTCGATCCGATAATGGAAGCCTGGAGCGAAGAAAATGATATCGCTATCAAGCGTATTCCTGTCTCATTTGGAAAAAAGCAGTGGGATCACTATGCAAAGCTGTTTTTTGCGCTGCAAATCGTCACCGGCGCTGATGACTTTACCGGACGGCTGTTTCAGGAGATACACGCGAACCGTAATAAATCGCTGAGCGTTGAAGCGCTGCAATCGGTTCTGAATCTGTCCGATGGGCAGCAGGACAGGCTGACCCGGCTCTACCGCTCTGCCGAGGTAGAGCGTGCGCTGGAAGACGCAAAGCAGCTGGCAAAAAAGTATGCCATCACCGGTGTGCCGGCGATGGTGGTGGAGGGGCGCTACGTGACCGATGCCGCCCTGGCCAGGGGCATTCATGGCCTGATCGGTGTGGTTGATTATCTGGCCAGTACTGACCACCAGGAGATCTAGAGGAAGACCATTTGTTCCAGGCCGGCGGCATTGCGTCGCCGGAAACCGAAACGAACCTGGAGACAGGAAGCGCTCCCGGTGATTGTCATGAAACAGGACGTCGAAAGTACACTGGTCTATCGATGTGCAAAACCCAGAGGCAAAGAGTATGCACCAGTCGAATCTGAAAGTCGGCACAGTCGCTGAGGAACATGCAGACAGCGAATCGTCCAAGTTGCAGCAGGCCGCCAATCCTGAAGCGCAGCGGGAAACGAAGCAAGGCTCGGTCAGCGAGTCCGGCAACACGGCAGCGTCGGCCGAATCCCGACAGCAAAAACGCGCGCCCCTTTACCTGGACGAAGCTGTCAAAGCCCAGAACGAAAGGCTGGAAGGCAATGTTCTGCTGTTACGCCCCGTTGGACACACACTTTTCGCCGGATTTTTTCTGGTCGTTATTGCTACGCTGATTCTATTTATTTCTTTTGGCAGCTATACCCGCAAGGCGACCGTTATGGGTAGCCTGAAACCGACAGAAGGGATGACTAAAATTTACGCCGACGGAACAGGCATAGTGAGCGAGATATTCGTCAGCGCGGGTGACGTGGTAAAGAAAGGGCAGCCGATCGTGCGTTTGAATCGTGATCAGTTTATGTCTGATATGGAAAATATCAGCGAATTTGCTGTAGAGCAGTTACAAACAACGATTGCGTCGCTGGAAAGTCAGCTGCACAACCTTGCCGAACGCTATGCGCTGGAAGAAAAGCAGTTAATGTTGCATCGCGACAATATGTCCGAAAGCATTGCCTCACTCGATCGGCAACTGAATCTGATCGAGGACAAATACCAGATAAAAGCGACGCGATTCGCGAGCATGCTCGACCTGGCCAGCAAGAACTTTGTGGCACCGGTCGAGATAGAACAGCTGAGAAGCGATCTGTTTGATGCAGAACTTCAGGTCAAGCAGGTTGAATCCACTTTGATGGATCGGCAGCATACGCTGGATGATATCAACGTAAAGCTGACCAAAATTCCCTCGCAAAAGCTGTTTGAAGCCGAGCAGATTCGTCAGCAAATTGCCCAGCACCGGCAGGCGTTGGTGGATGCAAAAGCAAGCCGCGAAAACGTCGTGGTGGCGACCGCCGATGGCCGCGTAGCAACCATTCTCGCGGAGCAGGGCAATCCGGTCTCTGATGCCGTGCCGCTGTTGACACTCGTACCTGAATGGTCGGTTATGGAGGCGGAGGTCTACGTGCCGGCCTCAGCCATCAGTTTCGTTACCGCAGGCCAGGAAGTTCGGCTGCAATACCAGGCTATCCCGGTTCAGCGCTATGGGACCTTCCCCGGTACCGTGAAATCCGTCTCCGAAACCACCATCAACCCCGGTGAGTTGAAAGGGCCGTTTCGACTGGAGCAACCGGTGTACCGTTTGATCGTCGAAATTCCCGATCAGAATATCAGTATTCAAAATCAGACCTTTCCCCTGATGCCCGGCATGATTATCGAACTCGACCTGTTGGCAGAAGAGCAGACCATCCTCGAATGGTTGCTGGAACCGGTTTGGGACGTTAAGGAGCGATTCTAATGACAACTCGCAGCACAACCAAGAACGATAAGCCGGTAAGTGAAAGACTGAAGTTTGGATTCGGGCGACGATTGCCGCTGTATCTGCAGACGGAAGTGGCGGAATGTGGGCTGGCCTGCCTGGCGATGATATCGGGGTTTCATGGTGCACGCATTGACGTGACAACACTGCGACAGCGTTTTCCATTGACGCTGCGCGGCGCAAACCTGAAGCAGATTATTAGTATTGCCAGTCAGCTTAATTTAAGTTCGCGAGCTATCCGCACCGAGTTGGACAGCCTGAAAGACGTCGAGATGCCGGCGATTCTTCACTGGGATTTCAATCATTTTGTGGTGCTCAAGAAGGTGACGGCAACCACCATTGTTATTCATGATCCCGCCCAGGGCGAGCGTGTATTAAGCAAGTCAGAAGCCGCCAAGCACTTTACCGGCGTAGTGCTGGAACTGCGTCCGACCGCAGAGTTCAGCCGCACGAATTCGGAAAGCCGTCTGAGGATATCCGACCTGTGGAGTCGCATGGATGGGTTGCTGCCCAGCCTCGGGCAGGTGATGGTTTTTGCGGTAACGCTGCAGATACTGGCACTGGTGTCGCCGTACTTTGTACAGCTGGTGCTGGACGAGGTGCTGATGAGTCAGGACTGGGACCTTCTCCATGTACTGGGCGCCGCGTTTATTATTCTGCAGGTGATCAAAGCGGCTGCGACGGGTGTGCGTGCCTGGATTATTCTGTACCTCGGCACGCTGTTGAATGTGCAGCTGGTCAATAATCTGTTCCATCACCTGATTCGCCTGCCGATGGAGTATTTCGAGCGACGTCACATCGGCGATATCGTGTCCCGGTTTATGTCAGTGGACGAAGTTCGCCGAATGATCTCCGATGGCTTTGTCGAGGCGGTTGTCGACGGGCTAATGGTAACAACCAGTCTGATTGTGATGTACATCTACAGCCCCAAGCTGGCTACTGTGGCACTGGTGGCGGTCATTCTATATGCGCTTTCACGCTATGCGCTGTATGGCCCGCACAAGCGAGCCATGGAAGAAAGCATTGTCATGCAGGCCAAAGAAGAATCGGTTTTCCTGGAAACTGTGCGTGCCATGCAAACCATCAAGGCTTTCGGCAAGGAAGAGATGCGACAGTCGGTCTGGCAGAACCGTTACGCCGACCGCGCCAACGCGGGGATTGCCGTGGGTCGTCTGGAGATTGGCTATCGCACGTTTCACGAACTGGCCACTGGTCTGGAATACGTGATTCTGATCTGGTTGGGTGCTGCCGCAATACTGAATGCCGAATTGACAGCGGGCATGCTGATCGCGTTTCTCGCCTACCGGCTGTACTTTTCCAATCAGGCGCAGTCGCTGGTCGACAAACTGTTCGAATATAAACTGCTGCGCATGCATCTGAATCGTATTGCCGATATTACTTCCACCCAGCGAGAGCAAAGCCTTTATACCGAGCGTGAACAACTGGAAGACGTCAAAGGCAAACTGGAGCTTAAGAACGTCAGCTTCCGTTACACCGAAGCCGACGAGTACGTCATCAAGGATTTGTCCCTGACCATTCAGGCGGGCGAATCTGTCGTCTTTGTCGGTCCATCCGGTTGCGGAAAGACCACGTTGCTGAAAATCATGATGGGTCTTATCAAGCCGACATCCGGCGAAGTCCGACTGGATGGCGTGGACATCTGGCGGCTGGGTCTGGCGAGCTATCGGCAGCATATCGGCTCGGTCATGCAGGACGATAATCTGCTGTCCGGTTCCATCAGCGATAACGTGAGTTTCTTTGATCCGCAGGTTGATCAGCAACGCGTCCAGATGTGCGCTGTAGCGGCTGCGATCGCAGAAGACATTCTCAAAATGCCAATGGGTTTTCAAACCATGGTGGGCGACCTGGGCAACACCCTGTCCGGTGGCCAGCAACAGCGTCTGCTCCTGGCCCGCGCCCTGTACAAAGACCCAAAAATACTGTTTCTGGATGAATCCACCAGTCACCTGGATGTGGCGACAGAACATCGCATTAACCAGTTGATTAAGCAGATTGGCATCACCCGGGTGATGATTGCCCACCGGCAGGAAACCATCGCCATGGCAGATCGAATTATTGATCTACGGGATCGGGACCAGGCCGAACAGAATGTGGCTTGAGCAGTGATGTCTTCGACTATCCGATTCGATACAGGAGAAACACAATGAAACTACTCGAACAGATTTCCGGAGCTTTAAATGGTATGGATCCCACCAACAGGGCAGGTGTCATTACGCTGCTTTGTATTTTCGCCGGTGTACTCCTCGTCGCCTCTGGCGTTCATGTAGGAAAAGCACTGGGGAGCATTCTGTAATGCAGGTTACTGTTCCTTGCAGAATTTGTGACAGCACTTTCGTGCTTCAGAGCGAAGCAACGTGCTTCGTACAGCTTTGAAGGGGAAGGGTAACCGGCACTTACAATAACGCGTAGTACTAACAAAACCGAAGTTAAACCAAAACCGAAGTTAAACCAAAACCAGGAGAAAAAACTATGAATACTTTCGAACTGACCACTACCGAAATTGATCAGGTTAATGGTGGAATTGTCTGCGGCGGCCTGTGTGTCGGCGGGCTGTTTATTGTCGGTGCTGCCGCAGGTGGTTTGATCACTAACTGGATACTTAACTAATTTGGTAACTATTCAGCTCACGCCCCGATTTGCCCATAGCTGCGTTAAAAAATGGTCATTTACACGAGTAAACTCACATTTTTTGCCTTGCTCTGAACAAATCTGGACGCAATCTGAACAGTTACGACACGAGATGAATAGTTGCCTAATTTGGTAACTATTCAGCTCACGCCCCGATTTGCCCATAGCTGTGTTAAAAAATGGTCACAAACCTGTCGGGAACAGGTTTGAACGCCTGGCCAGGCGGCCCGGAGGGCGACGCGCAGGATGCGCGGCGTATTGACACGGGTAAACTCACATTTTTTGCCTTGCTCTGAACAAATCGGGACGCAATCTGAGCAGTTACGAAAAAACTGAATAGCGACACTAAGTTTCACATCAACCAACACTCGAGGAAACTACCATGAAAAATATCACCACTTTTGAGCTCGACAGTCAGGATATCAGTGAAGTCAGCGGTGGCTTTATCTGCGGCGGGTTATGTATTGCCGGTGCAGCATTTGGCGCCGGGCTACTGTTTGGATCCGGTGTGGCTATCGGCCTTAATTCCAAGTAAGCCAGTTACTTCATCTAGCGATGCATAGGCAAAAATCATGAAACCCATGGAAACCTTTGATCTAAGCCCGATTGAACAAATGCTCGTAAATGAAGGGCTTCTGGCTCAGCTTCAATTACTCAATCTCAATAAACCGTTTACCCAACGACAACGATAGGAGAACAAAATGAATACTGTTACCACATTTGAACTTAACGATACTGAAATGGATCGCATTAACGGTGGCCTGGTCTGCGGTGGTCTGTGTGTTCTGGCCGCTATTGGTGCAGGTATAGGGTTCCTTTCAGGCGGCATCGCCTTAGGCACAGCGTTGCGTTAAGATTGCGTCGAGAATGACGATCGGGTTTGGCGTCAGCACTTGCCGAACCCGATCATCATCGGTTGCTTGATCAGTCAGCCAGACTGAATTCCGGCTTGATAACACCCAGCAGAACCGCCTTCGCCACTGCATGCTGGCGATTGGCAGCGCCAAGCTTTTCCGCCGCATTATTCAAATGAAAAATAGCAGTTCTTTCAGAAATCCCCACGATATTGGCAATTTCCCAGGCCGTCTTTCCTTCACAGGCCCAAAGCAGGCATTCCCGTTCCCGTCGGGTAATACTGGATTGGTACTGCTGCACCTGCTCCGCGTTATTCTGCAGGCTGATGGTTTTAACGGACTCGTACAGATAGGCATTCAGATGCTGGGCGGCCATAATGGAATTGCCGATCGCCTGCCGGGCCGCAGTCGATGTCTGGTCGAAACCCAGGCTGAACAATGCCTGGTCGCCTGAAGGCGAGCAGTAGCTCAGTGCCACACCTTCCTTTAATCCGAACTGATGCGCCTCGCTCATAACCATTTTCGCCTTTTTTTTGCAATATTGATCCATCCGTACAATATCGGACCAGACAGCGGGCGTGGCATGGTCGCCGGCATAGGCAACCACCGGATCGTCTCTGATGAACTGATTGTCCTGATACGCAGTGACCCACTCCTGCGGGTAATTCTGTATCAGTGTAATGTCGGGCTGGCTGATGGATGTCGGGATCCGTAGCAGGTAGGCGTATGTGTCAATTTCGAAATGTTCGCAAAATGTCTGACAGACGTTTTTTACCTGTTCCAGGTCTTTGGATTCAGACAGCTCCTGGGCTAAACCAAATACGATATCTGTTCTCATATCGATTCCAGATAGTGGATGGTGGACGAAGACAGCGGGAGAGTGAAGGGTACAGTTGATGAACCCGTTAAACCAGTCATAGTAAACGATTTGGCATTATCTAACAGAAACAATGACACATTTTTGACGTTCAAAGCGATGAGAGCTGGATCGGTTATTGCTGAATAAACCGCGGTGCGTGATGCCATGGCGTTCAGATTATTGTGCTGGCGTCAGGGTTTTGGTGTGGGCAGCCTGAAGCAGATCACCGTGCTTCGGTGGAGTGAGAAGACCTACAGCAACCGATGCATCGGCAAATGAAAGTCACTATAAAAAGCAAATGACGAGGAAAGCCAGGTGAACCTTTGGTGGCAAAATGAAGCAATTTATCAGATCTACCCCCGCTCCTTTCAGGACAGTAATGGCGACGGAGTCGGCGACCTGCAGGGCATTCGGCAGAGATTGCCCTATATAGCACAATTAGGGGCTGGCGCGATCTGGCTCTCGCCCGTTTTCCGATCACCCATGAAGGATTTCGGATACGATATTGCCGATTATTGCGATATCGACCCGCTGTTCGGCAGCATGGGCGACTTCGATCAGCTTCTACAGGACGCACACCGCCAGGGGCTGCGGGTGCTTCTGGATTTTGTGCCCAATCATACATCGGACCAGCACCCCTGGTTTCGGCAAAGCCGCAGCAGCCGGGACAATGACCGGCGCGACTGGTATATCTGGCGAGACCCGGCTTCCGACGGCGGCCCACCCAATAACTGGATGAGTAACTTCGGCGGCTCTGCCTGGACCCTGGACGGGCAGACGGGGCAGTATTATTACCATGCATTTTTGAGCAGCCAGCCAGACCTTAACTGGCGAAATCCGCAGGTGCGCAAAGCCATGCTGGGCACACTGCGCTTCTGGCTGGATAAAGGCGTGGACGGTTTTCGTGTGGATGTTATCTGGCATCTGATTAAAGATGCACAACTGCGCGACAACCCGCCCAACCCCGATTACGGGCCCGGAAAGCCGGATATTCAGCGTTATCAGCAGGTGTATTCGGCAGACCAGCCGGAGGTGCACGATGTTATCGCAGAAATGCGCACGGTCATCGACGATTACCCGGAGCGCCTGCTGATCGGAGAAATCTACCTGCCGCTGGAACGTCTGATGAAATACTACGGGCAGAGCGGCGAGGGCGTCCATCTGCCATTTAACTTTCAGCTGCTGCAGGCTCCGTGGCAGGCGGAGCGTCTGGCCAGCCTGATCGATGAGTACGAGGCCGCGCTGCCAGAGAAGGGCTGGCCCAACTGGGTGCTGAGCAATCATGATCAACCACGCATTGCCGCCCGGGTCGGCGAAGCGCAGGCGCGGGTTGCAGCAATGCTGTTACTGACCTTGCGCGGAACACCGACATTGTATTACGGCGACGAGCTGGGTATCGGGCATGTCACCATCCCGCCGGACCGCATACAGGATCCCTGGGCAAAGCAGGAGCCGGATACCAGCTTTAACCGCGACGCGGCAAGAACGCCTATGCAATGGTCGGCTCAGACCAATGCCGATTTCTCACCGGTTGAACCATGGCTTCCACTGACCGACGACTGGGCGGAGCGTAATGTCGACGCCGCGTCGGCCCGGTCAGCGTCCCTGCTGACCCTCTATCAGACGCTGTTGGCATTGCGCAAACGTGAAGCGGCGCTGCGCATCGGCAGCTATCATCTGCGCTTTGTCACTGACCGCGTTTTGTGTTTCGAACGAATTCATGAGGGTGAACGGCTTGCCGTGCTGTTGAATCTTACCGATGGGTCTTGCGACGTTGCGCTGCCGACCGGATACGGTCATGCCGAGCCGATTCTTTCAACCGCGCTGGTGAAGCGAAAAGCGATCGGCGGCAGTCTTTGTCACCTGCAGGCCAACGAAGGCCTGATCGTCAGAGCACAGCGGGAGCGAGCGGCATGATTCAGGACCTGTGGTACAAAAATGCCATTATTTACAGTGTGTCGGTGGGCAGTTTTGTCGATAGCGATGGCCGGGGGCATGGTGACTTCAAAGGGCTTATGCGGCGTCTGGACTACCTTCAGGGCCTGGGTATTAACACGGTGTGGCTCATGCCATTCCAGCCGTCACCACGCAAGGACCACGGTTACGACGTCAGTGATTATTACAATGTCGATCCGAGATTCGGCAACCTGGGGGACTTTGTCGAATTTACTCACGCCTGTGAGCAGCGGGGCATCCGGGTAATGATGGATCTGGTCATTAACCACACCTCGGACCAGCACCCCTGGTTTCAGGTGGCGATTAAAGATCCGTCGTCCAAATTTCGGGACTACTATATCTGGTCGGAAGAAAAGCCGGACGACGCAGATGAAGGGATGGTGTTCCCGGGTGTACAGCAGACCACCTGGACCTGGCAGGAGGAAGTGGGCGCTTACTACTACCACAAGTTTTACGCATTTCAGCCGGACCTCAATATTGCCAATCCGGAGGTACGCGACGAACTTCTAAAGATCGTCGGTTTCTGGCTACAGCTGGGTGTTTCCGGCTACCGTATGGACGCCGTGCCGTTTCTTATTGCCGCCGATGGCGTCAACGTCAAATCGCCCGAGCCTGCATACGACTTTTTGCGTGATATTCGGGCGTTTGCGCAATGGCGGGTAGGGGATGCCGTATTGCTGGCAGAGGCCAATATTCCGCCGCAAGACTGCCTGCAATACTTTGGCGAAGCCGGCGACCGGTTGCATATGATGTTTCATTTTGCTGCCAATCAGTCCATGTTTTATGCGCTGGCGGCCGGTGACGCCCGCCCCCTGCAAAAAAGCCTTACGGCCGCTGGCGAGTTACCCGATACAGCGCAGTGGGCGCACTTTCTGCGTAACCATGACGAGCTGGACATCGGCAACCTGCCCGATAAGCAACGTGAAGCCGTATTTGAAGCGTTCGGGCCCGAGCCGGAAATGCAGCTGTATGACAGGGGTATCCGCCGACGCCTGGCCCCGATGCTGGACGGCGACCGCCGACGGCTGGAGCTGGCTTACAGCCTGATGATGACCCTGCCTGGAACGCCGGTAATAGGGTACGGTGACGAAATCGCCATGGGAGAAGACCTGAGTCTGGAAGAGCGCCTGCCGGTACGCACACCAATGCAATGGTCCAGCGAGAAAAATGCCGGTTTCAGTTGTGCTGACAGGCTGGAGCTGCCGGTGATCAGCAAAGGCCCCTTCTCCTACAAAAAAGTGAACGTCGCTATCCAGCGGCCCGATCCCGATTCATTTTTGAACTGGATGGAGCGCACCATCCGCATGCGCAAGGAATTACCGGAAATAGGGTGGGGGGAATTCAATATTGTCAAAACGCCGCCTTCAATATTGGCCCTGCGTTACCAGTGGCAGAGAGCCGTATCGCTGTTCGTACACAATTTCAAGAACGCAGCGTGTCAGGTAAAACTGGATTCGAGCATAATCGGCGACACCGGTAAGCCCCTTATCTGCCTGCAAACCGACGACCGATGCGAAGTCGTTAAGCGCAAATACACCATCGACCTTCCGGCCTACGGCTACCGCTGGTATAAACTGGGCGGGCTGGAAGATATGTTTGATTAGTAAGGCGTGGCGGCTATAGTCGTCGCTGACATTATTTCCGAAGCGGTAAAAATAATGAAAATTCAGCGCATTTCATGAGGCGCCGGATTGTTCCCGTCTTTATCGAGAGCACGACAACGAAATAGCGGTATAGCGGTTTACAGCATCACCTCCCAAACGGGCCGCCAACACGGGTTTACTTCCTCAAATTCAGGGGCTTGCTGGGTGTACGTCGCAAACGTCCGCCAAAGGGCAGCATGTCAGGCCGGGTTTCGAGCGCAGCCAAAATCAGGTGCTATTCAGTACAGCGTCTAAACTCAAGGTTTAAACTTCCAGTTCTATACAAGGTTTTAAACAACAAGGAGTTGTGCTTTTTAATGATACCGGATGACAAAATCAGACAGCGGCTGGGGACCTTTTTGCAGAAGTCTCCGCGGCCACTTCTACACTGCGGCTACTATCAGCAGGGCAACACCCTGTATTTTGACCAGGGAATTGAACCCGCATCAGAGCCACCAGTTTTTGAGATTGGGTCAATCAGTAAATGTTTTACGACAACGTTGCTGATGGTGTTGGCACACGAAGGCGCGTTGCGCATTGGCGATCGCATTAGCCGGTATTTTCCGCAGTATGCCTTCTCCACATCCATCACGTTAAAAGATCTTGCCTCGCATACCGCAGGGCTGCCCAATAACCCAATCACAGGCCGGGCAATACAGTTAAGTGAAGCGCATTATCTTGAAACCTTTACGCCCCGACATCTCGATCGGTTTCTCGACGGACTGCAAAAACTGAAATCCCGCGGTCGCTATCGGTATTCCAATGTGGGCATGGGGTTGCTGGGCAATATACTGGCAAAGGTTAACGGCACGTCGTATGAGGTAGCGGTGCAGCAGAGGGTATGCCAGCCGCTGGGCATGCGCAATACCCATATTGCCACCACCGCCTACGCCGAACATCAACTGGTTGTGGGCCATAATGCCAGAGGTCATCCGGTCCCGCCATTTGTCTGGGCGGGCATGGGTGGCGCTGGTTGCTGGCGCTCCACTGTACCGGATATGCTGCTGTTTCTGAAAGCCGGTCTCGGCCATGCGGGCACCGAGTGGCAGGCCATTATCCAACAGACCGCAAAGCCGTTAGCGGAAGTAAACAGGAAAATGTCAGTAGGGCTGGGCTGGCACATTCTCGAACACCCGGAAATGGGGCGAGTGGTTTTTCACAACGGCATGACCAATGGGCAACACGCGATCGCAGGCTGGTCCGCATCCACAGACACGGCAATGGTTATCCTGACCAACCAGCGTCCCCACTTGTGGCACCAATTCTCACCCAAGCGCAATCTGGATCAGTTGGCGCTGGATTTATTGGAGATGGGTGGATCGCCTGGGAGCGCAGGCGGCTCGCCTGCATAAAAACCGCCTGCGAAGCAGGCTTGCCTTACCCACAATTATAATCTGCTGACACAGCACACAAGCCACGCCAGAAAAAATATACCATCCAACTCCTTGATGGAGAGAATTTTTGAAAGAGAGACCAACCACAATCGACTAATATCCAACGAAGCCGCTTTAGCAACCGATAATCGTTTATTAGAAACCAAAAAATGATTGCCCGAACTCACCGCAAACGAACTTTCAAACACCGGTACCCAATCCCGTGCATATCGAACTAATCATTGCAGACTACACCAATCCCCAACACAGTAGCGACCTGATCAGCCTGCTGGATGCCTACGCCCGCGATCCAATGGGTGGCGGCGAGCCGTTGACAGAACACACCAGAAAACACCTCGCCGAAGAGTTGGCCAAATGTCCCACGGCAGTGACGGTGCTTTGTTACGTCGACAGCAAACCCGCAGGCCTGGCAAATTGCTTCGAAACCTTCTCTACATTCAAATGCGCGCCGATCCTGAATGTTCACGACGTCGTCGTCCTGCCCGAGTATCGCGGTCACGGCCTCAGCCAGAAAATGCTGAACAAGGTAGAAGCCATTGCCCGCGAGCGTGGCTGCTGCAAATTGACATTGGAAGTACTGGAAGGGAATGCCATTGCACGACAGGCGTATAACAAATTCGGGTTTACGGGTTATAGCCTGGACCCGGCTATGGGGAGCGCATTGTTTTGGCAGAAATTGCTGTAGGGTAGTTACTACCCCTGAAGACAATACCTTGACAGTTGGCGACGCGGCTTCACGACGGCTCTTCCTTGTGAGCGCTGTGTTGCGGCATTCCGGCGGCCCGTCGGCGTGCCGAACCACTGCATACATAAAGTGTCAGCAAAGCTGGCTTTCCTTATCGGCAATGCATTGACAGATACCGAACCAGCACTCCGCGCCGCGACGATGGGCGGGTTCCGCGGACTCGCCGTGAATCCTTCCCTGGAGGCTCCTCAGCGCCATCCCTGGCGCTCAGGGTCCGCAAAACCCACCCACCGCCACGTCGCTACCATCTACCGCTGTCGACCATCCGGGTGGGCTGCCGCTTTATGTACCCCGGGATGACCACGCCACTAACCGAAAACGTGGAAAATCTAATGTGGCGATTTTTCGGGTGCGGCAGTTAGGTCGGACCGGTGCTGGGAGTGCGGTGATGCGGAACCCGACGGCTCGTCGACGTGCCGAAACACCGCATAAATATAGCACCAGCATGCTGGCTTTCTTTCTATGGTCTATCGGTCTACTTGCTCTTTTCGTCACCGTGGATCGTGTTATAAAGTTTCCATGCTGAAACAAAACTGACTACTCCAACGAACCACACGATCAGGATTGATCCAGAATAGATCTATATCAAAAATAGAGAAAAAATGACACAAGACCATAGATCTGAAGATGGCATTCAACCAGTAAATAGTGAACCCAACGTATTGATTTTTCCAATGCTGTATTCAATTGAACCCCCCCGGAAAGCCAGCATACTGTCTGCAGGGAACCGTATTTCATTGGTAAGTATTCAGCTCGCGTCCAGATTTACCCCCGTACCTGCAAATGGAGGCCTCGTTAAAAAATGGTCACAAACCTGTTTGGAACAGGTTTTAACGCCGACCAGGCGGTCCGGAGGCGGAACGCAGGAAGCGCGGCGTATTTACACGAGAAAACTCACATTTTTCGCCTCGCTCTGAATAAATCTGAACAGTTACGACATAAGCTGAATAGTTACTTTAATTGCTATGTTTGAGGGAGCACACTTTACTCGATTACGGCATTTCAGTGCGCTACCGCACATTGTATCGCGTGTTCTAAGCAGCACTATTTTCGCCACAACACCATGGGTGACGCGTCGGGTGCGATCTTCGTTAGCACCACCCAATCAAACCCCTGGCCAAATGAATCCTTTATATACCAATCCATGCGAACAAATAAATCCTGATACCCATCACGATTAAAATCAGCCCGGGCAAGCAAGACGTAGTCGATCACCATGTTATCCATGGAGACCTTAACGTTGTGATCGCCTGATTCAAGAAGCTTTAACGTGGGTTCCTTCTCGTCCAGATTTCCGTTGCGCCCATCAAGCAGCTGCCCACCAAGGTAAGGCACAGCAGTTGCTGGAAAGGCCTTTAACAACGCAAAATCAAACGTATCGTCCAGATAGCGGCTGGCCGTTTCTGGGGAGCGGTAGTACCAGCTTGCCCCTGTACAGCTTGATTTCAGCCATTTCCAGCGAGCATGCTCCCGCTGAGCTATTGCGGTTTCACCCGTGGCGAATACCTGAAAACAGTCTTTCACTGTAAGCTCGCCTCCATCGGAGGCAGCAAACGTGATTTCAAAAGACACATCGTGTAATGTTTCACCCGCTTTATCTTCCTGATCAAACGTCGATGGATTAAACCACCGGCGTGAGGTGTCTGGTCCTTGGAAATCTATTGATTGACAACCTAAAATACCTAAACAGAATATCGGTACCATCAAGGCAGGTAGTTTTGGGCAACATAACATTCATTTTTATCTATGGCGTGTTTTTACTTTTTAGAGCCGAGAGCAGCAGATCAGACACATATTTGTTTCTCATTGGATCGATTCCCGCGCGATCACTTTGTTTTGCTGCATCACCCCATCTCTCTGCTTTCACCGCGGCATTAAATTGCGTGTACTGACTTTTCACTCAGAGTCCGCAAAACCCGCCCACCGCCACGTCGCTACCATCTACCGCTGTCGACCTCCGGGTGGGCTGCCGCTACGCCAGAGGTGAAGGTACAAAGTGCCGATGGCGCGCTTGTCCGCCCACATCCAAGCATTCATTTGTTCTTGCCTGAGGCATGTTCTGTCCCGATTTTTATGATTTAACGATAACTGCTATCGCTATCCAAACTGCTGCAGTGGACGCGAAAGCGTTCTGAGTGATTGCTAAATACTTTGACGACGAAACTACGTCCACGTCGTCACTATCGCCTTCATCATCTTGAAGATAAAAAGCGTGCTTCGCGGGCAATTTCTTTGGCATCGAAGGCATCGGCGATTGCAATATGACTTATTCATTCCAACGGTCCCGGAGGTTCTCCAGCCATTGGTGTTTATACCGCTTATGGGGGCCTTTAATAAGTGCAATGATGCTGAAAGCGAAAGCCAAAAAAGCTGTGAACCCTACGATATGGCCTTTGGATTCCACTTTCCAAAGGCTGTCTTTGACATGCATTATGATTTCGTCACCTGCAGAAACTCCCAAGGTGTGACTACGATAGCTGGTGATAGTGACGTCATGGTCGAATAGTTTGGATAGTAGTTTATCGTCGCATTTGAGGGAGTATGGCAGGAAAATAGTTTCCGCAGTTGACTCTTGCTCGTCCTCATAGTGAATCGTTAGCTTTAAAATATTGTTAAAACGTGTACGCTCGCATCGTCCGTACTTAGAGGTTCCGGTCTTTGATATAATCTCAAATTCGTTAAAGGTATCCCGTGTTATCGGAATAACCAACGCGGCCCAGCCCAGCCAGATGGCAGTAACAATGATCAGTTTTTTCCTCATTTATGAGGAACCTGACTTCGTTTTAGTTCTTTAACTGTATGCACCGTCGATAAGCCATCGGCGTAAAGAGCGCCTAAAGAACCGGCGGACAGGTTTTGCGGTGATCGCATAAAAAGGCCTTTATAGGCGCCATGTATAGATATCACAGCCGTCATATAGTTTACCGCGGCTGCGATATTTTCGGCATTGTGTACACTCGCTCCTCTATCGACCGTCAGTATTACAACAGGGTCCTCGTCGGTTCCCGTTTTGTAAAACTGGCGAGCGGCATCTGCTGCCAACACCACTGCCAGGCCGCATGATACTCCTGTGCTACGGCATCCTATACCGGCAGTGACAGCGCCAATCGTTGACAATGTGGCGGAAGTAAATGCCCCATTTTGCTCCGGATCCATCTGCTTCCATTCACCTCTACCGGGAACACCGTGACATCTTCCTATGCAATCGGCAATCTTTTGGGCCGCAGTAGATTCAGCGGGCAACGCAATGACCTCTTTGATCTCCTGCAGAGACAGGATGGTTATCTTGCTGGCGCCAATCCGGTACAAGACAGCGACGTGCTTGGTGACCAGCATATAATTTCCGCCGTCGAGCTGAAACGCCAATTGGCCCGTCGATTTAGGTCGCGGGACGGAGGCCAGTAGTTGGATGCGCTTTTCAGCTTGCACCCGGGTGTGACTATGCATGGCATCCAGTTGCTTGCGAACTTGAGGAACGATGTATAGTTTGTAGCCTGTTTCAGTGGCCTGGTTGCGCAATGAGGAGTTAAGGAAGCGGATTGCTCCGGCTGGTGCGTCCATGTGTCGAAATTCCATTGGTAGTAAGTGCTTGAATAAAAACTATACAGCTTGCACAGTCTCCGAGTAGGGTTGCCATGCGCGATTGCGGGGTAATATTCGCATGATTTATTCAGAAAGTGAAGAGGGGTGGATGTGCTCCACCTTGGTCCCCTTCATTGAACCAGCATGGCAACCATTGGCCTACAATATTTGTCAAAGCCAGGCCGCAGGGGTTAGGCAGACTATGGAAGGATCGTCTTCGAGTGGTTTCACTGTACTCATGATATGGGCGGCCTGATCCCGAAGTTGTGGTTCAGGGGAATTGAAAATCACGTCCAGGTTCGTGTGTGGCGTTCCGTTGCGATTTGTCCTGAAGTAACGCCAACGCTCTGTCGGTAATTGATAATCACCGTAGGTCACTTGTATAAAGCAGACAGTGGCACTTTCAGATCGGGTGCAGCTTGAACTGGCATTGTGCTCTGTGGCCTGCAGGCTGAACAGGTTATTGGTAACTGCGGTGGGGGCGTCGATTACCGCTTCCGTGTAGCAGTTAGGCCGGATTTCCACCAGCGTGTGCCCATCGCGCTCAAGGTAAATGTATTCGTGTCCACTTGGCAGGCGACCTTGGTTCCAGCCTTCAGGCATAGTCATCCCATGGCCGATCAAGGCAAGCTTTACTTTCTGGCCTCTCAACGGCTCACCGGGCGGGGTGCTTACCGGTAATGCCCCGTTGTCGAAGTACCCGCCGGCGTCTGCGATTGCGTTTTTTATCGTGATATCCAACACCGTGGTTGCCGGATAGGAAATCAGCAAAGCAGCAATAAAAAGCCCCGTTTTCCAGACAGCACTGCGCTCGAACCAGGAAGTATAGGAAAAGCCAATAACACCGATTACCACAATCAACATCGGGAGGTACTGCATAATGCCCCCGACTGAAAAAACGGAATTGAAGTACACGATGTACTGAAGTGCCAGAAAGTACGATGCGCCCACCAATGAAAGTGAGCTGATCCGCAGCAGGTTGTCTTCTTTGAGTCGCCCATTCAGGCCGATGAGCGCAAACAGGAAAGGGATGTAGGCTTCCATAAAATATGAATTATCGGTCCGTTATGTTAAGCAATGATAAACGATTTGGAGAGCTGATCGTGAGTTGTCATGCAGATTTATTTCAAGTGACACCGTATTGCCGTGACGGCTATGTCACCCGAGAGGGCGGTTGCGACATCTCGATGGTCACGCCTGGGAGCGCGGTGATGCGGCAACCCGACGGTTCGTGGGAGTGCCGAACTGCTACATAGATAATCCGCCAGCAGCCAGCAAAGCTGGCTTTCTTAGGTTAATGCTCAAGACCCGCCATGGCCTTGCATCATGAGGCGTCAGTGTGGCTATAATCTCACAAGAAAAAGGCAAATATCTCACAAGCCAAACTGACAATTACGTCTATCCGTCCAAGTCAGGCTCTAGTAAAGTTATCCATTTCGAATGGAGCAAGTCGCGAGGCAGAGTCGACCAGGACACTTAGAGAAAAGATCGAGTAGAA
This sequence comes from uncultured Cellvibrionaceae bacterium, assembly GCA_964434105.1. Lineage (GTDB taxonomy): Bacteria > Pseudomonadota > Gammaproteobacteria > Pseudomonadales > Cellvibrionaceae > CAYNST01. The sequence goes on along the minus strand of CAYSTJ010000043.1, from coordinate 11,935 downwards.
CCGCAACACCATCATCACGCTCAACCAGACAGTCGCATCCATGGGATTGGATAAGATTGGAAGAAGCGGCCTTGGTCGCTGGGTGACTCCCGCCACATGGGTAGCGGATAAGAAACTTAATGGAAATAAGCCGGGCTTGGTTGACGCTGGAATTTGGGGTGTAGGTGTACTGGGTGCCGGACTGGCCTCAGCCGTTACAGGTCTTGTGAAAGCTAGAGTTGACGATGATGTCCAGACCCGGTTTCGCGAGGCCATTTCTGAAGAGCCACCGGAATATGCGCAGTACTTCCAGCCCTGTCATCACGAAGGATATAGCGCCGAGCAAATCAACGCGATCAGTTTTGCCGCGCAAGGGGGCGTAGTTTGGCAGCACAAGAATGGAATATGGGTCTGTGCGAAGGACGCCACTGGCAAGCCATTGGCTGACTATCAACCGAAGTCGTATGTAAAGATTTATAAACCAATGTTACCGCTTGTTCGGCAGTCTAACGGGAAATTCGGTTTTAAAGTGGTGAGAAAATGAGGTTGCTTTACCTGAGTGTTGCGATTCTTTCGCTCGCGAGTTGCGGAGATAAAATATCTGACGAATTGGTCTCTCACGGAAGGCCTCCGCCTTGGTGTGACGCTTTCTCTGGTGTGTCGGGTTTATCTGTTGCGTCAATCGAGCAGCGCGATAAGGTCTACAATCAGATAGTGGATAATCTGATGCAAGAGGGAGGTGCTCCAAGCGGGATACTTGAGTTACTTGACGCAGCGCGAGCCGCTATTGCTGAAGACCGGTATAGCGTTATTCAGGATTACGGTATTGATACCGGGGAGAATGTATATTGTCCGCCGCTGCAGCGTCTGCTTGACGCTGATCGAAATCAGGAAAGCTAAGGCATGCGCGTTCGCCAGGTTTTGTAATACCGGGAACCAATTCCCACGGCACCGACCCAGTGGGCTGACCTGAAGCAGGTTATCTTTATCTTTTTTGGCTAAGCTGTTGCTGATCCATGCGAAATTTTGTTGCGTCAACCGGATCCGGAGGGTCGATCGGAAAATTCTTTCGTTCGTAGTGCTCGATAATTAAGACGAGCGCCTCAATCTCATCAGATTCCGCAGAGCCGGGCTCGGGATTACGATCCATCAGGCTTATAAGCTGATTGAGAGCCCGCTCAAGCTCCTCACTGGACTTGATAGTTTTAATCCGACCCATAAGGCTTCCTTTTCAAACCCACCTCGGCAAAAAATTAACCCAATTAAATCCAGCCAAGTTTTTCAAGCTGGCGCCATGCCGTTTGAATATGGTGGGGTTTCATCAGGTCCTTTTTATGATCATTCCATTGCTGAATTTTTGCGGTGGCTTCGTCCGCTGTGGTGGAGCCTTCTTGTATTGCCACCCAATGAACTGTGGCGAGTAATTCCATGCCGTACGGAGACTGGAACCCATCGATTAAATCAGCGACCTGCTGAATGTGACGATTGGTCGAGCTGTCGAGTGCAGATAGATAGTGCCTGGCCTCTTTCAGTGCGAGATCGTCAGGCGCGATCTCGGCTTCGACCACTCCATCGCCGGCGCCGTGGATAAAATGTCCGTCCGTCGTGTCAAGCGCGTGGCGTAGCCTGTCCGAGTAAGGACCATACTGGTGCTTAACAAAGTTAAGTTTGAGGTCCTCACCAGCTGCCTGGAGAAAATACGCCAATTTCTGGACCTTTATTTTGGACAGGCTCCGGCCGCGATCGAACCCGCGATAGAGCGCCAAGGCGGTTAAAATCGCGGCGCGACTTGCTGTCATTTTAGGTTGCGCGGTATTGATAGGGATCTCCCTGGCCTTAGGTTGGTTATCCGGCGTAAAAAGTCGGACCTCTACATCAGGTAGATCGGCAAATGCGCGCTCGATTAGCGGTTCGACGTCCCTCCAGGCGAGGCCGCCGTTGCCGCAACCCAGAGTTGGCAGAGCGATCGAGCGGATATTCTGCTGGCGAATGACCTGGACAAGGTTTTCCAAACCTGAGGCGATATCTGCCAGGTGCGAGCCACTACGCCAGTGGCCTTTGGTAGGAAAGTTGATGATGAATCGAGGGGAGGCCATGTTACCCAGGCTATGCACATGCATCTGGCCGAGCCGGACTGCGCCAGCACGGCACGCTTTTTGGTAGCCCTTGAAGTTTTCCGGCCATTTTTTCTTGAACTGCAACGCAATGCCTTTGCCCATCACGCCGACACAGTTGACGGTGCTGACGATGGCATCGACGTCGAGCTCGCTGAGGAGGTCGCCCTGCTTGTGCTTGATAGTCATTACTTGTTCCATGGGGTGTGTCAGGAATATCCAGGGCAAATCTTTAGGCATTCATTATTTCTTCGCCACGATAAGCCCCTGATTTTTCACAGAACCTTGGTTGCCCGACGCTGTTTTAGTGGAATGTGACGCTTCGCTTAACGGTTTTGTCCGCTCCGTTATCCTTGCATCTCGTTCAAATATCTCTATACTTTGGGGCAAATGGACTGGGGGTGCCCGGTCGGCGTCAGGCTTCGGTGAGATTCATCGAGGCCTTTCGCTTTTTGGGGCTCGCGATTTACCGAAATCGCTTGAGCCCCCACCCCTCGAATCCTTCGCCGACCTTGATCCTCTTCATTGAACCAGAATGTCTACCGTTGGCCTTTAGATATTCTCCATTCTTTGCCTGCTATCTCGATAACCCCTTGACTTTCAATGGTCTACAGCAGGCTTTTAATTTTGCGGGACTTTTTTGATGGTCCAGAATGTCTGGAACTTTGGCTGGCCAAGGCCAAGGCTGAGGCGCCATTGATAGTGCCACCATTTGGTCGGTATGTGCGTGTGTGAGCTGGCATCGGCGAGCGGTACGACCTTATCTTTGTGCGATGCCAACGGCAAATCTGCCGGATTGCCAAACTGCTTGGAAACCTTTTCCACATTCGAATGCCCACCGATTCTTAGTATTCACGATGTTGTTGTTTTGCTGGAACAACGTGGTCACGGATTCAGTCAAATATTGTTGAACGAAGTGAAAAATATTGTCGGCGGGCGTGACTGTTGCAAATTGACATTGGACGTACTGCAAGGAAACGCTACTGCAGGGCAAGTCAATTGGCCTGATTTTACCAAATGTCGAATTTAGCGAACTAAATCAACAATGCTCTAACATATACCGAGCCAGCATTCCGCGTCGCAGCGGCGGGCGGATTCCGCGGACTCGCCGTACATCCATCCCTGGAGGCTCCTCAGCGCCATCCCTGGCGCTCAGGGTCCGCAAAACCCACCCACCGCCACGTCGCTACCATCTACCGTTCCTTATTGAATAATGCTGTTTCTTTTTTACAGTCACGGAGTAAGGACCACAAATTTGGGTGCGCGTAAAACCTGGCGTGGCAAATTCTTTGCGGATGGGACCTGGGAGCGCGGGCGGCCCGCCTGCATTAATAACGCGCCAGCCTGCTGGCTTTCTCTCTATGATCTAATGGCCTACTTTTTCTTTTCGTCACCGTGGATTAAGTCATAAAGCTTCCATGCCAGTATAAAGCTGCCTACTCCTACAACACACACGATCAGAATTGAGCCTGAATAACTCCATATCAAAAATAGAGAAAAAAGTAACACAAGCCCATAGATCTGAAAGAAGTATTCAGCCAGCGAGTAGCGGACAAAACGTATCAATTTTTCTGTTGCTGGCTTCATTTGCATAGCCCGCGCAAATCAGCATTTTCTGGCTGAAGGCAAAATTCCTTGACTGACACGGGACCCGGTGATATCTCCGATAGCAGTTTGAGATCTGAGATAACTTTCCCCAGCCCCTGTGCAGTCGTCAGTTCTTCATCGTTAGCGGCGTCAACAAGTCTAGACAAATATTTGGGAGGAATTCTGCTTACCCGTCCAGTGAGAACGGAGTGAGTAATGGATTCAAGATCGGAGTAGCCTTGGGCAATAGCTTGTATTGCGCATCCGTAGCCTGCGATAGCAAAATTAGTAGCATTTCTGGATTTCTTGGCAGTCTTGGAAAGCCGATTTCCGAGCTTGCCAACTGTACTGGCATAGTTTGTAAACTGCCCGCCAACAAGCCTTCCCGCTATGTCCGCCTTCCTGTATCGCAAATTGAACATTACGACTTTTTTGATCAGCGGCAGATGATTACCACTGTTTAGCACGACCTGGCCATGTGCATTCGCCCGCACAGATGCGACAGATTGCCATTTTCTGCCCCATAAGCCGGTTTGCATCTGCAACTGAATTATTCCTACCCGCCAGGTAATTGGATGGTTGACAGCGCCTTGGACCAATCGCTTAAGTGGCCCGCTGCCCGATGAAGCATACTCTGCGAGAAGTTTTTCCAAATCATCCTCATGGATGCTTTCTATTACTTTCTGAATGCTTTCTTTTTCAACAGATCCCAATTCGATGCTCATTCCTTATCCCTGCTCGACGTTAATATTGGTCCAATAGGTATGGCGACGACTTGCCAGCACACCTAAACGTCCCATTATCTGCATTCCCGATAACCTGTCAACAGTCGTCTTTGAAAAGTCCCGGTGTAAAACTTCGGGAATGACAGATTGACGCGCTTTTCAACTTGCCACGTTAAAATGCTTTGTTTTTTCGGCTGCCGATACCAGACAGCCTAATATTTTTATTTTAGTAATGTCACTAATCAATCTATAGGTTCGGGGCGGATGTTAATTGGTGTCGTCCTCTCAGCCACCCACATGGGCCACCTGAAATTTCAGCCTCCCCCATGTAGACGTAGCAAAGTCATCAGACGTTCAAAGTCCTGTTCGGCTTCAAGATGAGGTTCGACAATCCGGATCGTGTCTAAACAGGCGCGAAGGTCGGTTGGTGGCCACTGTGTTTGTTCGCTTACTACAAGGCTTAAAAACTTCAGGGCTTGTTCGGGAAATCTGCCGCAAAGTTCGGCTTTATGAAACCGATGCACCAGAAAATCAGGTTGGTTGACTGGCTGAAGCCAATCATCTAACAGTGCTAAAGCGTCGGGGAACTGATCCTGCGCGGCGATGCATAGTCGGCCCAGGCGCTCCGCAATGGCCGGAGATCTTCTATCGCGTGTTTTAGGCCAGATTCTATTGAAATACGGAACAACCCGGTTTAACCAGAAGTCGGCCCTTCGATCGCCTGCACTCTCCAAGGTGCTTGCCAGCGTTTGTGCTGTGTCTTGAAGACCTTGTGGCGGTAGTGCGCGGGTGGCACTTGCTAACTCTGCTATAGCGAAAGTGTCCCCCGGGTCGAGAGCGGCGAACGAAAGGAGCGCTGCGTACTGTTTGCCGTATTCACCCAACTCTTCATAGTGGTTGGCAGTGTCAAAGAATGCCGGCTTGAGAAGTGCCATTAAAGGCCGATAGAGGCGAGGCGATCCCAGTAAGCCACTCCACGCTGCGCGTGCTTCAGCTGAAGAACGTTGCCAGTTGAAGTTCGCCAACAGATTTCGCATCGTCCAGTCCTGGTCCACTCGAAAGAGTGAGACGGTGTTAGCGGCCAACATTACACGACCATTCCGGAACTGGACGTTTTCGGTATTGCAGAGTCTGGTGAAGGTGGGTTTAATTGTTTCAGGCAAGCCTTTTCCATCTTCCGGTGATCGTCGAAACCACCACTGCAATAGCGCATCCGTTATCTGGCCAACCGGGTGATTGAGGGCCAGCATAACCGGCTCGTTGGTGTCGACCGTGTCCGGTAAATCCATCCTTAAGACACGGTCTACGAGATTAAAAAAATAGGCCTCATGGTCGTTGAAATTGCTGGCAATAGCTTGCAACCACCGACTGACAATTTGGGGGCGGGTTTGCAGTACCTCGTCGGGCGCATTGATCAGAACGGGTGCGATATAGCGCCAGGAAATTTTTGTGAGATTTTCTTCGCACCACGCCTGCAAAGCTTCGTGCCACCGATCCATGGGCCAATAGTTTTCATTTGCCAAAACGCACAGGGCACTAGCCGTTGCCGGGAAGTTTTCACGGCAACGCTGCTGCCAGTGGTCTCCATACTGATATTCGATTTTCGGGTGATCTTTTAGCCAGAGCACTAACTCGCGGCGGCGATGCGGTGTGTCGATGGCGGTGCGTCCTAGGTCACCATCGCCAGCCCAGCAAGGGAATTCATCTCGCTGATCCGCCTCCAGGTGCCATGGATACTGGCGACAAAGCGCAGCTAGTCGTTCATTGCCGGCAGCGCTCAATGCTGCGCCTGTCTCGACTATCTTTATCAGATATAACCACACATCGCGGTCCACGATCTCAGTCCACCGCTGAGGGTCCATATCGTCGTTAAACAGGTTTCGCGGTGGTCCCGCAAGGACGGCCTGCTCCAGCTCCGTGAGCATTGCCGGCTCAAGTCTCGGCGTCAGTGCAACGAGCAGGCGAATTGCTTCCCGTTGCGTCTGGATCGACCATAGCCACCAGTGGTCATCCGCAAGCAGCCAATCGAGTGCACGGCGGCTGGCTATTAAATCGCCCTGTGCTGCTGCGAAGAACGCGAGGCGCCGGAATAACGGGTAGGGCTCGTGCCACCATGACTGCGCCGTCAGAGCGGCACGTTCCGGCGATTGGTGGGCCATAGCACTCCAGGCGTCCCGCGTCAGGTCGATCAGCACCGTCCATTCGTGATTGTTCCGGTTCTGTGTGTGCTGGCTGATCGAGGGCTGATGGAGGTAGGACAAATCATTCCGGTCTCCCGCACTGCCGAGTTCGTGCATAAGATCAAGCGCGTCGCGCAATAAGGCACTGAAGTCGGAAAGCAATTCCGGCAGAGCGGCGGCCCAGCGATCACCTTGGAGTAGCTGACGCGAGATGGTATGGGCATATTCTGTTGTGAGGACTAACTCCCACCTGACCAAATCATCGATTCGCGTCGACCCGTCGCACTTTGCACGCAGGGTTAAGCCACCGTATGGTTCATCCAGCTCCAATAGCGGTGTAAGTGCTTCGCGCAGTTCAAGGCGCAAGACTGTGGTGAGCCCTTCGCGCTGAAAACGCTCATGCCAGCTATGCGCATTGAAAACAAGGCCCCAGGGCTTAACGCGCCCAGCCAATAACAAACGCCACAGTGTGCACATAGATGTATTCGGTATCGCATTGGGAGCATCCGCGCGGATTCGTTCCAGCTCTTCCGTCTTGCCTTGAAGCTCGAGTTTATGCAATTCATCTAAACGATTTTTTATCTCTCGGACCAGGTTTCTGTTTAATTTTCCACCGCGTTTGACCAGCCACAGTAACAGGGCTGGATTGTTGAGGTGACGAATAATCCAGCGCGCTAATTGCGACATCACCGCATCCCAGCGGCGGCCTCCACTCCCGCCTTCATCGGCCATGCACATTCGCGGCGCCAAATCGTAAGGCGCCGGTCTGTGGGTCATACTAAATGCGAGCGCGTCATCCGCTTTCGCGGTGGGTGGGACGCCGAAGCGACACAGATCGACATGTCGGAAGCGGGGCTCGCTGAGAGGCTGAAGCCAGTCCAACGACGGAACCGGGTTCAGCTCGGCGAAGCGTTTGGCGGGAATGCCGCCCGGATCACTCAACGCCCATAGCAGACGGCCGACGAAGTCATCCTGCTTTGTACCCCCAAGTGGCTGCGCAATAGCACATTCAACCACTATCCGTTCCTTGCCTCGTACTCCGTCGCGGTAGGTTTCGGCCCAGGCACGGATAGTTTTGTGGAGATAAGCGTGATATTTGAATTCGCGGTAAAGAATAGGTGTAACGTTTTTTGATTTCCATTCGTTAGTGCACGCTGCTTCCTTGCCCTTTGAGTAGCTACCAAATGCGAACATTTCCGGTGGCGATTCCCCGAGTAGGCTATCCGCAGCCAGCGCGTCCATCATGTAGCGAAGCACTGGATCGTTAATGCTGTAGCCAACGAAACACACGGTGTAGTTACGGAACAGTTCGCTGATGAACCGTGCTGCCCACCGTTCAGTGAGATAAGCCAGGCCAAAGTCTCCACTGGAGATTACCAAGCGGTCCAATTGGCTCGCCGTTGGCACGGTGCTGAGCAGTCCATGCAGATACACCAATCCGTCCCAGCGGTTTTTGGGCACGGGCAGTAATGGTGCCTGAAAACGCTCGATTTCGAGTGATTGTTCTTCAATGACTTCTTCGAAAAGCCGATCAAAATTGGTGGTGATAAGCCGCGTGTGGCCATCTCGGCTTTTACTCAGCGTCAATAGGGCTTCGTGAGTAGACAGTGCGTTCGTAGCGCTCAAGTCGGGTGTGAGGATTTTTGCTAAAGATCGGCGTACTGTCTCACGGCCGCCGACAAGGCTGCCTTCCAATAACCCTATGGTGGTATCAAACTGTTTGGCCTTGATTGCGGCCTGCTGCACTGCATCGGGAGCAAGGGCGAGATCCGCATATAGCTTCTTAACCAATCCCTCAAATCCTGGCAGACGCGCCGGGTATGAAATGCCTGCGCCGCAGAAGAATACCACGCGCCCGTCCTCATGTGCCTGCAACAGGCGTTCGGGGACATCAGGACCTTGTCGGACGAATTGCATCAATAGCCCTCGATGGAGTTGAGTTTGAGCATCATAAGTAACTGGACATTTTTGGTTTGGCGTTTGGCAGTGTCGCAAATAGCATCATCAATAATTCTGATGCGCGAACGCCCGGCCAGGGATGGCTACTTGGGAAAGTGCCAGCCAAGCAGACCATCATTTTTTACCTTTCCTCACCTTCTTAACCGCTCCACCCAGTTCCCGCTCTGCCTTGATTCGCTCCAGCAATGCCTGTGCGGAGTTTTCGCCGGTGATTAGTTCCGGATTCTGTTCGCGCCATTCGGCGGTGAGTTCCCCGCGAAAGGCTTTGGCGAGTATGGATTCGGTGAGGTGGTTGACTCTGGTCTGGGCATTTTTGAGTTGTTGCTCTATTTGGTCGGCGTAGGCGAAAAGCTGTTCTACGCGGCGGACGATCTCGGTTTGTTCCTCGATAGGCGGCAAGGGGAAAGGTAAAGATTGTACGGATAGTTTGTTTAGCGCTTTTTGATTGTTCCCTCCTCCTACCATGCGAGTTTCTTCGTACTGTTTCTGAAGAAAGTGGTAGAGGTACTCTGGTCTGACGAAAGGAGTGGGAATTCTGAGTGCGGCGGTGTTTTGGTTGTGACAGGCAGGAACTGCCAGTATGGCGGCTTGGCCACGCGTTTTTCCCTGACCAATCATAGCAAGCAATACCGTGCCAACAGGATGAATGTTCGTCGATGTATGGGCCAGACCCTGTTCTGTAATTGTTTCTTTAGTGCGCATTATTCTGCAAAATGCAACTTCTGAGCTGCTCACCCAGTTAATGCTTCCGTTCCAGTAGGCGGGTTCACTTCTGCTTGGGGTGGCTCCGACATATACATCGAAGACCTGGCCCAGCTGTGTTGTTTGCCAGCTCTCTGGATAGCCTGTTTGCGCTTTTACAGTTGGTAGATCGGCAGGCTTATATTTGCGGCCGTTTGCTTTGTAGACGTCCTGCCAGTAATCGTGAATGGCGGTTAGCGAGGGTGAATCGGCTTGATTGTCCTCTCGCCACCCCTCCGTCAACCGCCCACTAACCGCCGCGGCAAGGACGGATTGGCGGGTATTGATGGCGCTGACCTGGGTGGCTTTTTCAAAGCGGATGCCGTTCTGAGTGAGCAGGGTTTCATAGCGGATTGGAGGTTCGTGGTCGATCAGCCAGTCATCGGCGACGGCTTCACGGTAGGAATAGGTGTAGACCGGTTTGCCGAAAATCTCGCTGGTGTGTTTGGCCGGGGTGGCGGTGAGGGCGACCTTGAAGGCATCGAAGTAGTCCAGTACGCGGCGGTAGCTGGACAGGTAGAGGTTGGGGTCCCGGGTGGCCAGTTCGCCTTCGGTCATCTCGTGGTCGAGCGTATAGCCGCGGTGGGCTTCGTCAATAATGATGCAGTCGAACTGGTCCACCGGCGGCGGGTTGTCTGACTTGAAAATACGCTTGACCATGGCCTGCACGGTGGCGACCTGCACGCGGGTTTCGGCCTCAGCGGCCATGTCGCCCAGTTCGGACACGTTGTAGATTTTTGAAAGTGTCTGGTTCTGTTCCAGCGGCGCTTCATTGAAAACGTCCTGCGCCTGGGTGCCCAGCGAGGTGCGGTCCACCAGAAACAGAATGCGGCGGAAGCGCTCGGATTTGAGGAAACGATACATCAGGCCGATTATGGTGCGGGTTTTACCTGTGCCGGTGGCCATGGCCAGCAGGCAGTGGCGCTGGTTGTTGGCCAGGGCCTGCTCGACGGCGACAATGGCCTGCTCCTGATAGTCCCGCAGCCTCAGGTAGGCGAAGCCTTCCTGTTTGAGTTTGACTTCCGCGTCTTCCTTGCTGCGTTTGAGTTTATCCAGCAGACCGGACGGGGTATGGAACTTCTGCAGAGCGCGGGCGGTGTTGGCTGGCTCGCGTAGATCGCGAAACCAGGTGCCGGACTGCTCGGCCAGCTGCGGTACAAAGGGGCGGCCGTTACAGGAATAGACGAACGGCACGTGATAATGCCCGGTGCGATCATCTGGCCAGGCGATGGTGCGTCCGGCCAGTTCCCAGGCACCGGTTAAGGGCGGTTGCACTTTGAGCCCTTTGGCATAGCGTTCAGCCTGGAGGATTTTGCCGGCGACGTTGGTGGTCTCTTTTTTGGCTTCGACCACGGCGACGGGGGTTAAACCAATAAACAGGACGTAATCCGCTCGTCCACCATCGCCTTCATATTCCGTGGGCCATTCGGCGATGGCTTTGTTAACGCCCTTTTCCGGTCGGATGCCTTTTCTGTAGGAGAGGTCTTCCGAGTCGGCCTGCCAGCCGGCCTCAGTCAATTGCTGGTCAATCAGGATGCGGGTGAGCTCTTCGCTCAGCACAATATGCTTCGATGCCTGTTGGGTGCGTTTGGCAACCTCGTTGCGCTTTTGCTGGACGGCCTGTTCCTGGGCGGCATCCTGCTGGCTGAGCCGTTGTTGCAGTGTGGCAATTTTCTGTTCGAAGGCGCGTTTTTGTTCTGCCAGCGCCTGTTCGTTGTGCCTGAGCTGTTCAGACAGTTGGCGGGCCTCCTGATCCATTAGCTCTGCAAGTTCTGAATATTCGGTTTTCTCCAGGGCCACCAGCTCATGCAGTTTCTGGCTGTCGTCAAGCTGTTCGTGCGCGGCCGTCAGCTCTGCTTTAACGGCCTCAATCTGGGTTTGCAGGGCACGGAGCTGCGCGCTGGGGTCTGGTGGGGCGAAGAAGGGGCCAGGTATAAAGCCTGTACCGGCCTTGCCGAGGGACCGGTGGTACCAGACCGCCAGGTCGCGCGCCAGTCGCAGCGCCTTCAGGGCCTCCCGGTGCGCGGTATGGAATTCATGCGTGGCCTTGTTGCCTTCCACGCGCAGTATGTGGAATAGCTCGCGGATCTGCGGGTCCAGCCGGATTTCTCGATTAAGGCGGTAGAGTAGGTCAGCCTGGGTGGTGAGATGATCGAACTCCAGCCCGGCCCGTGCTGCGAGATCCTGCGCAAATGCTTCACCCAGCTGGCGCAGTTTGATCAGGCAGGCGTTGGGGTCGCTGGCAAACATGCGCTCTGCGCCACTGGCCAGTTGATAGAAAATGGCTTCGTGCTCCTGAAGAAACACGAAGTTGCTCTGCGTGGCGGACTGGTTCACCGTCATGACTCCCTCTAACCTGCCGGTATCTATTATTGTTAGCGTGTTCCGATACTATTGAGGTTATACCGCTTTGGCGGAAAATGACACAACTGTGGGGTGGATTTTGGTGGGAAAGCGGCGAAGGTACGTTCCGGGGCAAGCCGGGTTGACTGTTGGGTTCGTCACCACCCGTACTGAAAATGCTTCTCCACACTTTATTCCGAACTTTTCTCCGTACCGTCTCCGTGTAATACAGGGAGAGCAATGAATGGACAAGGCAGAGCGATCGAAACTGAATTACCAGTCTATCCGGGGCAATCAACACGAGATT
>CAYSTJ010000042.1:27018-40950 GCA_964434105.1 uncultured Cellvibrionaceae bacterium | reverse complement strand
TCAATATCGTAGGTGCCGATCACGTCGCCGTTACGCAGAATCTGTACGCCGTCCTGTCGCACGCGGCGGGCCGACGCTGGCCCGAATTCCTGCGTCGCTGTTCCCATTGCTTTGTCGCGATGATCGACAACGCGCAGGGACGTGACCAGATCGGTGTTGACAAAGGAGTCGGCAATGGCCTGAATCTGTTCAAAATCGTAGGCAAATACGGCTTCCATCAATGCGGAATTGGCCAGTTCTTTCTGCCGTTCCATCACATCTTCAAAGCGGCTTTCCTGCTGGGTCTGGATCACCTTGTAGGTCACGACCAATACCAGTAAGGCCGCCACCATCATGATCAACGTCAGGGTGGTCAGCAATTTGGACGACAGGGAGCGATGAATCATGGTGATGTGTTCCTGCAAACAGAATTAAGCCCAGGCAAAACGGGGTGCAGTTTTGCGACGTAATGCGAGGGTTTCGCTAAACTTAAACTTAGCACACCCGGCCAGCTTGTAAACTGACGTCCCTGTCATCCTTCGTATTCTCGGTGCGCTGTGGGGCGCAATGTTGGGGTGAGCAGCCGTTGTGGCGTGTTATTGGCGGGAGGGCGGCAATAACACGATGGCCGTGACCTCACCGAAGACCGGCTGGCGGCAACCGGTTGAGCCGTTTATGACGACCGGCCGTTCAGCCGACGGTGCGGGGTTTGCGGGTGTCCTGGTTGTAGACCGCACAGGTGTTTCGGCCGGCGTTTTTGGCCTGATACAGGGCGTAGTCCGCCTGTTCTATCCAGGCTGTGGTCGATTTTACGGCGGAGGTCAGTTCGGCAACGCCGACACTGATGGTGTAGGTCAAAGGATGGCCATCATGAACCACCCGGGTTCGCTCTATGGCGATGCGCAGTCGCTCCGCCACCAGAGAAGCCCCGGGCGTCAGGGTATCCAGCAGAATCACAACGAACTCCTCACCGCCGTAACGGCCGGCGATATCAATGTCGCGTATGGTTGAACGGATAATATCCGACGTTTGTCGGATAACGTCGTCTCCGGCGGTATGGCCATAGGTGTCGTTGATCGGCTTGAAATGATCGATGTCCAGCATAATCAGGCTGCATTTATGCCGGTGGCGCTGAAACCGGCGGAATTCCTGCGCCAGCGCGGTTTCCCATGCTTTGCGATTGAGCAGGCCGGTCAGCCCGTCGGTGCGGCTGATGGTTTGCAATTGCTCATTGGCCAGCTGCAACTGGATGCGGTTGGTCGCCACTTCGGTTACGTCATAGATTATCAGACAGATATGGCCGACTTCACCATGCGCGTTGGTCAGTGGTAGCAGTGTGCAATTCTGATACATGTACTCGGCAATGCCGGTTACCGGCCGATAGTTGCGGAAGCGGAACAGATAGGGCCGCTCCTCCCAGGTGGTAAAGGAAGCGTTGCGCAAAACGGTAACGGTTTGTACCTTGCGGCGGAACCAGGCCTCGGACAGCTCAGGGAAAATATCGAAAATGCTGCACTCCATGACCCGCGACGAATCGATAGCGCTGTGGTTCTGCATAAAGCTGTTCCATAGCTTCACATTCAGATCCAGATCCAGCACCACCAGGCCGACGTCGATATTGTGCACCACGTCCATCAGCCAGTGGAATTCGTTTAAAAAATCGCTGGAGTTCTTGTTGTCTATCATGCCTAATTCAGGAAGTAGTCCAGTTTTTTCAGAAGTAATCCGATGGATTGTTCGGTCACAATCAGCAGCAGATCGCAGTTGACATCGTAGCCTTCCAGCGAGTAGTTGATTTCGGTTACCAGTGCCTGTTTCCACGTGGCCCTGGCGGGGTCGAATATTTCGTCGAGACGTTGGTGCTGACCGAGGACCATGGGCGGCCCGAAACTGAAGGTCATATCAATCTGTTCGGCGATGCTGTTGAGGCAGGCGCCAAACAATACGTTGGTGGTATCCATCAGTAATTCGCGTTCGGCCTGGGAATCGAGTTCCTCTTCGTATTTCAGAAGGCGCGCCAGGTCTATAAAGCTCGTGTCATTAAATAGCAGGATTGCTTCACCAGCAATGCCGCCACCGATAAACCCCTGGCAAACACCCGACACCGAGTCGCAGGTGTTGATGGACTGCAGGGCCATGGCGATATCCGCTGGCCCCAGCAGCTCGATGTGGGGTATGGACAGAACGACGAAGGTATCCAGCAGGCGCGCCAGGCGGTCGGCGGCCTTACCCATGGCGATATTCGTGACCTCCTGCAGGCAGTCGCGATGTTCCTCGTCCAGTACCAGTGCGGGCGTCATGTATATGCTCTGTGTGAAATTTAAATCGTCGTAATATCTATTCTAGTCACCTGTCGGTAGAATGCCTGCCATTCGGGAAAAAGATCACGCCTGGCAGTCGGCGTCAGGCCAACTATGCTGTCGAAGTAAAACTGGACGTTAACCTCCGTGAGAGTAAAAGCGATGAATAACCAATTAGGCGATGATTTCGATGAAAACTTTGACCTGTTTATCGAAGAAGCGCTGGCGACGGGATGCGTCTGGGGGCTGGAGAGCGAGCAAGGCTGGGCCATTTGCCCATCCGTAGCCAACGATGAGCTGGACGTCATGCCGTTATGGTCGCAACCGGAATATGCGCAGGTGCATGTTGTCGGGGAATGGTCGCACTATCAGGTGGTACCCATTTCACTGGAAGAGCTGCTGGATGACTGGCTGCCCGGCATGCACGAAGACGTGTCGCTGGTCGGCCCCAACTGGAATGCGGACCTGGAGGGCGACGAAATTGAGCCGCTGGACCTGTTGCAGGAGTTCACGGACGAAGACGTTGAAGACTAGAGGCCGTTTGTTAACCGGATGGATATCACCCCTGCATACCGTCATCGGTGAGCGCCGACCGGCCGCGCTGTCGCGGTGGAGGCCGCCGAATTCAGCACCTGCTGAATATTCCCGGCAAGATCCGGGTTTTGGCCGCCATTGTCATATTTATAAAGAATACGTCGATCCGGGTTCACAATGACGATCCCCGGTGTGACATCAATCTCAAAGCGCCGGGCAATAGAGTCCGCGTGCAGGACGACCGGCATATCGCGGGCATGCTCCCGGATAAACGCCCGGGCATCACCATTTTCCCAGACATTCATCAGATAAAAAGCGACGTTCTCGAATTCCCCGGTATCCTCCAGCTGCTTCAGTCGCGGCAATAGCTTCTTGGAATGCGCGCACCAGCTGGCCCAGAAGACCATAACGGCGATTTTGCCATCCCCGACCTGCTCATACAATGAAACCGCCTTGTTGTTATGATCAACGAGCATCCAGTTGGGTGCAATGTCCCCGACATTGAGTTCTTCGCTGAATGCCGACCCGCCCAGTAAAAAAACCGCGCCTATTGCGATGTGGCTAAGCCAATGCCGCATAATCACTCCATATGTAAGGGATAGCGTTTTGGATTGACAGGTTTGCAGTTGGTTCCCCGAAAAAGTTCGCACCCTGTCCGGGCTGTTGTTTCCCGGAAAAAGGATGCCACTTCAGGTCCGGATTTGCCAGCTGACCAAAGAGATACCAGACTTGACCAATACGTCGGACTTTGGAACCCGGCCCCATCCGGAAGCCTGGTCCATGAGACGTCAAGTCAGAGAGGCCTGGCATGAGCGAACCATTCGAACACGAAGCACTTTTGCCCCAGCGCGTCCTGATTACTGGCGGTACCGGACTCATCGGTCGGCCCTTGGTACAGCAACTACTCGACGCGGATTGCGAAGTCAGCGTATTGACACGCCATATCGACGCCGCCAGGCGGTATCAACCGGGTCCAGTGCACTGGCTGGATGATCTGGCGCAGTGGCCGGTCGACCGGGGCGTTGACGTTATCATCAATCTGGCGGGCGAGTCGCTGGCGGACGGACGCTGGACGGCGACCAGGAAAGCGCGATTGTGGGATAGCCGCATAGAGACGACCCGGTCGCTGGTCAGACTGGCCGGGCGACTTCCGCAGCCACCGGTCTGTCTGATTAACGCCTCGGCGGTGGGTTACTATGGTCCACAGGGCGATCAGCCCCTGGTGGAGGACAGCGCGCCGGTCGACAGCTTCAGCCATCGTCTTTGCAGTGCCTGGGAATCCGAAGCCGATCGTATGCGTAAACTGGGTGTGGACGTGGTTAAGCTGCGGTTTGGTGTGGTGCTCAGCGAACAGGGCGGGGCCCTGCAGGAGTTGCTCAAATCCTTCTCATTGAAAGTTGGTACGACACTGGGCAGCGGACAGCAGTGGCTGTCCTGGATTCACCGGCATGATGTGCTCGCGATTGTGCTGTACTGTTTGCAGCATCATCAGGCATTGCGTGGCGAGGTCAATGCGACGGCGCCCGAGCCAGTCACCTATCGCGATCTCGCCCGGAAAATTGCTGACCGGACGCGTCCACTGGTGATGCTCCCGCTGCCGCAATTTTTTTTGCGTATCATGCTGGGCGAGATGGCCGATGAACTGTTGCTGAGCGGCCAGCGCGTGTTGCCAAAACGGTTGTTGCAGCAGGGCTATTCGTTTCGCTATCCCACGCTGGGGGAGGCGCTGGACCAGTTACTTGAACCTTCGGTCCAGACGTAACGCGCGGTCAAAGGGCACGCCAAACGCCCGCTTGCTGTAAACCATTGCATGCCTTTGTTGTCTGTTAAACTGGCACGTCAGCCAGCGATTTTTCTCCGATCAAACCTGTGCAAAAAAATTAAGGAAACCGGATGCATACTGCGAGAATGACTAATTTTTGGTCGACCAGATTATACCTGTTACTGGCTTTGTGCCTGCTGATGACCAGTCACCTGGCGGTGGCACAGCGCGGCGTGGAGCCAATAACGTCAGTAGAAGGGATCACCGAATACCGGCTCAGAAACGGTATGACCGTTCTGCTGTTCCCCGACCCCACCAAGGAGACCGTCACCGTCAACGTTACCTACAAGGTAGGCTCCCGGCATGAAAACTATGGCGAAACCGGCATGGCGCACCTGCTGGAACATTTATTGTTCAAAGGCAGCAAGAACCACAGGGATATACCGGCAGAGCTGAGCAAGCGTGGCGCCAAACCCAACGGCACCACCTGGATTGATCGCACCAACTACTTCGAAACATTCAACGCCACCGAGGACAACCTCGACTGGGCCCTGCGCATGGAAGCCGATCGGATGGTGAACTCGTTTGTGGATCAGAAAGATCTGGACAGCGAGATGACGGTAGTCCGCAACGAATTTGAACGCTCGGAGAACAACCCGTTTCGGGTGCTGATGCAAAAAATGATGTCCGCGGCCTATATGTGGCACAACAACGGCAAATCGACTATCGGCGCCCGATCCGATATCGAGAACGTTTCGATCGAGCGGCTACGCGCCTTCTACCAGAAGTATTACCAGCCGGACAATGCCGTGCTGGTCGTTGCCGGCCAGTTCGATAGAGACGATGTTATCAAGCGCATCAACCGGACTTTTGGCAAAATCAAGCGACCGAAGCGGGTGCTGGAGCCGCATTACACCCGTGAGCCGCCCAAGGACGGTGAAAAGAGCGTCGTGGTTCGACGGGTCGGTGATATCCAGTGGTATGCCACCGCCTATCATATTCCCGCGGGCACCCACCCGGATTATCCGGCACTGGAGGTACTGTCCCATATACTCGGTGATACCCCCCGGGGGCGGCTGCATGAAAATCTGGTGGAAGAAAAGCTGGCGGTCGCGACCTTCGCCTTTCCGTTTCAGCTGGCCGAACCTGGCCTGATGTTCCTGGGTGCGCAGGTTGAAAAATCCGGCGACCTCGACAAAACCCGCTCGGCGTTCCTGCAGACTGTCGAGTCGCTGCAGGATAAACCCATAACCGAAGAAGAGGTCGAGCGCGCCCGCCGTAACCTGCTGAAAGAGTACGAGCTGGCTTTCAATTCATCGGAAAGGATTGCGATTCTGCTCAGTGAATATATCGGCATGGGTGACTGGCGCATGTTGTTTCTCACACGGGATCGAATTGAGGCGGTGACGGCAGCCGATGTTCAGCGCGTGGTCGACACCTACCTGGTCACCAATAACCGCACCGAAGGGCAGTTTATTCCGACCGAGAAGCCGGAACGTGTAATCATTCCTGAAGCACCGCCCCTCGATGACGTGCTGGATGGTTACACGGGCCGCACAGATCTGTCACTGGGGGAGGCGTTCGACCCCGCCTTCGATAATATTGACCAGCGCACCCGGACGTTGTCGCTGGACAGCGGGGCGTCAGTCGCACTGTTACCCAAGAAAACCCGCGGCGAATCAGTGGAAGTCCGGATCAATATGCAGTTCGGTACGCTGGAAACCCTGCGCGGCGTTGGCGCAACCGGAGACGCAGTGGGGGACATGCTGATGCGGGGTACCACCCGGTACACACGCCGTCAGCTGCAGGACAGGCTGGATGAGCTAAAAGCCAGCATCGCGATTGGCGGGCAGGCCAACGGTATGCAGGCGACGCTCGAAACAACCCGTGAAAACCTGTTGCCGGCACTGGAGCTATTGGTTCACATCATGCGGGAACCGTCTTTTGACGCCCGGGAATTTGACCAGATGCGTGACCAGAAGATTGCGAGCCTGGAAGCATCGCGCCAGGAACCGCAGTCCATTGTGTTCCGCGAGATGGCGCGCTTCTATGCACCCTTTGAGTCGGATCACCCACGCTATGTCAGGTCGGTCGACGAGCAGATTGCTGCCCTGAAGGCGCTGGAGCTCGCCGGCCTGAAGGCATTTCACCAGCAGTTCTATGCGGCCAACTACATGCAGATCGCGGTGGTTGGTGACTTTGATGAAGCGCCGGTGAAAAAGGCACTGAGCGATACGCTCGGCAAGTGGACGGGGGAGGCAGTCTACGAACGGGTACCACACGCGTTCAAAAAGCTGGACACCGTGGACCACATCACCAACACCCCGGACAAGGAAAACGCGGCCATGGTTGCCATGTTGCCGCTGCCGGTGGGCCTTAATGACCGCGAGGCTGCTGCGCTTAACCTCGGGTCCTACATTGTGGGCGGTGGCTTTCTCAACAGTCGCCTGGCGACGCGCCTGCGCCAAAATGACGGTCTTTCCTATAACGTCGGTGCCTGGACGTCGCTAAGTCCGTTTGAATCCCGGGCGGAGTTTTCTGCCTACGCCATATTCGCACCGCAAAATATGGCCGCAGTGGAAAAAGGCATTCGGGAGGAATTGCAGAAAGTGCTAAAAGACGGTTTCAATGAGACAGAGCTGGCCGAGGCAAAATCGGGCATGTTGCAGAAATCGCGGGTTGATCGGGCCGATGACAGCGCACTGGCGGCCACACTCGCCAGCAATCTGCTGCTGGACAGGGATATGCAGTGGCAGGAAAGCTATGAGCAGCGTATACAGGACCTGGATGTGGCGACTGTCAACAAAACGTTCAGAGACCTGGTTGACGTGGAGCAGTTATCGTTTATTCGTGCGGCTGACAAGGCCAAAACGGACAGCGACAGGTAGGATGCCAGGGCGGCCGGGTAATACCGGTCAGCACCCGCCGGGGCGGGTGCTGATTTCGGCCGGGTTCCGGTAACGCTTAATCGCCGGTCTGGAGTTTCTGCCAGACAAGCAGGCGGTTATTGGCCGGCATGGCGTTGTCCTCAATCAGTTGCAGTCCGGCATCCTGTGCCAGTTGATCCACGGCTTCAAAGTCGCGAATGCCCTGATCGGGGTCCCGCTCTTTCAGCCAGGCGTCAAACCGGGCGTTGCTATCGCTGGTATAGTCTCCGTGATAGTTGAACGGGCCATACAGAATCAGCAGCCCCTGGTCCGGCAAATGGTGCCCGGCTTCCCTGATCATTCGGCTTACCAGTGGCCACGGCATGATGTGGGCGGTATTGGCAGAAAAAACGGCATCAATCCCGTGCGGCCATTGTGGGTGTCGTAAATCAAATTCGGTGGGTCCAGTCAGGTTTTCACTGGGCTGCATAATGCACCATTGACGAATATCCCCGAGATTGGCCCGAACGTCACTGCAGTGCCAGGTCAGCGACGGCAAGCTGGCCGCGAAGTGCACCGCGTGTTGACCCGTACCTGATCCGATCTCGAACACGTGCCGATGATTGATCAGGACACGCTTGAGAATCTCCAGAATGGGTTGCTTGTTGTTTTCACAGGCTTGCGAGAATGGCAGTGACACTTACACCTCTGACTGTTTTCGGATAAAAATCCATTTTGTAGCGGATGACTGCGCCTGGCAAAAGCGGTAACCCTCGCCAGAAAACTGTTTCAGCGTCTCGGGGTCGGTCAGGCGATTGCGAATGGCGTAACCGCTCATCAACCCACGGGCTTTCTTGGCAAAAAAACTGATAATTTTATAGCCGTCATTTTTATAATCCTTGAATACCGGCTCAATGACTGGCGCATCCAGTGACCCGGTATCAATGCTTTTAAAATACTCCTGTGAGGCCAGATTTACCAGCACCGACGCGCGCCGCTTGCGCAGCAAATCGTTAATTTGCCGGGTTATCCTGTCACCCCAGAAACTATAAAGGTCTTTGCCGCGCGCGGTCGGCAGGCGTGTGCCCATCTCCAGCCGGTACGGCTGGATCAGGTCCAGCGGTCGCAGAATTCCGTAAAACCCCGACAGAATACGCAGATGGTGCTGGGCAAAGGCGAAGTCTTCAGCGGTAAATGACTGCGCTGCCATCCCCTGGTAAACATCGCCGGCAAATGTCAGGAGCGCCGGGCGGGCATTTGCCCGGCTGAATGGTAGCTGCCAGGTGGTAAATCGCTCGTGGTTCAGTTGCGCAAGGTTGGCACTGATGTTCATCAGGCGGGACAGTTCGTCAGGTGACATGGCTTTTAACTGCGTCGCGAGCTGCCGTGTGTCATCCAGCAGTGTCGGGCGCGTGGTGCGCAATGAAGGAACGGGCGAGTCCAGGTCAAGATTTTTGGCGGGTGATACAACTAACAGCATGAAAAGCACCGATGCTTGAGTGGTTAAACGGCACTGGCACCGAACCCGTTCGGTCTGATCGGAAGCCGCTAACCAGTAATAGAATACTGACAGTTACAGGGTATTAAGGCGTGTTTATTGCGGCTTTAGGACATCAATCCACCAGTTGAGCGGCGTTATGCCATCATTCGGATCATACACGTTGCCATACAGCCATTGGCTGGTGTTATTTGCCGAATTGTTACCGATGCTTTTGTTAAGCAGCGCCTCAACGGGTTCGAAGCCGCAGCTGACGTGGATGCTGTATACCAGCATGCGCGGCGTCTGGATATCCAGTGTTCCGCCCATCAGTTCCATTTCGGGTGTTATGCTGTCATTGAGCGGTTGAATGTCATCGCGACTGTACACGCGGATACAGAGGTTACCGCTGCGACGTTGAAGCTCATACTGTCCTGTCGCTTCATTGAGGCGGATGATGTCGCCGCTGGCAATGCCTTTAATAAAGGCCGGTGATTTTTTGAGCTGGCAATTGCCGTTATCGTCAATCTGTACGGGCACTTTCTCCAGTACCGGGGTGCCCTGGGCATTGCAGCCCGCGAGCATTTCAATGGTTTGCAAATCAGTCATAATCAGGTTACACGTTGAACTGCATTATAAAAAAAGTGGTCGCGATATCACGCGTGGTGTTAACAGGCGCCGGATAGTTGATCACTGCTCATCATCAGCACCGATTTACGCTAAAATGGCCGCCATTATAGCAGCCAGAAGTGGGCGAATTTCATTCATTGCGGAGATCCATGCATGTCTTTGATCAAACGATTGCTGTTTATGGCCGTGGTAGCGGGCTGTGTTGCCTGTTCCGTCAACCCGGTTACTGGTAAAAAGGAGTGGTCGCCACTCAGCCCCCAGGGCGAAGTCTCTCTCGGGGAGGAGAACTATAAGCCGTATCAGCAGCAGCAGGGCGGGCGCTACGTGGTGGATCCGGATCTGAACGTTTACGTGAATCAGGTAGGGCAGAAGCTGGCACGGGTCAGTGACCGTCCGGATCTGCCCTATGAGTTTGTGGTATTGAATCACAGTACGCCTAACGCCTGGGCGTTGCCTGGCGGTAAAATCGCCATCAATCGTGGGTTGCTGGACCTGCTGGATGACGAAGCACAGCTGGCCGCGGTGCTGGGGCATGAAATTGTTCACGCCGCAGCGCGGCATACGGCCCAGAAAATGGCCCAGTCGACCTACCTGCAGCTCGGAATGGCGGCCGCCGCGGCGGCTACCCAGGGATCGGAGTACGGCCAGATGGTGGCCGTGGGTGCCGGTCTGGGGGCCAATTTGTGGCAGGCGCGCTACGGTCGTGATCAGGAGTCCGAGGCGGATGAGCACGGCATTGCGTATATGGTGAAGGCCGGTTACGACCCGCAGGGAGCTGTCGAGCTGCAGGAAAAATTTGTGGCGCTGAAGGAGAGCCAGTCCGGTGGCATGATGGACGCGCTCTTTGCCAGTCATCCACCGTCGGAGCAGCGTGTGGCCCAAAACCGGGAGCTCGCCCGGGGGCACGCCGGCGGAACCCGCAACAAAACAGCCTACCAGCGGGCCATAGCACAAATCGTCAAGGACAAGCCGGCTTACGATGCGCATCAACAGGCACTGGCCGCGGCGCAAAAGAATGATATGGCTGCCGCCAGCCGGTTGATCGACCAGGCTATCAGCCAGCAACCCAACGAAGCGCTTTTTCATGTGGCCCGCGGCCAGTTGCGGCTTGGTAAAGACACGAATGCGGCTGCGCAGGCGTTTCAGCAGGCGGTAAAATTAAACCCGGAGTATTTCATGGGGCACCTGGGTTTGGGCCTGGTGAATCTTGAGCTTAAAAAGAACCAGGAAGCCGAACGGTCGCTGGAAGCCAGTATGAAACATCTGCCTACACCCCTGGCAAGCTATCATTTGGGTGAGCTGACACTGGCGCGGGGTGACAGTAACAAAGCCCGCAGCTATTTCGAATTTGCTGCGCAGGGCGAAGGTGAAATTGCCAATGCGGCCAAAGCCCGGCTGGACCGGATGACATCCACCAATTGATGTCTGGCTGGATCAGGGAAAGTCCGCCTGATGGACGACCTGATCCGGCAGCCCCTGTTTGCTCTGAAAAATCAATTCCCCGGCCGCCTGTATCATGGACTCGATGGTAGTGTTTTTCTGCGGTATGGTGGAATAGATGCCGATATTGACGGTTACCGTGTGGGAGCGCTTCTTGAAGTCGTGGATGGGTTTGTTGTGAATACGCAGGCGCAGAGCCTCGGCGCGCTCCAGAACCCGGCTGTCTTCATCTTCAATACAAAAGATAACGAATTCATCGTCGCACATGCGCACTGCCAGGTCAGTGGTTCGACAGAAGTGGTCGGCAATGGTAGCGGCAACGTTCATCAGGCATTCGTCGCCAAAGCTGCTGCCACCGAGAAGGTTGAGCTTGCGGAAGTTATCGATATCGATCACCAGCGCATGCAGGCGCATTTTCTGTCGCTTGGCCGCGCCCAGCAAAAATTCACCCCGGGTGCTCAGATGATTACGGTTTTTTAACTGTGTCAGGGGATCGGTTTCGCTACTGTATTCCAGGCGTTTGCTCATTTCCCGGTACAGCAGATTAACCTTGTCGAGCACAGTTCTCAGATATTCTTCGTGTGTGACATCTTTCACAATAAACAGAACGTGTGTAATGACATTATCCTGACGTATATAACGAATCTTAATGAGCGCCCAGTAAATAGTGTGTCTGGCATTTACATTGCGCAGTTTGAGCGTACATTCTTCCTGATTCTCCAGCGCGTTTTCCAGTTGGGCAACGCTGTCGGGATGGTCGGGGCCAAGCAGTTCGCTGAATGTTTTGCCCAGGACCTCCGCCGCGGCCAGGCCGCTAAGCAGTTCGTGGGTGGCGTTGACATAGACGATGGGGCACCGGGCGCCGCAGTATTCGGCGATAGCCATACCATCATTGGTGTGGGCTACCATAGCTTCGAGCCATTGCGACGACGTCATGTGCAGTTTCCTCATCCAGTACTGTTGCAGTTGCATTTTCGGCGGCACGAACAGTCCCGCTACTCTATTTAAACTAGTTGAGTCTCGAAGGTATACCAGCATGAGCCGATGGATGCCGACAAAATCTGAGCATGGCGCGCTTTGAGCGTGCTTCGCTTTAACCGTTGCTATCACAGCGCGCAATTATTATTGACCGACCTGCACGCGTTTGGGTGGCGCGCATTCCATTTTTTCGTCCGGACCCGGCGGATAGCGGGAAAAATGGGCTGCATGAGTGCGTCATTATTATTTATAGTGTCATGCCGCAGTTTCTTGCCCTCATTGAACTGCGGCAGGCCCCGACAATAGTGACCAGTCCGGCGTGAATGTCTGTTTTTACCACGCTTGTGACTCTATGGATACAGATTATGACTGACTTTAATATACAGGAGTTTACCTTGCCACCCCGCTTGCGTCATGCCGACTCGGTCATGCTGCAACTGATACAGGTGGCACACCGACAGTGTGGGCAGAGTTTTACTCTGATACAGGAGTCCATCTACCACGTCAGTGAAAAAGCGGCACAGGGTCGCACACTTTGTGAGGAAGAGGTCTCTTTTATCCGGCAACTGTTTGAGCTGCCCTGGTGGGCAGGCGTGGAGTACGGAGCGAACGAAGCGCGCAGAAGCCCGTCAGCGGGGACGCTGCCTGATACCCGGCTGCGCGGTGATAGTCCGGTGTCAGATCCGTCGCAGGTGTTTCTGGCTGAACTGCTGCATCACTATCTGCACGGCCAGGGCGCGCTGTATCCCTTGCGCCGGCCGGTATACCTGGCCTCGGTCATAGTAAAGGACACGGTCAACGCCCTCAAGAGCTATATCCGCGAGCTCTATACCAAAAACCAACCGGCCACGCTGATATCCAGTTGTGACCGCGGCTTTCTCCAGTCCATGCATGCCGTGCAGGTAGAAAAGAAGCGACAGCATGTTTCCAGTCTGGGTTTTATCTTCAATGATGGCACCATGGTTCTGGAGCAAAAAGATCCCAGATCCTGCAATATCGCCAACCGGTTTCGAATAACCGCCATGACCAGCACGCTGGGCAATCACCTGATGACACGCTGGCGAGTGGAAGGGACCTATCGGTTCGAGTCATTCGATAGTCATGCGCTGTGGATGGAATTACCGGTTACGCCGTTGTTCGCGCTAAAAATCCCGTCGGGTCTGGCCAACCATCTGTCACTGCTCGGACTTGCGCATCCCTTTGATTACTTTACGGATTGGGCCGAGCGCTACCGACTCTCCGAGTATTGAAGTCCCTTCCAGCGTCAGTATTGCAAACTGCATCACAGCTGATGAGGTGGTATATCATGGTTTGCATTTCGTAGTACGTTTACTATGCGCACTGGAAGAAACCGCTGTTTGCCGCACGGGCCCCGGCCCGTTGCCGGGATGGTTCGATTGCGTTCCAGTTTGACCCGTTCCCACCGCTCTTGTGCTGATTCAGCCGGTTTTCTGATCGACAAACATAAAAAAAACCAAGCGCCGACCAGCGTGCGCGCCTGCAATGCTCGGGTTAATCAGGATGCACAGGAGATACCTCTTGAAAGCTTTACCCATGTTGTTGATAACGCTCAGCCTGTTGGCCCTGCAGGGCTGCAGTCAGGGTGGGCCGAGTCCGGTACCGGAATTCCTGGGCAATGAACCCGTCCCCGGTAGCGGGGGCACGAAAAAACCGGAAGAAAAGGGCATGTTTCTGATGCACGACACCTTGTGCGCCGGCTGCCACCTCGACAATATGGACGGTACATTCGGCGGAGTGCCATTTGATGTAAACAATCTGCAGTACACCACCATTGAGACGCTGGTGGACTATATCAAAGAGACCATGCCCACGACCAATCCAGCCGCCTGTGGCAGCGAATGCGCGGAGAATATAACCGCCTATCTCGCCGCCTATTTCATTCCCGGCGGCAGTACAGGCTCATCGTCCAGCTCGTCCACATCGTCCACATCGTCCACATCGTCC
>CAYSTJ010000042.1:24418-26918 GCA_964434105.1 uncultured Cellvibrionaceae bacterium | reverse complement strand
TCGTCCACATCGTCCACATCGTCCACATCGTCCGGTGGCGGGGAAGATTCCTCATTGGCGCAGGGTAAAGCGTTGATGGAAGGCGAGATGTGCGCGAGCTGCCACGCTGACAATGGCGATGGCACCTTCGGCAAGCCCGGCGGGCCGGCCTTTTACGACGTCAACGACCTGCGTCTGGCCGGGACCGAGCGCGAGCTGGCAGATTACCTCCACGAATCAATGCCACCCGGCGAGAATGCGGCCAAATGTGAAGGTGAATGCGCAACCGATCTGGCGGCCTACCTGTGGAGCCTGCGCACCGAGCTGGAAGAACCGGATCCGGTCGCGCAGGGTAAAGCGTTGATGGAAGGCGAGATGTGCGCAAGCTGCCATGCTGACAATGGCGATGGCACCTTCGGCAAGCCCGGCGGGCCGGCCTTTTACGACGTCAACGACCTGCGTCTGGCCGGGACCGAGCGCGAGCTGGCAGATTACCTCCACGAATCAATGCCACCCGGCGAGAATGCGGCCAAATGTGAAGGTGAATGCGCAACCGATCTGGCGGCCTACCTGTGGAGCCTGCGCACCGAGCTGGAAGAACCGGATACCCTGGCTCGCGGTCAGGCCCTGATGGAGGGCAGCCTGTGCGCTGGCTGTCATGCCGATAACGGCGACGGTACTTTTGGAACGGTTGGTGCGCCTGCCTTCTACGACGTCAATGCACTGCGCCTGTCGAACAGCGAATCCACGCTGGCGATCTATCTGCACGAATCCATGCCGCCGGGGGCCGGCAGCATTAACTGCGAAGGCCGATGCGCCACCGACCTGGCGAGCTATCTATGGAGCCTGCGTACCGATGCATCGGACGGTGGCAGTTCATCTTCGTCGACCTCCAGCAGCGCATCTTCAAGCAGCAGCTCCACGTCGTCCAGCAGTTCGTCATCGAGTTCCGGGGTGGCTTCAACAAGTTCCTCTTCCAGCAGTTCCAGTTCGTCCGGCGGCGTTGACGAGCCCTTTACGCCGGCAGAGCTGGGCGCTTCCATTATGAGCGGTGATCTGTGCGTTGGGTGTCACGGAAACAATGGCGATGACGGTACATTTGGCGGAGATCCGGGCAGTTATGGGTATTTCGACATGAATCAGCTCGTGCACGCCGGGACCGAAGCGGAGCTCGCCAATTACCTTGAAGTCGCCATGCCGCCAGGAGTGCCCGACAATTGCGACCAGGAATGTGCAGCCCAGGCCGCCGCTTATCTGTGGACGTTCTACGACGAAGACATTGCAGCGGCGAACAGGGAGGCGGCAAAACTGGCGGCGATTGCGCGGGGAAGCGCCTTGATGACGGAAGGAGCCCTTTGTGCCGGCTGTCATCGGGATAACAAAAACGGTACGTTTGGCGCGAGCGAAAACATGTATTTCGATGTTGACAGCATGCGCAAGGCGGATACCGAGAACGGGCTGGCGGATTACATCCACGCCAGTATGCCGCTGGATCCGAGCGGTTGCGAGGATGACTGCGCAACTGATATCGCCGCTTTTTTGTGGTCATTGCGCGATGACGAGGTGATCCCGTTTGGTAGCACGAACCAATAAAGCAGCCAATGGGAGCGGCTATAACGGCGCCGAGGGGTAACAAGTTGTGCAGGGCAAGAGTGATCGGGTTCGCGTTTCAGCGCTTTTTTCGCGTTAAACCGTCAGATAAAGCCGTCTTTTATTATAAAAGAGCAGGCATTTTGCGGCTACTTATAGCGAATTTGAATTTTTGAGAATGACCAATAGGTTTATTTGAGATCTGGTTTGCTTATCTCTTGACCCAGTTCGCGTATGATCCAACAGAGAATTTAGGTATATAAAAAAAATTCGTTCTCTCGATAATAATATCTGCCAGTAAAAATCAAGGTTAAACCGAAGCTGGTCACTATTACAGGATGGTGCTATGAAAAACATCGCTTTGCCATTGCTTGTCGCTTCGGCCCTGATAATTCAGGGTTGCAGCAACGCAGGCTTAACACCCATAGATGATGGCTCCGGTTCATCATCCGACGGAAGCTCTTCAAGTGGTTCAACCTCCGGCGGTCCGCCGTCAACCCAGGGTAATGCAGCAGCTGGTGAAGAGCTGTTCTTTAACGGCGGTTACGCTTGCAGCGGTTGTCACGCAGAAAGCGCACAAGGGCTCTTTACGGGCGTAGCCACCATCGACGTCAATGAGTTCACCCGCACACTCGCCCAGGGCTATGAAAACAGTGAATCAGGTGTCGCGGCCTATATTCACGACAATATGCCCGCTGGCCAGAACAATGCCGCAGCCACTTGCGTAGACGAATGCGCCAACGACATCGCAGCCTACCTGTGGAGCCTGCGATCTGATAGTGGTTCCGGGTCTTCCTCTTCTGGTGGTAGCTCTTCCGGTGGTGTAGTCGGTTCGAATACTCTCAATTTAAGCTTTGAGCAAAGCGTCTCTGCACCAAGTGACGGCATCTGGGAGACGCTGGTAGCGACTTCGGATGTGGCGGCTTATAAC
>CAYSTJ010000042.1:22621-24318 GCA_964434105.1 uncultured Cellvibrionaceae bacterium | reverse complement strand
AAGTGACGGCATCTGGGAGACGCTGGTAGCGACTTCGGATGTGGCGGCTTATAACGGTTTTATTGCAAGCATGACGGGCTCTGGGTTCGAGGCGAGTGCATTGAGCTCACTTATGGGTGAGTTGAATGCAGTTTTTAGCAGCCTGGATTTATCTGCTGTTCTCGAACAAGAAGTGGGTGATGTAACTTACGGCGATGTCGTCGTCAATAGAGACGAGAGGCTGGCCCCGCTTACCCTAACTTTTACCATCGAATCCAGCTCAGTCTCTGGGCGGTTTTCTATCAATCTGGCGGATGGCTTCTCTTCGGTTGGAGGAAGTGTAGTTGGTACTACCAATGTTGGTGTGAACTTTGATGGGTTAGAGATTGCAAGTGGAGGTTCCACTATTGCAATTTCAGGTAATGCGACCCTTGGAGAGTTGTACATTGATCAATCTACAATGGAAATAGAAATTGTATCCGTTGCTGGATTAGATTTGACACTAGATGCTGCGAGTGGTGGCGTCAATTTGACCGGGTCGTTGATAGGCTCTGTCGCCAGTGCGGAAATTTACGATACATCGATAAGTATCGGTGACCCAGAATTGTTTTTGACTGCAGCCCACAATGGCTCTGGAGGCTCTTCAAGCAGTTCTAGCAGTAGTTCAAACTCTTCAAGTAGCTCATCTAGCTCGAGTGGAGCTACTAGCTCCAGTAGTACGTCAAGTACGGGAGGATCGCCGAGTTCGAGTGGTTCGACTGGCGGAAGCACTTCTAGCAGCTCTAGTGGCACACCATCAAGTAGCTCGTCCAGCTCCTCAGGGGGAACGTCTTCGGGCAGCACTTCATCATCAAGCTCAAGCAGCACGACCAGCTCAAGTTCATCGAGCTCAAGCGGTTCTTCGAGCGGTACCACTAGCTCGGGCGGTTCATCCAGTTCAAGCAGTTCGGGCGCTCCCTCAGGTCCTAACAGCTTCAGCGGAAGTCTGACTTCCAGCGTAACGTTGGCGTCTTCCACCTTGGGTGATCAGCTTCTGGCTGAGCTTGGTTCAGCGCAAGTCAACGCATTTGCCAATAGTATCCTGGCTGCTGGCTTTGACGATTCCGATATCGAAGCGCTATTGAACGAGTTGGGCGGTGTGTTCGGTGCGCTGGATTTTGCAGCCATCCTGAATCAAGAACAGGGTGATGTTAGCTACGGAAACGTCACAGTGAACCGCAGTGCACGCCTGGCTCCATACACGCTGACATTCTCTGTGAACACGGGGAATGTATCGGGCGAGTTTTCAGTTTTCCTGCCGAACGGTTTCTCATCTGTTGGCGGTAATGTTGTTGGCACCAACAACGTTGAAATTGAAATCGCCGGTTTGACTGTTGATAACGGAACGACGCGCCTGACTGTATCGGGTGAAGCGTTGATTGGCGAGCTCTACCTTGATCAAGTCACTATGGAGGCAGAAGTTGTTGCGCTTTCCGGGCTTCAGGTGACAGCTAATGCCAGTAACAATGGTGTGAACGTTATAGGTAGCGTCAGCGGCTCTGTAAGCTCTATCGATGTGGATAGCTCATCAAATGTAACACTGGGTAGTCCTAACATTACTGTCACTGCCAGCCATGATGGCTCGGGTGGATCAACCAGCAGTAGCTCAGGTGGTACATCAACCAGTAGCTCGTCCAGCTCCTCAGGGGGAACGTCTTCGGGCAGCACTTCATCATCAA
>CAYSTJ010000042.1:0-22521 GCA_964434105.1 uncultured Cellvibrionaceae bacterium | reverse complement strand
TAGCTCATCAAATGTAACACTGGGTAGTCCTAACATTACTGTCACTGCCAGCCATAATGGCGAGAGTGGATCAGGCAGCAGCTCGAGCTCCTCAAGCAGCAGTTCATCATCCAGCTCAAGCAGCAGTTCAAGCTCCAGCAGCTCTTCCAGCTCCAGCAGCAGCTCTTCATCTTCAGGTTCGCCGATAGGTGGAGCGCAGCAGTGTAACTGGTATGGCACTATGTTCCCGATCTGTCAGACTATCGATCAGTACTGGGGTGATGAGAATGGACAGCGTTGTATCTCGATGTCTTCCTGTAACGAAGCACCGAGCCCGTTCGGCCCGGCCGGTGCTCCGGATCCGCGCGATGATGGCGGCAATACGGGTGGTGGCAACACAGGCGGTGGCAACGGCGGATCGTCAGCTTCGCAGTGTAACTGGTACGGTACTAACTTCCCGATCTGCCAGACCACCAATCAGGGGTGGACTGATGAGAACGGGCAGCGTTGCGTATCGTTGTCCTCCTGCAGCCAGGCACCGAGTCCTTTCGGGCCGTTCTAAGGCTGAATGGTTTGGCGAGAGTGTAAACTTTCGTTAGACCGGGAATCAGGTGGTGCTTGAATATGCCCGCCTGATGACGGACGAAACTCACAAATTCAACAAGGGGCCTCTGGCCCCTTTTTTGCGTCCTGCTTCTCTGCTTCTCTGCTTCTCTGCTTCTCTGCTTCTCTGCTTCTCTGCTTCTCTGCTTTTTGTAGTGCAGACGCCGGTCATTGCTGCGTCTTCCATTCGTGCACGTGGTATTGTAGGCAATGACCGCTTGTTAAAGTCGTGCCGTGCCCGCTGACACATTTGAACTCGCAGGCGGTATAATTTTGCGGTGTGTGAATTTGGGCGGTCCGTATTTGGTCGGTCGTGAGTGCGCAAATGACCATCAGTGCAAGCCGGGATTTGGTCACACTTCAAGGGGGCGGCATGCGCCAATTGCGATCCAGTTTGTATATATATTATTTACTTTCAGTTAGACTGCAGTGTCCATGGTTCTATAAATGGCTGGTTCCAATGACCAAATAGCCCAATAATTTCAGCGGATTTACAGACTACAGATAACAACAAACGGTAACTATTCAGCTCGTTTCGTAACTGTCCAGATGTGTTCAGAGCAGTGCGAAAAATGTGGGTTTGCTCGTGGAGGCAACCATTTTTAGTCGCCACCTGCTTTAGCAGGGCCGGGCAAATCGGGATGTGAGCTGATAGATACAAATAGACCTGCTCAAGAGGTGCTGATGTGACTCCAATCTACCTGCGTGCGCTGACAGTAGGTCTCGTCGTCATACTGGTCGGCTGTAAGGATTCCGCCTACAGGGGCGAGAATGTGACTTACGGCCTGATAGACCGTTCCGCGCTCAATGCGGATGTCGAGGCGGATACCGGCGGTACGCTGCTGGTGCGGGGCCGCGTCGGGGAATCGTCAGGTGCCGGTACTGCGGTCAGTATTTATCCTATCGTAGACGGACAGCCAGATCTTGAAGCACCGCTGGCCACAGCGGTGACGGACAGCGCCGGCCATTATTCCTTTGCGCTCAGTGGAAAACATCAGGGTACGCCCGCTGTGATTCAGGCCACCCGGCATGCCGGCCAAACACGCGTTCGATGTGCGGCGCTGGCAGGTTGTGGGGATGAACTGGCATTTGGTGATGAACACAGGGCAGGGCAGGACCAGACCCTGACGGTCCTGGTGCCGCAGTTGCGGTCCAATCGCCACTATAATCCAACAGTGCTGACCGACCTTGCCTACGAGATCGCCAGTAACGACTTTTCCGGCGGTGATGACCCGGATACGACGCGGGTCAAGATCAGTAACGCTCAGACCGCGGTGGCCAGCCGCTTCAACGTTATTGGCGCACTCTCGGAATTTCCGGTCGTCGATATTACTTCCACGGCGGAAGTGAGCGACGCCGGTGCCAAATCCGTTTTTTATTCCGCACTGGGGCCTGCATTGCTGTCGTTGCTTCGGGAGATGCAACCCGGCGTCGATGATCAGAATCTGATCGATAGCTTCAAGCGGCAATACCGTTATTCCGGCATCGCCGAGAAAAGTGAGTCCGAATCCGAGATTACACTTTATCGCCTGTACGAACGGGTCATTGACCTGGTCAGCCACCATGATGAGCAGGACCTGTCCTCTCTGTTAACCGAAATGCAGGCCACGCGTGCGCTGCTTGGCGCGGTAGGTTCATCTGCGCTGGAGGCCGGTACGCCCAGCCGCAATAACGAGCTGTCCCCGTTGGAGCGTGCCAAGACGTTTGTACAGGATATTCGTCAGATCGCCTATTCCCTCGATACCAAAAAACTCAGTTCGTTCGGAGATCTGTCGAGCTTTATCGGGGGTGATGCCGCCGACGCGCTGTCAGCTTTTGGTGTGGAAATTGACGCAGCCGAGCTGGTATCAGGCGACCAGGTGGATTTGTTGATGTCGGCTTTCGGCCGTGTGGTCAGCGGGATGGTTCAGGTACTGGGTACCACCTATACCAACGATCCGACACCGGATAGCATCGACGGTATGCAGGTCGCGCTATCGCAATCCGGTAATGTAAAAACCCTGAGGGTGAGCCAAACCCTCGATATGTGCGACGGCGAAGCTGAGCCGTGTCCAGTGCGGGTCGACCTGACGGCAGATGTCGATATTTTTGGGGTGGGTGGGCTGCCCAGCATCAATTATTATACGTTGCTAAATGCCGATATTCGGCTGGTGGGGGAGCTGTCTACCGGACAGTCTACATTGCAGTTTCTGGCCAAAGATCAGCGTATCACAGCCCGCAATTTCTCAATCCATCTGGAAAACGAGAATGCGCCACTGTACGAATCCGGCCGCGTAGCCGTCACATTCAAGGATACGCTTGTGAGCCTGCCGTTTGCGCTTACCCGCGATGCGGCCGAAGGCCCCTACACCCTGCAGGCCAGTCTGATTGGCGATCTGAAAGACGCGGATTTGTTATACCACAATATTTCGGCGCGGGCGACACGTGAAGACGGCACTTTCGATAAAACGGATCAGACCCGTCTGAAGTTCAACAAGCTGGCGGCGGGGGACCGTATTGGTCTGGTGGCAAAAGTCGATACGCCGGCTGGTGAGGACTTTCAGGCATCGGTCAATTTGCGCAAGGATCATTATGCCTATCCTGGAAATGCCGAGTTCGTTAATTCGGAATCCATGCAGTGCAGCACACAGGACGAAAGCGCCTGCCACACAACCAACGAAGTTTTACAGATGGAAGGCGAGAACGAACACCTTTTCCTCGGGTTGAATCTGGCGGCTGTCTATAAAGCCAACCTTAAAGGTATTCCCGAACCGGTGGAGATGTCCCTCAGTCTGTCGCGCGAGACCCACGCGCGCAACCGGATAGACGAAATGAAGGTCACCTATCCGGGCAGTGCCTTCGCATTGGCCGCCAACTTTACGGCAACACGTTTCAATTCGCTGGACGCCGTGAATCTGGATGGAGTACGCATGTCATTCGGTCAGGAAAGCCGCGATCGGTCGGGTACCGTCAATGATTACGACGGTTCGGTAATGGCAATGGTCAAGGACATGGGGCAATGGATAAAAATCACTTTCCAGGATGGCTATTTTGAGGCAATGTAGTCGGTACCGCTTCAAGAGAATCGTCTGAACCATGCATAATTCATTATTGAAAAAGGCGGGTGCCACGGGCCTGCTTCTGGTTGCCGGCACGGCTGTGCAGGCGCAGCATTTTATTGAGGCAGAGCTGTTCACGATTGGAGAAAGCTTCAGTTACAGCGGCGCTGTCCCCGTTACCACCTATCTGGATTTGATGGTAGGCCCACCACCGAAATCCGGGACCCACGCGCTTACCCGTAATCTCTTTGAATTTGGCATGAAGCTCGATGCATTCAGCCTTTCGTTTATTCATCGGAATGACTACAACCTGGATTTTGCACGTGAATCTGCCGAGTTTGCCTGGATTGGCAAGCTGCAGAACCGTCGCAATTATAATTTGCAGATTCCTTCTGACCGCAACTATGCCGTCGACATCAAGGCAAACCAGTATCAGTTGACCGGGCTGAAGTTCGGCTACGACTGGACCATCAAACCCAATGTGAAATTGTATACCGCAGCATCCTATCTGGTGGCGACGGAAGGCATTGCGGGCTATATGGGTAAGGATCCGCAGGGTGACGGCGGAGTGGTGCGCCTCTACGAAGAAGAAGTGAATGGTGTGATGGAGCCTCGCGTTGCGGGTGACATTCACGCGAATTATTTTTACACGGACGATGTGCTGTTCCGGCGGGATGTGGACGCCGGCAACGGATATGGCTATTCGATCGATGTGGGGTTTGATTGGAAGATCGATGAAAACTGGTCGGTGCGCGGCAAAATTGACGATCTCAAGAGTCAGATCCGCTGGGACGATATGCCGCATACCATCGCCGACGCGACTGGCGATACTATCCAGTTCGATGAAGACGGCGTATTACGCGCCTACCCGACGTTTGCCGGCATCGAAACCTACGATGACTTCAAGCAGACCCTGCGGCGACGTGACCGCCTGACCGTACATTACGCATTACCGAAATACTTTTTCGCTTACGAACTTGACCATATGGAAGTGATCGCCTTTCACCGGCTGGTGGCTGGTTACCACTTTAATGAACGATGGCGTGGCAAAGTGGCATTGGACACGACTGCCGGTGCGCTGTTGTTCGGGCTCGATACGCCGCTGGGACAGGTACAGCTGATGCTGGACGATCTGGATGTCAATAATGCGCATACGCTGGGTTTCGGCTGGGCGCTGCATTTTCCGTTATAGTGGGGCGCACCAACGCTTCAGTGGGCGAATGTATTTCTGCGAGCCCCGGGCGCCAGGCACGTGGGATTAATGAGCGGGCGACTATTGGGCGCGCTGCGGTCTGCGGTGTTAACGGTTTCCCGGGGTAATCGCCTGTGGGATTATTTCATTGCCTGATTGATCCAAAAGGGTCATCGGCTCTACGACATCAATATCCACATGGAAAGGCAGCATTGTTCGGGCATGTGTACAGTACTGCGCAATATGTTTGCTTTCTTCATACAAAAACCCGGACACCGCATCGGCCAGGCGGGGGTCGCGAAGCTGGTGAAATGACTGAGTGATCACTGGGGTGAAGCCCCGCTGAATTTTGTGTTCACCCTGAGCGCCCGAATCAAAGCGCTGTAGTCGGTTAGCAATCGCATATTCGATACCCCGGTAATAGCAGCACTCGAAATGCAGTCCGTCGAATTCTTCTGTGGCGCCCCAATAACGGCCATACAGTGTATCGGCATCAAACAGATATAGAGCCGCTGCGATCCACTCCCCCGCCAGATACGCTTTGACCATCATCACCTGCTGTGACATGCCTTCACCCAGGTCCTGAAAAAACGCCGCGTTCAAATACCCCTGGTGGCCGCTGCGCTTCAGATAGGTTCTCTGATAGAGTCTATTGAAGCCCTGCCAGTCATCTGCCGTCAATGCATCGCCGGACACTGTTTCTAGGGTGAATTTCTGGTCGACAACTTTGCGCCGTTCGCGTTTGATCATTTTGCGTTTGCGGGCATTAAACGTCTCTAGAAAGTCCTCAAAGTGCTCAAAACTCCGATTAAACCAGTGAAACTGACAGCCCAGACGCCGTTGCAGGTGGGGCGTCACGTCGGTGGTATCCGCCGGAAACAGACTGTGAAAACCTGATAACTGATCACGAGTCATTCGGTCATTCACGGCTGAAAACAGCATCGCTTCGAAACGGCGCTCACGGCTGGCCCAGCGGGGGCCGGTCGCGGGTGTAAAGGGTATTGCGTTGAGTAGCTTCGGATAATACGCCAGTCCGCTCTGATGCCAGGCGTCCGCCCAGCTCCAGTCGAAGACGTATTCGCCGTATGAGTGGAATTTGAGGTACAGGGGCATCACCGCCTGCAGGCGTTCATCATCATCCCTCACGATGCAATGTTGCGGCAACCAGCCGGTCGCGGCCGTGGTACAACCACTTTGCTCCAATGCCAGCAAAAAGGCATGCCGGGTAAAAGGGTAGTTGGTCGCCCACAGGCTGTCCCAGTCGGCAGCGGGTATCTGGTTGATCGATTCGACAAACTCGACTTTCAAGTTGGGTTCCTGCAGGGGTAGGGCGGTTCGAGTCAGGACGTGGAAGCGACGTCCCGCACGACGCTGAGAGGAAAATGGCAGGTAAACTGGCTGCCTTCACCCGGTTTGCTGACCACAGTCAGCTCGGCATTGTGGCGCAGTAGCACGTGTTTGACAATTGCCAGCCCCAGGCCGGTGCCGCCGGACGCCACGGAGCGGCTTGGGTCGACGCGGTAGAAGCGTTCGGTCAGGCGCGCAAGATGCTGCTGTTCAATGCCGATGCCAGTATCGCGCACCCGAATGGTTGCCCCGAACTGGTTTCTGTCATAGTCAATAAACACGCTGCCACCGGCATTGGAGTAGTTAATGGCGTTCACGACCAGATTGGAAATGGCGCTGTGCAATTCTCTTTCGTTACCGAGAATGGCGAGGCCCGGACGACCTGTTACTTTGATGGCGTGCTGTTTATCGCCGCTGAGGCTGCGGGCATCCTGCACGATGGTTGCAATCAGTGGTGCGATGGGGACCGGCGTTGTGTAAATCTCGCGCTGATCGGTTTCCAGCCTGGACAGCGTGATGAGATCGTTGATCAGAATGCTCATGCGTTTGCACTGGTTGTCCATTTGGTTAAACGCCTTGTGCATGCCCGGCGTCGTGGACGGCATATCGGTCAAAGTCTCTACATAACCCTGGATGACAGTAAGAGGCGTGCGCAGTTCGTGGGATACGTTGGCCACGAAATCCTTTCGCATTTGTTCCAGCTTGAACAGCCGGGTGACGTCCCGTGCCATCACGAGTCTTTCCCCCTCCCCGAATTTATGTACCTGAAATTCCACCCGCGTTGGGCGGCGGGACAGGGTTAATGCCAGCGGCATTGTATAATCCTGATCCTCAAAATACTGAATAAACGGCGGCAGACGGATCAGATTGGTGATTTTGTGGCGTATATCACTTTCGCGCAGATCGAACATGTACTGTGCGGCGGTATTCCACCACGCCATATGGCCCCTGGCGTCCACCAGAATGACAGCGTCCTGCAGGGCAGTCGCCATCTGTTGCACCCGGTTGACGAGCCCGGTGAGACGTTCTTTTTCCTTTTCATGGCGCGACAGTAGCCACTCAATATCGTAAACCGCATCCCGCCAGAGCGTGCTGACCGGTGCCTGTGTCGACGCCCGGTTCAGGCGCGTACGATGAGTCCAGCTGAGCAACTGATGGATTTTGAGCAGAAGGCGCAGTAAGCACACACTCAGCCCGGCTGTGATAAACAGCAGGAAGTGGCCGGAGAGGCCGCCTGTAACCGCACAGACGATCAGGATAAACACCAGTCGCCAGGTTTCGGATTTCAGACCGCTGCTGAACATAATTCGTGATCGGGTAATGGATTTCACGAAGTATAAGCGCCTGCGTATCGGGGGTCTATTTAACGGCCGGCAGAATCGGGCGGGGAGGCAGTCGGCGGCCGGCGTAAACCCTGGCGGCGTGTTGCATCAGCTCAGACGTTTTCCGGGGTTTTACTGGAAAACCGGTAACCGGCTCCCCGCACCGTCTGGACAAAGCGATCATGACCGTCCGGCGTTAATGCCTTGCGCAGTCGACGGATATGTACATCAACTGTACGTTCCTCGACATACACGTTACCACCCCAGATATGATCCAGCAGTTGGCCGCGACTATAAACGCGCTCGCGGTGAGTCAGAAAAAACTCCAGCATGCGGTACTCGGTGGGGCCCATCTGCACCGGAACGTTATTGATGGTTACCCGGTGACTGCCCGGGTCCAGGCACAGGCCACCAACTTCAATGGGGTCGCTGGCAATGAATGTCTCGGAGCGGCGCAATACAGCACGCAGGCGCGCGATCAGTTCACGTGGGGAAAAGGGTTTGGTAATGTAATCGTCCGCGCCGACTTCCAGCCCCTGGATTTTGTTGTCTTCTTCGCCTTTGGCAGTGAGCATGATGATGGGAATCCCTGCGGTCACTTCGTCCCGCTTCAGGCGGCGGGCAAGATCAATACCACTGGTACCCGGCATCATCCAGTCGAGCAGCACCAGGTCCGGCTTACGGTCAATGATCAGGCTGTGGGCGGTCTGGGCGTCACCGGCCTCAATGCATTGGTAATCGGACATTTCCAGTGCAACCCGCAACATGTCGCGAATCGGCGCTTCGTCATCCACTATCAATATCGTTTTGTCCACTGCGGGCTCACATCGGTGATTATCAGGTACGTTTAAAGTGTGGTACGCCAGGTCTGTTCGGTCAATACCGATTGCCTTCCGCCCACGCAGGCCATTTAATCGTGCCAATGTTGCGGTTTTATGACAGCTGGGGCGCGACTGGCCCGCGGTATGTCCGGCCTGCCGGGACCGCTACCCGGGGACGGCTGCACCAGCGGGAGACCTGTTCGCCATGTGTCGCAGATAGAAGAGAAAGGGA
This sequence comes from uncultured Cellvibrionaceae bacterium, assembly GCA_964434105.1. GTDB lineage: Bacteria > Pseudomonadota > Gammaproteobacteria > Pseudomonadales > Cellvibrionaceae > CAYNST01. The sequence goes on along the minus strand of CAYSTJ010000042.1, from coordinate 13,987 downwards.
TACAGCGCCGTGATCAGCTGGCGGGGCTGAGCTGGTAATGCGCTATGATGCCGACCAGCAGTACCAGACCTACCCAGTTGTTATTAAGAAACGCTCGAAAGCAGGCCTGCCTGTCGCGGTTGCGTATCAGGTACTGCTGCCACGCGAATAACCCGGCAGCGGCGGCCACTGCAACATAATAGGGCGTGCTCATCCCGAAGCGTCCGCCAGCCAGCAGCAGACCTGACAGCATCAGCAACTGGAGAATGCCGGTCATCAGCCGATCCAGCTCGCCGAAGAGGACGGCTGCGGATTTGATGCCGATACGCAGGTCGTCGTCCCGGTCAACCATGGCATAAAAAGTGTCATAAATAACCGCCCAGACGACGACCAGCACATAGATAAGCCAGGCGCCACTGGGTACCGTCCCGGTCTGTGCGGCAAAGGCCATGGGTACCGCCCAGGCGAATGCGGCACCGAGAAATACCTGGGGCAGATGGGTATAGCGCTTGGTGAACGGGTAGATCGCGGCCAGCAGTACGCCGCCCAGCGCCAGTTGGATGGTCAGGCGGTTGGTCAGCAGGACCAGGCAGAAGGCCAGTCCGCACAGGCTAAAAAAAAGCAGCAGTGCGCCGGCCGGCTTTATCTCGCCGGTCACCAGCGGTCGTGATCGCGTGCGTTCGACGTGGCCGTCCAGGTTGCGGTCTGCGTAATCATTGATGACACAGCCGGCGGAGCGCATCAAAACACAGCCCAGTATAAAAATCACGATCAGCTTCAGGTCCGGCAAACCTTCTGCGGCCAGCCACAAACTCCACAACGCCGGCCACAACACCAGAAAGATACCGATGGGACGGTTGAGACGGGTCAGGCGAATACAGGCGTCAAGCATGGCATAATTCATTGTGATGGCTAACGGGAGGTGAGAGGATACACGGGCAGCCGCGAGATAAAAAGCGGTGCACAGCGCTGCATCAAGAACGGCCGTGACGGAACCAGTGACATTCATCCAGGAATAATAACTATGAAACTGCATTGGCAGATACTTATCGCCATCGGGCTGGGCGTACTTATCGGCATCATACTTGAGCCGGACAGTGCTGTAGGCGCACTGAAATTCTACGAAGCTTTTGATTTCATCGGCAAACTATTCTTGAATGCCCTGAAAATGATTGTGATACCGCTGATTTTCTCATCCATCATTTGTGGCGTGTATGGGCTGGGCAGCGGGGAGGATCTGAGTCGGCTTGGCGTCCGTACGCTGATGTTCTATATGAGTTCGTCGCTGCTTGCGATTCTGGTGGGACTGGTATTGGTCAATTTCACGCAACCGGGCATCATCGACGGGATGCCGGCCGGAGACAGGCTGAACCTGGGGTCATCTGAAGAACTGGCCGTTAACCTGGCCAAGATTCAGGACCGTAGTGCCGGTGATATCGTCGACGTATTTCTGCGCATGGTGCCGACCAATATTGTAGAAGCCGCGGCCAGCGAGCAGTTATTGGGGCTGATCTTTTTCGCCATCCTCTTTGGATTCTTCATGGCACGCATCGGCAAGCGCCCGGCCGAGTTGCTCAATACCTTCTGGCAAGGTGTTTTTGACGTGATGATGGCCATGACGCTTTTTATCATGCGCTTCGCGCCCTATGGCGTATTTGGGCTGGTTGCCAAGACCGTCATGGTCACCGGTTTTCAGGCCTTTCTGCCGTTGCTGGTCTTTTTTCTGACGGTGGTAGCGGCGCTTTTGATTCACATGTTTGTCGTTATGGCACTGGTGCTGCGCTTTTTGGTCAAAATAAATCCGCTTCTGCACTACCGGGCCATGCTGCCGGCCATGCTGACGGCGTTTTCCACGGCCAGTTCTTCCGCAACTTTGCCGGTAACCCTGAAATGCATGAAGGACAATGCGGGTATTTCAAACCGCACAACCTCCTTTGTGTTGCCCCTGGGCGCAACGATCAATATGGATGGGACGGCGCTGTATGAATGTGTGGCTGCTATTTTTATTGCGCAGGCTTATGGTCTGGATCTGTCATTCGGGCAGCAGTTTTTAATCGTGATAACCGCACTGGTAACGTCCATTGGTGTGGCCGGGATTCCCGCCGCCAGCCTGGTGGCCATTGCTGTCATACTGACGGCCATCGGCCTGCCGCTGGAAGGCATCGGGATGTTACTGGTGACGGACCGCATTCTGGATATGATGCGCACGGCCGTGAACGTTTTCAGCGATAGCTGCTGTGCGGCTTTTATTGCACGGTCGCAGGGGGAAACCGGGTTGTATGGGCAGCCTTCAGCGGACCAGGCTCACCCCTGAATCTTCTCCACGATGGCGTGCAGGTTGTCAGACGAATCAGCGATATTCTGCACGGTCGCCTCGGCGGTGGTGCGATTCAGTTTCAGCGACTCAAATATGTCATCCGGGATGGGCGGCTGGGCATACGGGCTTTGCTGCGCGCGATTCAGCATCAGGTTGGTGAGATACAGCAATTTGGCGTAAACCGCATGCTCCCCGTCGTATTCGGGATTGTTCTGATAGCGCAACGCCGTCACCACTTCGGGTGGCATGCACCAGTTTTCCATGAGCCAGCTGCTGATCTGACAGCTGGAAACGCCAATCAAAAACTGTTCGATGCAGGCGGACGGAATATGGGGGTTGGCATCCTTATGCCGGGCAATATTGTCGAAATAGGGCGGGAAGACTTCAGCCAGAATCAGATAACCGAAATTGCTCAGCAGGCCGGACAGATATGATAGCCCGAAACCGGGGCGATGCTCGCGGGCAATACTGGTTACAAGGCTTTCGACGGTCGCTGCGGTCACCACGGCCTGGCGCCAGTACTGATTCAGCTGCCGAGGCGACATGACATTGCTTTTCATGCTTTTGCTCAGGGACAGCCCCAGCGCCAGGTTCATCACCATGTCAAAACCCAGTACGCGGACAATGGCATCATGCACCGATTTGATTTTCCCGGGTGCCGAATAATACGGTGACGATGCCCAGCTTACCACCTGGGCCGCAAGGGGAGGGTCCAGCTCAATGATGCTGGTCAGGTCGCTTATATCGGAGTTGGGGTTGGCCCGCAACTGGATAATGCGCTGCGCCGTATCGGGCAGGGGTGGCAGCTCCAGGGTTTCTTCGATGCGCTGTTTGATGCGCAGCCGGGTGAAATTATGCAACGCGATCAGGATCTGCTTCTGATCCAGCGCGGTAGAGCTGGGGACAGCAGGCGCCGGCCGGGCCAGTTCGCCGATGACAGCTGCCTTGATCATGTTGCGAAAATCCCGTTGCAGAATTTCCAGTGTCTGTTCGGCATCACCGGTATCCAGCCACAGCGTCGGATAATCCATGAGCGCCGCATCGACCAGTGTCGGTAGCCCCTGCCATTGTGGAATGGCAGGCACACTGGTCAAATTCTGCTGGCCGATCAGGACCCTTGAGTCATCATCGGACAGCGCATACAGATCCCGTCCAAACTGATTCTGGATCGCGGCAAGATCGACGATATAGTTGGCGGGGAGCAGAATCTGAACCTGCCCCTGTGCATCAGACAGCACCATGGATTTTACCGCACAGGCTGCATTGGCCTGCTTTACCTGTACATCCAGCATGCGCAGCATGGAAGACTGGCCGTTCTTCAGCTGGTAGGTGACATTGTTGGTTTGCAGAATTTCGAGCACACTGGCCGGTACTGGCACGGTTCGCCTCCTGGTCATAATCTGGCGGTTTTGCGAACTGCAAGTGCGGTTGCCATGACCGCTACCCAATCGGGAATTGTCTAATAAACACTATAGTCCGGTCTGGCCAAATCGCTATCCGCGCAGGTATTCGCTGTGGTGGGGAAACCATCTCAGCATTAACTGCCGGGCGGCGTCCGGGTTGCGTTGCATCAGCACTGGCGCGGCTTTCTGTACAGCGGGCAACAAATTGCCGTGCTTCTGAATATCGGCCAGACGCAGCATCAATTCGCCGGTCTGGCGTACGCCCAGCAGCTCGCCCGGCCCCCGGATCCGGAGATCTTCCTCGGCGATTACAAAACCGTCGCTGGACTGTCGCAGCACGCTCAGTCGCTGTCGGGCTACGCCGGAGAGTGGTTCGCTGTAGAGCAGAACGCAGTGACTCGCGGCTGTGCCGCGACCGACCCGACCACGCAGCTGGTGCAACTGCGCCAGGCCGAGGCGTTCGGGGTTCTCGATAATCATCAGGCTGGCATTGGGTACATCGACGCCGACCTCGATGACCGTCGTGGCGACCAGCAGTCGCAGGCTGCCGGTTTTAAAATCTGCCATTACGGCTTCTTTCTGCCGGCTTTTCAGGCGACCGTGTATCAATCCCACTGGAATGCCCGGCAAGGCGGCGTGCAGTTCCTCCGCCGTCACTTGTGCGGCGCGGGCCGACAGGGTCTCTGAATCGTCAATCAGCGTGCAGACCCAATACACCTGATGCCCCCCGGCGCAGGCATGGCGCACACGCTCAATAACCTGGTCGCGGCGTCGCTGGGAGACCAGCACCGTATTGATCGGTGTGCGCCCCGGCGGTAGCTCGTCGATTACCGACAGATCAAGGTCGGCATACCAGGTCATGGCCAGGGTCCGGGGAATCGGTGTGGCTGTCATGACCAGTTGATGCGGCTTTTCTGAGGTGTCTGACTTCTGCCGCAGGCTTAACCGTTGATGCACGCCAAAACGGTGTTGTTCATCGATGATGATCAGGCCGAGGCGGGCAAAGGACACCGTCTGTTCAAACAGTGCGTGGGTGCCCACGGCTATCTGCAGGGTGCCGTCGGCTATCCGCGCCTGGGCCGCCTGTTTGCGCGAGGGTGTCAGCTTGCCCATCAGGCGACCGACGGTAAAACCCAGGGGTTCCAGCCAGTCGCTGAAATTCAGGAAGTGCTGTTCTGCCAGGATTTCGGTGGGTGCGACGACCGCGACCTGAAAACCGTTGCTGAGCGCGCATAATGCTCCGGCCGCGGCCACCAGCGTCTTGCCGCTGCCTACGTCGCCCTGCACCAGGCGCAGCATGGGTTTTGATTGCTGCAGGTCGGTAAAAATCTCATCGATTACCCGCTGCTGGGCTTTGGTCAGTGTAAAGGGCAAGCGGCTGTAAAATTGCGTCAATGTTTGCGCGTTGGGCTGGAGCCGGGGTGCAGCTTCGGCGCGGGCGGCCAGCCGGTGCTGCTGCAGCGCGAAGTGGTGGGCCAGCAGCTCTTCGAACGCCAGTCGCAGTTGGCAGGGATGCGCGCCAGCAGTCAGTTCGTCGATGTTTGCCTGTCGCGGCGGGAAATGCACATACCGCAAGGCGTCGCTGAGACTGTGCCCCCCAAAGCGCAGGTTGAACTCCCGGGGCAGCAGTTCTGCCGGCGGATGTGTCTCCAGAAAGCCCAGCGCCTGCGTCGTCAGCTTGCGCAGTCGGGCCTGGCTGAGCCCGTCAGTCAGCGGGTACACCGGCGTCAGGTTTTGTGGTAATGGCTGTGCGCTGGCGCTGGCGGGAAATTCGTACTCCGGGTGATACAGTTCCAGCCCTGTCGCCCCCAGGCGTATCTCACCATAACAGCGCACCAGTGTGCCCGGCGCCAGTTGGGTCTTCTGCGCCGCGGTAAAATGGAAAAAGCGCAGCCCGATCTGGCCGCCGGGATCCCGGATTGGTGCATAGAGACTGCGGCGGCGGCCCTGAACTATATCGCAGGAGACGATGACACCCTGTACCACGACGTGAGCTCCCGGCGTGACCTGGTCAAGCGGAACTATCCGGGTGCGGTCCATGTAGCGACTGGGCAGATGAAACAGGAGATCCTGTACGGTTGCCAGATTTAATCGGGAGAGAATGGCGGCCAGGCGGGAGCCGACGCCCTTTAGCGCGGTGAGCGGCCATTGGTCCAGTGGCAGGGTGCTGGTCGAGCCCATGATTTATTTGCGGCCGGGATCAATAGCTTTTCCAGCGCTATCAATGGCGTTCTTGCGGCTGAGATCAATCGCGGTGCGCAAGGCATCAATTGCCTTGTGTCGCGGAAAGCTGGCCCGCCACGCCAGGGCCACTGTCCGTTTGGGTGTGACGCCCTGGAACCGCTTAACGGTCAGCGCATTGTCATGATAGTGATAGGCGCGTGCGGCCGATTCCGGCAGGATGGTGATGCCCAGACCCGAGGCCACCATATGTTTCAGGGTTTCCAGAGAGCTGCCTTCACGGGCAGTACGCACGCGTCCGGTGGGGTCGTCTACCGAGGACTTCAGACAGGGAAGACACTCCAGCACCTGGTCGCGAAAGCAGTGACCTTCGCCCAGCAGCAACAGGTTGTACTCCATCAGCTCCTCGGGTTTGACGGCAGTATGACCGTTAAGCGCATGATTTCTGTCCATCACGACGACAAAATCCTCGTCGTACAAGGGCTGGGTAACGACGTCGGCCTCGGTAAAAGGCAAGGCAACGATGATTGCATCCAGCTCGCCCTGTTTAATGCGCTTGCGCAGGGTGGCAGTGAAGCTTTCCTCGATATAGAGCGACATGCCGGGTGCAAGTTTCTGCAGGTGGGGAATCACATAGGGTAGCAGGTAGGGGCCAATGGTAAATATCGCGCCCACATGGAGCGGGTTGGATAGCTGATCCTTGCCGGCGTTGGCAATGTCCCGGATGGCGGCTGCCTGTTCCAGTACGCGCTGGGCCTGGTGCACAACCTGTTCGCCCAGTGGGGTGGGATAGACGCGTGTCTTGGAGCGTTCGAACAGGGCAATGTCGAGCTCCTCCTCCAGCTTTTTGACGGCTATGCTCAGTGTCGGCTGTGAGACATGGCACTTCTCGGCGGCGCGTCCAAAGTGCTGTTCGCGAGCAAGCGTGACGATATAGCGTAATTCAGTCAGTGTCATAGTGGAAAACTATTAATTATCTCGCTGAGGTTAAAGGATTTTAATGCAAAACCGTATTCTTTTCCTGGGATTCGGGGATCTGGCCCGTCGAACCTCCACCCTGTTACCTGACTGACACAAAACCGGGGTCGCCTAATCCCCCAAACCGTGCCCGGAAGGGGCGACTTTATGGCAGTGTGCTGTCACTGACTCCGCGGTGTCCGACCCGCCGCGCAAGGCCCGCTTTGACTGCGCGGTTATTACCCTGCCACCGTCCGGGGGCCCGGCGATGCCGGCTATGTGGGGCCGTGCAGGCACTGGTGACGGCCTGGCAGATCAGCCGCCGGGGCTGGTTCTGTTTGTATCAAGTACCCGTGTCGCCGCGTGAACGACCCTTACAACCGTTACCAGCCATCAAAATGCGACAAGTCAGCGCCGGGATACGCCTGAGATGGTCACAGGGGTGATTGATCGGTGGCCTCCGCATCGAAGGCGGAATCTGCTGCGTTCAGCCACTGTGACAGTTGGTCTTCAAGTTGCGACAGGCCTTCGCCGGACGTAGCACTGAAGGTCTGGCAGCTGATGCCCGCGTCAGAGCGCAGGCTGTCGGTATGCTGGAGAACCTGCAGCAGGGTCGCCTTTGCAGGGCCACGTTTGAGTTTATCGGCTTTTGTTAGCAGGATATGAACCGGCATCTGTGATGCTACCGACCAGTCCAGCATAAAACGGTCAAATTCCTGCAGGGGATGCCTGATATCCATTAATAACACGACGCCCCTGAGCGAGACACGTTCCTGCAGGTATTCGGACAGATGCGCCTGCCATTGCAATTTCACGGACAGGGGGACTTTGGCGTAGCCATAGCCGGGCAGGTCCACCAGGCGCGCCTGTTCATGTCCCAGTGTAAAAAAATTGATCAGTTGTGTGCGCCCGGGCGTCTTGCTGGTGCGGGCGAGCTTGCCATTGCCGGTCAACCGGTTGATAGCGCTGGATTTTCCCGCATTTGACCGACCGGCAAACGCAACCTCGGCACCCACTTCCGGCGGACACTGGCTCAGGTTGGCGGCGCTGGTGAGGAACGTGGCCTGATTGAATTTAACCGGATTGGAAGTCATTGCAGAAACACCTGAGTGATAACGGAGTAGATGAGATATCCACCGAAGGCGTATATAATGCCAGCCCACAAAATTTCTGGCCAATGAATGATTCAGAAACGCTGGCAAAGTCCTGCTTCTATCCGGTCATTTCAATCTCAATATCCACACAATGGAGCATTCATGAACAACCGCTTTTTTAATCTGGTCACCATATTCTGCCTGGCAATGCTGGCGCCGACAGTCTGGGCGGCTGGCGATCCGGCCCGTGGAGAACAGCTCGTGGGTGTATGTGCCGCCTGTCACGGTGAGGATGGCAACAGTGCCATGCCCAATTTCCCCAAACTGGCCGGGTCGGGTCAGAAGTATATATTCAAGCAGCTCCGGGACATCCGGGACAATACCCGGGTTGTGCCCGAGATGACCGGCATGCTCGACAATTCCAGCGATCAGGATCTGGCTGATATGGCGGCGTTTTATAACACCAAATCCATGCAGCTGAGCGGTGCCGAGGTTATCGAGGTGCAGGTCAACAGTGGTGAGAAAGTGGACGGGCTGAAGCTCGGGGAGAAAGTCTTCCGCGCCGGCAATCTCGAGACGTCGCTGGCGTCATGCACCGGTTGTCACTCCCCGCGAGGTATGGGCAATGATCCTGCTGGCTATCCGCGTCTCAGCGGCCAGCATGCACAATATATCGAGAAGCAACTGCGCGATTTCCGGGCCGGCAATCGTACCAATGACAGTGAAGCGGTCATGCGCAGAGTGGCAGCCCCATTGTCTGATGCCGAGATCATCGCGCTGGCCAACTACATCGCCGGGCTGCACTGATATCGCCAGGCTGAACTGATGTTCATATTCCGTACAGACGGGAACCAGCATCCTGAGTATTCGTCTAACAACGCGGATGCAAAGATTCTGTAATGTAACGAGTCCTGCAAAGCGTGAAGCTATCAGCTCAAAATTTATGTCTCTCACTAATATGAAGGAGTGAATATGCGATTTCTTGCCATAGTTCTGGGGTTGGCATTACCCCTGCTGGCCAATGCCGAAAAGGCGACGGACAAGCCGGCCTTTGTCGAAGGTAAGCATTACAGTGTAATCCCGGGTCAGCCGAAACCTGGCAATACAGGGAAAATCGAAGTTACCGAGGTTTTCTGGTACGGTTGTGGCCATTGCTACACCTTCGAGTCCCTGCTGGAAAAGTGGGAGGCCAATTTGGCTGATGATGTGGTGGTGACACGTTCGCCGGCTATGTGGCGCCAACGCCGGGAGCCCGTCGATGCCATGTGGACCCATGCCCGCCTGTTTTATACCGCCAAAGCCTTGGGGTCGCTGGACAGATTGCACAATGCATTTTTTGAAGCAATGCACAAAAACAACAAACCCCTCCTGAACAAATCCGAGATCGCAAAGCTGGTCACCGATAAAGGAATGGACGGGGATGCATTTGTAAAGACCATGGATTCCTTTGGTGTGAACGCTCAGGTTGAGCAGGCCGACGCGCGTCAGAGGACTTACAAAATCACCGGAACCCCGGAGATGGTGGTTGGTGGTTATTACCATGTTTCTGCCAGCAAGGCCGGCTCACAACAGGCAATGCTGCAGACCGTCGACTATTTGGTCGACCGCATTCGCTCCGGCAAGTAGTCCGGGCGTCCAATCCCGAACCCCGACTGATCCGCTTGAAGCGGGTCGCTTGGGGGTCGGGCACGTAGTTCTGTTAGTGGTTCCTATCAGTTTAAGTGCCGCGACTTGCAGAAGTTGAAGAAATCGTTGATTATCTGCGTCGGGCATTGTCCAATTCTTAACAAAACATGAATAGGCGCGAAAAATGCGGCCTGGTTAACATAAGTATTGGGCCTATTCGTTATCCTTATGCTTGTAGTCATATTTATACTTACGCGCATATCAAACGACTCCAGAGTGGCAGGCAACATTCTCTTTTATGGGAAGCCGCTCGCGTCGCCGTCGTTCAAATTAGATGTCTCGATCCTGAACTTCACAGATGTTTAACGCGGTCGCAAACCCGGATGTTTTAGAAGGTATTGGGCCATAAAGTAAAAATGGATGCTCAAATTGAGTCAGTCCAACTGGGTAAAAAATCATGGGAATAGACGTGCTAGACAGTTCGCGCAATTTAACGCACCAGCTTACGCATGAGCTGGGCAAAGCCATTGTTCAGGGTCAATATAAAATTGATGCTGATTTTCCAACTGAAGCCGAGTTATCCGAACGTTTTCATATCAGTCGCAGCGTCACCCGCGAGGCCGTGAAAATGCTGACGGCCAAGGGTTTGATCTCATCGCGCCCGCGCAAAGGCATTCGGGTGCAACCGGTTGCCTCCTGGAATATGTTCGATACGGATGTACTCAACTGGACTGCGACGGTGCGCCCGTCCCTGCGGTTGCTCAAAGAATTTACCCAGCTGCGTATGGCGATTGAACCCGAAGCGGTTGGTTTGGCATGTGAATCGGCGAATCTGGATCAGTTGGAAAATATTGCCCTCGCCGTTGAGTTGATCGAACTGGCCGAAACGGGCGAGCACGATCCGGTCGATGCGGAAGTCAGCTTTCACACCGCTTTGTTGCTGGCTGGCAACAATCGTTTTTTTGGTCAATTCTGTGAATTTATCCGGGCGGCTGCGCGCCTGAGTGTCGCCTGCCGCAGTCAGATTAAACAGGTACCGGGCCCCAGCAGCGCGGACTATCGCGCCGTGTATGAATGCATTCAGTCCGGCCAGGCGGCCAAGGGCCGCAAGGCGATGCGCCAGTTGCTGGAAGCGACGCTGGAATCGGTAATCTCTTCCATTGCCGAAAGCCGCAAAAGTGTTACTGCCCAGGATGCCGCGCTGGCCTGAGTGCCGCCGGCATCGGTAGCACACGCTATCGGGTGACATCTATTGCCCACACCAGGCCCAGGCCGAAACCGCGTCAGGTCGACGGCCTGCCGGCCTTTCCTCCGGGGGCGACCACGATTCGCTGGGCAAGGTTGCGCCAGCGGGTCGTCGCAGCCGACTTTTTTCCTGCCTGCTGACTGGCGCGTGCAGACGCGCCGGTGTAATTTAACTGATCAGCACAATTCTCCGGCTTTTAACTGACAGGCTATCCCGGTCACAATCCGACATCGGCCCGCGCTGTGGTCTGCTGCTGCAGGGTGCGCTTGCCGATCTTATCGGGCTGACACTGGCGTTCGTGCTGCCGATCCTGAGTTATCTCTCTATCGTGTGGTATGGGGTGAAAGGATGTCGAATCTCGGTGCCGGGCGGCTTTAAGGAGAGGGTGGCCAATAAGTAGACGATGGATTGATCAACACGTTATTCGGCCAGGTGCAGGCCTTCACGACTGTGCAAAATCACGGCGATGGCACAGTACATGCGGAGATCGCAGGTTGTGTCCGAAAATACATGCATTTCCATAACGTCCTGTGGATCGTCGGCGCTGCGCTTCAGCCATTGGTTGAATCGACCGAAAATGCCTGATTTTCTGCCACTATCTCTCGGTAATCGATAAAAGAAAGCGGCGATTTCGCGCTGACGGAGATTAACCGCCATAGCGTCCTCGGGATAAATATCCCCCAGCGTAAAGAAAAAACTGATTTCGAGCTTGGTCAACGGTTTGATTTCGAGCACGGGTTCCTCACTATCGTTTATGAGGGTATTTCCCTTGAAAGTGCCCAGCAAATCGCCGGATGCCTTGTCGAAGGCAACGATCTTCGGCTTGCCCGCCTTGTTGGTCTGCTCAATGATAAAATTGTCCGTATCGTCCGGCGCGACGAATTCAGAAATTTGATAGAAGCCCAGTTGCTGGTTCAGGTGAACCGTGAACAACTCCCGATTTTGATGGCGCAATGAATAGGTAGACATATAGCCCGGGTTGCCGATCAGATCCGGATTAACCCAATTGCGGAGCGTGACGGTATTGAGCGAAGCGGGTCTGGTTTTTTTGAGCCTGCTATGGCCGGACAACTGGATGTCAGTTCTGACTGACCGCTCTTCTACTTCACCCCAATATAGGTTTTGCATGTATTGTCACCGCACCGTTTTACTGAAGTTTTTGAGGGCTGAACCAAGGCGGGCCCGAAGTCGTTGCCGCGCATTTACTGAAACAAATATGCTCCGTTTTTCGCTGGATGACGAACCGGTGATTGATGGCGTTCCGAATAACCAAATATTATTACTTTCAGCTCTCACTAACAAGGGCTTAAGGATTGTGACGGGTGCGTGGCATTGGTTTGATGGTGTCCAATAAATACGATAATTACAGATTGCTGACCAGCCTGATCTGGCGATGCGATTCGGTATCCGGTCTTCTTTACAATGTCAACGAGGCAAAAAAACGCCATAAATGGGAATGCATTAACAGACAGACTGTGAACATGACGGCAACAGGCCTGCGTCAGGTCCCGTACACTCAAGGGCTCAAGTGAGTGATATCACGGTTGTCCCCCCAAAAAAGCGACCCCGACGGGATTGATGACGGTAATTGTGAAACGCGGGTTTCAGAAGCCAAAGTGGCGGAGCGCACATCCCGGTTGGCTCAAAAAAACTACGTAGAATTTCGTGCTGAATGGCACGTTGACTGCGAAATTCTGGAGAATGCCATGTTTTTTATTCATAGGCTGTCAAGTCGCACAGTTCCCCTGTCCTTTCTGTGTCTGATGGCTTTGTTGACCGGGTGTGGCGCCGATGCTGGGGGGCCTGGGATCGGTGAACCGACGGGTTCGAGCAGTTCGTCCACATCAAACAGCTCCAGCAGTTCAACCAGTTCAACCAGTTCAACCAGTTCAACCAGTTCATCCGGCTCGAGCGTACCCGCGGAAGGATACCAGGCGGGAGAGTATGTGCTCGGTATGGATATTTCCTACTGGTCTGAGCAGCTTGATCGTGGCGCGACCTATGCCGATGTGGACGGGACCCCGATGGATTTGCTGACACTTTTTAAAAACCACGGCATAAATTTCATTCGTCTGCGCACGTTCGTAGATCCGCTGGCGCCGTATGGTTACGCCTCCAGCGCTAACTGTACCGGCAAGTCGCAGGCGTATAACGGCAAGGAAGATATCGTGCGTATGGCGCAGATGATCAAGGCCGCGGGCATGGGATTTTTGCTCGATTTTCATTACAGCGACACTTGGGCTGACCCGGGCAAGCAGGTAATACCTGAAGCCTGGCGCGATGCGCAATCGATTGATGAACTTGCAGACAGGGTTGGCCAGTATACGCGCGATTTACTCGAAACACTGCGTTCCGCTGGCGCCTTGCCGGATATGGTGCAGGTGGGTAACGAGATCACACCGGGTATGCTAATTCATATACCGACTGCAAGCACGGATTGCTGGGGCAACAATGGCCGGGTTAACAGTGGCCCGACGGGGCAGTCCAGTAACAGCAATTGGGCAAACCTCGCGCGCCTTCTGAATGCGGGTATCAGTGCGGTAAAACAGACGGATGCTGAGATTAAAACGGTACTGCATATCGAGAATACCGAGGATGCAGGCGGTGTGGAATGGTGGGTTAACAGCGCGCTCGAAAACGGTGTTGAGTTCGATGTCCTGGCACTCAGTGCGTATACCGAATTTCAGGGACCCGCCAGCAATTGGCGAGCATTACTCAATCGCTATGCTGCCAACTGGCCAGAACTGGCGTTTGTGATTGCCGAATACAACGGTGAAATGCGTCTGCTCAATGACATCATGCAGGAGCTACCCGATGGGCGTGGACTGGGCACCTTTTTCTGGGAACCCACAGAATCCGGTTTCTGGGGCGACGCGATTTTCACCCGTCAGGGCGATAATTACCGGGCAGTGCCGGCGCATTTTGATCTATTTGACGCCATGGTGCGTGATTACGGATTGCGGGTACTGCCCTGACCTGACGTTACCGGACCTGACATGAGTTGGCCTGGCCGGGGTTAAAGCGGCCAGCGATGGACTGTCGCAGGTGGCACGTAACGCTACCACCTGCGGCGTTCCTTATTCACATTTTATCAAATTATCAATTTGACCATAACGCCGTCCCGTCTTTATATAACCTTTTGACATACCCCGTTTTACAGGCTTCTGCGCAGCAGTCACAGCTT
>CAYSTJ010000041.1:36875-41132 GCA_964434105.1 uncultured Cellvibrionaceae bacterium | reverse complement strand
ATGGTGTAATCCTGATAGGCGGGCAACGCGACTGCCGCCAGAATACCGATGATTGCAACCACAATCATCAATTCGATTAATGTAAAACCTTGTTGCTTCTTCATTGATGCAAATCCTCTAACACTTTTTTGGGGGGGTGTGACGTTTTGTCAGTCAGAGCCTCCAATACAAAGGCTGTGCCAGCTTCGTAAAACCCTTACACCACAAGGGCTACAGCCCCATTCCATTCCCAGGCACGCCCCACGCAACTGGCTATTTTTCGCCCAACCGGGACAGTTACTGACAAATATTGTCAGCCGGTGCGCGTTGCCATTGTGCCTTGCGTCACTGCCGACATGTTGATTTTTGTGACAAACTCCATAGACTGACCAAATCTGCGGTAAGTCGTGGACGATAAGCTAGAATAAAAGACACACACACAGATCCGGTTGACTTAAGTAAGCCTAATGCATGAATAATCCAGCCGTAAGTATCAGTGGTCTGGCCCGGCGCCTGGTGCGCGATGGCCTGATCGACGAAGAAACTGCACGTAAGGCAGTCTCCAAAGCCCATAAGGAAGGCAAGTCGCTGCCAATGGAGTTGGTGGATTCCGGCACGCTGCGCGCTGCGCAAATCTGCCAGGCCGCCTCGGAGGAGTTTGGTACGCCGGTGTTTGATTTGAGCGCCATGCAGGTGAGCATGATTCCGCCCAAGCTGGTGGATGCCAAGCTGATCTCCAAACACCACGCCCTGCCGCTGTTCAAGCGCGGCAACCGCCTGTTTCTGGGTGTGGCCGACCCCACCAACCTGCATGCGCTGGACGAAATCAAGTTCAATACCGGGCTGACCACTGAAGCCATTCTGGTGGAAGTGGACAAGCTGAGCCGGGGCATTGATTCCTACCTGAATGCCAGTGAGGAAAGCCTGGGCGATGCCCTGGGCGGGCTGGATGAAGACGCGCTGGACGAGCTGAATATTGAGTCGGTGGACAGTGGCGGCGGTAAAGTTGACGACACCTCTGAGGTAGATGAAGCGCCGATTGTGCGGTTTGTTAACAAGGTGCTGCTGGATGCGATCAAGCTGGGCGCGTCGGATATTCACTTTGAACCCTATGAAAAAACCTACCGGGTGCGGTTCCGGGTGGATGGCATTCTGCAGGAAATGGCGCGGCCGCCGTCCAACCTGGCGATCCGGCTGGCCGCACGTTTAAAAGTGATGTCGCAAATGGATATTTCGGAGCGGCGGGTGCCCCAGGACGGCCGCATCAAGATGAAGATCTCCAAAACCCGGGCTATCGACTTTCGGGTAAACACTTTGCCTACCCTGTTTGGCGAAAAAATTGTGTTGCGGATTCTGGACCCGTCCAGCGCCAAGCTGGGGATTGATGCGCTGGGCTATGAGGAATTCCAGAAGAAGCTGTATATGGAGGCGCTGGCGCAGCCGCAGGGCATGATACTGGTGACCGGGCCGACCGGCTCGGGCAAGACGGTGTCGCTGTATACCGGCCTGAATATTCTGAATACGATTGAGCGCAATATCTCCACGGCGGAGGACCCGGTGGAAATCAACCTGGAAGGGATAAACCAGGTGAACGTAAACGTAAAAGTTGGGCTAACCTTTGCTGAGGCGCTGCGTTCTTTTTTGCGACAGGACCCGGACGTGGTGATGGTGGGCGAGATTCGCGACCTGGAGACGGCCAGTATTGCCATTAAGGCGGCGCAGACCGGCCACCTGGTGTTGAGCACGCTGCACACCAACAGCGCGCCGGAAACCCTGACGCGGTTGCTGAATATGGGTGTGCCGACCTTTAACGTAGCCACCACCGTGAGCCTGATTATTGCGCAGCGGCTGGCGCGACGCCTGTGCCCGCACTGCAAGAAAGAGGCGAAGGATATACCGGACGACATCCTGAAAGAGGAAGGCTTTTTTGATGTGGGCATGGCGCGGGAGGAGATGACGCTGTTTCACCCGGTGGGTTGCGACAAGTGCGTAAACGGCTATAAGGGCCGCGTGGGAGTTTATGAAGTGGTGCGGATTACCCCGCCTATTTCCCGAATTATTATGGAGGGCGGCAACTCCATTGAAATTGCCGAAGCGGCTAAAAAAGCCGGCTTTTTTGATTTGCGGACCGCCGCTTTGCGCAAGGCCGCTATGGGCCTGACCAGCCTGGCCGAAGCTAATCGTGTAACGAAGGATTAACCATGGCAACACAAAACAGTGCACTTTTTGTCTATAAAGGCGTAGACAAAAAAGGGAAAAAAATTGAAGGCGAAATGTCGGGCACCAGCTCGGCCATCGTCAAAGCGCAGCTGCTGAAGCAGGGTATTCGCGCGCAGAATGTGCGCCGTAAGCCCAAGCCGCTGTTTGGCACCAGCAAAAAAATCAAGCCAATGGATATTGCGCTGTTTACCCGGCAAATGGCCACCATGATGAAGGCCGGCGTACCCCTGGTACAGAGCTTTGATATTGTCGCCGAGGGGGTGGAAAACCCGTCGCTGGCAGAGCTGGTGCGCAAAATTCGTGAGGACGTGGCCGCCGGTGGCGGTTTTGCGCCGTCGCTGCGCAAGCACCCCAAGTATTTTGATGATCTGTTCTGTAACCTGGTGGAATCCGGTGAGCAATCGGGTGCACTGGAAACCATGCTGGACCGCATTGCCACCTACAAGGAAAAAACCGAACAACTGAAAGCCAAAATCAAAAAGGCCATGACCTATCCCATTGCGGTGGTGGTAGTGGCTGTGGTGGTCACCGGTATTCTGCTGGTCAAAGTGGTGCCGCAGTTTGCCGAGACTTTCAGCAGTTTTGGTGCGGACCTGCCGGCCTTTACCCTGTTTGTTTTGGGCTTGTCCGAAGGCGCGCAGGCGTACTGGCTGCATTTTATTGTGATTACCGGGGTTGCGATATTTGCCTTTAAAAAGATTAAGGAAAAAAACCGCAATGTGCGGGTGGCGCTGGACCGCCTGTCGTTAAGACTGCCGATTGTGGGCAAGATTCTGTTTGAATCCATTCTGGCCCGGTTTGCCCGTACGCTGTCCACCACCTTTGCAGCGGGCGTACCGCTGATTGATGCGCTGGATTCCGTCGCCGGGGCGACCGGCAATGCGATTTATGAAGCGGCCACCATTAAGATACGCGACGAAGTAGCCACCGGCACCCAGTTGAATGCCGCGCTGCGCAACTCCAAGATGTTCCCCTCCATGCTGATCCAGATGACATCCATCGGTGAAGAGTCCGGTGCGCTGGACGATATGCTGGAAAAGGTGGCGACCTATTATGAAGAGTCGGTCGACAATATGGTGGACAATCTGACATCATTGCTGGAGCCGATGATTATGTCGGTGCTGGGTATTCTGGTAGGTGGCCTGATGATTGCCATGTACCTGCCTATCTTCCAGATTGGACAGGTTATTTGATGACACTGACACAAATCTATGCCGTAGCGCCAATCACAGTTGTGATTGGCGTTTTGGTTTTGGGGCTGCTGATTGGCAGTTTTTTGAATGTGGTGATTTACCGCCTGCCGAAAATGATGCAGCGGGACTGGCGCCGGGAAAACGAGGAGTATAATCGCGCGCACCAGGCCGCGATCGACGCCGGCGAAGCGCCGGATGATACGCCGGACGATTTCAACCTGGCCCACCCCAACTCCACCTGCCCCCACTGCAAAAGCCCGATCAAGCCCTGGCACAATATTCCGGTCGTGAGTTTTTTGTGGCTGAAAGGCGCCTGCGCGAACTGCGGCGCAAAGATTTCCAAACGCTACCCGATGATTGAAGCCGTTACCGGCCTGCTGAGCGTGCTGATTGTGTGGCAGTTTGGCGCGACACCGCAGGCGTGGTTTGGCCTGCTGTTTTTGTGGAGCCTGGTATGCCTGACCATGATCGATATCGATCACTACCTGTTACCAGACAGCATTACCCTGCCGCTGCTGTGGCTGGGGTTGCTGGTGAACCTGTTCGGGGTGTATGCCAGCCTGGAAGATGCCGTGATTGGTGCCATGGCCGGCTATATGAGCTTGTGGACGGTCTACTGGGGGTTTCGACTGGTGACCGGCAAGGAGGGCATGGGTTTTGGGGACTTTAAACTGCTGGCAGCCCTGGGTGCCTGGATGGGCTGGCAGATGCTGCCGCTGGTGATTATCCTGTCGTCGTTTGTGGGCGCGGTGCTGGGGATTGCCGGTATTGTGCTACTGGGCCGGGAAAAAACCCGCCCCCTACCCTTTGGCCCCTACCTGGCCATAGCCGGGCTGGTGGCGTTTTTGTGGGGCGACGTGATACT
>CAYSTJ010000041.1:0-36775 GCA_964434105.1 uncultured Cellvibrionaceae bacterium | reverse complement strand
GCCCCTACCTGGCCATAGCCGGGCTGGTGGCGTTTTTGTGGGGCGACGTGATACTAACGCAGTACTTGCAGTTTATGGATTTAGCGCCAAGGTAGGCCGCTGGGGCTGGGAGCGCAGTGGTGCGGCATGCCGACAGCTTGCCTGCATTAAAAGCACCTGCGAAGCAGGTTTCCTTATTATTCAGGGCGCTGACGCGCCGCTGGGAGCGCAGGCAGCTTGCCTGCATTAAAAGCACCTGCGCAGCAGGTTTCCTTATTATTCAGGCCGCTAACGCGCCCAATGCAGGCGGGCCGTCGGCATGCCGCACCACTGCGGTCCCGGGGGGGTTTTTTTCCACAGGAATTTTATGACAGCGATTGGTTTGACCGGCGGGATTGGCGCGGGTAAGAGTTTTGTTGCGGATGCGTTTGCGCGTTTGGGTGCGCATGTTGTGGATGCGGATGTACTGGCGCGGACGGTGACGGCGGCGGGTGAGCCGGTGCTGGAGGCTGTGCGGGCGCATTTTGGCGAGCAGGCTTTGCTGGCGGACGGGCAACTGAACCGGGCCTGGCTGCGCGATATCATATTTCGGGAACCGCACCATAAAACGTGGCTGGAGGCTTTGCTGCACCCGCTGGTGCGGGCGCGTATTAAAACGCAGCTGGCGCTGCCCTGTGAGACTTACCACATTCTGGTTTCCCCCCTGCTGTTCGAAACCAAACAAACCGTGCTTGTCAGCCGCGTGATTGTTGTGGATGCTGACGAGGCAACCCAGTTGGAACGGGCCTGCCGGCGCGATGGTGCAGACCCGGCCGCGGTGCGCCGCATTATTGCCAGCCAGTTTCCGCGCACCGAGAAGCTGGCCAGGGCGGACTATATTGTTGATAATAACGGTTCGCGCGAGGCAACCATCGCTCAGGTTGAGCAGTTGCATCGCACCCTGCTGACGCTAACCGACTGACCTGTTCCTGCCTATGACTGTTAAAACTCTGGCTGTACGCTGCCCTACCTGTCGCAAGGAAGTGCTGATGACACCCGCCTTTCCCCAACGCCCGTTTTGCAGTCGTCGCTGCCAGCTGATTGACCTGGGCGAATGGGCCTCCGAAGGCCATGCCATACCGGGTGAGCCGGTGCCACCGGATATGCTGGATGACGGGTATGAGGACAGCGGGCGCTGACACCGCGCCCGCCGTCGGATTTCTTTACACCCGCTTGTCTGTTCCCCGTTGAAAACCCCCGAATAGTAGGCTTATTTGACTTTTTTGCGTTTCTTCCCCTTCTCATACCTGTGTATAATCTGCTCCGGGAATACGGGCAGATGGCAATTTTTATAATCCTCGAGCCGGTGTTTTCCCGCCCTCGAACACAGAACCGGTCGTGGTTCACATTATTCGAGCTCCTGAGAGTTTCCGGCTGACGCCCCGGTGTTGGCAGCCGGAAACCGCGAGGCAGTTTTATAACTGGCAGTCTTCGTTTGGATCGTGGTTATTGCGGCACCAGCCGGGCCGAATAAGGCAGCTGGTTTGCTGGAACAGGCTGATTTGGGTGTGGATCATGCTTGCCCGGGTTCGATTCTTGCTTGTCCGGGAGCGATTCTGGCCTGAGCGTCGCGCCCGACGGTGTGACGATGCATCGACGCGGTGTATGCGGGCAGACTGCAGCAGCCCATCAGCCATAGTGGCTAGTCAATACATTGTTCAGGCATTCAAAACGGCAATGTCCGCAGCGCGGGCACTGTAACCCGGTTTGGCCCAAAGTAGATCATAGACAGAAACTTCAATCAGGTTTAAATGATGAATCAAGCGCCCCACGGTCATACGTCCGCCGAGCCCCTGCCAATCGACATTCTGCTGAACGGAGTCCGGAATGTGTTCGCGCATAAATACAAGATTGCGCTGATCAGCATTGTGGCGGGCGTGGGTGCGTATTATGCGGCGGGATTCATAGCACCCAAGTTTGCCTCCACCGTGACGATCAGTGTGGAAGGTACGGTGACCGGACGTGCGGGCTGGGAAGACAGCACCGGGCCGACCATGCTCGATAAATCGTTTCTGTATACCCAGTTTGAGATACTGACTTCCCGCGACCTGGCGGAGTTGATTGCCACGGAAACCGATGCCCCCCCCGTATGTACCGCAACCGAAGAGCAGATCGCCACGCACGGCCCCACCCAGGCGTTTGCCTACGACCTGATGCGCAGCATTGAAGTCGTCCCGGTGCGCAATACCAGCCTGTTCCGAATAAAAGCCACCTGTAATGATCCGGAGGTTGCGAAAATGGTAGCCGAACTGTATGCCGACGGTTACAAGCAGTTTCAGTACGGCGATTTTCGGTCCGAGAAGTCCGAGACAACCGGCTGGATGAATGAGCAGATGAACACCCTGAGGGAGGCGCTGTCGCAGTCGGAAAAAGAACTGCAGGAATACAAAGAGAAGGAAGCTGTTTATTCCAGCCGCCTGGATGAGGCCGTGGGCAATGTCGAGGTGGAAAGCCTGCTGAGCGCCTTCAGCGCGGAGAAGGAGCGCCAGGCACAGCTTACGGCCGTGCACCAGCAGATCAGGCAACTGGGCGAGTATTACGATATTGATGACCTGACCGCCATTTCCCGCATTCGGGAAGACCGCATTGTCAGCCAGTTGCTGGCCGAACTGTCGGAAATCACCGCCAACTACAACCAGCTGAAACAAACCTATATGGATGATCACCCCTCGCTGCAGGACGAGCGGGTGCGCTATAACGAGAAGATGCGCCAGCTGCGTTCACAGGTTGATATGGTGGCAAAAAGTATTGCCCAGCAACTGGCGGCGTCCAGATCGGCCGTGGCCAATCTGGAAGCCCAGCTCAAGGCATCCAAGACGGAATCGATTTCGCAGGACCGGCAGCGCGCGGTACTGGCGCAACTGGAACAGAATGTTGAAGTAAACCGTGGCCTGCTGCGCAGCTTTATGGAGCGGGTTACCGAGCTGA
This sequence comes from uncultured Cellvibrionaceae bacterium, assembly GCA_964434105.1. Taxonomy (GTDB): domain Bacteria; phylum Pseudomonadota; class Gammaproteobacteria; order Pseudomonadales; family Cellvibrionaceae; genus CAYNST01. The sequence continues at coordinate 33,829 of CAYSTJ010000041.1, read as the reverse complement.
CCCATGCCCAGGGCTTTGTCGGCACGCCAATCAAGGTTGTGAACCGGGCCTATGTATCCCGGACGCCGGTAAGCCCCAACAAGAAGCTGTTTGCGGTGCTGGGATTCGGCTCGGTGTTTTCGCTGTTGAGCGGCTTTTTTATGATTCGCGGCCTGCAGGATACCACCGTGAAAGCGCCAGCCGAAGTTGAACTCAAGCTGAGCGCACTGCTGCTGGGCTATTTGCCCCGGGTTAAAACCAATCGCAGTGACCTGGCTTACAACGGCTACCTGGAGAGCAGCAACGGTGTGTTTTCGGAAGCGGTCCGCTCCATTCGCACCAGCCTGACGCTGCTGGGCATGAACCAGCCGCACAAGATTACCGTGGTGACCTCGTCGGTGCAGAATGAAGGTAAATCCACCGTTGCGCTGAATCTGGCGTCGTCCATTGGCCGCCTGGAGAAAACCCTGTTGATTGATGCGGATGTGCGACGACCCACCATGGCCAAGTCGCTGGGCTTTCCTGAAAGCGCCACTGGTTTTATCAATGCCATTTCCGATGGTATCGAGCTGACGGAGTGCATATACCCGGGGCAGCCCGGCAATTGTGATTTTATGCCGACGGGGCGCGCTTCTGCGCTGTTTTATAACGACGCGAATTCACCCGGCAGCCCGCTGGAGCTGCTCTCCTCCGCCAAATGCCGTGATCTGCTCAACACGCTGAGTGAACATTACGACCATATTATTATTGATGCCGCACCCGTGTGCGGGGTGAGCGATACCAAAGTACTGTGTGCCAACGCGACGCAGGTTGTGTATGTGGTAGCTGCCCATGAAACAGACTCGCGCCTGGTCAAACAGGGCATTCGCGAGCTGGAGCAGGCACAGGTGAAAGTTGCCGGGGTGGTGCTGAACAATGTCGATATGAAAAAGCTGCAGAGCTATGGCTACGGCGGCTACTATTCGAGCGCGCAGGCGCTGGAGCACACGCGCAGTCTGGCCTGATGTGCTGGCCGGCTGGTGCAATAATAGTCCGGGCTTGACGGCTGTCCCTTCTGCAGTGCTCCCCCCCCGAATACCCGGGGGGACACTGCCAACGCTTACCAATTATCATTGTTTCATTAATCCGACAGAGCCCTTGTCCATGATCAATAGCAGCCGGTCCATACCGCCTGAACACATTCATTCCGGTACGGCTCACAAGCCAAGAGTCCTTTATCTGATCAATGCCATGAACACGGGCGGCGCCGAGCTTGGCCTGCTGACGCTGATCGAATACGGATTTTTTGCCGAGGTGGAACTGGATGTGCTGCTGCTGCATGTGGGCGACCAGACGCTGCTGGACAAGCTGGAAGCCACGCTGGGCAAGTCGCACGTGCGGGTCGTTGACCCACGCGAGAAGCTGCGGCCAGTGGCCATGGCCAAGGCCATGCTGGCCCTGCGACAGCAGCTTAGCTCACAGCGTTACGATATGCTGATTGCGTCGCTGGCCCAGTCGAATATGGTGGCGCTGTTGGTGGCCCGGCTGTTTCCCTCGGTCAAAATGGTGACGTTTTTTCATAATTCGTCGTTTTCCAAGGCGATCTATGAATCGGTTATCCAGCGGCTGGCGGGGCGTATAGATGTCGGCCTGTGTGACAACGTGGAAACCTACAAGGCGGTCTCCCGCAAGTTACCGGCTGCGCCGGAGCGCGTCTGGCATTGTGTGCCGCTGTTTGTGGCACAGGAGGTATGCCGAAAATCCGAGTATCGCGTGCGCGATATTATCCACGTGCTGAGCGTGGGCCGGCTGAATGCGCAGAAAAACTATATGCAGTCCATACGGGCCATCCGGCTACTCGCGGACCGCGGTGTCACGGTTCACCTGCATATTGCCGGCGAAGGTGAACTCCGGGAGGCAATCGTCAACCTGGCCAGCGAGCTGGGCGTTGACGATCATATTCACCTGCTGGGTTTTACCGACGACTGGTCGCGACTGGTGGACCATATGGACATGTACCTGCTGGCCAGTACCCGCGAGGGTTTGAGCATCGCCACGCTGGAGGCCATGAGCTATGGGTTGCCGGTAGTATCGGCCAATGTGGGGGGCATTCAGGAGTATGGCCGGCATATGCAGAATATGCTGATTATGCCATCGACCGACAGCGCGACCATTGCGGAGTCGGTGCAACGCCTGGCCGACTCGCAAACGTTGCGTGAAACCCTCGGACGCAATGGCCGCGACACCGCTATACAGTTATACGGGCCCGATGCCGTGATGCAGCAACTGACGGAGATCAAGAGGCAGTTGTTTCAGTAGCGTTTTTAATTCGCGTTGTTCAGTGGCAGGGTCCCGAAATCAGGTCAGACAACGTTACATATGCTTAACAAGAGTGCGATTACATGCAAGAAGAGATAAAAGAGATTATTGTACGGCCGTCGGTACTGACCGGGCGGGTAAAGGTCAGTGGTGGTAAAAACAGCGTGCTCCGCCTTATGGCGGCATCACTCCTGTCAGAGGAAACCATTACCCTGCACAATTATCCATCTACATTGCTGGATGCCATTGTACACAAGGAAATGCTGGAGGCGCTGGGCAAGGAATGTCTGATTGAAGGGCAGACGCTGATTATTGCGGAAAAGAAAAGCCCCGATTCGACGCTGAACTGGTCGGGTCGCTCCATTAGAAATACCCTGCTGATTCTGGGTGCACTGGTCGCCCGCACCGGCTATGGCGCAGTGCCTCTGCCGGGTGGCTGTAATATTGGTGGCGGCGGTGGCGACAGAGCTTACGACCTGCACGTTATGTTGCTGGAAGCGCTCGGCGCCAGGGTCTGGGCAGAAGACGGCTATCTGCATGCGCAATCCAGGGGTGACTCACTGATTGGCAACGATATACACCTGCCTATCCGCTCCACCGGCGCCACTGAGAACTCAATTATTGCCGGCTGCCTGGCCCGCGGCGTCACTACCATCTGGAATCCGCATGTGCGTCCGGAAATTCTGGACCTTATCGCTCTGTTGCGTTCAATGGGTGCGGAAATTACCGTGTTTGGTCAGGAGCGCATTGAAGTTAAAGGACAGTCACATTTACGGGGCGCAACCCACACTATCATCCCCGATAATATCGAAGCCTTGACCTGGCTTGTCGGCGCCGCGGTTACGGGCGGCGAAGTGGAGATCGAGGATTTTCCCTATGAACATCTGGAAATTCCGCTGGTCTTCCTGCGCGAAAGTGGGGCCCGTCTGTACCGGCACAATAACGCGCTGATTGTAAAAGGCAGCCACTGCTATCCACTGGAAATCAGCACCGGACCCTACCCCGGCATTAACTCGGACATGCAGCCGATACTGGCGATTTTTGGTGCAAAATCCAAAGGCCAGTCCAAATTTGTGGACTTGAGATTCCCGGGTCGTTACGGCTATGCGGAAGAGCTGAGCAAGATGGGGCTAAGCTACAAAGTGGATGGCAACATACTCATCATGGATGGTGGCACCCAATTTACCGGTGCCGACGTCATCGCGCTTGACCTGCGTGCGGGAATCGCACTGGCATTGGCCGGACTTATCGCCAAGGGTGAAACCCGTATTCACGATGCCTGGCAGATAACCCGTGGATACGATCGCTTTTTGGAAAAGATGAAAGGTCTGAACGCAGACGTATCCATCGGGAGTTAAGGTTCACGACAGGGCAGTGCCTGCTGATTCGTCAGCAGGCACCTACAGCAGAACCCGTCAATCACCCTTTTTCCCAAATCGCTTTTGAATCAGGCCATATATCTGGCTTGCCATATCTGTACCTTCCGGGCCGAGTATCGACCTGGGTCGCAACACAACAAGCACCAGCCCCGCCACTCCGAACCCGACGCCATTCGCGATCAGCACCCACCAGGGGTTTGCATCGATCATGCGCACCGGGTAGCTAACCAGTGTAATCAGTAGCGCGCACCCTACTGCCAGCGTTATTCCGTAGCGCTGCGTAAGCAACAGCGCCCCGAAACCGATTTTGACAATGCGGCAGGCATTGAATGTCATCAAGGACGAGAAACAGATAGTAGCAAATACGATAGCCCATGCGACGGCTTGCAGTCCGAACTGAACCGCATACAGCAGGCTGCTTACCACCAGTATTACATTGAAGGTCTGGGCTATAACCAGTTGCCGCATTGCGGCTGTGGCACGGATAAGTGTAGCGCTGACTCCAACTGCGATTTTGAAGTAAGTTGCCAGCGACAGTATGGCAAATATCGGTATAACGGCGCCCCATTGATCTCCGAGCAGGACAAATATGATATCTGCGGCAAGCAAATAGAGAATAGTTGCCAGCGGAATGCCAAATAGCGCGGTTATCTCCAGCCCTTTAAGGTAGGCAGATCGTAGCCTCTCCGGCTCGCCCTGCACGCGAGCCATTGCCGGAAAAACAACCCTGTCTGCCACTTTGTTATATATTGTCTGAGGCATGGTCATCAGCTTGCTCGCACGAGAATAGATCCCCAGACTGACCGCGTCGGAAAATCGTCCGACAATTAGATAACTGGAACGCAGGGAGATAAACCCCATGATGCGAGAGTAGGCAAAACCACTTCCGCGACCGAGTAGCAGGCGCAGCGATGTTCGATTGAGCGAGGGCTTAAGACTCGGTTTGGCTTTGAGCAAAAGTGCAATGGTGAAAAGGGATGTCTCGACCATATTCGCAATCACTAGCGCCCAGTAACCAAATCCCATTAGCGCCAGAGTAATACCCACCAGCACCGAGGCCGCCAGTCGGGCTGAGACCTCAGCTGCCGACACGTAAACCACCTGCAGATTACGCAGCAAAAGACCCTGGGACACCATGGAGAATGCTTGAATCAGAAGCATAAACGACAACACCCGAATAACGCTTTCCAATTCGGGAATGTTCATAAATTCCGCAAAATAGGCTGCGCCCAACTGGGATATCGTAAATACGAACAGCGCCATCAATAGCGCCAGGGTCAGGCCTGTTCGCTGATCGATAACACTCAGCTTGGGTAACTGGACTATCGTCGCGCTCACACCGATTTCGCGCAGAAGGCTGCATATAGCAATATACAGCAGCGCCGCTGCAAACACGCCGTAATCGTACGGTACCAGCAGCCGGGCCAGAACAGCCATGACGATAATATCAACAGCGATCGATCCAATCTGAATTACCGATGAAACCAGCGCTGTTCGTTTAACTACATTTCCAAGCTGTTTTATTGTCTTTACCTCTTTTGTGCATTTCCGGGTTTAGCCTGGATTTACCATGTCATATTGACCTGATCTAGAAAGCATGAAATACCTGATCGACTGATTACTCCTGCGCGGCGCCGTGCTGTACTGCATACAGCATCGCCCTGCGTGAGCTTGAGAGGACCCCGCGTCAGATAGGAAACCCGTTGTTTTGTATCCGGCAGACTGGAAGGTGTACTACTTATCCATGGTCTTTAAAACGCTTGTATGTCCTAAGCAAAAGCGGATTAGCGATAATAGTGGCGCTTATTTGCGTTTTCACCGTATTAAGTTCATTTCGCGATGCACGTAGCAGAATCTGGGCATCTTCCAGCTTTCCCTTACTGGCCAACTGACGGGCGCGCCGCTGAAGCGCCAACGCCAACTCCCGAGACCTGGGACGCTCCAGTGCCGCGATGGGACCGTGAACATCCAATGGGTCGGGTCGACCTGCATGACGCTCTTTTGCACAATACACGGCAAAGTCCCGGCACGCCATGGCCCGAAACAGCTTCTGCGGGTTCAACGATACAGAATCGGGTACCTTGTAGCACCGATACAGCACTTCCGGAATGACGTACAGACGTCCATGCTCCGCAATTCGCAGCCATAGGTCCAGGTCTTGGCGATACGTAAAGAACTCGCGATATCCACCGCATTTTTCATAGGCAGACCGTCGGATCAGGGTTTCACCGTGGTAAAACGGATTACCTTGGTAAAGCTGCGCAAATACATCCGATGCGACATCGGTTCGATCAACAGTGGTCTTTTCGGCTACAAGCTCACTATAACAACCAACAACGACACAATCGGGATTGGCTTCCATATAAGCAACCTGGCGGGCAAGTCGCTCCGGGTGCGAATAGTCTCCGGATCCCTGAATGGCAATAAATTCACTGTCGGTTTGCTCGATGGCATCAATGAATGTTTTAACGAGGCCCTTGTTCGCCTGCCTGATTACGTTTATTCGTTCGCTTTCAAAGCGCTTTAGCTCCCGGTAGGTATTATCTTTTGACCCGTCGTCATAGAAGTAGGCTTTGAAATCGTCACAGGTTTGCGCGGCAATGCCGGTCAGGGTTTCTTCTACCAGATTTTCCCGGTTATAGTATGCAGAGATCAATACGGTTCTAGCCAAGCTGTTAACTCCTTTCGATTAGTACCACAAGCTGAATATACTGTTTTCTGCGAAATGATGTGTCCGTCCAACCGGTATCAATCGGCTCGCCATAAAAATGCCGGAAAGCAGGCTATACAAATGCCGCCTCGCAACTTTAGATTGGTGAAAATATCCCAGTTTCGAAGCAGATTCTCCCTGCACCACGCGCCGCAATTTTATCAGTGATTTAAATGACTGGATACCCATAATTGGATGAGTGCCCCGTGCGAGGTCCAAGACGTCACCGGATTGTGCTTCGCAGAAGCGGCCTACCGGTTACGGCAACAGGTCGTTTTCCGTTGCGAATCTTGTCTATGGTCCCGAGCACGCGCCGGCGATCGCACTTCCCGGTGCTGTCGCCGGAGCAGCAGGCCCTTACGCTGTCTATTTTTCGGTCGCCTGGCTTTTGATGGCCGCCGGCAAGTCAAAGCTTAACAGTGGCTGTTGCTCGTAGCCCATGGAGAACAGCACGGAGCCCATTTTGTAGAGATGGTCCGTCATCAGCCACGGTCGTTTTATTGCCGTTGGCAGCGTCGAGGTGTAAATCAGCAGGCGCCCTCTATCGACGACAATCACCTCCTCGCGCCAATCCCCCATAATGTCCGCTACCGCCAGGATTCTCGAATACTGCCAGTCATTCGATGCTGTCGTGGTGGGGTGATGCAGTTCGTCGATTACGTTGCCGGAGGCAAGATCGATTATATCGGCGAAGTGCGCGCTGTCCTTTTTCCTGGTCAGCCGCACCAATGATTTATGCGTACCATTCCCCCAGTATACGGCGTTGGGCGACAGGGTGGCGCCGCCAATATTCTCCTGGGAGATGACCTGTCCGTCGCTACTCCAGAGCCAGTAACTGGAACGGTCTGCCTCGCCACTGAAGCATTCGCTACCGGGGCTGGCAGGATAAAAATCCGCACATACCCCTTCTTTGTGTATATGCCGGGTGGGCTGGTCGTATGCCCAGAGGTATTCGCCGGTCTCGGCATCGACCATTCCCATGCCGCGCCGGGAGCGTCCACTCTCGGCACCGTAGTAAAGTTCCAGCCCGTCATTGTGCGGGTTCAGTTCGCCCAGATGAATATGGTCGAGGTGCCCGAGGTTGAGCGACCATTTGGGCTTGCCGTTATGGTCCAGCGCGATGCCGCCGATTATGACCTCGTCTTTGCCGTCATTGTCTATATCACCCACGCGGATGGTGTGGGCGCCCTGCCCCCACAATCCCCGCAGCTCGGCCATTATTTCGTCCGGCGCACAGGACTTGACCAGACTCGGCTGTATGTTTTCCCACTTCCATACCGGCACCAGACCATCTTTACGGGAGTACCGATATGCATGAACCTTATGCTTGCCATAGGTCCCGCGCACCACCACAACATGCGGGTTGACGCCATCAAGATAGGCAATTGCCATCAGGTGACGTGAGTAATGGTTGTATCGACTGAACGGCTGACGCTTGTCTTCAACAAATCCTTCCCGATCGGGCCAGGGTGCCTGGGCGAGCACGGTGTTACCGTCCCGACCATCAATAACGCGCAGATATTCGTTGCCCCGGACTATCCGGCCGGTCTCATCAGAGAGCTTTTCACGCGTATCACTCGGGTCACCCCCCTTGACAATGACTTCGGCGATGCCGTCCCGGTCCAGATCGTAAACCAGGTAGGGCGAATACCATATGCCGCTTTCGATGGATGGCCCCATGTCATATGTCCATAAACGCTCGCCGGCCGAGGAAAACCCCACAAGTCTGAAATTGTTGCCAGAGGGTCGCCACAATTTGTAATAGGGATCAATCCCGTTATCCGAAAACCGCAGAACATAATCGGCACCCGGGTTGCCATCCAGTTCGCCCATTGCAAACTGGCGCCCGTAACCACCTGCGCCATTCGCAACACTAATCACCGTTTTATCGTCATCCGCGGGCAATGCTGCGGGGTAGCTGCAGGATTGCGCGCCACCTTGCCGGTTAGCTTTGACAAACCACTGGTAGTCGTCACACGCCGTCGTTTCACCGCAATTTACGCTGTCGGTAAAATTAGTGGATCGGGAGATGGGTTGGCTGTTGCGTTTTAGCGGTTGTTCATCGCCATCCCGGTATCGGAATACGTCATAGGTCGTATCCGCACTGTCTTCCGCCAGCACGCGCCAACTCAAAAACACTTTATTTTCGTCTGTGCGGACCTGCACGGCGACAAGTGCGCGCTGCTCAAGATCGTCGCTGTCCGATTTGGGGAATGTGCAGTCTGCTGCCGCCACTCTGAACGGTGTCAGACAAAAGATAAAACCGACGATTGCTGCGCCGATACAGTTGGAATGAAGCATATTTCACCCTGGATTGTGTAAAGTACCTACTCACAGAATAGGTTAATTTTCATACAATTCAGTCATACAATGCAAGCTATCTGATTTTTGTGCGGTTATCGAAGTTTTAAGCCCGACTGGCTATATAAACAGCATGCAAGATACGTTACAACTATATGAAGAACCGTCGATATCACGCCCTCGAGACCCCGGCAACCTGCCCTGTTGGTATGCCTTTCGCGATCTGTGCTTTGTCGGGCTGCAACGCAATCAATATGGCCAGACCCGTCAGGTAGATAAGCATGGTTGTCGTACCATTTGCCATAAACGTCGGCGCAGCAAAACAATAAAACGCGAGCGGCAAAAGCAATTTGGCCGATGGGTGTCGGGCATTAATACTAAAAATCGCTATAAAAACCGGAACAAAAAATAAAAGCACACCAATCAGGCCGTACTCTATCCAGGTATCCAGATAAAAATTGTGGGTATATATCGCCAGACGATCGTCGATATAATAATCCCTCATATGCACATTGAGCTCCCGCGCGCCGACGCCGAAAATCGGGTTATCAAGATAGATTTCAACGCCATTGTTAATCAGGTTACTTCGATGCAGGTCCGACTCCCATTTGGCGGCCTCTTCGTCAAGATAATAGCGAATGCTTAAATTGTCGGTCAGAAAGCTGAAGACGATGAAACCGGAACACAGGACGATCAGCTTGGCACCGAACAATACCAGAGACACCAGCAAATTGCCGACCCCCAGCACCAGAAGCGGGAAGATCAGCAACAACGACGCGACCGACACGACCGCGCCGGTGCGTTCTTTCGAGAGCACCGACAGAATGATGGCAATAACCAGCAGCGTTAGCCTGAAGACGCCGCCAAACCGTGCCACCGACAAAAATGCCAGCAGAGCAAACAGGCCGAACGAGTATTTTGCATCGCCCATATATTTATAGCGGGTCAGCTGCCCCATCATGATATGGGAAACGGCCACATATATGGCGACAAATGCCAGCGACAGCAGCAGCGCCTTCAGAATACGTTCGTCGCCGTTTTTCATTGCATAGGAGAACAGCGGCACCCACAACAGAACCAGTATCCACTGCACAGATTCCACTGCATTACCCGGCTTTCCGGTCAGTATCGAGTGAAGAATAATGTAAGCGATAAAGGGCACGAACGGGCCCACGCATTTTACCAGCCAGGGCAACGCGTCGCGATAGGCTATGAGAAAACAGCCCGTCAGCCCAAGCAGATAGAAATCCGAAATACGTACCTGCAAACCCGGGACGGGCAGGCGTATGTCCAGCAGCGCAAACGGAAGCAGTAGCAGCGCAAGATATGGAAAAATGTTGGCGAGAAAGCGAGTCACCGGCCAGTACCTCTGGGGCGTCAGCCGGGTTGAAAGGTTTGCAGTTTTGCGACGCCCAACAGGAAGCTGGAGAATAATTTTGACGGCATGATGGAAATACAACTGACCATTGGTCGCTGGGGTCGCAGCTCCTTTATGGCGGAACGGTAAAAGACAACTCGGTCCTGCCTCGGACTTATTCGAATTCCCTTCAGAAGCACTATTATCAGTTTTCGCAGGTGGGACATTTCCAGCGCCATGCCAGCATTGAACTTTTCGCGGTTGCGCTGTATGGATTCATTCAGCTGAATCAACTGGTCCAGAAATCTCAGGTTACGACTGGCGGTAATCGAGCCCGCCCGCCGACGGTAACCGATCAATGTCGCGTTTAGACGGTGTATGCGGTCCACGCGAGCAAAAACATCCATGGTGAAAGCAATGTCTTCGTAGGCACGACCATCTTCCACAAATGCACCCTGCCCAATAACTTCCCGACGGTAAACACGCGTCCAGACAAAAAAACCATGGCGGTAAAGTGTTTTGTAACGCCGCGGTCCCTGCAGGACCTGGATGCCTGTCGAAGCCGGCGGTTCGTCCAGAAACGTCGCCTCCTCCAGCGTTTTGAACTCACGGTGAGTAAACTCCAGCACATCGGGCGAGCAGGCGTCTATCGCGGTCAAAACCGCCTCGGCGTAAAACCTGCCGATGGCGTCATCACCATCCAGAAAGGCGATATACCGGCCGGTCGCCTGTGCAATCCCGGTATTACGCGAGGCCGATAAGCCCGCATTCACCTGATGGCTCAACACGTGCCATGTGAACTTGATGCTTTCTGCACGCGATTGCAATTGTTGCCGGCAAAGGTCGGCGGACCCGTCGGTTGAACAGTCGTCAACGAATATTACTTCCACTTCCTCCCGGTTTGCGCCATTGACCAGACTGGATATCGTGTCTTCAAGGTAAGGCGCACAGTTATATACCGGGCAGATTATCGATAATTTGAATCTAGACATCCCTGACTTGACCATCCACTAATTTGCGACTGGCGACGGCTTCCGGTATATAGGCGGAGACATAGCAATCGAGCATCTTTTCCAGTGTAAACTCGGCCTTGTATTTGGAATAGCTTGCACAGCCATGCGCAATAATCCGGTCTGGATCGTTAATATAGGATGCCATGAATTCCGACATCGCATTCGAATCGGCCGGCTGTACCAGGTAACCGGTGCGGTCATGATTGATCAGCTCACAGACTCCGCCGACATCCGTGGCGATTACCGGCATCCTGCAGGACATGGCTTCGATAATCGTGCGTGGCAAGCCCTCCCAGTGACTACTAAGAATAAACACGTGCGCTGACATCAGGGCGGTGGTCAGGTCCTCAACAACCCCCTTGAACTGGACGATATCGTCGAACTCGGCAAACAGCTGGCGAACGAGCTCCTCTTTGCGACCGTCCCCATAAATATGCAGCTCGAAGTTCCGGGTGGTTCGGGTTACCTTGTGCAATGCCAATGCGAGCGTTTCGTAATCCTTCTGATCTTCAAAACGGGCCGCTGTAATAAAGACGATCCGGTCGCCCTTGATGAGCCCCAGGTCGCGATTGGCCATCATTTTCATGCCATTGTGAATGGTCAGGGTCTTTCTCGCGGGCACGCCCAGCTTCAGGTACTGTTCGGTATCAAAACGGCACACGCCGATAATGGTCGACGGCAACCAGGCCAATACCTTTTCGAGACTGCGGTAGGTTTTATGCCCTTTGTTGAACACTGATTCAAAAAACGGGACGCCATGCGGTACGTAATAGCTCTTGCGAAAGGTCAGGAAGCTGGCGACGCGACCCAGCGCGCCGATCTTCGCGGTGTGCCAGGAGCAGATATCCGGCCTGAACCGCAGAATGATGAAGAGTAGCTGCAACAGTGAAACAACGTCCTTGAAGATCGAAAGATCGCGCTCCAGACTGGGCAATTCATACACATTGAAATCACGGTTCTTCAGATATTCGGACGCAGGGCCGCTTTTTCCAATCACGTATGCGACCTCCAGCCCTTCAGATCTGAAGCGATCCCCAATCTGCACGATGTGCTTAAACGACCCCGACGCCATTGTATCCGACCGGGTCATTCCAATTAATATCTTCATCGCTCCCCCCTGTTCACATTAGCCTGCCGGACAGCCTGTTTTTGCATCCGACAGCCCAGAATTTTTCAATCTGCGCCAGCCACACCGTAAGGCACGCACAGATTGTTTGTTGTTTTACGCTGATTAACGGTCTTAATTAAATAGTGCTGAAACGAATTATTGGCAGAAACCATTAGCCGGAACGTTTTTGATCGGAATACCAACACCTGCCATCCGGCGCTGAAACCAGCACCGGCGCGCGCGTTAAATCGGGCGTTAAACATGCGAGGTAATCGGGAGAACCAGGAACCGATGTTAAACGGGTTCTTCTTTTCAACTGATCGTTTTATGTCAAATAACGCCCGGCAATTTATCACACTTTTAGGGTGTCGCCTACAACTACCGACCTCATAATTTATACGGGTTATCCGTAACTTACAACAACTCCTGTTGCACAGGTTAACTAACTCCGATAGACGGCAGACTGCACGTTTTTTACCCGCCTGCAACGCACCGAAGCTGTGCCGGCTCATCTCGGGCCCGTGCGTTATCTGCCGGTCGGTTCGCTTCGCCATCGTATTCATCCAGCGGCAGAACCCGAGAAAGCCTTGACCAGGACGACGAACAGGAAAGCCGACATACATAATATTTAACCTATAAATAAACTGGGGGCGCACAGTATACCCCCGCCAAATAGCGGGCAAAAAACATCGGGAACTGCCAGGACTCAGGTTACCTGTACCCGGAGATCGGAGCGGAGCGAATTGAACCCGTACGGGCGATTTGCGCAAGCGCTCAAAGTCAATCACCAAACTGGTGTCGGCGATACTCCGCCGTCACGCAATTGGGGTCGCATCCCTTCGCGATGCATCCCTGGCGCCGTTAAAACTGCTAAACGGCAGCAAACCGCTACCACGTAACCTGCAGTGTCTAAAGCCCGTCAACTTCGAACGTAATAAAACTGAAATTTATTGTCTTTGGCCCTTACGAATCCTGCCAAGACTTCATTGTGAGGTCTTACTGTGACATCTGGCACTCTGGCCCGGACCGGCCGGGTTTCACATTGAAAGAGAGAGGGCTGCCGGATGCCTGTCCGGGAAGCAGGAACTTGCTGCCCAGATCGTGGCCGATGTTAGCAGACCGACCTGCGGGATGTCACGCAGAACCACGCAACGTTCTCAAATAGTGCGGCCTGGTTACCATTTGCCTCTTAAGAGGGCAGCACTGCTACCCGCTTATCTTTCGAACCACCAGGCGACCAACCGCCGTTTTTATTACTTCAACTTTTGTGCCAGCTGGCAGACTTTCCTCGCCCTCGGCCAGGTACACGTCCCATTCAATTCCGGAATACCGATGCTTGACAGGGCTGTTGGCGTGCAGATCAACATCAAGACAGAACTTTACGCCTTTGAATACATTTGGCTGATCATCGACTGACCGCTTGACCTGTTGTAATTTCTTCAGCGGCTTCCAGAGACACAGCGCAGAAATCGCAGCCACCAGGGCAACGGTCAGCACCGCCGAGGTGATCGTTGCCGGCAGCAATCCCAGATATATTCCCAGGCTGGCGACAACACAGCCGATAGCTGCGTAAATCAAAAACAGCGTAGCGAAACCAAAAAAAGCCATTTCGAAAATGACCAGTGCCAGCGCAATAAGGGCGAGCACGGTCGGGAGATCGCTTGAAAACTGGGGCATATTGCTCACATCCGCGAATAGGAATTTAACGCCACGACCAATCCGGCCCGGCTGCATCGTGCAGGCGCGCTTTTTTCTGTTCGCTGTCGTTCAGTGTCTGGACGACAGTGTGGCCCGTTGATAAACGTGTCACCTACCGGCTCGAACCGGCAAACCGCAGGCCTGACGATGCGTTGACGGTGGCGGGGTTTATCGCTGCGGCAGATCGGATCGGGTCGCACCATAGATTGCCATCACCTGAGCTACCACAGAAGCGGCATCGGTGCTGCTGTCGGGCAGCAATACTACTGTTGATTCCCTGGCAATGGCGGCTTTGGCCGCAATGGCGCGAGTGGCCAGATCCAGCTGCACAGCAGCCTGCCCCTCAGCGGTGACCGCCGATTCACCCACGCGTCGCAGTGCTTCGGCTTTCGCCTCGGCCACAGCCAGAATTGCCTGCGCCTCGCCTTCCGCTCGCAGAATCTGCTCGGTTTTTTCGGCTTCAGCCTCCAGTACCTGCGCCTGCTTTTCGCCTTCGGCGCGATTAATGGCTGCCTGACGATCCCCTTCGGATTCCAGGATTTTTGCGCGTCGCTCCCGCTCCGCCCGCATCTGGGATTCCATGGCGCTCATCACACTCTGCGGTGGAATGATATCCTTGATTTCGTACCGCAACACTACCACGCCCCACGGATCCGCCGCTTCATTTATCGCGCGAACGATGTTTGCGTTCAATTGATCGCGCTCTTCAAATGATTTGTCGAGTTCCATCTTGCCGATTTCGGAACGCATGGTTGTTTGTGAAAGCTGCATGACGGCAAAGGCGTAGTCTTCCACACCATAAGACGCTTTATAGGGGTCCAGCACGCGGAAATACAGGACGCCATCTACCGTTAATGAAATATTGTCTTTGGTGATGGCCGCCTGACTGGGTACGTCGACCGCCTGCTCTTTAAGAGAACGGTCGTGGGCAATAGTATCGATAAATGGAATAATGAAGTTGATACCGGCTTCGAGCGTGGTGTTATATTTGCCGAAGCGCTCAATGATGTACGCGCGATTCTGTGGCACAAATTTGATGGACAGCTTAAGCAGCACTAATGTCAGGATCAGGAACAGCGCCTGAACCGAAAATATATAATCAAAGATACTGGCTTCTGGGGGCATTTTTTATTCCTTGTGCGATGTGATCCGATGGGTGTTATCTCAGGGGCGCCAGTTTAGCAGGAAGTTCAGGCTAAACACAGAACGGCTTCTGGACAAAAAATGTGGACCAGTGCCGGTTCCCAAAAACGTCGTTTGCTGACTGAGTCTACGTTTCATTCCCGTTTGATGGTACTTTAACCATGACCTGCTGACATTGCATCAAGGGGACTGCAGCTGTCCGGCATGCATCCCTCCCGAGAGAGTGCGCCATGAATATTCTGATTGCCGATGACCATGATATTTTTCGCCAGTCGCTGGCGCTCCTGCTGGCGAGTCAGGGCGGCTACCACGTGACCGGCAACGTGGGTTCATTCAACGACCTGCTTGAATGCCTCAGTGAGACAGTGCCTGATTGCGTGATTCTCGACTATCACATGCCGGGCGGACAACCGGTGCAGATTACCGAGCGGCTCAGGCGCCAGTACCCGGATCTGCGCATCGCGATGCTCACTGGCTCGCAGTCATGCAATGTGCTCAAGCAGCTGTACGATTGCCCGGTGGATGCCGTTCTGCACAAGAAAGACAATGCCGACACCATCATGTTGGCGATGAACAGCATCGCGCGCGGGGAACGGTTCATTTCCGCGATGGTGGACAGCATGATTCGGCAAACCGAAGTCGACCTGACCCAACGGGAGCTGCAGGTGCTCGAACTGTTGCTGAATGGCCGTGCGCCGCCTCACATCGCGGGCACTCTTGCCATTTCGCCGAGAACAGTCGAAAAGCACAAGGAAAATTTGATGAAAAAACTGGGGGCAAGCAATACCATGGAACTGCTCGAAGCCGGACACCGCCTGGTGGCCTGTGAATAGGTGCGACCCCGATCCGGCCGACCTGGCAGCGTTTTACCTGGGTCCGATCCAGCTGACCCGTGTGCTGGCCGTGGGCCCGGAACCCTGGCCACAGCTGGCGAGGGTTTGTGAAGCGCGTCAACTGATGCTGGATTTCATCACTCTCAACGGTCCGTTACCGACGGCGACCCGGTATGATCTGGCCATTGTGTATGATTTTGACAGTCTCGATAAGGGCGCTGCCACGCGATTGTTCGGGCATTTAAAGAATGAAATCTGTGAGCAGATATGGGCGGTCACTTCGCCACGTGGTACCTGGCAAATGCAGGATTTTGTCGCACTGGGGTTTCGAAAAGACCGCCTGCCCCACGCGTTCGATGCGATTGCCAGCTACAGTTATAACCTGGAAAGCTATAACCACAGGCGCGACTGGAACAACCCGCGATTCTGGGCCAACCCCCAGAACTGGCACCTTCGCTTCTGATCAGGCGCGGCCGGCGGGAGCGTCAGTCTCCACTGATCCGGCGCGACGAGAAATCCAGCATTCTCTGCAGGGGGATCATCGCTTTACGGCCCAGCTCGGGGTCAACCTGTATCTCGTTGTCCGGTGTCTCATAGATACGGCTCATTCTCTCCAGTGAACTCATCCCCATCCAGGGACAGCTTGCACAGGAACGGCAAGTCGCACCGCTCCCGGCCGTGGGCGCAATATAAAAGGTCTTATCGGGGCAGAGGCTTTGCATTTTGTAAAAAATGCCCTGATCGGTGGCCACGATAAAGGCATCATTGCGCATGGTCTGCGCCGCTTTGATCAACTGCGATGTTGATCCCACCACATCGGCCAGCTCCACCACGGCCTCCGGGGATTCCGGATGAACCAGTACAGCCGCCTCGGGATGAAACGCCATAAGTTCCTGCAGCGCACGCGCCTTAAATTCTTCGTGAACGATACAGGCACCATCCCACAGGACCATGTCCGCGCCGGTTTTTTTCTGGATATAACTCCCCAGGTGGCGGTCGGGCGCCCACAGTATTTTGCTGCCGCTACGATCGAGGTAATCGATAACGTCCACCGCGATGCTGGAGGTGACAATCCAGTCCGCCCGCGCTTTCACTGCTGCCGACGTATTGGCATAGACCACCACGGTACGATCCGGGTGCTGATCGCAAAACCGGGAGAATTCATCGATGGGACAACCGATATCCAGGGAGCAGGTTGCTTCCAGTGTCGGCATAAAGACGCGCTTCTCCGGCGACAGTATCTTGGCCGTTTCGCCCATGAACTTGACGCCCGCCACGATCAGGTTCGGCGCGGGATGCTGCTTGCCAAAACGGGCCATTTCCAGTGAATCCGCCACACAGCCGCCCGTCTCCTCAGCCAGTGCCTGCACCTCGGGATCGGTATAGTAATGGGCAATAAGGACGGAGTTGCTGTCCTTGATCAGTTGCTTCACCGCGGCTTTTTGACGGCTCACCTCCCTGGGATCCGGTTTCCCCAATTGGGGAATAAGGTCCAGATGGTGCTGGACCACCTGCTGGGGAGTCAGCGCGTTCGTTTCGCGCAAGGAATGAGTGTCTTTTTTTGCCGCCATAAGGTTTTGTTCGTTATCGGAGCCTGCCCGCCCATTAATAAAAGCCATCCACCCGCTCGCAGTCGGCTGATCGTTGCCTTCGTGCACACAGCGTGTGTCTGACATCCAGCCTTAGACAGTCACTGCGGGCATTCAATCCACGCAGATCACATTTTTACGATCGGTGTCGCTTGCTTTTAATCCGCGGTCTTTGAAAATGGTGGGTCGTACTGGATTCGAACCAGTGACCAATTGGTTAAAAGCCAACTGCTCTACCAGCTGAGCTAACGACCCGAAAGAGGCGCATATGGTAAAGATTTACCGGGAAAAAACAAGCGTTTTTTTTACCGATTTTCAGACCCCCTCAATTTGTGTGCCAGTCGCTCTGAGGTTGCCGGTAAACCGACCGTCGGCTCGGCCTTTAGGCATGATATGAAACCGGTTTTTCCCGGCCCGCAATAGCCTGCGCCGCGACAATAACAGGCGCCCTGCCCCGCCGGCGTCGACGCCCCTTCTTAAAGCAGCAACTGCAACCCCATGACCAAGCCAGCACGGGTGCGGGTGGTGCAGTGTGTGGGCGCACCAGGCAACCTTGTTAACCCCGGTGCCGGGTTCTGTCGGCGATAGGGTTTTGCCGTATCCAATGCAGCAATAATGCGGCTCAGCCCCTGGATTGATAGCGCGTGGGGTCGGCAATACCCGCTTCTGCAAACCCCTGCCGACGCAACCGGCAGGCATCGCATAAACCGCACGCCAGGCCTTCATCCGTGGACTGATAGCAGGAGACGGTCGCGCGGTAGTCGACGCCCAGACTTATTCCCAGCCGGATAATCTCGCCCTTGCTCATATGCATCAGCGGTGTTTCTATACGTATGCTGCTGCCTTCAGCGCCCCTGCGTGTGGCGAGATTCGCAAGACGCTCAAATGCGTCGATAAACTCGGGGCGGCAGTCCGGGTACCCTGAGTAATCTACGGCGTTGACACCGATAAATATGGCGTCCGCCTGCAACACTTCCGCCCAGCCGAGCGCAATCGCCAGAAAAATTGAGTTGCGTGCAGGAACGTAGGTGATTGGAATACCCGCTGTTGCCTGCTCTGGCACCTGGATGGAACTATCGGTTAGGGCCGAACCACCAATGGACGCCAGATCAAGCGCGATCTCCTTGTGTTCGACCGCACCACCCAGTGCGCTGTTGCGTCGAGCCGCGTAGAGCTCGCTCTTATGACGCTGCCCATAGTCAAAACTCAGGGTATGGCAAAGATAATTGCGTGATCGTGCATAGGCCAGCACTGTCGTAGAATCCAGGCCGCCTGACGTCAGAATTACTGCTATTTTGCTTTCGTCGGTCGCCATTTACACCCCCGGCTTGTCACCCCAAATAAGTTTATGCAACTGGACCTGCAATCGCGCAGGCAACCGGTCCTGCAGGATCCAACTTGCCAGATCAGCCAGTGCTACCTGTTCGTAAGCGGGTGAAAACCAGATATCGGATACCTTTTCGGCCAGTTGCAATTCGCTGATTTTAAACCGGGCCCATTCGTAATCCGCGTAATCGGTTATGACGAACTTGATCTGATGATGCGGTGCCAGGCTGGCAATATTATCGTAAAGGTTGCGCGAAACCTCGCCGGACCCCGGTGTTTTCAGATCCATCACGATTCCGACCCGGGGGTCGACGGCTGCTATGGGCATTGCGCCGCTGGTTTCCAGCGACACAGTCAATCCTGCATCACACAGGTGGGCAAGTAAAGGCAGGCATGCGGGCTGTGCCAGAGGTTCGCCGCCGGTCACACACACATGGGATACCCCAAAATCACTGACCGTCTTTAAAACACTCGCGACGCTGTGCCGTTCGCCGCCGTAAAATGCATACTCGGAATCGCAGTAACCGCAACGCAACGGGCATCCGGTCAGGCGAACAAACACCGTAGGCAGGCCTGTGGTATTGCTCTCGCCCTGCAGGGAATAAAAAATTTCAGTCACGCGAAGAATATCGGAGGGCGCACGACTGCTCATATTACGCACTTCATATAACCTACCAATTACCGCGACTGCTGGCGCTACCCGGATGACCATCGCTCATTCAACATTCCCGCCTGCCGCAAGCCGCACGCTGTCCAAAGCGCGTGACATCAACTTGACCCACTCGATGGATAATGCCGCTACCTGCGTCCACAGTACGGCCATACCACTATACAACGGAAAAAGCCGGGTAAGAACCCGGCCTTTTTAACAAACCTACAGGGTGCTGGCGCTTATTCTGCGGCCTCAACTACACCTTCAACCGGCCGATCAACAAGCTCAACATAGGCCATCGGTGCGCGATCACCCGTACGGAAACCGCACTTGAGAATTCGCAGATAACCGCCTGGTCGCTCAGAATAGCGCGGACCCAGCTCGTTAAACAGCTTGCCGACTGCAGCCTTGGAGCGAAGGCGGTCAAAAGCGAGCCGTCGGTTTGCAAGACTGTCTTCCTTGCTCAGAGTGATCAAAGGTTCAGCATGCCGACGCAGCTCCTTTGCCTTTGGCAAGGTTGTTTTGATTAACTCATGCTCCACCAGTGAAGCGACCATATTGCGGAACATCGCTTTGCGGTGTGAGCTATTTCTATTTAATTGACGTCCACTTTGACGATGACGCATGACTCAATACCTTTAATTATTGCTGTCTCAGCAAGTTTCTTAATCAAAAAATGTTGTCTGACCCAACCACATTTGTCGCCTTGCTATTTCCGCCGGGCGCCAGGCTTTCTCAGTCGCTGTTCTTGAGACTGGCTGGTGGCCAGTTTTCAAGCCGCATTCCCAGAGACAATCCTCGTGACGCCAGAATATCTTTAATTTCTGTCAGTGACTTTTTGCCCAAATTGGGCGTCTTCAGCAACTCAACTTCCGTTCGCTGAATCAAATCACCAATATAATAAATGTTCTCGGCCTTCAGGCAGTTCGCGGAACGAACAGTCAGCTCCAGGTCATCAACCGGACGCAGCAGAATCGGATCTATCTGATCTTCTTTCTTCTCGGGCTCGGATTCCTTTTCACCCTCGAGGTCGACAAAAACTGCCAGCTGCTGCTGCAGAATCGTCGCTGCGCGGCGGATCGCCTCTTCCGGATCGATAGTTCCATTGGTCTCCAGATCCAGCACCAGTTTGTCCAGGTCGGTACGCTGCTCTACCCGTGCGGATTCCACGTTGTAGGACAGGCGACGTACGGGACTGTAACTCGCATCCAGTTGCAGACGGCCAATGGCCCGGGTTTCGTCGTCATCCCGCTGACGCGCGTCTGCCGGCTGATAACCGCGACCGCGGGTCACTGTCAGACGCATATTCAGCTCGACATCCGATGAGGTGATATTTGCCAGCACCAGCTCCGGGTTTTTGATCTCCACGTCGTGGTCAATCTGGATATCACCAGCGACTACAGGGCCTGTGCCTTTCTTTACCAGATGCAGAACCGAGGTGTCCTTGGTGTGCATGACAACAGCAAGGTTCTTCAGGTTCAGCAGGATCTCAATAACGTCTTCCTGCACACCCTCGATGGCGCTGTACTCATGCTGCACGCCTTCGATTTCCACTTCGGTTACAGCACATCCGGGCATTGATGACAACAGGATACGACGCAGCGCATTGCCCAGAGTATGGCCAAATCCCCGCTCCAGTGGTTCCAGAACCACTTTGGCGCGGGTCGCGTTAATTTCTGTAACACCGATGTTTTTGGGTGTCAAAAATTCATTTACTGCAGTTTGCATAGGCATACCTGTTAGCGTTTTATGTGGGCTTACTTGGAGTACAGCTCGACAATCAGGTTTTCGTTGATGTCTGAAGACAAATCTCCCCGATCCGGAACACGCTTGAAAACGCCTTCCTTTTTCTCGGTGCTGACATCAATCCAGCTTACTTCACCGCGCTGTGCTGCAACATTCAGGGCACCCTGTATGCGTAGCTGGTTTTTGGACTTTTCGCGGACGGCTACCACGTCGCCAACCTGAACCTGGTAAGACGGGACATTCAACGTCTTGCCGTTCACAGTAATGGACTTATGCGATACCAACTGTCGCGATTCAGCCCGGGTAGAACCAAAACCCATCCGGTAAACGACGTTATCCAACCGCGATTCAAGCAATTGCAACAGGTTCTCGCCTGTTGCGCCTTTACGCCGGGCCGCTTCTTTGTAATATCCACGGAACTGCTTTTCGAGTATGCCGTAGGTTCTTCTGACTTTCTGTTTTTCACGCAGCTGAACACCATAATCCGACAGGCGGCCGCGACGCTGGCCATGCTGGCCTGGTGCTGTTTCTGATTTACACTTGGATTCGAGAGGTCTTACACCGCTTTTGAGAAAAAGATCAGTACCTTCACGACGAGCAAGCTTACAACTTGGTCCGATATAACGAGCCATGATTCATTCCTCCTAGACGCGACGTTTTTTCGGTGGGCGACAACCATTGTGCGGAATTGGTGTAACGTCGGTTATATTGGTAATTTTGTAGCCGACGTTATTCAGTGCTCGCACCGCCGATTCGCGCCCGGGACCAGGGCCTTTCACTTCAACGTCCAGATTCTTCAGTCCGTAATCCAGAGCCGCCTGACCGGCCCGCTCCGCTGCCACCTGCGCGGCAAAAGGGGTACTTTTTCGTGAACCCCGAAATCCTGAACCACCTGATGTTGCCCAGGACAATGTATTGCCCTGTCGATCAGTGATGGTAACAATGGTATTGTTAAACGACGCGTGGATATGGGCTACCCCGTCCACTACGGTCTTTTTGACCTTTTTGCGTGTTGTGCTGGGTTTTGGCTTGGCCATGTTTAGCTTCCTAACTCGATTTTCGACGGCATGTGCGCCAACGATTAACGTTTAATGGGTTTACGCGGACCTTTACGGGTGCGGGCATTGGTCTTGCTTCGCTGACCGCGAACTGGCAGACCTTTTCTATGCCGCATTCCCCGGTAACATCCAAGATCCATCAAGCGTTTGATGTTCATGGAAACTTCCCGACGCAAATCACCTTCGACGGTGAACCTGGCGACTTCGGCACGAATAAGCTCCAGCTGACTCTCGTCGAGCTCAGAGATCTTGACGCCCTCCTGGATACCGGCATTTGCGCAGATTTTCTGTGCAGTAGTTCGGCCGACACCATAAACGTAAGTTAGGGATATAACAGCGTGTTTGTGATCAGGTATATTGACACCGGCAATACGGGCCATTAGGTTACTCCAGGTACTAATTAAAATTGCAGCGTTAACGACGAAATAAGGGGGTACTCTCGCGCTGAGGTAGCCAGCTTTCTTACACGCCTGCTAAAAAGCGCGCGATAGTAACGCCTTATACACCCAAAAATCAATAGCTAATCGATCTCTCGACTGGCGACAGTTAACGCCTCCACATCACAAGTCCGTTTGCTGGTCCATCTCAGCCCATTAACCCTGTCGCTGCTTGTGCTTGGGTTCGGCCTGACATATCACGCGCAAAACTCCTTTGCGACGTACGATCTTGCAGTTTCTGCAAAGCTTTTTCACAGACGCTCTTACTTTCATTGACTCACTTCCTCAGAAAAAAACGGCCGCTCCAGTTAGCGGCCGCCATAGCCTTTTAAATTCGCTTTCTTCAAAACCGAATCGTACTGGTGTGACATCAGGTGTGACTGAACCTGGGACATGAAATCCATCACAACCACTACCACGATCAGCAAAGACGTCCCGCCCAGGTATACTGGAATACCGGCATAAGCCACCAGAAACTGGGGCATCAATGCGACTGCAGCGATATAGACCGCACCCACCAGCGTTAGCCGTGTCAAAACGTTATCGATATACTTGGCCGATTGCTCGCCAGGCCGGATGCCCGGAATATAGGCGCCGCCTTTTTTCAAATTGTCGGCCACTTCTTTCGGGTTGTAGATCATTGCTGTATAGACAAAACAAAACAACATGATCATGCCGCCAAACAGGATAAAGTTCAGCGGTTGCCCCGGACCAATCGCCAGCGCAACATCCTGGAGAAAATCGCCCATCCTGCCTTCGCTCGACTGCCCGAACCACTGCGCGATGGACGCAGGGAACAACAGTAGACTCGACGCAAAAATAACCGGAATGACCCCCGCCATGTTGATTTTCAGAGGCAGGTGACTCGTCTGCTGGGCGTAACCACCCGACCGACCCTGCTGTCGCTTGGCATAGTTGATCGTGATGCGGCGCTGTCCGCGCTCCATCCGTACAACAAACCATACAATGGCGAACACGCCGATAAGGATGACCAACAGCATCAGCGGATGCAGGTTACCCTGTCGGGTACTCTCAATGACCTGCCCCAGCGCGCCTGGCAACCCGGCGACAATCCCCGCAAAGATCAGCATGGATATACCGTTGCCAATCCCGCGCTCGGTGATCTGCTCGCCCAGCCACATCATAAACACAGCCCCCGTAACAACGGAGGTTACTGCGATGATATAGAAGCTGATTACCGGTAAACCGGCATAGGCCATACCCTGCCCGGCCATACCGGCCACCATGATAATGCCTTGCACCAAGGCCAGAACCACAGTCAACCAGCGCGTATACTGGTTGATTTTGCGACGCCCCGCTTCACCTTCTTTCTTGATAGCTTCCAGTGATGGAGTCACCGCGGCCATCATCTGCATAATAATTGACGCAGAAATATAAGGCATGATGCCCAACGCCAGGATACTCATCCGCTCCCAGGCTCCGCCCGAGAACATATTCAGCATGCCCAGAAACGTGCCCTCGTTGGCACGAAATAACGCTGCAACCTGGCCGGGATCTATACCAGGTACCGGAATATGCGTACCTATCCGGTACACCAATACAGCCAGTATAAGAAACTTCATGCGAACCCAGAGTTCGCCCAGACCCTTCTGACTTCCTAACGGTAAACCTGGCGCTGCCATGGAAACCTCGCTTACTCTTCTATTTTTCCACCTGCAGCTTCAATAGCCGCTTTGGCGCCCTTGGTCACTGCAAGGCCCTTTACGGTCACGGCTTTAGTGATCTCACCGGAGAGAAATATTTTGGCGCGCTTGATATTGCGAGCGACAATATTCGCCTCTTTCAGTGCATTCAGATCAATCAGCTCGACACCCAGCCCGTTCAGCTCTCCCAATCGGACTTCGGCTGTAACCCGGCTGAGCTGGCTGCTGAAACCGTACTTGGGCAGACGCTTCTGCAAAGGCATCTGACCGCCTTCGAAACCTGGACGAACGGTACCGCCAGCACGGGCCTTTTGACCTTTATGACCACGACCGCCGGTTTTTCCCAAACCGGAACCAATACCACGTCCAACGCGCTTGCCAGGTCGAATTCTGCCCGGTGCGGGACTCAAGGTGTTTAAACGCATACTATTCACCCTCAACCTTAACCAAATAATTTACTTTATTGATCATGCCGCGCACAGACGGGGTATCTTCCACTTCTACGGAGTGATTTATCCGGCGAAGCCCCAATCCGGTCAGGCATGCCTTATGATTTTTCAATCGACCATGCGCACTTTTAATTTGTTTAACGGTGAGCGTTTTCTTAGCCATGGTTTTAATTCCAGTTCACATTTCTGATTTAATCTGCTTGGCATCAGCGGCAAATAACATCAACCAGCAATTTCTTCAACGGTTTTTCCGCGACGGGCAGCGACAGTTTCGGGAGACTGCATATCATTTAATGCCTGAAACGTCGCACGCACCACGTTAACCGGGTTGGTTGATCCGTAACATTTGGCCAGTACGTTCTGAACACCCGCGATTTCCAGAACTGCCCGCATGGCACCACCGGCAATAACACCCGTACCGGCAGAGGCTGGCTGCATATAGACCTTGGATGCACCATGAGCGCCCTTCACCGGGTATTGAATCGTGTCGCCATTCAGATCAACGCTGATCATATTGCGACGCGCCGCTTCCATGGCTTTCTGAATAGCCAGTGGAACTTCGCGCGCCTTGCCGCGACCAAACCCCACTCTCCCGTTTCCGTCGCCAACAACTGTCAAAGCTGTGAACGCGAATATCCGGCCACCTTTAACTGTTTTTGCGACTCGATTGACCTGAACCAGTTTCTCCTGCAGGCCTTCGGCACCACCTTTATCTCTTTCGCTCATAGCAACCATCCAAACCTTTAGAATTGTAGTCCAGCTTCACGCGCGGCATCTGCAAGTGCTTTGACCCGACCGTGATATTTGAAACCGCTTCGGTCAAACGCTACCTGCTCAACGCCGGCTGTTTTCGCCCGATCCGCGATTAACTTTCCTACAGCCTCTGCAGCAGACACGTTACCGGTTTTACCGGAACGCAGATCCTTATCCAGGGTCGAGGCGCTGGCAATAACTTTGTCTCCGCCGGCAGCTATAACCTGTGCGTAAATGTGCTGTGGTGTCCTGTAGACACACAGACGGCTTGCACCCAGTTCCCGAATTTTTACCCGGGCGCGGCGTGCGCGACGAAGACGGGATTCCTTCTTAGTATTCATAGATTTATACCCTACTTCTTCTTAGCTTCTTTTCTGCGAACATTTTCGTTCGCATATCGAACACCCTTACCCTTGTAAGGCTCCGGCGGACGGAAACTTCGTATTTCGGAAGCAACCTGTCCCAACAACTGTTTGTCTGTACTTTTCAACACGATTTCTGTCTGGGTAGGTGTCTCTACTGTTACACCTTCGGGCAATTCGTAATCAACCGGATGGGAAAACCCCAATGTCAGGTTAATGCTTTTGCCCGCAGCCTTGGCCCGGTAACCTACGCCCTGCAGCTGCAGCCTTCTTTCGAAGCCGTCACTGACTCCGATGACCATATTGTTAACCAGCGCACGCGTTGTACCTGCCTGCGCGCGCGACTGCTTGGCACCATCCCGCGCAGCAAAGGTCAAAACATTATCTTCGTTTATCACTTCGACGCTGTCGTGGATCCTCAGCTCCAGAGAGCCCTTACTGCCTTTAACGGTAATATCCTGGCCGTTGAGCGCGATATTAACGCCCGATGGCAATTGCACCGGATTCTTTGCAACACGTGACATAAAAGTTTCCCGCTATCTCGGATTAATCAAAATACAGTGCAAAGCACTTCGCCACCGACTCCGGCAGCTCTTGCGGCTTTTTCAGTCATTACGCCTTTGCTCGTGGTAACAATGGCTACACCCAGTCCGCCCTGAACTGAAGGCAGTTTGTTTTTGCCAGCGTAGGCACGCAGCCCTGGACGACTGACACGATCAATATTGCAAATGACGGGTTTGCCTTCAAAATACTTGAGTTCGACAGTCAGCTCGGCCTTGGTTGCTTCCGAAACGGAATAGCCGGAAACATAGCCTTCTTCGGTCAAAACCCTGGCCAAATTGATTTTCAATTTGGAGCTCGGCATGGTGACCGATGTTTTGCCTACCATTTGTGCGTTGCGGATACGGGTCAGCATATCGGCAATTGGATCTTGCATACTCATTTTCTTCGCTCCTATATCCCGTTTACCAACTCGCTTTCACGAGGCCGGGAACGTCGCCACGCATAGCCGCTTCACGCAGTTTGTTACGGCAAAGCCCAAATTTACGGTATACACCGTGTGGTCGACCGGTTAGACGACAACGTCGCTGCTTGCGCGACACACTGGAATCCCGAGGCAGTTTCTGTAACTTTATCATTGCATCCCAAACCGCCTCTTCAGACGAGTTGGGATCACTCATAATGCCACGCAGTTCCGCGCGCTTGCCCGCATATTGCTCAACCAATTTTGCGCGTTTCTTCTCGCGCTCAATCATGGATGTTTTTGCCATTGTCGCCTCAGCCTTTAACCTTTGAACGGAAAACTAAACGCCCTAAGCAAGGCGCGCCCTTCTTCATCATTTCGAGCGGTGGTAGAAATACAAATATCCAGACCACGCAACTTATCTACTTTATCGTACTCAATTTCGGGAAATATAATCTGTTCAGTAACGCCCATAGAGAAGTTACCGCGCCCGTCAAACTGTTTCGGGCTGATTCCGCGAAAATCGCGTACCCGGGGGATGGCGATAGAAATCAATCGATCCAGAAATTCATACATCTTGTCGCTACGCAACGTTACCTTGCAACCGATCGGCCAGCCTTCGCGAATTTTGAAGCCGGCGATGGATTTGCGCGACTTGGTAATGACCGCTTTCTGTCCTGCAACCTTTTCCAGGTCGCTAACGGCGTGCTCAAGAATCTTCTTGTCGCCAACTGCCTCACCTACACCCATGTTGATGGTGATCTTGGTGATTTTTGGCACTTCCATAATGTTCTTCAGGCCCAGCTCTTCTTTCAGTTGCTGGACGATTTTTTCTTTGTATACGTCTTGTAATCTGGCCATAAATAATCAGTACGCTTACGCGTCTACCGCCTCTCCGCTGGATTTGAAAACACGGATTTTCTTGCCGTCTTCCAGAATCTTGAAACCTACACGGTCCGCCTTCTGCGTCGCTGCATTGTAGATAGCGACATTGGATACCTGAATCGGCGCTTCTTTCTCAACAATACCACCGGCCACGCCCAGCTGAGGGTTTGGCTTTTGATGCTTCTTGATGATCTGCACACCTGAAACAATCAGACGTCCATCAGGCAGCACACGATTAACCCGACCGCGCGCTCCTTTATCTTTGCCTGCAATTACGATGACTTCGTCATCACGCTTAATCTTACGCATTCACCAACCCTCTCTGCTGACACCAGCCTTAAAGCACTTCCGGCGCCAAGGAAATGATCTTCATAAATTTTTCGTTACGGAGCTCCCTTGTTACCGGTCCGAAGATACGGGTTCCGATCGGAGCTTCCTGGTTATTCAGCAATACAGCTGCGTTATCGTCAAAACGTATCAGCGAGCCATCATTGCGTCGCACGCCTTTTTTGGTGCGCACCACAACGGCTTTCATGACCTGGCCTTTTTTCACTTTACCGCGCGGTATGGCTTCTTTTACCGTGACCTTGATAATGTCACCAACCTGGGCATAGCGTCTGTGCGACCCGCCAAGGACCTTGATGCACATAACCCGGCGCGCTCCGCTGTTATCTGCCACTTCTAAGTAGGATTGCGTTTGAATCATGGTTTATCTCCAACTGCCCTTTTCCAGTGGCAAACTTAAATAGCAGATGCTCGTTCTTCAATTTTCACCAAAGTCCAGGACTTGGTTTTCGAAATCGGCCGTGATTCTGCGATAGTCACCAAATCACCAAGATTGCACTCGTTGTTCTCGTCGTGCGCCTTTACCTTGGTCGACTTGTTTACGATTTTTCCATATACCGGGTGCTTTACACGACGCTCGATCATGACAACAACCGACTTGTCCATTTTGTCGCTCACAACTTTGCCAGTTAGGGTTCTTACCAGTTTATTCTCTGACATGTCATGCTCCTGCCTTCTGATTGAGCACAGTTTTGATGCGTGCGATATTTCTTCGCGTCTGCTTTAACAGATGCGTCTGGTTGAGCTGGCCGGTGGAGCTCTGCATTCTCAGTTTAAACTGGGATTGCAGCTGTTTGATCAGCTCTTCCTGCAGTTCTTCGGCATTTTTGTTTCTTAAATCTTGCGCATTCATCACATGATCGTCCTTCTAACAAAGGTAGTACGGATTGGAAGCTTGGCTGCTGCCAGAGCAAAAGCCTCGCGTGCCAGGTCTTCTGTGACACCTTCCATCTCATACAAAACCCTGCCGGGCTGAATCTGGGCGACCCAGTATTCGACATTACCCTTACCTTTACCCTGACGAACTTCCAGAGGCTTTTCGGTAATTGGCTTATCCGGGAATATACGGATCCAGATCTTTCCACCCCGTTTCACGTGGCGTGTCATTGCCCGACGAGCAGCCTCGATCTGACGCGCGGTCAGTCGGCCGCGACCGGTTGCTTTCAGACCAAATTCGCCGAAACTCACTTTAGAGCCGCGAACCGCCAAACCGCGATTGCGACCTTTATGTTGTTTGCGAAACTTCGTACGCTTCGGTTGCAACATTTTGCGTACCCCTTACTTAGAGCCTTTCTTTTTTTGGTTAGCTTCGATTTCTTCGAGGCCGCCGATGATTTCACCTTTGAAGATCCACACCTTGACACCAATAATGCCGTAAGTCGTAGACGCTTCTGCAGTGGAGTAGTCTATATCTGCACGCAAAGTGTGCAATGGTACTCGACCTTCACGGTACCATTCGGTACGGGCAATCTCTGCACCGCCCAAACGTCCACCCACCTGGATTCGCACACCCTCTGCGCCCTGACGCATCGCGTTCTGTACCGCACGCTTCATGGCGCGACGGAACATAACCCGACGTTCGAGCTGCTGAGCTACACTCTGTGCAACCAGATCCGCATCCAGGTCAGGCTTGCGGATTTCTTCAATGTTAATGTGAACCGGGACGCCCATGCGCTTACTGATTTCAGCGCGCAGCTTTTCAACATCCTCACCTTTCTTACCAATCACAATACCGGGGCGCGCTGTGTGTATGGTGACACGCGCAGTATTCGCTGGTCTCTCAATGTCAACACGGCTTACCGAAGCATTCGCCAGAGCTGATCGGATGTATTCTCGCACTTTCAAATCGGTATACAGCTTGTCGGCGTACTGCTCTTTACCGGCATACCATGTGGAAGTGTGTTTTTTGACAATTCCCAGACGAATTCCTGTCGGATGTACTTTTTGACCCATAACGCCCGCTCTCTTATTGATCGGCAACTTTTACGGTAATATGACACGTGCGCTTTAAAATCCGGTCTGCCCGACCTTTTGCACGCGGCTTTATCCGCTTCATGCTTAAACCTTCATCTACAAAAATCGTAGACACTTTCAACTCGTCAACATCTGCGCCTTCATTATGCTCGGCATTGGCAACAGCAGATTCGAGCACTTTTTTTACCAGCACCGCACCTTTTTTGGTGCTGAATGCCAGAATATCCAAAGCCTCTTCTACTGATTTACCGCGCACCTGATCGGCAACCAGCCTCGCTTTTTGCGCCGACAGACCAGCACCTCGTAATTTTGCTGCGACTTCCATCGTTCTACCTCGTAGACCTTATGCGCTATTAACGCTTCGCTTTTTTATCCGCCACATGGCCGCGATAGGTGCGGGTAGCAGCAAATTCACCAAGTTTATGACCCACCATTTCTTCGTTTACCAAAACGGGAACATGCTGGCGTCCATTGTGTACCGCAATTGTCAATCCCACCATATCGGGCGAAATCATGGAACGACGCGACCAGGTTTTAATGGGTCGACGATCATTTTTTGCTGCGGCCGTCTCCACTTTTTTTAATAAGTGGTGATCTATAAAAGGGCCTTTTTTAAGTGAACGTGGCACTGCCAATTCCTCGCTATCAGTTAGCCGACTTACTATTTATTGCGCTGACGAATAATCATTTTATCCGTACGCTTGTTCTTACGGGTTTTGTAACCTTTCGTAGGAACACCCCAGGGAGTAACCGGATGACGCCCACCGGAGGTACGACCCTCACCACCACCATGCGGATGGTCAACAGGGTTCATTACCACACCGCGAACCGTCGGCCGCACTCCGCGCCACCGTTTGGCACCCGCTTTACCCAGTGAGCGCAAATTATGCTCACTGTTAGACACTTCACCGAGGGTAGCCCGGCAGTCAGCAAGCATTCTGCGCATTTCGCCACTGCGCAATCGCACCGTGGCATAGGCCCCTTCCCGGGCGACAAGCTGAACTGCCGCGCCCGCGGATCGGGCTATCTGCGCGCCTTTACCCGGCTTGAGCTCGATACAGTGAATCACACTACCGACCGGAATATTTCTCAGTGGCAATGCATTACCCACTTTGATCGGTGCGGCATCGCCAGACTCAATCTGATCACCGGCAGCCAGGCCTTTGGGTGCAATTATGTAGCGACGCTCACCATCGGCATAACAAACCAGGGCTATATGGGCGCTGCGGTTAGGATCATACTCGATTCGCTCCACCCGGGCAGGAATACCGTCTTTGTTGCGTTTGAAATCCACCAGACGATAATGCTGCTTGTGGCCACCACCAATATGCCGGGTGGTAATGCGGCCCGCGTTGTTTCTTCCGCCTTTTCTGCTTTTGCTTTCCAGCAACGGCGCATACGGATCGCCTTTATGCAGATCTTTACTCACCACGCTCACAACAAAGCGGCGGCCTGCGGAGGTTGGTTTACGCTTTACAATAGCCATTTAACTGCGCTCCTCAATCTGCATAAGCAAAGTCGATGTCCTGACCCTGCTCCAATCGCACGTAGGCTTTTTTCCAATCGCTACGTACGCCCATACCATAACGCGTACGCTTGGTTTTGCCTTTGACATTCATTACACGCACATCAAGCACTTTGACTTCAAACAGATGCTCGACTGCAGCCTTGATCTCTTCTTTGCGGGAATCGGTAGCCACTTTAAAAACAACCTGGCCGGACTGTTCGCCGACAAGCGCTGCTTTTTCCGACACTACTGGACCCAGAATGACTTTATATAAACGCTCCTGGTTCATGCCAGTGCCTCCTCAAGCTTTTTGAGTGCGGAAACCGTAACCACAACCTTTTCGAAACGTATCAGACTGACCGGATCCAGACCCTGCACATCTCGCACATCAACTTTGTGCAGATTACGGGAAGCAAGGTACAGGTTTTCACTGACGTCCTCGGACACGATAAGTACGTCGTTCAGATTGTACTCACCCAGCTTTTGCACCAGCGACCGGGTCTTGGGCGCGTCGATATCGAAGCTTTCCACTACCATAAGCCGATCCTGACGGTGCAATTCGGACACGATGCAACGAAGTGCCGCGCGGTACATTTTTCTATTCAGCTTTTGCTCATAATCCCGCGGTTTTGCGGCAAAGGTAACGCCACCGGAGCGCCAGATCGGAGAACGAATTGTTCCTGCCCGGGCTCGACCGCTACCCTTTTGACGCCAGGGCTTTTTGCCACCGCCGGACACTTCCGAACGGGTCTTCTGTGCTTTTGTACCCTGACGTCCGCCAGCCATGTAGGCGACTACCGCCTGGTGCACCAGATCCTGATTGAATTCTTTTCCGAATGTCAACTCGGATACTGCAACAGTACCTTTATTACCTTCGGGTGTAGCTATATTTAATTCCATGGTCAACCCTCTGGAAAATTAACCGTTGTTGCGTACTTTAACTGCAGGACGAACAATCACGTCACCGCCAGTTGCACCGGGAACTGCACCTTTAATCAGGAGCAGATTGCGCTCGACGTCGACCCGCACAACTTCAAGACTTTGCGTAGTCACTTGTCGGGCACCCATGTGACCGGCCATCTTTTTGCCTTTAAATACACGACCAGGGGATTGGTTCTGCCCAATGGAACCGGGCGCTCTATGCGATCGGGAGTTGCCGTGGGTGGCATCCTGCATCGAAAAATTCCAACGCTTGATTACGCCGGCGAAACCCTTACCTTTGGACGTACCGGTCACGTCAACCTTCTCGCCGTCCTTAAACTGTTCAACAGTCATCTGGCCGCCGACTTCGAAGGATTCCTGAGCGTCATTGCGCAACTCCCAAAGACCACGTCCGGCTTCGGACTGAGCTTTGGCAAAATGGCCTTTGGCTGGACTGGTAACACGGGAGGCTCGACGAGACCCTACGGTAACCTGTACTGCGTTATAACCGTCGGTTTCTACATTCTTAACCTGAGTGATGCGATTGGGCTCTACCTCAATCACAGTGACAGGAATGGAAGATCCATCGTCATTGAAAACACGCGTCATGCCGCACTTACGGCCGACTAAACCTATCGTCATTTTTCTAACCTCTCAGTGTACGGGGCTATTACCCGCTATGGCCGCCCATTGCAGAGCGTTACACATCCCGCCCAGGGGCGGTCTGGCAATGGAGTTTATTAACCGAGACTGATTTGTACTTCGACGCCTGCAGCCAGATCCAGCTTCATCAGGGCATCGACAGTCTTTTCGGTTGGTTCAATAATGTCTAACAGACGCTTATGGGTACGGATCTCGTACTGGTCACGGGCATCTTTATTGACATGCGGAGAGATCAGGATGGTGAAGCGCTCTTTGCGGGTAGGCAACGGTATAGGACCGCGCACCTGGGCGCCAGTTCTTTTGGCGGTATCCACAATTTCTTGAGTGGACGCATCGATCAACCGATGATCGAACGCCTTCAAACGAATTCTTATGCGTTGATTCTGCATGTGAACCAAAACTCCAAAATTTTTAAAGAACCTGGGCGGCGTCGCTGGGACCCGTCCAAAATGGAGGCGCAATTCTAATAGCCAATCGGGGGGCCGTCAACAAGTATCCTCTGTTATTTCCATGTTCATGTCACGAAAATCGGAAACCCGTCGCCCAGAGCCACTTTCCAGCCGATTTACACGCATCGCACCCCGTAAAACATAAAAAAGGGGCTGACGCCCCTGGTAAATCCTGCGGCTGAATCCCGGTTACGCCAGGATTTTGGCTACTACGCCGGCGCCGACTGTACGGCCACCTTCGCGAATGGCGAAGCGCAGACCTTCTT
>CAYSTJ010000040.1:0-42465 GCA_964434105.1 uncultured Cellvibrionaceae bacterium | reverse complement strand
TCTCACAGGGATTTGTGCATGTCTTTATCCATTGTCTACACCCGCGCCCAGTTGGGCATTGATGCACCGCTGGTGACGGTGGAAACCCACCTGTCCGGTGGTCTGCCGGGCTTTGCCATTGTTGGCTTGCCGGAGACGGCGGTCAAGGAAAGCAAGGACCGGGTGCGTAGTGCGTTGCTCAACAGCCATTTCGAATTTCCCCAGAAACGAATTACCGTGAACCTGGCGCCGGCCGATTTGCCGAAAGAGGGCGGACGGTATGACCTGGCGATTGCGTTGGGCATTCTGGTGGCATCCGGTCAGGTGCCGGAGGACGGTCTGCGCGATCATGAGTTTATTGGCGAGCTGGCGCTGTCGGGTGAGTTGCGGCCAGTGCGCGGTGCGATCACCGCCGTGCTCGCCAGTCAGGCAGCTGGTCGCCATCTGGTTGTCGCTCAGGGCAATGAAGCCGAAGTGGCGCTGTACCAGGACGGGGAGGCATTGGTAGGCAGCAGTCTACTGAAGGTATGCGCTCATCTGCATCAACGAGAAACCCTGCCCACGGCCACCAGCCAGCCCTTTACGGCTAGCACGACCGGCCCCGACCTGGCTGATGTGAAAGGCCAGAGTCGCGCCCGGCGCGCCCTGGAAGTAGCGGCAGCCGGCGGCCATAATCTGCTGTTTTATGGCCCGCCGGGCACCGGCAAATCCATGCTGGCCAGTCGCCTGCCGGGAATTATGCCGCCGTTGGCGGATGCCGATGCGATTGAAGTGGCGGCGCTGCGCTCGCTGGTAGAGACCCGCGTGTCAGCCGACTGGACGCGTCGCCCCTACCAGCATCCTCACCACACAGCATCCGCGGTGGCCATGGTGGGCGGTGGTGCGCACCCACGGCCTGGCGAGATTTCACTGGCTCATCGCGGTTTATTGTTTCTCGACGAATTACCGGAGTTTCCCCGGCATGTGCTGGAGGTGATGCGACAGCCACTGGAAACCGGTGAAGTGAGTATCTCGCGAGCCAGCGCCCAGATCACTTTTCCGGCCCGGTTTCAGTTAATAGCCGCCATGAATCCCTGCCCCTGCGGTTTTTACGGCGACGGGCAGGGACGGTGTCGGTGCACACCGGCGCAGGTACAGCGGTATCGGCAAAAAATATCCGGGCCGCTGCTGGACCGCATAGATCTGCACGTTCCGGTAACGCCGCTGCCGCTGGCCGATCTGCAAAACCCCGATCTATGTAGCGAGGGCAGTGACCAGGTCAGAGCCCGGGTAGTGGCGGCCAATCGGCGCCAGCTGGCAAGGCAAGCCAAAGTCAATGCGCTGCTGAGTGGCCGTGAACTGCTGCAACATTGTCGACTGGATGGCCAGGCTGCTACAGTGCTGGGCACGGCGATGGAGAGTTTGCAGCTGTCGGCGCGGGCTTACGACCGCATTCTGCGCGTGGCCCGAACGGTGGCTGACCTTGCGGATAGTGTGGATATCCGGCCATCGCACGTCAGCGAAGCGCTGGCGTATCGCACACTGGATCGCCCGGTGAACTGACCGGCCGAGCGGCTGCGTATCACGTGTAGTTACTATTCAGCTCACACCAATCGGGATATGTTTATGGAAACCACACTGCCTCTGGTCGCTTTCGAAGACGGGCGATCGCTGAACCAGTACTTCGAAGTGATCCGGATCATCTGTATCGGCCATAATTACGCCGATCATACCCGCGAGATGGGGCATGAGCCGGAGAGCACCCCGCCCATCTTCTTTTTCAAGCCGCTAACCGCATTGAACCAGTCCAACTACTTTACCCGACCGGGTTTTTCCAGCGAAGTGCATCATGAGCTGGAACTGGTGGTCGCCGTGACCCAGGCCGGGCAGGCGCTGTCGCCCGATCTGGCCAAAGCCTGTGTCGGCGGGTTCGGGCTTGGTCTCGATATGACCTGCCGGGATCTGCAGCGGGAAGCCAAACAGCAGGGCGGCCCCTGGGACCTGTCCAAAGGGTTTGACGGCTCGGCCATCTGCTCATCGATTGTCAGTGCGGAATATGCACAATTGGCCAAACTGGGCCCGCTGTCGTTGCAGAAAAATCGCGAAGTTGTGCAGCACTGTCACTGGCAGGAGATGGTATGGGACATTCCCGCGCTGCTTAGCCAGGTGTCGCAGAAAATTGCGCTGGTGCCCGGTGATCTGATCTATACCGGCACGCCTGCCGGTGTGGCTGAGGTTCGCGCTGGTGATCATCTGCAAGCCAGTATGGAAGGGTTGCCGGTGACGCTGGATATCAAGGTGGTTTGAGGTGCAGTTCAACGGATGACGGTTGGCGAGCGCGGTGATTGTCCGTAGAATCGCGGACACATTTCTCCAGTAGCCGATGTTATTTTGAACGATCTGAATCCCCGTCAACGCGAAGCTGTCCGCTATATCGATGGTCCGTGTCTGGTACTCGCGGGCGCGGGCAGTGGCAAAACCAGTGTGATCACCCGCAAGATTGCCTATCTGATTGGCGAATGCGGTTATGCAGCGCGACATATCGCTGCAGTGACATTTACCAACAAGGCCGCGCGCGAGATGAAGGAACGGGTCGGCAAACTGGTGCGTGGCAAAGCCGCGCGCGGTCTCACCGTCTGTACGTTTCACAATTTGGGTCTGAATATCATTCGGCGCGAACACCGGACGCTGGGCTTCAAACCGGGCTTCTCCATTTTCGATAGTGAAGACAGTCGCACCCTCCTGAAAGAACTCATGCTGCGCGACGGCGAGCTGGATACGGATCTGCTCGACCAGTTGCAGCATCAGATTTCGAATTGGAAAAGCAGTCAGATATCGCCGGACGCGGCCGCCAGTCACGCCAGGTCCCCGGCCGAACTGCTGTGGGCCAAAGTGTATGAGCGCTATAATCAGGCACTGCACGCCTACAACGCCGTGGATTTCGATGACCTGATCCGTCTGCCATCAGAGCTGTTTGCACAGCATCCGCATATTCTGGATCACTGGCAGAGCCGCCTGCGCTACCTGCTGGTGGATGAGTACCAGGACACCAATACCAGCCAGTACCTGCTGGTGCGGCAATTAATGGGCAACCGCGGCGGACTGACGGTGGTGGGTGACGACGACCAGAGCATCTACGCCTGGCGTGGCGCCCGCCCCGAGAATCTGGCGCTGCTGAAGCAGGACTTCCCCGGTCTGCATGTGATCAAGCTGGAGCAGAATTACCGTTCCACTGCGCGGATCCTGCGGGTTGCCAACCAGGTGATTGCCAACAATCCCCATGAATTCGACAAGAAGCTCTGGAGTGACTATGGTCTGGGCGAGCCTATCCGGGTCCTTCGCAGCGCCACCGAAGAAAGTGAGGCGGAACGGGTTGCCACAGAGATTCTCAACCAGCGCATGCGTCGCCAGTGTCGCTACCGCGACTTCGCCATCCTTTATCGCGGCAACCATCAGGCCCGCTTGTTCGAGCTCAAGCTGCAACATCATCAAATCCCCTACAACATCAGCGGGGGTACCAGTTTTTTTGCCCGGGCGGAAATCAAGGACATTCTGGCCTATCTGCGTCTGCTGGTGAACCCGGATGACGACAACGCCTTTCTGCGGGTAATCAACACCCCCCGACGCGCTATCGGCACCGGCACGCTGGAAGCCCTCGGCCGCTATGCCAGCGAACGCCATGTCGGTCTGCTGGCGGCCTGCGGTGAAATTGGCCTACAGGCCGTGCTGAACCCCAAGGGCATGGAAAAGCTCCTGCAGTTCCGTGACTGGCTGGAGCGGGTGCAAACCAAGTGCCACAGCGTGGGGCCGGTGACCGCGATTACAGAAATGGTGGATGACATCGGTTATGAGGCATGGCTGCACCAGAACGCCAGCTCGGCAAAAGTGGCCGACAAACGCATGGAAAATGTGCGCTATCTGCTGGAGTCCATTCGCAAAACCATTGAGCAGAATGACGGTGAGAATCAGGAAAACGAAGATCGTCTCAAGGGTGCCATCGCCAAACTGCAACTGATGGACCTGCTCGATCGTCAAGAGGCGGAGGATGAAAGTGACCGGGTACAGATGCTGACCCTGCACGCGGCCAAGGGGCTGGAGTTTCCGCATGTATTTCTGGTGGGTGCGGAAGAGGAAATCCTGCCCCATCGCAGCAGCCTGGAGGAGGGTAACGTAGAGGAAGAGCGGCGTCTGATGTATGTCGGTATTACCCGGGCCAGGCAGACACTGACCCTGACATTGACCGCCTCGCGCAAGCAGTTTGGTGAAAAACAGCAGACCACACCCAGCCGCTTTCTCGACGAAATGCCGGAAGATGATCTGGAACGGGAGGGCTTTGGTACTGCCAGCAAGGAACAGGTCGCCCGCCAGGGGGCTGCGACGGTTGCCAACCTGCTGAATCTCTTTGATTGACAGGGTTCGGCGGGCCGCGGCCGGGTCGATGCGTATTTAACGTCAGCGGGCCGCGAATTGCCATACAATTCCGGCAGAATGACTGTGCGACGTATAAACTCATACCGAGATCTGTTTAAAAAGGAAGCATTGTTATGTCTTGCGGGAAAGCGTTGCTAGGCGCCCTTGTGTTGATGACCGTGACAGGGCTGTTGGGTTGCGGCGGTGGTGCTGGCCGTGGCCCAATAGCGGTTGGTGCGCTGGATGACACCGAACCCTACATTGCCGACAGTCGCTATGCGCACGTATTGAAACGGTGCGTTACCGCGCAACAATCCAGTGAATCCTGCACGCTGGAAGTCCTTCCGCCCATCGCCATGACGCACAGCGCGCCTGACATCGACGCAATCATGGAGCGGGTTATTGTGTCGGATCGCTGGATGGGGCATCGATTTCAGCAGCTTTTGGCGATTCTGCCCGACGATATCCACCAGCTGCTCGGCGCGGTAACTGCCGTGGTGATCGATGGCGATATACGCCCCAGCTATTATTTGAGCATGACCGGCGCCATTTATCTGGATCCAGAGAACCTGTGGTTGCTGGCGTCGGAAAAAAGGGTTGTTAACCAGGACCCCGATTATCGGCGTGCTTTTGCGGAACCGCTGACCTACCGCTCTTACTGGCGCTATGTCAGGCATGGCAGAAATGCCTACGCTTTTGCGACCGGATCCGATGGCAGTCGTACCCTGGCCGATATTGAATTGCGCATGGCCTCGCTGCTGTTTCACGAATTGGCCCACGCCAACGATTTTTTTCCGCCTGTGACCTACGATCGTGTCGACCGGCGCTTGAGCTACCTGCGGGCGGCCAGCAGCGTTTACGATGATCGACCCTCCACTTATCTCACCAACTTCGAAGGGCTGGCGTCCACGGACATGTTTCGCGTGGCAGGGATTCTGTATAAGGGTATCCCGCCCAATGAAAATGACCGGAAAGTCACGGCGGCGCAGGTCGGGGGCTTTTTTGCACCGGATGCGGCGAGCGACGACTACGCCTATAGCTCACAGTACGAAGATCTGGCCATGCTGTTCGAAGAAGCCATGATGAAGCTGCATTACGGCACAGACCGGGATATGGCGTTTGTCGTCGCTTCCCGGAATCCGCGACCAGAATGTGACGATGATAAAATTGGCTGGGGTATCCGTAACCGGCTCGCGGCACAGCAGGTCACAGGCCGCGCCGAGTGGGCGGTACAACAGATGTTGCCGCACCGTAATTACAGCGATTTTTTTGCCGAACTGGAACCACCGGAATTATTGCGCACGGGCGCCGGGTGGTGTGAATCGGTCAACGTGGATGTCCCGTTTTTCACGCACAGTTCGAAATTACGCGCAGGCATAAAAACGATGCCGACACCGGTGCACGACCAAACCCGGCTTTACCCCGTTTTTGAATAACGCAGGCTCCGCCGAACAGCAGGGCTTCCGGCATGTTGGTGATCAGGCTGGGCGGCGGCCCAACGCCGGCACAACACACTTTTGAGCAGTGCCAAATGTTATAAAAAACGCCCAAAAATCAATAATTAAGAACAAATAAGCCAGATGCCAGGTGTTTCGATGGAGTTTGGTCTTCATTCAGCTATGATTAAGTTAAGCAGTCTATAGTTTAAGCAGGCAGACGCAAAAT
Source organism: uncultured Cellvibrionaceae bacterium (assembly GCA_964434105.1). Classification (GTDB taxonomy): domain Bacteria; phylum Pseudomonadota; class Gammaproteobacteria; order Pseudomonadales; family Cellvibrionaceae; genus CAYNST01. The sequence continues at coordinate 36,432 of CAYSTJ010000040.1, read as the reverse complement.
TAACCAGAATTGGCGTTTTTGCTACAACCTGGTAATTGGCTTTTTATAAAGTCAATTTGTAACTGTTCAGATTGCGTCAGGATTTGTTCAGCGCAAGGCGAAAAATGTGAGTATGGGCAAATCGAGGCGTGAGCTGAACAGTTGCATCAATATTTTGAAAATCCGACGCGCAAAAAAACCAGAGCAAAGCGTCATTCTTCTCGAGCTGTGAACACTGTTTTTTGCCAGAGGCGGTGCGTCATGGATTCGATGATGTGGGGAGCAATTATGGCGAACAACGATGCCCAACACCTGAAAAAACTGATCGATACATTAAATGACGGAATTGCCTTCTATGAAGCCGCCGCGATGCATTGTGAAAGTGTTGAACATCAAAACATCTTTCGGCGTATGGCCAGTGCGCGCGGCGCTGCCATTCATTACCTTGAACCATTTCTGCAGGAAAAAGCCGAGAACGTACATGCGTTCGGCAGTGTGCTACAAAAAATGTACCCGGAAATGCTGGCCGGTTTGAGCAGCGAAAATGACAGGGACCTTGTCCAAAAGTCCCGGGAAGTCGAGGAAGTCACGCATAAAGCCATGTATCAGGCATTGCAGGGCGTACAATCCGAGACCGCCAAATCGGTATTGATCGATGTATACCCGAAGATCAACCGGGAATGCCTGAACCTGGATAAAGCCAGCTGACGCTGTATGCGTCGGCCTGGTCCCGTGACCGACCCATGCATTTGAATTTCCCTGTATCCGATTTCGGTTAACGACGCTGGCACGCCCGGTCAAGGGTTGCCCGGGCACCTTTCTTTGGCCAACAGTGTTCAAAACGGGTTTTCTGTGAGAGTATCGTCCCAACGTACCTAATGCTGCGTCGTCGCCTGGTGCTGTTATGCGAGACCTGCGCACTGGATTCACGGGAGGATCATGTCGGCTTTCTGGCAGAAAACCATCTCTCAGGCTTTGCAGCTGCGTCGCGAGCTGCATGCTTACCCGGAGCTCGGATGGCAGGAACATCGTACGGCCGAACGAATCCGTAGCGCCCTGACCGCGCTTGATATTCCCTGGCGGGCGTGTGCCGAAACCGGAACCGTCGCCTGGCTCAACCGCGATTCCACCGCGTCCCCCCATATCGCTCTGCGTGGCGATATCGATGCTTTACCCATCCACGAAGCAACCGGTAAATCTTACAGTTCACAGCACGCTGGCTGCATGCACGCCTGCGGCCATGACGGGCATACGGCTACGCTGATGGCCAGCGCCGCCTGGCTGAAACATCACGAACACCAGCTTGCCGGTCCCGTGACCTTACTGTTTCAGCCGGCCGAAGAGGGTGGACACGGCGCCTTGCGCATGATTGAGGCCGGTGCGCTGGACGGTGTGGATGAAGTGTACGGCTGGCATAACTGGCCGGCCATTCCTTTCGGGCAGCTGGCCTGCCCCGACGATATCGTAATGTGTGGCAATGGCGTCTTCCGTCTGACACTGGAGGGGCAGGGCGGGCACGCCAGCCAGCCGGAACTGTGCCGGAATCCGGTGGTGGCGGCAAGTGCTGTGGTGATGGCGCTGCAGCAGATTGTCGCGCACAGACTACCGCCACAGCAGGCTGCGGTTGTCGCAATAACTTCGATCGAGGCGCCCAGTGGTCCAACCATTATTCCATCACGTACGGTTATTGGTGGCAGTATCCGGGTTCCGGACGCGGCCACACGTGACACCGTCAACCGTCTGATTACCGAGATCAGCCAGCAGGTCGCGCAGAGCTACGGGGTGCAATGCAGCGTCGTGCATGAGCCGCGCTATGACGCCACCATTAACCACGCCCGGCAGGCCGGCAAAGTTCGCGATATATGGCGTGAAGCGTTTGGTGAAGCGGGCCTGGACCGGCAAAGCCGTATGCCGATCATGGCCTCGGAGGATTTCAGTTATTACCTGCAACACCGCCCCGGCGCTTTTGCATTGATCGGCGCCGGCGATGACGAGCCGCACCATCAGGTGCCCTGTCACAGTCCGCATTACGATTTTAATGACCGTTTGATTCCCATGGTGACCCGCCTCTATGCACACCTGGCTGGTGCACCGCTTCCTCCATTGACTGACTCGCCCTGAATGGCGGCAGGCATGACGACTGACTGGACAAATCCAACCATCAGGAGCCGATAATGACAATTTTTGATGAACGAGAATCCGACATCCGCGCCTACTGCCGTGTTTACCCTGTGGTGTTTGACAAGGCTTCCAATGCGCGCCAGATCGATGAAGACGGCCGGGAATACATCGATTTTTTTGCTGGCGCTGGCGTGCTGAATTTCGGTCATAACAACGAGCGAATGAAACAGGCGATGATCCAGTATCTGCAAACCAACGGTGTGACTCACAGTCTGGATTTGCACACCACGGCCAAGCGCCAGTTTATGGAGCGTTTCGTCAAAATTATTCTTGAGCCGCGCCGGATGCCACACAAGTTGCAGTTTATGGGGCCCACCGGTGCCAATGCGGTGGAGGCGGCGCTCAAGCTGGCGCGCCGCGTAACCGGTCGTCAGGAGGTAGTCGCGTTTACCCGAGGTTTTCACGGCATGACGCTGGGTGCGCTGGCCTGTACCGCCAACGCCTATTTTCGCGGTGCGGCGGGTGTGCCGCTGGCCAATGTTGTGCACAAACCCTTCGGGTGTGAAACCCCCTGTCCGGGCTGCACCATGGGGTGTGGGGTCGAGAGCCTGGCGCAGCTGCGTGGTCAGTACGCGGACCCGTCCAGCGGCATCCGCCCGCCCGCCGCCTTCCTGGTAGAAACCATTCAGGCGGAAGGCGGCGTTAACGTGGCGAGTCAGGCATGGCTGCAGGCGTTGCAGCAACTGGCAAAGGATGTCGGCGCGCTGCTGATTGTCGATGACATTCAGGTCGGGTGTGGGCGCACGGGATCGTTTTTCAGTTTTGATAACGCGGGTATCGAGCCGGATATTGTCTGTCTTGCAAAAGGTATTGGTGGCATGGGTACGCCGATGGCCATGAACCTGGTAAAACCCGAATTCGATAAGCACTGGTCGCCCGGAGAGCATACCGGGACGTTTCGCGGGCAGAATCTCTCATTCGTTGCGGGCAGTGAAGCCCTGTCCTATTTCGAAGACCAGCAACTGATGGACGAAGTGCAGACCAAGGGTGCGGTAATGAAAACGCAGCTGACGGCGCTGACCAAAAAGTACACGCAACTGGACGTTCGTGGCAAGGGGATGATTCTGGGGCTGGATGTTGCCGATGGCGAAACGGCAAAAGCCATCGTGCAGCAATGTTTTGAAAACGGCCTGCTGATTGCCAGTTGCGGCAGCGGCGGCAGGGTCGTCAAGCTGATCCCGCCGCTTACGATACCCGACGCGGACTTGCAGGAAGGCATGCACATTCTGCTACAGGTTACCGAACGTGTCATGGAGGCCGCATGATCCAGCGCGACGATATGACCTTTCCGTTCGAAGAGTACCAGCAGCGGCTGACGGCGCTGCGCAACCGCATCGCCGACCGCAAACTGGACGCCGTGGTGATCACCGACCCTGAAAATATCATGTATCTGACGGATTATCAGACGACAGGCTATTCATTCTTCCAGGCGCTGGTGGTGCCGCTGGACGACGAGCCATTCATGATTACCCGTGCGCTGGAAGAGTCCAACATTATTGCCCGTACCTGGGTGGAGCGAACCCGGCCCTATCCGGATACTGGCGATGCCATCCAGATGCTGGTGGACGCGCTCAAGGAATTCGGGCTGTCCAACAAGCGTATCGGCTATGAGCGCAATAGCTACTTCTTCCCTGCCTATCAACAGGATCGGATACACACCACCTTCACGGAGGGCAAACTGCTGGATTGCTTCGGTATTGTCGAAGAGGGCCGTATCTGCAAATCGCCGGCGGAAATTGCCATTATGCGCAGGGCCGCGATTGCGACCGAGGCCGGTATGCAGGCGGGTATAGCAGCCTGCGCGCCCGGTGTGACAGAAAACGAAATCGGCGCTGCCATCAGTGAAGCCATGTTTCGCGCCGGGGGCGAACCACCGGCAGTCATGCCCTATGTTACCTCGGGTCCGCGAACCATGATCGGCCATGCCACCTGGGAAGGCCGTACGGTGCTGCCGGGGGAGCACGTGTTTCTGGAAGTCGGCGGGTGCTATCGGCGTTACCATACCGCGATGATGCGAACGGTGGTGCTGGGCGCGCTGTCCGACTCCATGTACAAGGCACAGGAGTGCATGAAGCTGGCGCTGCAGGTGCTGCACGACTCAGTGCAGCCGGGCATGACAGTGTCGGATGTGGATAACATGGTGCGCAATATCATTACCCGCAACGAAGTGGGTGCCCGCCTGATAACACGTTCAGGTTACGCCATTGGCATTGCCTTTCCGCCGAGCTGGGACGAGGGTTATATTGTCAGCCTGAAGCAGGGAGATTCAACCGTATTGCGCGAAGGCATGACTTTTCACGTTATACCCTGGATGTGGGGTGTCGACGGCGACAAGACCTGTGGGATCTCCGATACCATCATGATCACCGACAACGGTTGCGAATCATTCTTTTCACTGGACCGTGATTTTTCGGTTAAGCCGGATACCGCCTCTGCGGCTCCAGCCGCGCCTGACAGCAGTGCAAACGTCACGGAGTTCGACGTATCGGCGAAAGCGGGCAGGCAGGACCGGGGCGCAGCCGATACAACGGCCGTATTTTCCGAACAATAGCTGTACCGTCGACATTTAAGGTGACGAACATGTTAAAAGCAACCAATCCAGCGACAGGCAGAACCATTCAGGCATACGAAGCCTTGACCGATCCCCAGATTGAGGACCGTCTCACCGCCGCACATCATGCGACGCTGCCGTGGCAGCAGAAAACCTTTCAGGAGCGCGCGGCCGTACTGCGTGCGCTCGCGATTCAATTACGTCACCAGAAAAGCCAGCTCACAACCCTGATGGCCGAAGAGATGGGCAAGCCCGTCAAAGAGGGCGGCCCGGAAGTGGAGAAGGCCGCCTGGTGCGCTGAACACTACGCCGAGTTTGCCGAGCAGTACCTGACTGATGAAATCCTGCCTTCCGATGCCAACTTCAGCTATGTCTGCTATCAACCTTTGGGCACCATTCTCGGGATACTGCCCTGGAACGCACCGGTCTGGCTGGCATTCCGTTTTATGGCACCGAGCCTGATGGCGGGTAACACCTGTGTGATGAAGCATGATCCCAACGTGCCGGGCTGTGCATTGGCGCTTGAGTATGCATTCGCTGCGGTAGCGCAACAGATGGACGTTCCGGATCTGATGGTAAACCTCCCGATCGAAACCCACCGGGTGGTGCCAGTTATCCAGGATTCGCGGATCAACGGCGTCACTTTTACCGGCTCCAGCGAAGCGGGGGCGAAGGTCGCCTCACTGGCTGCGGGGGCACTGAAGCGCACCGTGCTGGAGCTGGGTGGCTCGGATCCCTGTGTGATCTTGGGGGATGCCGATCTGGACAAAGCCGCGGATGTGGCGGTGCTCTCGCGCTGCATCAACGCCGGGCAGTCCTGTATTGCCGCCAAACGGATTATTGTCGACGATGCTGTGTATGACGATTTTGTCGGGCGCCTGCAGCATCGCCTTGAGCGCCTTCGGGTGGGCGACCCGCTGTCACCGGAAACCGATATCGGGCCACTGGCCCGGGCGGATCTGCGCGAAAACCTGCATCGACAGGTAGAAGAAACCCTCGAAGCCGGTGCGCGTTGCCTGATGGGTGGCGAGCTGCCGTCCGGCAGTGGTTATTTTTACCCGGTAACGCTGCTGACGGAGGTTGAGCCCGGGATGACGGCATTTCGAGAGGAAACCTTCGGGCCGGTAATGTGCGTCACCCGTGCCAGATCTGTTGACCACGCGATTGAACTGGCTAACGATACCTATTATGGCCTGGGCGCGGCGGTGTGGACGCGCGATACAGCGGTTGCCAAAAAGATGGCCATGGCCATTCAGTCCGGCCAGATCGCCATCAACGGTATCGTTAAAACCGATCCGCGTCTGCCCAGCGGAGGTACAAAGCGGTCCGGTTACGGGCGGGAACTGGGGCCGCATGGGATTCGCGAGTTCGTAAATGCCAAACAGATCTGGCAGGCTTAAGGACGCCATCAAACAATGTGAAAAACCCCCGGTTCGATCAGAAGCTGGTACGTTTCTATGACGATTTTGCGGTAGAATTCCGGCAGGTTCTGGTGGCCGGGTAAACTGGACGACGTAGAACGTCCCAGTGCCGTGAACTGCGATGCAATTTGCGAAGAATCCAGTCTGTCTGTATACGAGATTCCATCCCCTCCGCGCCGCTACCAGATTTTGTGCCTGATGAGATCCGGCTCCGCTTCGCAGTCGACACTTTGAGCCGGCTGCATCCACTCGCGTTGAATATAAGCATATGCACGTCGAACAAATAATCTCACCCCAGTCCATTACAGAATATTTTGGTCGGACAGTTGCCGGCCGGGGCCGCAGCCTGATGCAGGCCGGTCATGTTGGTCCGATCAAGCAGCAAGCCGGTGACGCCGGCGTTTATTCTGCCGCAGTGAAAGGCAGTCGCGGCAACCGCTACCGGACCTGGCTCTACGTGGACGCTGATTCTATCTCCAGCGAATGCAGTTGCCCCTACGCCTTCGACTGTAAGCATGGAGCGGCAATGGCGTATAGCCTGACACTGGGGTATGCCCCCGGTAAAGCCGTGCCGGCCGGGCTCGCACAGGGTAACAGTGATACCCGGATCGCAGACCAGACAGACCAGTCTGTGGCGGTGTGGTTGCAACAGCTCGTCGGTGGCGGGGCGCCAGTCCGGCCGGAATCGGGTCGTTGGCACTTTCGGTTGTTGCTTGATACTGATTCCCACCCGATCGGGTTGCGACCGGTGAAGCTGTACCTCAAACAAAACGGCGAGTGGGGACAAGTGAAGGATGTGCAGCCGTATGAGATTGCCGATGACCCCTACAATCCGCATGGGGAAGTCGGTGAGCTGCGGGATCTGCTGACATTGCTGGCCCGCGACGAATGGGAGTTTCGCAGCGTGACGGCGGACAGCGGCTACCCCGTGGTCGGCAACACCGGCTACCTGGCACTGACCGCAGCGCTGAATCGCGAGCTGCTGCTGGAGGGGCAGACCCGGTTGCCCATAAAGACCGGGATGGTGCGCGATCTGCAATGGTGCTGGGAAAAGCGCGGGGTCATGAATCACCTCGTCCCGGCCTTGACACCGGAACCGGACGCAACATGGCGGCTGATCAAGGTTTCACCGCCGCTGTATCTGGCGGGTAACCGTATAGGCCGGGTTGAATCTGCCATACCCGCCGAACGGGTGGCGATGTTACTTGATATGCCACCTGTTCCTGATGCCCAGTTTGAGCAGGTTTGCCTGAGCCTGGCGAACCATTTAGGCGATAGCCTGCCGCTGCCGGAAGGCATGTGCAACGCTCAGGTCGTTAGCCAGCCAACGCCGGTGGTGCGGTTAATCGCCATCGACACAGAGGCGGATGGCGTCCTGCCGGCGTTGCGGTTAAGTGCCGTTTACGGCCCACATGAAATCCAGTTACCGAAGCTGGAGTCGAGTATGCGGAGCAGCAACGAATGGGACGGGGGGCCCCGCATGCAACTGGTCGCAGCGGCAGATGGGTATCTGCGCGTTGAACGCAACCTGGAGGCCGAAGAGGCCCTGAACCGGGAGCTGCGCCGGTTGGGGCTGGTCTCGCGCTTCCACGAAGCCACGGGTGAACCGGCATGGGGACCGGGGGCGGACGAAGTCGGCGCCTATATCGGCGCGTGGCAAAAATTGCTGCCGGCGCTGGAGGCTCTGGTGTCGGACCGCGGATGGCAGGTGGAAATCGATCCCGGCTATACCGACCCCCGCGCCCGCGCACGGGTGCAAGGCGAGGCAAGCAATCACGTTGACAACTGGTTCGATCTGAAACTCACGATTTCGATTGATAGTCTGGAGCTGGAATCGAGCGATATTCTGGCGCGGTGGATGGATGCGGGCATGCCCGATTCCCTGCCGTTGCAGGATGAGCAGGGCGCATGGGTCATGGCCGACATGGCGTCTCTCAAACCCATGCTGGGCGTATTGCTGGAAATGTTCAGTGCCGGCCAGGATACAGCCAAACTACCGGCGTACAAAGTGGTTGAGCTGGATTACCTGGACGACCTTAACTGTAAAAAAGCGGTCTCGCTACAGACGCTCCGCAAGAAACTGAAAAATTTTACGGGATTAAAGCCGGTTGCCCCGCCCAAATCCCTGCGGGCAGACCTGCGTGACTACCAGGCACAGGGCCTGAGCTGGATGATGTTTCTGCATCAATACGGTCTGGGCGGTATTCTCGCCGACGACATGGGGCTGGGAAAAACGCTGCAGTCCCTGGCGTTTATCCAGAAGCTGAAAACGCAACGAAAACTGGCGCGGGGCGCGCTGGTGGTTGCACCTACATCGCTGATCTGGAACTGGGAACAGGAAGCCCTCCGATTTACACCCAATCTATCCTGCATGACGCTGCATGGTCCGGCGCGACACGACGGGTTTACGGTGATGGCGAATCACGATCTTGTCATAACATCCTATGCGTTGATCCAGCGGGATTTTGAACTGTACCGGCAGCACCAGTTTGATCTGGTCATTCTTGACGAGGCGCAGAATATCAAAAACCCGCAAGCCAAGACCACGCGGCTGGTTAAGCAATTGCCTGCGGCCATGCGCCTGTGTCTGACCGGGACCCCGCTGGAGAATCACCTGGGCGAGCTGTGGTCTATTGCGGATTTCAGTCTGCCGGGTTTGCTGGGCAACCAGCGTTTTTTTGCGCGGCATTTTCGACGGGAAATCGAAGTTGAAGGCAACAGCGAGCGCAATCGCGAACTGTCATGCCGGCTGGCACCCTTTATGTTGCGCCGCACCAAAGCGGCGGTGGTTGACGAACTGCCGCAGAAAACCGAAATTACCGAAATGGTAGAGCTGGCGCGCGATCAGAAAGCGCTTTATGAAAGCATCCGTGTGACCATGGAGAAGCGGGTGCGCGACCTCATCCAGAAAAAAGGCGCGGCGCGCAGTCACATCGAGTTTTTGGATGCGTTGTTGAAATTGCGTCAGGCGTGTATTGATGCGCGCCTGGTCAAGCTGAAGGCCGCAGGCAAAGTAAAGTCCAGCGCCAAAATGGCATGGCTGCTGGAAAAACTGCCCGAACTGGTCGAAGAGGGGCGCAAGGTACTGGTGTTTTCCCAGTTTACGCAAATGATCGCGCTGGTTGAAACCGGGCTGAACCAGCTTGGTATTGTAACCAGCAAGTTGACCGGGCAGACGCGCAAGCGCCAGGACGCCATTACCGCGTTTCAGGAGGGCCCCGCATCGGTGTTTCTGATCAGTTTAAAAGCCGGCGGTGCCGGCCTGAACCTGACGGCGGCGGATACCGTGGTGCATGTAGATCCCTGGTGGAACCCCGCGGTTGAAAATCAGGCGACCGACCGTGCCTACCGGATTGGTCAGGACAAGCCGGTTTTCGTGTACAAGCTGGTGGCAAGCGGCACCGTGGAAGAAAAAATCCAGGCCATGCAACGGGAGAAGCAGGCGTTGGCCGACGCGATTTTTGACCAGACTGGCAAAGTCGGGTTACCCAATAACGGCGAAGAACTGTTGGCGTTACTGGGGTCCTGACAGGCGGCACGCTGGCAGCTGCGGCCGCTGGTGTGCCAGGTGCTATCGGCCCGGCTCCGGGGATCTGTTATAGCATTACCGGCATCATTTATTTATAATCGGGCTCCAATCCCAGCCCGCTATTTGGACGCCGTATCGTTTTTCTGAATTTAACCGGAGCAAACCCTGTGCAACTGCCAGTCCCGCCAGCCCTTTCCTCCGCTATCCGGCAACGATCACAGCGCCAGCCATTTTTTACCGACCCGCCGCATTACCCTTCTGTTACCAGCGCAATCGATTAACCCGCCACCGGCGGTTCCGAATAAAATCTGCACGTAGAATTTTTGCCCATAATCCCGGGCTCGGGGGCGCTACTCCTGAGCCGCAAGACAAGGTCGGAGTATTGTCGCAATGACGCTTCTGTTAATTGTTTTTCTGCCGTTGCTCGGCGCAATGGTGCCGTTGTGGACGGAACGCGCAGGCCGCAACTGGTGCGCCCTGTCAACGGCATTGGGGCCGATGGTGGCGATGGCGCTGCTGCTGATGCAACTGCCATCTTTGTTGACGGGTGAAACATTACTGTTTCATCAAGCGTGGTTGCCCCGGGTGGGGCTGGATCTGAGTCTGCGGCTCGATGGCCTGAGCATGATGTTCGCGTTATTGATTCTGGGAATCGGGTTGCTGGTGATTCTGTACGCCCGGTACTACCTAAAGGACAAGGATTCGCTGGGCAGGCTGTATGCGCTGTTACTGCTTTTTATGACCGCGATGCTGGGCATCGTCATGTCCGACAATCTGTTGTTGCTCGTCGTATTCTGGGAAATGACCAGCCTGACTTCTTTCCTGCTGATCGGTTACTGGTCCCACAACAGTGATGCCCGCAAAGGGGCTCGCATGGCGTTGGCAATCACCGGAGCCGGCGGCTTGGCGCTGCTGGCGGGTGCGCTGATTATCGGCAATATTGTGGGCAGCTTCAATCTGGGCGTCATCCTCACATCGGCGGCAACACTGCAGCAGCATGCACTGTACCCCGCTGCGTTGATTCTGGTACTGCTGGGTGCCTTTACCAAATCGGCCCAGTTTCCGTTCCACTTCTGGTTGTCGCATGCCATGGCTGCGCCCACCCCTGTGTCGGCCTACCTGCATTCGGCGACTATGGTAAAAGCCGGTGTCTTTTTGTTGGCACGTATGTATCCGGCCCTGTCCGGCAGTGAACTGTGGTTTTACATCGTCACGTCGGTCGGACTCGCGACGCTGGTCTTCGGCGCCTATGTGGCGCTGTTCAAGCACGATCTGAAAGGCCTGCTGGCCTATTCCACGATCAGCCATCTGGGTCTGATTACGCTGCTGTTTGGGCTCAGTACGCCGATGGCGACTGTCGCGGCACTGTTTCATATCATTAATCACGCGACATTCAAGGCGTCATTGTTTATGGCGGCCGGCATCATAGATCATGAGACCGGTACGCGCGATATGCGTTTGCTGAATGGCTTGCGCAAATACATGCCGCACACCGCCGTCCTGGCGATGGTGGCGGCGGCTGCGATGGCGGGTGTGCCGCTGCTCAATGGCTTCCTGAGCAAGGAAATGTTTTTTGCAGAAACACTCAATGTGCAGCGTTTCGCCGCGCTGGATATGATTGTTCCCGTATTGGCGACCCTGGCTGGAATGTTTTCGGTCGCCTATTCGCTGCGTTTTATTCACGACGTCTTTTTCAATGGTGAACCGATAGACCTGCCCAAATACCCGCCCCATGAACCGCCGCGTTACATGATTGTCCCCGTGGAAATTCTCGTTGCGTTGTGTTTGCTGGTAGGTGTGCTTCCCCTATACACAGTGGAGCCGTTTCTTAACGCGGCCTCACTGGCGGTGTTGGGTGCCGCCCGCCCGGATTACCACATTGCTTTGTGGCACGGTTTCAATCTACCACTGCTGATGAGCGTGCTGGCCCTGGCCGGTGGCTTGCTGATTTACAGTCAACGGCGATGGTTATTCAGTCTGTATGGCCGTTTTTCGCGACCCGATATGAAACTGGTGTTTGAACGGGTGGTACAGGCGTCGGTGCGGGGCAGTCAATGGCTTACCCGACAGCTTGAAAATGGCTCCCTGCAGCGCTATATGGCGTTGTTTCTCGCGTCCGCAGTCGTGTTTTGCATTTCCCTGCTCTGGCCTCTTGCCAGCTTTACCGGCACCGAACCGCTCACCCCCCTGGACCCGGTAACGGTGCTGCTGGGTATCATCGCCATTGTGGGTGCCTTTGGCACGGTATTGTTGCACCACAACCGATTTGCCGCACTGTTGCTGTTGAGCGTGGTCGGGTTGATTGTGGCCTTGATGTTCGTGCGGTTTTCCGCGCCGGATCTGGCGTTGACACAGCTGTCGGTGGAAGTGGTAACCATTGTTCTGATTATGCTGGCGCTTTACTTTCTGCCGCAGATGACACCGAATGAATCCAACAAGGCACGTGTCTCGCGCGACATGCTGCTGGCCGGAGCCGGCGGGACAGGCCTGGGCCTGCTGGCCTGGAGCGTCCTTACCCGCCCCTATAACCCGATCAGCGACTTCTTTCTGGCCAACAGTAAAACCGGCGGTGGGGGGACCAACGTGGTCAACGTCATCCTGGTGGACTTCCGGGGCTTTGATACGCTGGGTGAAATCACGGTACTGGCGATTGCTGCTGTCGGTATCTACAGTCTGCTGCACGGCCTCAAGCTGGCACTGCCGCATACAGACGGTGACAACCGGGTATGGGACAAGGAGCCGCATCCGCCGATTCTGGCGGTTATGGGCCGGATTCTGTTGCCCCTGGCGCTGCTGGTGTCTACCTATATATTTGTCCGTGGCCACAACCTCCCCGGTGGAGGCTTTATTGCTGGCCTGATCACCAGTGTGGCGATTATTCTGCAATATGTGACCAGCGGGGTGAGCTGGGTGCATCAACGTCTGAATTGGGAGTACCGGCGAGTGGCGGCGGCCGGCGTACTGATCGCCACGGTTACCGGCCTGGGTAGCTGGGTATTTGGTTATCCGTTCCTGACATCGACCTTTACCTATCTCGACTGGCCGGTGGTTGGCAAATTCGAAATTGCCTCCGCGCTCGCATTCGACCTTGGCGTGTACTTAACCGTCGTGGGCGCTACGCTCCTGATACTGGCGCATCTTGGGATCCTGGCCCAGACCAGCCATGACAGTCCGGCCAGGGAGATTTGATATGGAAGCGCTAATCGCCTTGATCATTGCGGTACTCAGCAGTTGCGGCTTTTACCTGTTGCTGCGTTCGCGGACGTTTCCCGTGATACTGGGGCTGACACTGCTGTCCTACGCCGTGAACCTCTTTATTTTTGTGATGGGGCGCCTGCACAGCGATGCGCCCGCCATTCTAACGGAGCAGGGAGAAAACTACGCCGATCCCTTGCCACAGGCGCTGGTTCTGACCGCTATTGTTATCGCCTTTGCCATGACCGCTTTTGTGCTGGTGCTGTCATTGCGCGGCCGCGCAGAATTGGGCAATGACCATGTTGATGGGACTTCAGAGCCGGGAGGCGAGCGCCGATGAACCACCTGGTCGTTGTTCCGATACTGTTGCCGCTGGTCACCGGTGTACTTTTGTTGCTGTTGGCCGACCGAAGTATCCGTCTGTCGCGCATTGTCAGTCTTTTTAGTGCCGTGGCGCTGGTTGGCGTATGTAGCCTTTTGGTTGTGTCGGCCAGTCGCGACAATATCGAGGTCTACGCGGTGGGCAACTGGGCGCCGCCGTTTGGTATTGCGCTGGTTCTGGATCGTCTCAGTGCCCTGATGCTGGGTGTCACCAGTGTGCTGGCGCTGTTCAGTCTCGGCTTCGCTACCCGCGGTGAGGATACCCGTGGCAGCAACCTGCACAGTCTGGTGCACTTCCTGTTAATGGGGGTGAATGGCGCCTTTCTCACCGGCGATCTGTTTAACCTGTTTGTCTTTTTCGAGGTATTGCTGCTGGCCTCGTATGCGCTGTTGTTGCATGGCGGCGGACCGGCACGGGTTCGGGCCGGCTTGCACTATGTTATTTTGAATCTGACCGGGTCCAGTCTTTTCCTGATCGCCGCGGCCATGCTGTACGGCCTGACCGGCACGCTTAATATGGCCGACATGGCGCAGCGCGTCGCCTCACTGAACCCTGAAGATGCACCGCTGGTTGCCGCCGCTGGCGCCCTGTTGCTGGTGGTGTTCGGGTTGAAGGCGGCCATCGTGCCGCTGTACTTCTGGCTGCCGCGGGCTTACGCGTCCGCCGCCGCACCGGTGGCAGCCCTGTTTGCGATTATGACCAAGGTCGGGGTATACGCCATTATCCGGGTCTATCCCCTGATTTTTGGTGACAGCGCCGGGGGTATTGCGCACTTTGCCCTGTACTGGCTCTGGCCCCTGGCACTGTTGACCCTGGTGCTCGGTTTTATCGGTGTATTGTCCGCGACCGGGCTGAAGATGCAAATTGCCTATCTGGTGATTATTTCCGTCGGAACGCTTTTGGCAGGCGTCGCGCTGAATAACCCCTATGCGCTCAGTGCTACGCTTTACTACCTGGTGCACTCGACCTGGATATGCGGCGCGCTGTTTCTGCTGGCCGATTTGATTGCGCGTCAGCGGGGGTTGCTTACCGATACGGTTGTCAGCGGCCCGCCACTGTTACAAAGCGCGTTGTTGGGCAGTCTGTTTTTCATCGGTGCGGCGAGCGTCGCCGGCATCCCGCCATTAAGTGGTTTTATTGGAAAGCTGATGTTATTGCAGTCAACCGGCACCGGGGCCGAAGCCGGATGGCTCTGGTCTGTCGTATTGATCAGTGGTCTGGTATCGATTATTGCGCTCAGTCGAACCGGCAGCACACTGTTCTGGCGTACGTCCGGCGCTGCGGATGGCAGCCCGCCGCCGGATCGAATCTCGCTATGGATAACTGTCGCGTTGCTGGCACTGGGGCCATTACTGGTCATATTCGGTCAGACTGTTATGAACTACACCGATGCGCTGGCGCAGCAATTATCTGAGCCGGCAGCCTACATTGATGCCGTGATGAATCACCGGCCCGTACAAGGAGACTAAGATGCAGCGACGCCGTCAATGGTTTCCCCATATTGCCCTCAGCCTGTTTATGTGGTTGCTCTGGCTTTTGCTGATGAACGATTTCAGCGGGGGGCACGTCGTACTGGGTGGCATACTCGCCTGGGCCATCCCCTGGTTTACCCAGTCTTTCTGGCCTGAAGAAATGACGGTGCGCAAGCCGCTGGTGTCGTTGAAATTTGTGATGACGGTGCTGTGGGATATTGTCATTGCCAATTGGACGGTGGCCCGTCTGATCCTGTCCCCGGCCGGCCGACTGAAGCCGGCGTTTATGGTATTAACGCTGGATGTGAAAGAGGATTTCACCATTACGCTGCTGGCCAACACCATTTCCATGACCCCGGGTACGGTGTCCACCGACTTAAGTGCCGACCGGCGAACCCTGTTGATTCATTCATTGCACGTTGATGATATCGACGCCGCGCTGGCTGCGATCAAGCAGCGATACGAAGCGCCACTCAAGGAGATATTCGAATGCTCGCACAGGTGATTCCCATTGCCATGGCCATGATGAGCCTGGCACTGATACTTAACTTATGGCGACTGATACGCGGCCCCTCACTGCCGGATCGCATATTGGCGCTGGACACGATGTATATCAACACGATTGCCCTGTTGATACTGTTCGGCATTTATCTGGATTCAAACTACAACTTCGAGGCGGCGCTGATTATCGCCGTCATGGGGTTTGTGGGCACCGTTGCACTGTCGAAGTACATTTTGCGCGGTGACATCATTGAATAATCACACGATGAGCAGGTCAAGAGGGAGAGTATTCTCATGTCGCTAACCGTTGAAATTCTCGTATCACTGTTTCTGTTGGTGGGGGCGAGTTTCGCTTTGATCGGTTCCATCGGGCTTGCCCGATTGCCGGATTTTTATATGCGCCTGCACGGTCCGACCAAGGCGACAACGCTGGGTGTTGGCGGGATGGTGATCGGATCGCTGATTTTTTTCAGCTTTCGTGGCGATGGCCTGAGTCTGCACGAGGTACTGATTGCGCTATTTCTGTTTATAACGGCGCCAGTCAGTGCCCATATTGTCTCCAAAGCCGCATTGCATCTGCAATTGCCCTGCACCAGGGTAACCCGGGGGCGGCCCTGGTAGGTCTACACCAGACTGTCGTGGCGCACGCGATGCTGTAACAGTTTGTATACCCGACTGCCAAACACATCCGCGATATGACGCAGGAACAAGGTGCCCATACCGGATTCGTAATAGCTGGCGTTGGGGTGGCCGATCGCGATCAGCCCCAGCGGGTCGGTGATGCCGAACACGGCCAATGCCGCGGAATGGATTTTCGGCGCATCCTGATCAAACAGGTACTTGATGTCATCCGTGCTGAGGTAGCCGGTCTGGGTTCGGGCAGTCTGAAAATGCGGACCCAGTTTCAGGCGCGCCTCGTCCGGATTGACCCAGCGGGCGTTGGTATCGGGAAAGTCGTCGCCACAGAGGAATACGCGTGTATAGGGGATGCTGAATTCCTTGTCGAAACTGAAATAGAGTGCATCCACCAGGTCGCCAGTATCGTCGCACTCGATCAACGCCAGTACCAGCCGTTTGGTACGTTCGAACAGACGGTCATTTTCGCGGGCGTTTTCCAGCAGCTGGTTCAGCTTGTTGCGCAACTCGGTGTTGCGTTGACGCAGTACCGACACCTGCTTTTCGATCAGAGAGGTGGCTGCGCCGCTGCTGTGTAACAGTGACAGATCGGTCAGCCATTCGGGGTGCTGCTCAAAAAAAGCCGGGTTAGCCAGCAGATAGTCCCGAACCTGCTGGTCTGTCAGGGGTGGCGCTTTGTCTTTCATGGCATTATTTCATCGTTTTATAGGTGAATCTGTCCATGGAATACGGTGGTGGCCGGGCCGGTCATCAGCACCGGTTGTTCAGGTGAAGCCCACTGAATTTCGAGCGCGCCGCCCGGCAGATGCACGGTTACCGGCGAGTCCAGAAATCCCTGCACAATGCCGGCGGTTGCCGCCGCGCAGGCGCCGGTCCCGCAGGCGAGCGTTTCGCCGACGCCGCGCTCATAAACCCGCAAACGGATGGTATGCCGGTCGACGATTTCCATAAAACCGGCATTGACCCGGCGCGGAAAATCCGGGTGTTTTTCTATTTCCGGTCCCAGGATTTCCACCGGAAACTGCAGCACGTCGTCAACAACCGTCACCGCGTGGGGGTTGCCCATCGACAGTGCTGATATGGTCAGCGCGGTGTTGCTCAGTACCAGCGGGTAGGTGGTTGCGCGGGCGGCCGCCCGGAACGGAATATCCGCCGGTTCGAAGCGGGGCAGGCCCATATCCACTGTCACCTGGTTGTCCGGGTCGACCCGCAACAGCAGGTTGCCGCCGGCGGTTTCAACGCGGATCTCCCGGCGCCCGGTCAGCTTTCGCTGCCGCACAAAAATGGCGAAGCAGCGCGCGCCATTGCCGCAGTTTTCGACTTCACTGCCGTCGTTGTTGAAGATTCGATAGCGGAAATCGGCGCTCGGCGACACCGGGGGCTCAACGATCAGGACCTGATCACAACCAATGCCGAAATGGCGATCGGCCAGCCTGCGCACCCGTTCGGGCGTAATGCTCACCCGCTGGCTGATGGCGTCGATCATGACGAAGTCGTTACCCAATCCCGTCATCTTGGTAAAGCGCAATTTCATTCCGAACGGTCCTTATAGCAGCCTTATGGCAATAGCGACTCGTGATTAAACAGATCTGAGATCGTTTCCCGTCGACGGACTTCGTGGCAACTGCTGCCGTCAACCAGAATTTCAGCCGCACGCGGACGACTGTTGTAGTTGGAGCTCATGGTAAAACCATAAGCGCCGGTTGACTTGATGGCCACTAAATCACCTGCATTCAGTGCCAGCGGCCGGTCTTTGCCGAGAAAGTCGCCGGTTTCACACACAGGTCCCACAACATCCCAGGTCTCGGGTTCAGCGTCGCGCAACTTTACCGGCACAATATCCTGCCAGGCCTGATACAGCGCCGGGCGAATGTTGTCATTCATGGCGGCATCGATGACGGCGAAGTTCTTGTGTGGTGTTCTTTTAAGATAGATCACCTTGCTCAGCAATACGCCGGCGTTGGCAACAATGGACCGTCCCGGCTCAAACAGCAGCGCCAGCGACCGCCCCTGTAACCGCGCTTTGACGGCTGCGACGTAATCGCTTACCAGCGGTGGGGTCTCGTCGCGGTAGGTGACACCCAGTCCGCCACCCAGATCAAGATGCTGGAGCGCGATTCCGGCATCTTCCAATTGATCAACCAGCACCAGCAGCCGGTCCAGCGCGTCGAGAAACGGTGCCTGGGAGGTCAGCTGCGAACCAATGTGACAATCTACGCCGACTATCTCGATGGAGGGCATTTTTTGTGCCCGGCGGTAGACATCAAGCGCCTGTTCGATATCGATACCGAATTTGTTTTCTTTCAGACCGGTAGAGATATAGGGATGTGTGCCGGCATTCACATCCGGGTTGACCCGCAGGGAAATCCGGGCAACGGCGCCCTGGGCAGAAGCGACCTGGAACAGCTGGTCCAGCTCGGCCTCCGACTCGATATTGAAGCAGTGCACCCCGGCCTGGAGTGCGCGCGCCATCTCCTCGGGAAGCTTGCCAACGCCCGAGAACACAACACGCTCAGGTTTGCCGCCAGCCTGCAGAACGCGCTCCAGCTCACCCGCCGATACGATATCAAACCCCGCACCGAGCCGGGCCAGTAACTGGAGAATGGCTATATTGGAGTTGGCTTTGACGGCATAACAGATCATGCCGGGGTGGTTGCCAAGTGCGCTGGCATAGGCCTGGTAGGCCGCTGTGATCGCCGCATTGCTGTAGATATAGGTGGGCGTGCCATACTGGTTCGCCAACTGCACAAGACTGGTCTGCTCGACGAAAAGCTCGTCGTTACGGTATTCAAAACTGGACATGGTATTACTCGTTTTCCGGCGCAGGGGCCTGTGGTGGTTCTGTAGGTTGTGGCAGTGTGAGCGGTCCCTTCTGGCCGCAGGCACCGAGTCCTGCGGCGATGGCGAGCAGGCAGCACAGTCGGATCAATGGCTTCGTTTTTATTCGGTAAATCATCATTGGTTCAGGCCAAATGGCCAAAGTATAAGCGCGGCTGCGCCGGGTCACAACCGGCTTTTCAGGATCGCAATCGGCATTCCGAAATCACGATTGCATTTTTCGGATCACAATGGACCGTAAGCCGGCTAGCGATTGTCTATCTGTTCAATGACCACGGCGTCGGTGTCGAGCAGAGCGCGGTTGAGTTTCTGCTCCAGCTCGTCCTTGATCCGCAGATACTGGCTGGTTTGCAGGTAACCGTCTTCGCTCAGCAGGTACCGGCAGGTAGAAAGGTCGAGATCGGTGATATATACAGGGTACCGTTCGCGTTGGCGTCGCTGCGCCAGAATCAGGCGGGCCACTTCGGTAAAGACCCGCGCTCCCAGCACATGCCAGCTGAAATGCTGCTGCAGACAATCAAAACTGAAACCCAACCCTGCGATGCTGTCAGGATGGGCCGTAACCTTCAGGTCAAGCCATTGGGACGGCTGAAACTCGATGGTGACTATTCGGTTGTTTAATGAAAGCGGATAATGCGGATCATCGCAGATTTCGTGGAACTCAATCGGTTGTACGCCATAATTGTATTCCCGCGCCAGTGTCAAATGGTGGTAATCATGGGCCAGCACCGCGCGCAAAAAGATGTGCAGCGAGTTAATGGCAAACAGCTGAGGGGTATGGGGGTAATGGAATATTACCAATGAGCCCATTTCATCGATCACACTCACTTCCAGCTGGTCTTCCTGTTTCAGATAGAACACATGCAGCGCCTGGGCCGTCGTCCGGCGGGCGATCAGGCCCAGCGTGTCGTGCATAAAACTGTTGGTGTCGAACATGATCGGACTGTACCGACTCTGCCGCTCCCCCAGAAAATTCAATAACTGCTGCCGGTCGCCGTGTTGGCGGCTTATCAGCCTGGGCCCTTCAAACTGCAGGCTGTAAAACTGGCCGGATAACCGGAAAATATAGCGCGTGGACGACGGCTTGATGCCGCTGTAATAACAATGACAGATTTCGGCGAACCACTGCCGTACACGCTGGCTGATATGGGTCGACCCGGTCCGGCTCATAGAATCGATGGTCAGTTCGGGCGGTGCCTGGTAGCTGCCCGGCACGCACAACGCCATGTAAGCATGCAGCGCATCCAGCAGCGCAGACGGCCCGTGAAAATGCTGACAGGTCAGTTCGTGCCAGGAATTCTCGATAATCACATCCACACAGGACACGAGACTGACAGCCTGGCTGCCATAGTTGAATGGGTCGTTGCGGTCGCTGAGAATCTGTAACCCACTCTCGCTGGGATCTGTCCGGGACTCGGCCCCCAGATTGACCAGTAACAGCACCCGGGCCGGTTCTGCTGGCCGCAGAAAGACTGAATGCCCCTGTGCAGGCAGCGGATCGGGGAGCCATTGGCGCAGGCGGGCCAGCGCACGGCGCAAGGACAGCTCGCTCAGGGACGGGGCATCACCCAGTTCAAACTGGGGATGATCGTCAATAACACCGTTCAGGTGAGCCCAAAGCAACAGTTCCGCCGGGCTGCTGCTTTTGCGCAATGGCAGGTGGACGCCGGTTATGCTGCCGAACAGTTGCCATTCGGCCAGGACCGGGGGCGCGTCGACATCGACCCGGACCCGCTGCCGCAGGCTCAGCACCGGTTCACTGAGATCGCCACTGATAGCGGGGTTGATCCAGTCGACTTTACCGGGCCGTCGTTCAAAGGCGGCCTGCAGTTTGCGACCGAGCACAGTGAGTTCCGTCTGGGACATCGACAGGGCCGCGCCGCAATGGTCGGCAAACCGGTACAGCGCCTGATAGCTGCGATTGAGGGCGTGTACCAGCTGGTTGCGCTCAGCATGAACCTGATGGGTTTTCCATTGCTGACGCTCATCCAGCAACCGGATATAGTCCGCTCCCCAACCCCAGGACTCGACCAGGCGTTCCAGCATCAGTCGCTGCCAGCTCTTGCCCTGACGGCCCGGTGGTTTCGACAGGGCCTTGTTGACTTTATAGTAAAGGCAGCGACGGGCCAGTTCCAGGCGTTCGGTGTCTTTTTCCTGTAAAAGGTATTTTTCAAGGCGCTGGTAAATCAGCAGGTAGGGGTCCAGCCGGTCCACGTCGGATTCGCCGTGGTACACACGCTGTTTGAAGTCCATGGCCAGCGAGCGAATGGTCGGAAACTCGCTGACGTAGGCCTCCATCAGCAGAAGCTTTAATACCGATTTATAAGGCGAGGCGATGGCCTTGTACAGCTGCCAGATCCCGGCGCCCAGAAATTCGCCGGGTGGCATGGCATGCAGGCTGCCAAAATCCAGTACCGTTTCAGCGCGAAGGTAACGGCGGTTGAGCAGCGTTGCGGTGAATTCGGCGTAACGGTGTTCTTCTGCCACCGGTGTAAACCACCACAGCGGCAGGCGACCGGCGAGATGTACGGCTGTACGATAGAACTCGTCGAGCAACAGCAGGCGCTGGGCGGTGCCACTGGACTCTTCGTCCATAAGCAAAGTGGTGCCGGTACTGAAAGTCTCGCTGTTCATCAGGAAGATGTGAACATCCAGACGCAGGCTCTGCGCCCACTGACTGACCCGGTCACTTTTTTCCTGTAGCTCCTGGCAGGCACTGCGTGACAGGGCCGGGTTGTGGCAGAGCCAGACATCAAAATCACTATGGACGCTGTGCGCCAGGGTGCCACTGCTGCCCATCAGGTAGATACCCCAGATATCCTGGTTGACGGGTGAATGGGTGAGGCAAAAGCTGCGGGCCAGCGTCTTGCCGCTGGCAATATCATTTTTGCCCGGCTTGAACTCACTGATGCCGCATGGCGCACTGTGAGATACAAAGCCTGGCAGCATGGGGTGGTTACAATGAAAAATCAGCGGCAGCGCGTCCAGAAAAATGCGTTGTCGATGGGTGAGCGCCGCGCGGGTACGCTGCAGGCGGGTGTCACTGATCGCCAAAAACCGGCGACGCAGACGCATCAGGTTAGCCCGGTCCAGCCCTTCTTCGATCACACCACTGTCGAGTTTGGGGATTAACGCCATGGTTCCCGGGACGCCTTAAGAAATTAGCGGAATGGATACGACTGAATAATGCGTGCATGGCGGAAATTGTTGCTTTCGCGGCCGCCCAACGCATGTGACCTGTTTCAATAAATTTAGCAGGCCTGCCAGCAATTGCCTCTTAATTTGCGATGACTTCGCAGCCAATGACGCAATAAAAGGAGGACTAATGCGTCTGAGAGTGATAAGTTACGGGCCCCAGAGTCACTGAACTACGACATTGCAACGCAAAAAACAGCCGGGTCAGGCTGTCGGCAACGCGGCAGGCAGCGCGGCGGGATCTTACGCTTAGGAGATTTATTTATGAGTAAAACAATGCTGATCTATCAGAAAGTGGCGCCTCTCAACAAGAAAAGTCACGCCAACTGGGGTATCAAGAACTCCAATACATTCAATTTCGCTCGCGATATAAACTCGGTACCACTGACCGCTGTCGAGTTTCCTGCAGCTTCCCTGGAATTTTCCATCGTCTTTGCCAAGAGCGAAGATGGACTCGTGCCGATTGCAGTCATGGGCGTACGTCATAAGGAAAACCTGTACGTCGATGACGCTGGCAAATGGCAGGCCAAATACATCCCGGCGTTTATCCGGCGTTATCCTTTCGTCTTTTCCACCTCCGACGATGGCAATACCCTGACGTTATGCCTGGATGAAGAATATGAAGGGTGCAGCCCGGAAGGCGAGGGCGACCGTCTGTTTACCGAAACCGGTGAAAATTCGCCCTATCTGGATAAGGTGGTTGATTTCCTGAAGGAATATCAGGCGCATTTCCGTCGCACCCAGCTTTTTACCAAAAAACTGGAATCGCTCGACATTATGGAACCCATGGGTGCGCAATTCAAAACGCCCGATGGTCAGTCCGGCTCCCTGAACGGGTTTTTTGTCATTAGCCGTGACAAACTGCGCAAATTGACCGGGGAGCAAATGGCGGAACTGGCCCAGACCGACGAACTGGAGCTGATTTATCTGCACATCAACTCGCTGCAGAATCTGCGTGAAACCATTCGCCGTCTGGGCGATGTCAGGTCGGCGCCAGCGGCCGCTACGGCCTGAAACCGTCGATAACAATCCGTGGTGCGCTTTTCTGCGCACCCGTCTCTCTCCTTGCCACTGTCTTTGATTGAACTATGCTGAATAGCGAAGTACGGGTTTTTTGTCTGTGGATAAAAGGCTGCGGAATGCGCTGACCGTCCGTTTTGTTCCGGCATTATTCAAGGGAAGTCTTTGTGGCATCGACACATCATCAACATCATCAGCCTATTCTGATCGTCTCGAGCCGACTGTCAGACCGGCTTAGCATTCGGCAGTTGCTGGAAAAGTATGCGCACGAGTTTCCCGTCATTATCGAGGCCGAATCCGCCAATGATGCGTTGCGTATGGCTAACGAGCACAAGCCGTTGTGTTGTGTCGTCGATTTCGACTTGCCGGGCCAGAACGGGCCGCGTTTCCTGAGTCGTTTGCGACGTTTCCATCCGGAAGCGGTGTTACCCGTTGTTGTTCTTGCCGACAAAAAGGATGCCGAACTCGCGGTACGAATGCTGAAAAGCGGCGCGCAGGACTGTCTGGCGCGCGAGGAACTGACATCGCCGCGGCTGTATGCATCCCTGACCAACGCCTTACGGTCCAGTCGTCTGCAGCAACAACTCCAGCATCTGGCCCACAATGATGCACTGACCGGCTTGCTGAACCGCGATCTGTTGATGAACCGGCTGTCCCTTGCCCTCAAACGCTGCGATCGTTATACCGAACGCTGTGCACTGCTTTATATCGACCTGGACAACTTCAAGACCATCAACGAAACCTATGGCCATACGACGGGCGACTACCTGCTGAAAGCCGTGGCGGAGAGAATCCACAGCAACTGCCGCAGTACCGATAGCCCCGCGCGCCTTAGTGGTGACGAGTTTGTGGTGCTGTTGGAAAACGTGGACAATCATACCGGCCGTAAAGTCGCCGATAAACTGATGCGAAGCATTTCGATGCCGTTTGAGGTTAACGGTCACAACCTGTTGATTAACGTGTCTATCGGACTGGCGACCTACCCGGATACGGCGAGGAATGCCGAGGAGCTGATCAAACAGGCAGACCAGGCCTTGCATCAGGCTAAAAAGCACAGCCTGATCCGGTTTTTTTCCTTCTCCGAACGGCACAAAGACGAGTGGGCACGCCAGCACACCCTGGAAAAGGAGCTGCCGAGAGCCATTGAAAATGGTGAACTGGCCCTGGCATTCCAGCCTATTGTCGCCGCGGATAGCTTCCGTATCGAGCGTTTGGAAGTATTGAGCCGCTGGCCGCGCAATGACATATCCGTGAATGCGATGGAGCTGATCGACATGATCGATCGGCTCAACCTCACCGAACCCTTTCATGACTGGCTGTTCCACACGGCTTTTTCCCAGATGAAGACCTGGCAGGATCAGGATGCATCGCCTGACCTGTGCCTGAATATACCGGCCAACTATTGCTATAACTCGTCCATCTCGGAAAAGGTCACCAGTTCACTGGCGGCTCATGGTATTCGGCCGGAAAAAATAGAACTGGAAATCACCGAATCGACACTGATGCGCTTCCCAGAGCGCAGTGTGCTGGTGTTGCAGGGCATGCACGAACTGGGCTTGCGGATTGCGGTGGATGATTTCGGTACCGGCTACAGCTCGATGGCCTACCTGACTCACCTGCCACTGGATACTCTGAAAATCGACCGTAATTTCTTTCTGGCGGAAACCCATCGCGACCGCAACCGCAAAGTCATAGAAGCCATCACGGCGCTCGGTCATAGTCTGGACCTGGAAATTATTGCCGAGGGCGTGGAGACCGAGTTGCAACTGAACCTTGCCCGCGAAGTGGGCTGTGACCTGCTGCAGGGCTATTATTTCGGCAGACCGGCGTTTCCGGGCGGCAGCTGGCAGGAATATGTCAGCCAGTTTGAACACATCACCTACGACAAAATTTGAGCGGGTTATTTCATGCGGTGTGCCGCACCACAGCAATGGGCGCGATAGCGCCCCAAAAGAACCTGCCAAACGCCTCGAAAAGGATAGCCAGCCAGCTGGCGGTTTTGTTTGTGCAGGCGGGCCGTCGGAATGCCGCATCACTGCGCTCCCGGCAAAACACAGACCCTAAGCAAAAACCAGCGCCAATAGCCCCACCCCCACCAGCAATATCACCTCCCAGGTAATCTGCCAGCTGGCGGGCATGGCCTGCGCGATGGCGAGCAGAAAGGCCGCCAGCGCGATCGCGCTGCGACGCCGGAACCGGCGACGCTGCTGCTGTTCACGCTCATACAGATCGTGCGTATCCCGCAGTTGCGGCGCCAGGCTGGCGATCTGGTTCACATGCTCCAGCGTATTCCAGACCAGATGCGGCATCTCCGGAAATTTCTCCATCCATTCCGGGCCCTGCCGTCCAAGCTCGCGCAGCACCGTCCGTGGGTGAAAGCGCCGCTTTATCCAGCGTTCCAGGTACGGGTGCGCTGTGGCCCATAAATCCAGATCCGGGTAGAGCTGCCGCCCCAGGCCTTCAATATTGACCAGCGTCTTCTGCAGCAGTACCAGTTGCGGCTGTACCGGCATATCAAAACGCCGCGCTGTCTGAAACAGCTTGATCAGCGCATCGCCGAAGGCAATGTCTTTAATGGGCTTTTCAAAAATGGGTTCGCACACTGTACGGATTGCCGCTTCAAAGGCACCGATGGACGTATGCGGCGGTACCCAGCCTGATTGCACATGCAGTTCCGCCACCAGGCGATAGTCCCGCCGGAACATGGCCAGCATGTTGCGCGCCAGGTAATACTGGTCCTGCCGGGTCAGGGTGCCGATTATCGCCATATCCAGGGCAATGTAACCCGGATCCGAGGGGCGGGTGACGTCGATAAACACGTTACCCGGATGCATGTCGGCGTGGAAGAAATTATGTTCGAATACCTGGCAGAAGAATATCTCCACCCCACGTTCCGCCAGCAGTTTTATGTCGACCTGGTGGCTTTTCAGACCGGCGATATCGTTAACCTGCAAACCATAAACGCGCTCCATCACCATCACGTTTTCGCGACAGTAATCCCAGTAGACCTCGGGCACATATAGCAGGCCGGTATCAGCAAAATTACGCTTCAACTGGGACGCATTGGCGGCCTCGCGCAACAGATCCAGCTCATCAAAAATGGTCTGCCGGTACTCATCCACCACTTCTACCGGTTTGAAGCGTCGAAACTCCGGAATATACCGCACCAGCATGCGCGCAATAAACTCCATCAGCGCCACATCCTGCTCGATAACATGCCGGATGCGGGGACGCACAGCCTTGATGACCACATCTTCGCCCGTAAGCAATGTGGCCGCGTGCACCTGGGCAATGGAGGCCGATGCGAGGGGGCGTTCACTGTAGAGCCTGAACGTGCTGTCGATGGGCTGGCCCAGCGCCGTTTCCACCAGTCGACGGAACTCCTCCGGTGGAAACGGCGTAACATTGTCCTGGAGCCGGTTCAGCTCCTGCATCATATCGGCTGGAATAATGTCCGGCCGGGTGGACAGCAACTGACCGAACTTGATAAATATCGGGCCCAGGTCCTCCAGCGCCTGACGCAGACGCTCGCCCGACGACAGGTGGTCGACGGGCCGCAGCTTGAATGGCTTCAGGGCAATACGCAGGCTGCGCCGCTGCCAGGATAACGGCAGCAGTTCGTCAAGACGGTAGCGGCCGATGGTGGCCAGAATTCTGAACAGTCGTGGCAGGTTATTCACGGAGTGGCGTTATCCCGAGCGCTGTAGTCTCGATTGTTGTCCGGATCGTTGTCTTGAGTGCCGTCCTGGTTGTTATCTCGAGCGCTACCGGTGTCCCCGGCCGTATCGCCCCGGTCCAGCGTCTGGCGCAGCCGTTGCAGTCGGGCCTCGAGCCGGTCCGATGCGCTGCGCAGCTGACTAATGTCGTCGAAGAGCAGCTCGGCTTCATCGTGACCTACCAGTAATTGCAGCTCGTCAGTCAGGTAATCGGCCAGATAGACCGGGAGGTTGCGGGTATCCCTGTGCATCTTGCCAGCCAGCCCGCGTAACCCCTGCGCGAGTGGGTGCCCGGCCAGATCGCCGACCAGGTTATTGAGGGGCTCCTCCCAGTCGATATCCAGCCGATGCAGCACGCGACGCCATTGTTGTACCAGTTGGGCGCTCCCCTGCAGGGTGACACCGCTGTTCGCCAGGCTGAAACTGTCCCGACCCATAAGCGCGATAAGGTCAGTCAGGGCGCCCCGCAGCATTGCTTCGGGTACGACATCGACGGCCAGGGGGAGTCGAATCCGATCCTGCTCGACCGTCAGGTACAGGGTAAATTGCGGCTGGGTGACCTCAATCGCCAGCACCCTGCCGGACAGGCCTTTTATGCTGTTACGGGTGCCGGGGTCGTATTGCAGCGCCTTGGCCGAAAGCGTTTCCACCGTTCGTGCGAGCCCGGCCACCATCAAAATATCGAGCTTCACGGCTTTACACCCTTATGCAGCGCGACTATGCCGCCCGTCATATCGGTATAGGTGACCTGAGCGAAACCGGCTGCCGACATCATCGCCTTGAGGGTTTCCTGGTCCGGGTGCATGCGAATGCTCTCCGCCAGGTAGCGGTAGCTGTCGGCATCGCCTGCGAACAGCCGGCCCATGCCCGGCAATACATGAAACGAGTATTGATCATACAGCTTGCCCAGCAGGCTGGAGCGGGGTTTGGAAAATTCCAGTACCAGCAGCCGCCCGCCCGGTTTCAGCACACGCTGCATGGCGGTGAGCGCGAGGTCCTTGTCGGTCACATTGCGCAGGCCGAAAGCGATGGTAATGCAGTCGAAGCTGTTGTCGGGAAACGGCAGGTACTGGGCATCACATTGGGTAAACTGCAGGTTGCCGACGTGGCCACGGTCAAGCAGTTTGTCACGGCCGACGCGCAACATGGCGTCATTGATGTCCGCCAGTACCACCAGCCCTTCCGGACCTACCAGGCGCGAAAAGCGGGCTGCCAGGTCGCCTGTCCCTCCCGCCAGGTCCAGCACCCGCTGGCCGGGTCGCACAGCCGACATTTCAATAGTGATATGCTTCCACAGGCGATGGATGCCCCCGGACATGAGGTCATTCATCAAATCGTAGCGGTCTGCTACGCTTCGAAATACACCCGCGACTTTTTGCGCTTTTTCCGCGGCGCTGACATTCTGGAATCCAAAATGGGTAATGTCATCTTTTTCCATGGGGCCCCCTGTGCGTTGAGTCGGCTATTGTAACGTGATCATGAAACCGAAAGCGGAAGATTTTATGGTGGAATGGCTAAATAACGAACAAAAAGACCCGGTTGGACCGGAGATCGCCGGCGCCGGCCTGCAGTTGCGCCGGGCGGCATTCGTTCTAGCCGCCCTTGTTCTGACGTCAGGCGTCCTGGCGCCGGGGGCGTTGGCCCAGGGTGACTGCCATTCCTTCGCCCTCACCGAGTTCGAGCAGCTTTACTGCAAGCTTAACGCGCAATCGCCGGGTAGTGTACCGGGTAGTCTGCAGGAGTTCCGCAATAATCCGCCTGCCACCCAGCGTCTATTACTGCGCCGACCGGCCGAACGCATGGGATTGCCGTTGCCCGCACCGGCCAGGCCCGTGCGGACGGCGCCTGAAAAAGCGGCAAAAACCACTCCCGAAGCCCCGGTGCGTGAGCCGGTTGGGACGCAAAAAAGCCCGAATCTTGGTGACTGCCGCCTGCAGGGCGCTGCAATTCATTGCAATGCCCAGGTATATACCCTGCTGTCAAACGTTAATAACAGCCGTTTGTCACCAACTGCGCTGACCCAAAGCAACCGCCTGATACTGGGTGGCACACCTGCACCGGACGCGGTTGACGACTGGCTGCAGGACAGTTACGTTCGCTATCTGGATGCCATGATAGCGATTGGCCTGGCTGGCGAAACCCTGTCCTATACCAAGTTTCATCACCTGTATCAGGAGGCCGACGCCGCCGGGCTGTCTTTTGCGCAGCGTATGACCGACATGTATGAATACCTGAAAAAAGACAAGCAGACGCTGGCTGTACGTGCCGGCCATGCCGATGGTTTACCCAAAGCATTGACTGACTGCTATCAACCAAGCCAGCGCTATATCGTGTGCGATAATGTGCGCGTTAACTGGATTTACCGTCAGCGTTAACGTTCATAACCGGCTGGCATGATCACTGGCACCTGGAGTTACCCCCGGTGGAGACATAGGTCAGGGGACTGGATAGCTTAATCTCCTTGAACTAGAGTTAGAAATGGGGAGTTCGCCGCCTTTGTCGACGCTATACCGACCTGGTCATTATCACTGCAGCTTTCGGTATTGGCGGGGGCGAGCGAAGCAAGCCCATTACTTTCAGATTCAATCGCCGGTACAGCGATCACAGGCGCCAGCCTGAATGGGGACAACAATGGCAATGAACGCTGCGCAGCCACCGGCAAGAGTTGCTTTCAGGGGACTGCTGCTGTCCCTGCTGATCTGGGCCGGCTTACCCGGTCTGGCGTTCGGCCAGGTATCCGGTGAAGTGGGCGACGACCAGCGCGCGCAGTTTATTCTTGGCATCCTGCGGTTCGTGCAGTGGGAAGATAACCAGGACCGACAAAACCTTAACCTGTGTATTCTGGGTAAACCGTTATCTGCCGACCACCTGCTATCCAGGAATGAAGAAATTTTGTGGGATAACATGCGACTGCACGTGGAGCGACGTTCTGTGGTAGACATTGCCGATTGCGATGTTGCGGTCACTGGACGCCTGAAAAGCCGCTACTTCCGGATGCTGGCTTCCCGCGCCGAGAAAAATTCGATTTTAACCATCTGCGATAAGTGCTCCCGTAGTTACTTGCCTTTGGTTATGGTGCACATAATCAACTATGCAGACAAGGTCCGGTTCCGTGCCAATGTTGCCGAAGTGCGTCGGGCCGGTCTGCGCCTGGATGCGTCATTACTGGAGCTGGCCAGCGAGGTTAAACAGTGAGTGCGCGACGGGCCGGGTTCAGACGATTTCGCAGTCAGGTGCAGAACACCGTATTGATCAGCATAATGATTGCGATGGGGCTTACTATCTTCGGCGTGGTGGCCATTGAGGTCTGGCTGAACCGGCAGAAATTGGCGCAGGATCTTGATGTGCTGGCAGAAATACTCGGCAATCGGTCTCTCGCCGCATTGCAATTCAGCGACGCCGAATCGGCCCGTCGTAATCTGGATGCTGCGCGCTTCGACCGGTACATCGAAGGTGTATGCCTGTTCCAGGCCAACGGTGAGCTGTTGGCGTCCTACGCGCGTGACGCGACGCGCTTTCGCTGCGACGAGCACCAGCCCGACCAGCGGGACCGGCACGCCAGCATCCATATGCAGCGCACCCAGCACCTGGCGTTACAGGACGAACCGGTCGGCGCTATCGTTGTCGTCGCGCATCGTCGTAAAATTGTCGAAAGCGTCTATATTTTTCTGCCGTTTGCGCTGGCGCTGATCACCGGTGTCTTTCTGCTGGCCGTGACCATTGTCGGGCGCATGCTGCGAACGTCAGTGCGTCCCCTGGAAGATCTGCATCAGACCGCGCAGGTCCTGATGCGCGACAGTCAGTCGTCGCGGCGTGTTATCCGCACCAGCGATGACGAGGTTGGTGAGCTGGTCAATGTATTCAATCGTATGCTCGATAATCTGGCCTGTGAGACGGCCGCCCTGCAATCCTCCGAGATCCGGTTTCGGACTCTGACTGCACATGCCCCCATCGGCATTTTTCAGTTGGACGACAAAATGAATCTGGTTTATGCCAACGACGTCTGGTACGAGCTTACCGGTATCGTCAACGAGAAAGCACCGTTTAATGCCCACATTGAGCATATTGCCCCCGAGGATGCGGGACAGTACCGCATACGTCTGGCCCATGCGGTGGAATACGATACCCCCCTGCGTATCGAATACCGCTATCAATCGGACCGCAATGCACCGGTTCGTCACCTGCTGGAAAACCTGTCGCCCTTACACGACGGATCGGGCATGGACGGCATTATCGGTACACTGGCCGATGTCACGGAAATCAAACTGGCTCAAAAGGAACTGGAAAAGCTGGCGTTTTATGACCCGTTGACCGAGTTGCCCAACCGGCGGTTTTTCAGCGACCTGTTAACCTTCGGGCTGGCCAAAGCGCGCAGAACCCATTCCAAAGCCGCCGTGTTAATGCTGGATATGGATAACTTCAAAAGGGTCAACGACCTGTTGGGTCATGCCGGTGGGGACGAACTGTTGCAGCAACAGGCCCGACGCATCCGCGCCGCTGTGCGCGAGCACGATGCTGTATCCCGCATGGGGGGCGACGAGTTCACGATTTTCCTGTCCCAGGTAAACGAAATATCCGAGGTGACCACGCTGACCAAACGCATTATCGATTCGGTCAATGCGCCTCTTGTTATCGGACATCATACGCTGGAGATCGGCACATCGATTGGAGTGGCATTGTTTCCAGCAGACGGTGAAAGTGTCGAAGACCTGATGCGTAACGCCGATATGGCCCTGTACGAGGCCAAAGCCGCGGGTCGAAATCGGGTCAATTTTTTCTCCTACAAACTGGATCTGGAATTGCGGGAAAACCTGCGACTGGAACAAAAGCTCAGGCTCGCTATTCGCGACAGACTGCTGGAACCGTACCTGCAGACCCAGGTGAATATGCGCGGCGAAGTTATCTGGGCCGAAGCCCTGTGCCGCTGGAAGGACGCGGAAGAGGGCATGATTCCGCCCGACCGGTTTATACCACTGGCGGAGGATACCGGGCTTATACAGGCCGTAGGGCGCCTGATGCTGGAGCAGGTTTGCTTTCACCTGGCCCGGCACGGCAAGTATCTGAAAGCCCAGGGTATTCAGGGAATCGCGGTCAACCTGTCGGGGCGGCAGTTTTACGATCGCAGCCTGGTGCAGGACATCCGGCAGACCATGGAGCGCTATCAGGTGGATGCCGAGTCACTGGAGTTCGAGCTGACCGAATCAGTGGTGATGGACGATATCCAGGTTGCTATTGATGTGATGCGGGAAATACGCAGTCTTGGCTGCCGGATTTCCATAGACGATTTCGGGACTGGATACAGCTCGCTGTCCTACCTGAAACGTTTCCCGATCAATACACTGAAAATTGATCGCAGCTTTGTTGAGGATATTCCCCACGACGCCTATGGCTCGGAAATCGCCACCGCCATTATCGCCATGGCGCACAAATTACACCTGAATGTCGTGGCAGAAGGCGTTGAAACCGAGGCGCAGCGGGACTTTCTGGTGGCGCAGGGTTGCGAATGCATGCAGGGTTATCTGTTTGGCAGCCAGCCACGGGCAATCCAGGATTTTATCGACATGGGCAAGGCGGTGCTCGACAAGCGGCAGAGCGTAAGTGCCGCCAAAACGCTCGCCGCATCATCCGGGATCACACTCGCTGGCCAGCGCAAAAACCTCTGACCTGTCTAACGGTCTGGTACAAACTGCACCACACTGGCCTGCGGGTCCCGCGTCAGACCCGCCTGATGCAGTCGATCAAGATAATCGTTCCAGTACATTTCCTGATGGGTGCCCAGCGCCAGCAGGTATTCCCAACTGTAAATGCCGGAATCATGCCCGTCACTGAATACCAGTTGTACACCATAATTACCACGCGGTGCGACTGACTCAATCGCGACCTGCTGCTTGCCGTGTTCCAGTTTGGGCGGCGCGGTACCGTGGCCTGTTACCTCCGCCGAGCGGGAATACACCCGCAGGTATTCGGCGGGCAGGACAAAGACCTGCTCACCGAACTCGACCTCTAGTACGCGGGTTTTCCGGCGCAGATGAACTTTGGTCGGCACCGACATCAGAGAATAAACCGGCTCAGGTCTTCATTCTGCGACAGCTCACCCAGTTGTTCATCGACGTACTGATCATCCACGGTGATCGTTAAAGGCTCCTCGCCGGCCGCAAAAGAAATTTTCTCCAGCAACTTTTCCAATACCGTATGCAACCGCCGCGCACCAATATTCTCGGTGCGTTCATTCACATCAAAGGCAATTTCGGCTATGCGACGAATGCCCTGTTTGGTGAACTCGATCTGCACATTCTCGGTGGCCAGCAGCGCAATATGCTGCTGGGTCAGCGAGGCGTTGGGCTCGGTCAGAATGCGCTCAAAATCGTCCGGCGTTAAGGCTGACAATTCAACGCGAATCGGCAGACGCCCCTGCAGTTCCGGAATCAGGTCGGACGGCTTGGACAGGTGAAACGCGCCCGAGGCAATAAACAGGATGTGATCCGTCTTGATCATGCCGTGCTTGGTGCTTACCGTGCAGCCTTCAATCAGCGGCAGCAGGTCGCGCTGCACACCTTCGCGTGACACATCGGCACCGGAAGTGCCTTCGCGCTTGGCAACTTTGTCAATCTCATCGAGGAACACAATGCCATTCTGCTCGGCAGCCGTGATGGCATTGGCCTTCAACTCTTCCTCGTTCACCAGCTTGTGGGCTTCCTCGTCCGTCAAGGTTTTCAACGCCTGCTTGACGGTCATCTTGCTTTTCCTGGTACGTCCACTGGACATATTGGAAAACATATTCTGCAACTGGCTGGTCATTTCCTCCATGCCCGGTGGCGCCATGATTTCCACGCCGACCGGTGCAGCGGAGACTTCTATCTCGATCTCCTTGTCATCCAGCTGGCCTTCGCGCAGCTTCTTGCGGAACACCTGCCGGGTGGTGGACTCGGTGCTGTCCGGTGCATCATGGTGCTCACCACGCGGTGGTGGCAGCAAGGCATCGAGAATACGTTCCTCGGCAGCATCGGCAGCGCGGTCTTTGACTTTGCGGGTTTCCTGCTCGCGGTACAGTTTGATGGAGCTGTCCACCAGATCGCGCACAATGGATTCCACATCGCGGCCCACATAGCCCACTTCCGTGAACTTGGTGGCTTCCACCTTGATAAACGGCGCATTGGCCAACCGCGCCAGGCGGCGGGCAATCTCGGTTTTGCCCACACCGGTGGGGCCGATCATCAGAATATTCTTGGGGGTGATTTCGTTGCGCAGCTCCGGCTCAAGCTGCATCCGGCGCCAGCGGTTACGCAGCGCAATCGCGACGGCCTTCTTGGCATCGGCCTGGCCGATAATATACTTGTCCAGCTCATGGACGATTTCGCGGGGGGTCATTTGAGACATGATGAATTAATACTCAAGTTCTTCAATAGTGAAATTGTGATTGGTGTATACGCAGATATCGCCGGCAATCGTCAGGCTCTTCTCGATAATGTCACGCGGGTCCAGCTCGGTATTGTCCAGCAGCGCCCGGGCCGCCGATTGGGCAAACGCCCCGCCGGAGCCAATCGCAATCAGATCGTCCTCCGGCTGTATCACATCACCGTTGCCGGTCACGATCAGCGACGCATCCTTATTGGCCACCGCCAACAGCGCCTCCAGCCGGCGCAGAGCGCGGTCAGTGCGCCAGTCTTTCGCCAGCTCCACCGCCGCGCGTACCAGATTGCCGCTATGGGTTTCCAGCTTCGCCTCAAAGCGCTCAAACAGCGTAAAAGCATCCGCGGTACCGCCAGCAAAACCAGCGATTACCTGATCACGATACAGGCGCCGCACCTTGCGCGCATTGCCTTTCATAATGGTATTGCCCAGGGAAACCTGGCCATCACCGCCAATCACAACCTTGCCGTTACGGCGAACGGAGAGAATGGTGGTTCCTCGATATTGTTCCACAATGTTATCCAGTCAGTTTTGGGGAAATTTGGGTTGGTGCCGACTTGTTGGTAGTACGGGTGGGTGCCGGCTGGCAGATTGCTGCCCAGATAGCGAAGGTGGGGGCGGGGTTGTGGAATTCAAGGTTGGGGTAGGGTGGGTGGGCGGATGCTTCGCTTCGGAGCCAACAAAACGGCCTGGGAGGCTCATATTTTTGGCGCGGAGGTCAAAGAGTATCAATTTAGTTTGAAAATCAATAGATTACACAGGTCTGGTGAAATGGTGGATATGAGGCTTGCTGAATGTTTTGCTTTTCTGGGAAAACCGGCCGATGTTTCGGAAAGCTTGACGCCACGGGGGTTTGGGGATAAGTTTAATGGATAAGCGGGTTGAGATATCGGCCTCGGACAAAACGGCCTCTGAGGCTACGATATAGATTTACAACGTCACTTCTTCCGCTTGATATCGCGGTAAAAGTTTTCGTGTGATCCCAGGGCCATCAGCTCAAGAACAAGGGCGCCATCATCAAAGCTGTAACCTAGCAGCGTCAGTTGCTTGTTCATTTTAAACTTGTGGACCCGCAGAAAGGCCAGATCCCCTTTTTTCTGTTCACCAATGTTGGGATTGGCCATCAGATCCTTGACGGCCAAATCAAGGTCCTTTTTCTGGTTTGGCTTAAGCTTCTTTACCGCTTTCCGGAATGTAGGGGTCTGTAATACACTGGTGGCCTTAACCAAAATCGTAGGCCTCCAGCTTTCCGGCGTCCCGTTCTGCCTGCGCGATGATGGCTTGCCTAACAAACTCGTAGGGTAAATCCGGGTTGTCTTCCATCATCTCGCCGATTTTTGCCCAATGCTCTATTTGCTTTGGAGGGGTTCTGTTAAGCGCTTTGGCTATAATAGTAGCCTTTTCAATAAGGTTTTGGTCTAAGCGAATGCTGTTGGTAGCCATATTTACCTCCTGTGGTAAGTCTTTTGAATTGTAGCAATATGCCACATTTGAGGCAAGTTGTAACAATGCGCTGTTGTCGGACTGCTTTTCCGCTGGCGCTACAAAGCAGCCGCAAAGCGCGGCGTTAGGTTGCCATCAGCCTGTTCATCAATCCAAGGAGGCATGTATGCCGAAGTTCATAGCGATCAACTACGGTGACCGGG
Source organism: uncultured Cellvibrionaceae bacterium (assembly GCA_964434105.1). Taxonomy (GTDB): domain Bacteria; phylum Pseudomonadota; class Gammaproteobacteria; order Pseudomonadales; family Cellvibrionaceae; genus CAYNST01. Next base: position 760 of record CAYSTJ010000040.1, on the reverse strand, counting down.
AAGGTTACGAACGCACACCCAAGCCGCTTCGAGACAAAGCTCATGCGCAAGACCAGAGTCTGAGAGAAAGTGGTGCTTTGATCGGAATAGCCGGGACTCCCATACAGGTTCGTAATCATGAGGCTCAGCATTTCCAGACAGAACAAGGACCTTACATGGCTTCGCATCTCCCCGTTGCCGGCTTTACCGTGATTGAAGCGCCGACCGAGGAAGAGGCAATCAAGATGATGTCGAAAGTTCCATGCGCTGTCGCATATGGCGTCGTCGAAGTCTGGCCGCTCAAGTAAAGTGCGAGTGCAATGGACGAGTCATTAAAGGTGTCAGCACAACCTAACCAAGCCATCAAATTCGCTCCCTACAGTCGCCGGACGCTCGCAAGCTCGCGCCGTTTATGGCGGGCGTTATGCAGGAGTCGTATCGGGTTCATTATGGACATAGAGATAGCAACTAATGCAGATTTAGGTGAGGATGAAGTCATCGACCTCTACCGGGCCAATGCATGGTCGGCGGCAGATAAGCCCGCTCAGCTACTGCTGGCGTTAAAGAATTCCCACACATTGGTCACGGCGAGGATTTCTGGTCGTCTTGTTGGTATAGCTAACGCGATTTCTGATGGTCATTTGGTGGTCTACTATCCCCATATGCTTGTCCACCCCGAATTTCAGAAGCGTGGTATTGGCCGCAGAATGATTGCAGCTATGCAATCCATTTATGAAAACTATCATCAACAGATGCTCACCGCAGATGGTGAGGCAGTCCA
>CAYSTJ010000039.1:0-43070 GCA_964434105.1 uncultured Cellvibrionaceae bacterium | reverse complement strand
CGAGTTTGCTCTTATTTATCAATAGCCTGGAGTGAAACGTCAACAGACCCTAGGCGCCCAAGCCGAAGCAGGAAATCGTTTTTTAAGTCTGACTGAGTAAAAAGGCCTTCTTCGGAGTCGTCGGAAGAGGTTTTCGAGCAAAAACACATATGACAGGCGAGAGTATGCTGTGCAAGCATGCAATGCCAGTTGTTTGAGTGATTTGGTTGTTAGCCGAACGCTGTCCGGCAGTTCGCCAGCCCTGGGGTGCGCTGGTACCCCATCCGTTTGGCAGCTTTTCTGAGTTCATAGGCTGCGCCGACAAAGGTTTTAAAACGGCTTTCGAACTGCGTGGCCATATACAGCCACTGCTGGGGCTCGATATCCAGCCTTTCCAGAATCGGTGGGAGGGCTTCGTCAATCGTGCCTTTTTTACTGTCCCGGATAATGCGTCCGGTCCAGTCGACGAGCTCAATATAGTCCTTTAAATGAAAAGGTAAACCGGCCGGCATGGGTTCGCGGGGGTTGCCAACGAATCTGGCAAGTGAGTCGGGTTGTAAGGTTGCGGATTTTGCGGCTTCAATGCGCTTTTTGATGGAGGTATGATCTGACGTTTCCGGCGTCTTGGCAATACCGGCTCGAACAGGGTTGAGATCCACATAGGCCAGACACGCAGCGATTGCCTTGTCATCACATAATGCCTGGCTTTTAAACCGTGCTTCCCAGAATTTTCCGGTACAGTTATCCTCCTGGTTGGCCTGTCGGGCCAGTGGTTCATTGATTAATCGCATAAACCAGCTGATATCGGAAAGATTGAGTCGCCACTGCTCCAGTTTCATCTTCACGGCAATAAACTCTGCTTCGGTAAGTGATTCACCTCGCAAGAATTTGTGTGTGAGAGCCGTTCCCTTAAACAGCTTGTGCCATCGTTCGCAGACCTCCATGTAGGACCAGTGTATGCATTGGGCTTTATCGACGTGCAGCACCACATGATAGTGGTTGCTCATTACCGCGTAGGCGCACACGTCAATGGCAAAGATCTGTCCCAGTACCAGAATGCGGTCTTCGATCCATTGCCGCCGGTGTTCATAAGAGTTGCCGGTATATCTATCTTCTCCACAGAGAAATGCGCGGCGGACGCAGCGAGACATGCAATGGTAATAGGCGGTGGCATCGAGTGAAATTTGGTGTTTGCGGGCTTTTGGCATAAATATCCTCATCCGTGTGGATTGAATCTGACTGGTCAAGTATACAGTTGTTGGCGTGGCCGGTCAACAGGTGGGTGGGTGCGTTTATTTTGCAATAACTTGTGCTTAAGTCAGTGCCACCTGGTATTAGAGTGGGTGTCGGGATAGGGGTGCGGGATAGGGGTGTTTCGTATTGGAGTGGGTGTCCGGACAGATTTTCCCCAGAATGCGGTCTTCGATCCATTGCCGCCGGTGTTCATAAGAGTTGCCGGTATATCTATCTTCTCCACAGAGAAATGCGCGGCGGACGCAGCGAGACATGCAATGGTAATAGGCGGTGGCATCGAGTGAAATTTGGTGTTTGCGGGCTTTTGGCATAAATATCCTCATCCGTGTGGATTGAATCTGACTGGTCAAGTATACAGTTGTTGGCGTGGCCGGTCAACAGGTGGGTGGGTGCGTTTATTTTGCAATAACTTGTGCTTAAGTCAGTGCCACCTGGTATTAGAGTGGGTGTCGGGATAGGGGTGCGGGATAGGGGTGTTTCGTATTGGAGTGGGTGTCCGGACAGATTTTCTCGGACAGATTCGCCGGACAGATTGATTCGCACTTGGTATTAGAGTGGGTGTCCGGACACAAAATTTGATCGTATACGTTAGTCGGTGCAAGTGTTCACCATGCACCGGAATGAGTGTTCACGTTCGCCAGAATACGCAACAGGGACGGCTGTTAGGTCGTCACCCTTACCAAGGTGTTACGCCATCCGGCGCCACAAACTGGCCGGATACGGCGTTTTCGCCGAGCAGCGCATACTCAACCGGCAACCTCGCACCTTCTTCAGCTGTCATGAAACCATTGTGTCCGGTTAGATCCGTTTTCACGAATCCGGGGCTCACGGAGTTCACGACGATTGGTGTATCGCGCAGCTCTTCGGCTAGCTGCACAGTGAGCATGTTCAACGCTGCCTTGGATGCATTGTAGCCAATAAACCGCTGGGAGTAGTAGGTCGAGTCCGGATCTCCATTCAAAGTCAACGAGCCCAGCGAGGTGGACAAGTTGACGATCCGGGCCGCAGACGATTGTCGCAGTAACGGCAACATGGCCTGCGTCACTGCCAACGTACCCAGGAAATTGGTGTCCAGGATGCGGCGCACGGCTTCGGGCGGGGCTGCCGTTGGCGGACCGTCCTCAGCGTCCACGATACCCGCATTGTTGACGAGGATATCGAGCCGGCTATGCTTCGTGCCAATTGTTTTGGCGGCCGCGGCGATACTTGCATGGTTGTTGAGATCGATCAGGACGGACTGCACTGCAAGCCCCTGCGATGAGAGTGATTTGACAGCGTTGAGGGCTTGCTCGGCATTGCGGGCGCCGATGATGACTGATATACCGGCTTGCGCTAACTGGCGGGCGATCTCCAGGCCGATACCCTTGTTCGCGCCAGTGACAAGTGCGATGCGTTTTTGATCGTTCATAAATAAATCCTTCTGTTGTCATTGGGTTAGGGCTATTATATGAAGGATGATTCATTTTTAGTATTCGCATATGCAGCAGGAACCACCATCCCATCTAAGGGCCCGGAAGAAGCCGCGTCAAGCGCGTGCGCGGACGACAGTGGACATCATTTTCGAGGCCACCATTCAGGTTTTGGTGGCCGACGGGCCGTATCGGTTGACAACCACGCGGGTGGCGGAGCGGGCGGGTGTCTCGGTCGGCACGATGTACCAGTATTTTCCGCACAAACAGGCGTTGTTCTATGCTGTGAACAAGCGCTACCTGGATGCTTTGGGTGACAAAGTTGTGGGTGCGTGCCGGGCAAAACATGGGGCTCTGATCGAGGAGATGGTCGACTCTCTCGTGTCGACCTATTGGAATGCCAAGATGGAACGGCCCGAGGTCACCCGCGCGTTATACCAGTCAGTCGTGGAACTAGACAATCGGCCGTTGATCGCGGACTTCAGCCGTCGCGTCGATACTGCGTCTGCTGTCATGTTCGCCAGCGCATCCGACGCCGATTTCGAAGACCTGCCTTCCGTCAATTTGACGCTGTTGACCGCGATCTTCGGCACGATCCGAAGTGCGTTCGAGCGCGATTTGCCCGCCGCCGAAGCCAGGACCGTGCGCAAGCAGCTGACTTTAATGTGTAGTGCTTATCTAGCGGCAGTCAGTAAATCATCCACAAGCAGCACCTCAACTACAGGCAATGGTTCATAGGTTACAAATAATCAGAGCAAATAATCAGGACACACACCGTTATTTTCGCGCAGCAAATAATCAGGACACACACCGTTATTTCCGCGTAATTTTTTAATGAATATTCGCTCAGATCGTTAACAGGAAGTTTCCTTTTTTTGAGTCTGACTGCATATTGCACAGCCGCCGCCCGCTGCCACAAGCCTGATGCGGTTGCCGGGCGGGGTCCTGATCCCGTTCAAACAGCCCGTGGTTCAGAAATCTGAAAACGCAGCTGATCGAAAAACATCACATGCCGATGGGTGCTGTTTGTCGCCGTAAACGTACAGCCTTGCCAGTTGCTCAAATGACCGGTTCCCACTGAAAACCCGGCACTGCCCCGCCCGCTAAACGCCAGCGGCCCGTTGCGACCCAAACTTAACACCGGTGCCCACAGGGGCACGGTCAGGCGGCATCGCGGGCGCTTTGCCGTCAGGCTGCAACGGACGCCCGTATCGTCCACAACCTGCACGGTAACTCGACCATCTCTGTCCTGCCAGCGGAACTCCGCGCGTTCTTTGGGCAACGACCAGATACCGTGTCCGCCCTCTCTGGATGAATGACTGTTCACAAATATATCGGATATCCAGGCGCCGATTCGGCCCCGGTAACGCACCAGCCCGGCGACGATGACCAACTCGTGATAACGCAGCGTTGAACCGTCACCATACTGCGCGACATAGCAGGCCTGCAGTGTGCGCCGGTAAAATCGGGACGATTTTCAGCGCTTCGGGAACTGGCGGGCGGACTGTATCTACGGCAATCGTCTGGGTACACATCAGCGCTGTACCCTGCAGTTGCCAGGGGGGCGGCGGGAAGTCAGATGAAAGGGGCCTGCTCATCCGATTTCCGGATTCTGTTGATTGCGGCGACCCCGCGGCAGGATCCGCGGTGGCAGGTAAACGGTAAACTCCGTACAGGCATCAAGCAAAACGCTGTGTGGCGTTAGCTGTTCCTCCCGTGATACCAGCCCCATGTTTTCCAGCAGGCGGAATGACGCGTGACGCAGGTGAGCCGGTTGCATCTGCAATGGTTCATGCCAGACGTCAAACGCGCCGAGATCTCCATTGCTGCGATAATACCAGCCGGTGACCGGATGCGTTAGAACCACCAGACCGGACTCGATATCCGGAAAACCCGGCAATGTCAGCGATTCGGCGCCGTCCTGGAACAGCTCCACTTCAGCCGGCGCCCAGCGGGAGGCGGTTTGCATTCGGTAGGAAACATAGCGGGCTTTGTTGGCATCATAGTCGCAGTCGAAGCGGGTACTTCCCCGGTAGCAGGGCAGCCGCCAGAACAACCGGGGGATAAACCGTATCCAGGTATCCAGTGTTGCGCCAAAGAACCAGACACAGCGGTCGCCGGTATCTTTATCGATGATGTAGGTACGGTAATCCGTCTGGCCGACCTTTGTACAGGGGAATGGCCGCACTGCTGACGTCAGATTGCCGTCCAGAAATGGCATCACGGAAATCAATGCTTGTTCAGAACCGTTGATACTCACCGTATTCAGAGCGAACCGCTCCGGTATTAACCCTTTCAGGCGTGCTGGAAATACCGCGTAGGTAATCAAGGCAAAATGTTTTAATGTCACCAGCAGGTCAATGCTGGATGGCGTGGGGCGGGGCCGCGCTACATCGCTAAATCTGAGTTTCCGCACGTCGAACCTGAATGATATATACGATAAAGTTTGCCGATAGTAACCGAGGTGCTGCCAGTAGCTGCTTCTGGCTGACCGGGCGAGTCAGCACCGCGGAATGGCTGGACACTCCGGCAAATACGGCGGGCAGACCCGATCGGACCAGGTCGGTGTCGTGCGCGCCCCGAAACGTGCCCGTTGCCAGAATCCACTGTGCCGGGGCCATTCGCGGTATTGCGAATGGTTTGGCCAAAGTATGCGCCACTGCAGATTATTCAATGTTGCAACTTAGACTTTGGTCTAATGGCCTGTTGCGCTCGGTATTAAGGTCTGCCGCAATCCTTCTATAATGCCTGCCACTATTATCACGGATATCTGTGGGAACCGCAGAGATATATTGGCCCCCCGTGAATTGATCAAGCGTACAGGTTGTTGCGCCTTACTGATGTCGCTGGTGCAAGGCGATCCGGGGAAAGTCCAGGTGCAACAGACGGTGCAACAGGACAGGCACTAATAATAACTTCGATTTACTCCATATTTGGCAGGTACACTCAATGATAATGAAAACGCGGTCGACGATAATTCTTTGCGCATCTGTTCTGGCGATTTCGGCGTGTGGGGGAGCCGGACCGACTCCGACGCCCACGCCAACCCCCGCGCCAACTCCAACTCCAACCCCCACTCCGACGCCAACGCCAACGCCAACGCCGACGCCAACCCCAACCCCAGGCAACCTGTCGTTTGTCTACGGGATTAATGCGGGCGGCAGTGCAACCACCGTGGGAGGCAACGAATATCGGGCCGACCGGTTCGCCAGCAGTGGTACCACCCGCACAATCACCGAATCAATTTCCGGCACAACGGATCAGGCGCTGTATCAATCCGAACGGTTCGGCGACTACACCTATGAAATACCCGTGACCAACGCCACCTATAACGTGGACCTCCATTTTGCCGAGACTTACTGGGAAGCCGCTGGTGAACGCAGCTTCAACGTGATTGTAGAGGGAGAAGAGGTCTTGAACGATGTCGATCTGTTCAGCCTCGCCGGCCTGCGTGGGGTATACGACTATACGGTTGAGGGCGTCACTGTTACGGATGAATCGTTGACTATACAAATCGAAACGGTCCTTGATAATGGCTCGCTGGCCGGCATCGGACTGTTTTCGAATACGGGCGAGTTTATTGAGCCACCAGAGCCGGAGCCAGGTCAGCCCGGCACGTCCTCGGCTGAAGACGAAGGGGCTGATTGTCCCGTAACGTCACCCAGCGGCTCAAATGGCGGTTCATCCAACGCATTGCCGGATCCCTTCACCAAGTGGGATGGAAGCCGCGTCCAGACCATGGAAGACTGGCGCTGCCGGCGCAGCGAGTTGCGCAGAGAGCTTGAGCAGCGCATTTTGGGCGAAAAAGCACCTCCGCCACAGAGTGTCAGCGGCAGTGTAACCAATAGTGGTTACCAGGTGAACGTCCAGAACGGCGGTAACAGTACATCCTTCAGCGGTAGCATCAGCCTGCCTTCCGGTGGTTCGGCGCCGTATCCCGCCGTGATTACTGTTGGTGGTTTTGGTGGCCTGGACAGCAGCATTCTAAACAGTGAGGGTGTGGCTAACATCAGCTACGATGCCTATGAAATTGCATCTGAAAGTGGCGGCGATTACACAACAGGCAAGTATTACACGGTCAACCCGGACCAGCGTGGAAATACCGGCGCGCTGGCCGCCTGGGCCTGGGGTGTCAGTCGCATCATTGACGTGATGGAACAGAACCCCGGCGTAATTGATCCGACCAGAGTGGCGATCACCGGTTGTTCCCGTTTTGGAAAAGCCGCCTTTGTTATCGGTGCATTCGATCAGCGCATTGCGCTGGGTATTCCCTTTGAGCCCGGCACGGGTGGCCCGGCCCCGTTACGCGCGCTGTCACAATATGGCGGACAGACGCTGAGCAGTGCCAATGGCGAGGCAAGCTGGTTCGGTCCCATGGCGCAGCAGTTCAATGCAGGGGCGTCACCCGTGGATATGCATGATGTGGTGGCCATGTATGCGCCGCGCGGATTGTTTATCATGGATAACCCGCACATTGATCACCTGTCTTATAAAGCAAACCTGCTGGGTGCTGCTGCCGGTTATGAAGTCTATAAGGCAATGGGTGCGGATGATGCGCTTTGGTATCACTCCAACACCTCCAACGGTACGCACTGCCAGTTCCGTAGTGAACATGCGGCACCGTTGCGTGCAATGATCCAGAAGTTCCTCAAAGGGAACGGCAGCGTGCAAACCGGTGGCATTACACGACATTCCAATCAGGGTGACGTTAATGTTGGCAACTGGATTAATTGGACTACACCCAATATCTCCAATTAACGCGCCAGACAGGATTACTGGCAACCGTCCAGTAAAGCGCAACCGACTACCGGTTGCCTTTTAAACAAAAAGCCCGGCAGAGTCCCTCTGCCGGGCTTTTTTATGGATGCGTATCGTTTAAATCGACCGGGTTCTGAGAGCGGGTAAACCGCTGAAATTGATTCGGAGGAAAGTCTGCCGTATCTTGGCGCATCGGAATTAAAAAACTGGCGTCCCATAGCATTTACCCAGGCCCGGATCACGATAGCGGTGGAGGAAGAAAACCATGTCATCACTGATAATGGCCATAGATCAGGGCACGACCAGCAGTCGTGCCATGTTGTTTACCCCGGAAGGTGAAGTGGTTGCGCAGGCGCAGCAGGAATTTACCCAGTTTTTTCCAGCAGACGGATGGGTTGAGCACGATCCAATGGACATCTGGCGCGTGACCAGTGCCGTGTGCTGCAAGGCGCTGGCCCAGTTAAAGCCGGGCACCGAGGTTGCCGGCATCGGCATCACCAACCAGCGCGAAACCGCCGTTGTCTGGGATCGTCGCACCGGTGAACCCGTTTATGCTGCTATCGTCTGGCAGGACCGCCGCACCGCCGAACACTGCCGGCAACTGGTGCGCGACGGCCACGAGCCGTTGATCACCGAAAAGACCGGTCTGCTGTCGGATTCTTACTTCTCCGCCACCAAAATTGCCTGGATTCTCGACCATGTGCAGGACGCGCGGGCGCGCGCTGTGCAGGGTGAGCTGGCATTCGGCACCATTGACAGCTGGTTGATCTGGAAATTTACGGGCGGACAGGTGCATGCAACCGATGCGAGCAATGCCTCCCGGACCATGCTGTTCAATATTCACGATCAATGCTGGGACTCCGGGCTTTTAAAGCTGTTCGACATTCCGTTGGCGATGTTGCCGGACGTGCGGGATAACGCTGCAGACTACGGCATGGCGGTGGAAGGACTGGACGGCTGGCGCATACCGATAGCCGGTGTAGCGGGAGACCAGCAGGCGGCAATGGTGGGGCAGGCGTGCTTCACGCCGGGCATGGTAAAGAGCACGTACGGTACAGGCTGTTTTGCCTTGATGCAGTTGGGCGATACGCCCACGGTCTCGCGCAATCGTTTATTGACGACCGTGGCCTACCGTCTGAACGGCCGGACCAGTTATGCTCTGGAAGGCGCCATTTTTGTCGCAGGTGCAGCCGTGCAGTGGCTACGCGACAAATTGGGTATTATTCGCCATGCTGCCGATACCGAAGGCCTGGCGCGCAGCCTGGATTCCAACCGCGGCGTTTACCTGGTGCCGGCCTTTACCGGACTGGGCGCGCCCTGGTGGAACCCGGATGCCCGCGCGCTGGTCTCTGGTCTGACTCGAAACAGCGGCAAAGCGGAATTGGCACGTGCCGCGCTGGAGGCCGTGTGTTATCAGACGCATGACCTGCTGCATGCCATGGCGGATGATGCCGGTGAACGGCCTGCAACACTGCGGGTGGACGGCGGCATGACTGTCAATGAATGGTTACTGCAGGCGCTGGCGGATATTGTCGATGTCGCTGTTGAGCGACCGGCCATGGTGGAAACCAGTGCATTGGGTGCTGCTCGCCTGGCAGGGTTGCACCTTGGCATATTCAACGGCCTGGACGATATAGCGGATGCCTGGTCCATGAATCGGCGTTGCCAGCCGCATATTTCATCGCAGCAGCGGCAGCTACAGCTGGACGGGTGGCGCAGGGCCGTGCAGCGCAGTCTGCTCGACACCTGAACGCGCCCCACATATTAAGTGATCCAGACCCGTGAAGCGGAAGGTACAACACCGTACTCTCTTGCCTGAGGGTAAATGCGAACGGGGCGACAGGCGCGGCGGGGTACCGATGCGCAATGGTACGCATCGGCAAGATCGTACGCAATCAGCTATCGAGAATCTGCTCCAGTGAAGCCAGCTTGACGCAAAGAACAAAAACCTCCATTGCGGACACGACCTGCTGAATGGTCGGAACGGTTGGAGCGATACGGATATTGCGGTCATCAGGGTCTTTGCCGTAGGGAAACGTCGCGCCTGCTGGCGTCAGTTTTACACCCAGCTCGCCCGCCATTTTGACAACCTTGCCCGCCAGACCTGGCCGGGTATCAAATGAAATAAAGTAGCCGCCGTCCGCTGCCTCCCACTGGCCAAGGCCATTATTGCCAAATGCGCTTTCCAGACCGGACAACACCGCGGCGAAACGCGGTTTGATCAGGTCGGCGTGTTTCTGCATGTGTGCCTGCAGACTGCCGGGTTTGGCAAAGAACTTCAGGTGCCGCAACTGGTTAACCTTGTCTGGCCCGATGGTCAGAATGGATAAAACCTTCTGAAGGCCCTGAAGGTTTTTCCGGCTACCGCCGAAGAAAGCGATCCCCGATCCGGCATGGGTGATTTTGGACGTGGACGCAAACTGGATGACGGTGTCTTCCGTCGAATGTTGCTGGCAGGCTTCAAATACGCTGGCCAGTTGTGGCGGATTGGCAGACAGGTCGTGAACCCCGTAGGCATTGTCCCAGAACACCCGAAACCCGGGGGAAGCAATTTTGCCCAGGGCCGCAATGCGCCGGACGGTGTCTTCGCTGTATACCACCCCGGTCGGATTGGAATATTTGGGCACACACCATATGCCTTTGATGCTGCTGTCTTCGGTCACCAGCGCCTCCACGATATCCATGTCAGGGCCTGTCGGGGTCATGGGCACCGTCACCATATCAATGCCCATCTGCTCGCAAATGGAAAAATGACGGTCGTAACCGGGAACCGGGCACAGAAACTTGACCTGACCGGATTTTTGCCAGGCAGATTCAGGGCCCTCAAAACCGAAATAGTGGGCTGTCATCATCGCCTGATGCATCACGGTAAGACTGCTGTTGCCGCCAACGAGGATATTTTCAGTCGGGATTTTCAAAATCTCGGCGCCAAGGGCGCGCGCCTCCGGCAGGCCATCGAGTCCGCCGTAGTTGCGGGTATCTACGCCGGTGTCGCTGATGTAGTTACCGTCCAGAATGCCGTCCAGCCCGTCGGACAGGCTGAGCTGCTCGGCTGATGGTTTGCCCCGGGTCAGGTCGAGATTGAGGTTCAAGCCCTTGATACGGTTGTATTCGGTCTTCAGTTCCTGCGCCCATTGTTGCAATTGCGCCGGGGATGCATTGTCGAGTTGCAAAGTGAAATCCTCAGGTTGAGCAGGTGCTGCACAGTCGCCGGAGCACCGGAACGGGCCATGCCCTGGTGGAGGTTGTCGCCCATTATGTGATATAGGGCCAACCGCCGGGGGGCACAGTTTATGGTTTGCCGGCGTCTGCCTGTCGGCGCTTCTTCACCGGTCCAAAGGGCGGGAATTATAGCGGCATAGGCTGTATGATTCACGGCCTGATTGATATGAGTGGGGTGAATATGGAGCTTAAAGTCTTTTTAACTGTTTGCTTGACTGTCTTTATCGCGGAACTGGGAGATAAGACACAGCTGGCAACCATGGCATTTGCTACCAATAGAGAAGTCAGTGCCTGGATGATTTTTTTTGCCGCATCCGTAGGGCTGACCCTGGCAGCAGGGCTGGGCGTTATTGCCGGAAGTACATTGTCGGAATTTATAAACCCCCGGATGCTGGCGATGTCTGGCGGCGTACTGTTCCTCGTGATCGGAGCAATCACAATCTACAAGGCGCTGCAACTGCCATAAGGGATACAAACTCGGAGGTTCTGCAATGACAACAATAAATTCGCCCACGGGTCTGGGCAATCTGGTTGAGTCCTGTTTGAATGTCGCCGCACTTCCGCCTTTTCTGCGGGTGCTGCTGACCACCGACGGTACAGTCACCAAAAGTCTCGAAGCCTATTTCTGGGAGCCCATCGAGGTGATCAATCGTAAACAGGGCTACCAGCAGCTCACCGAAGACGAGCGGTTACTGGCCCAGCCGGCAGGCGCGTCCGTGTTGTTACGACAGGTCACGCTGCAGGGAAAGTCGTCGGGAACCTGCTATGCATGGGCCGAGTCGATGATCTGCGCAACGGATCTCCCGGAGCGGGTACGTAGCGGTCTGGAAAGCGAGCGCCTGGGGATCGGTGAGATACTCAGGGATTGCGGGCTGGAAACCTATCGCAAAATCGTGGGTTACGGGGAAGATCAGGCGGTCGTCGGGCCGGCTGCCGCGCATTTGGGTTCGAGCTGCATCTGGCGCCGTTATCAGATCTGTATGGGCGGCAAACCGTTTATCCTGATTCGCGAGTGTTTTCCCCTCGCCGTATTCCAATCCGGGTCGGCCTGACAGGCAATAATGCACGCGAAAAATCCTGACAAATTGCGCTTGACTTTACACTGAAGGGTGGTGAAAATAGCCGCCCTTCGCGAGGTCATCCTCGTGAGCTGTTTTCTCCTCATACATGGCTAGGTAGCTCAGCTGGTTAGAGCACAGCACTCATAATGCTGGGGTCGAGAGTTCAAGTCTCTCTCTAGCCACCATGAAATCAATGACCTGGGAAGACACCGCAAAATCCGAAACCGCTGGATAACCACCCCCGGTCAGACTGTGGTCACGCAGCCTCAGGTGTGCCAGTTCGATACCCGATCGAACGGTAATCCGCATCAGGTCCGCAATCCGTGGATAACAAAGTAGCGTCGCTGGCGCCGTAGCGCCTGTCGAACCACAATGGTCCCTCGCGATTTTGATGGCGGCCCGGATTATCAATGGCCCGCCAAGTGACCTGATCGCCCAGTAACCTGCCATTGATCCAAAATGCTGCCCTTCGTTGATCCTGTTTAAAACAGCGCCGATTTCATAAGCCATGACTAAAGATGAGCAGCGCTGAATTCTTTGTTGTATCATTTATAAAGTTCGTAACATGCGAACAATTGGGCAGCTTTATAATAAAAACGGTAACTATTCAGCGTCTGTCGTCACTGTTCAGATTGCGTCAGGATTTGTTCAGAGCAAGGCGAATAATGTGAGTTTGCTCGTGTCAATGCGCCACGCTTCCTGCTCTTCGTCCTTCGGGCCACCAGGCCTGTGCCCGACACGTTTGTGACCATTTTTTAACGCAGCGATGGGCAAATCGGGGCGTGAGCTGAACAGTTGCTAAAAATCTAAATCTCCAATAATACTCCGCCTGGAGGTGTTTATGAAACGCATCAGCTTTTTCAAAACAATTGGCATCGTTCTCACCTGGATTCCACTTTCCGCTTTCGCGATTCCCGCCATTGACCTGAGCCGTTTTGTCGAATCCCGCACGACTACTTTGGACACCGGCACCGGGCTTGAGTGGCTCGACCTGGCGCAAACGACGGGTGATTCCTATTTCAATGTCGTTAACCGAACCAGGCCCGGTGAGCAGTACGAAGGCTATCGTTATGCCACCAGTGATGAAGTCTCTGAACTGTTCGATGTTTTCCAGTTGCCATTCTTTACGTCTTGGGAGAACGCCGAGCTGGCGGACCTGTTTGCGGAGCTTTTCGGGATAACTTACATTTATGTGCCGCCAGGGGGAGGCGTTACAAATACCTTCTCGAGGGGCTTTGTAGAGCCGGGAGCAGCCCTGGAGTACGAAACGCCTATGGTGCCGTCCTATGGCATTTCGGTGATTCATCGAGACTCAGGAAGCAGTACAGTGACGGTTCAGCGCGGATCGACGGTTTACAACGCCGCACTTTCCCACCATGGGTTTGCCTCATTTTTGGTGAAAGATCATGGCAAACCCCACGTGGTACCGGAAATCGATGCTGGCCCTGCACCAATCGCCCTCAGTGTGCTGCTTCTCACGGTCTTGATACGCAGGGAGAGACGACGGCGAGTCTGATAGGGGCTACGGTCTTTGGCTGTCCTTAAAACCGTGCGCCTGTTTCCAATTCTGTCAGACTGCTCCGGAAGAACTCGACCGGCTTATTCTGCGCCAGAGCTGCTCCAGCAGGCTTGCGATGACCAGTCCCGCCAGTAATCCGAGAAAATTGAACAGCATGTCCCGTGCGTCGACAAAGCGTCCGGGCATATAGTGCTGTGCCAGTTCTATCAGTACGGAATAGGGGAGCAGTAACACCACCAGTAGTGCAATTTTCAGTCGGCCATAGCACGCAACGGATGCTGACATAAAAAGCAGTAGGTTGCCGAGAAAGTGCAGACTCCAGTCCGGCTGGTTAAGGGAAGTCGCATATTGGGGAGGCATTAGCGCGGCAAAGCTGAATATGCAGAGCGCAATAATGAATTGGATGATGCGGAGCCAGTGAAACGCGCGGGTCTGTATCAGTGTATTGATGGCATTGATCATTGTATTTTATTCGGAAAAATCAGTTTAAAGCAGGCGCCGCCCCAGCTGGATTCGGTAATGTCGATGCTGCCGCCGTAACTGCTCAGAATGTCCACCGCGACCGCCAGTCCTATGCCCTGACCGGGCGTGACTGTGTCGGCCCGGGTGCCGCGTGTCAATATCAGTGTTTTGATTTCATGTCCGACGCCGTTACCATCGTCTTCCACCGACAAGTGGAGGTTGTTCCCTTTCTTGCGAGCAGAAATAAGGACGCGACGTTTACCATATTTACACGCGTTGTCCAGCAAATTGCCAATCAGTTCCATCAGATCAGCCTCATCGCCGAGAAATGTGAGGTCCGCCGGAATATTGACCTGGATCTGGACGCCTTTGGACTGATAGACCTTCTGCATGGCACCAACAAGGCGTTCAACGACGGGCTTCAGTTCGACCGAGCTGTGCAGCGCCTGGGATACCTGGGCGCTGGCGCGACGTAACTGATGATCGACAATGGCCGACATGCGCATGACCTGTTCATCCACCAGCTGCCGTAACATTTCGGGACTGGTGTGCTCGGATTGCTCCAGCTGGCCACGAATTACAGCGAGCGGCGTTTTCAGGCTGTGGGCAAGGTCGGACAACGTGTTGCGATAGCGTTCGCGCTGTGTGCGCTCCATTTTGAGCACGCGGTTCAAATTGTCGGTGACCGGCTGGATATCAGCGGGGTAACGCCCCAGGAGATGTTCCTGACTGCCGGATTCGACCTTTTCCAGATCGGACGCGAGTTTGCGCAGGGGAAACAGGCCCCAGCGCGCTATCGCCGTCTGCACAATAACCATTAATGCCGCCAGTGCACCGAGCCAGCGCCACAGGCGCGTACGGAATGCTTCCAGTTCATTGTACATTCCCTGCCGGCTCTCCATGACCATAAAACGCAATTCACGCTCCTGGTCGCCGACAGTCCAGAGCGTGTCGTAAGTCGTCGCGTAGTACTCCTGGTCACCCAAAAACTCCACAGAATGGCGTTCGGCGCCCGCCAGAAACTCGCGCTCGGGTCTCGGCATATCTTCGGGTGGAATCAATTCCCCCGACCGGGATCGCCAAAGCATGTCGCCGTTATTTTCAATTACCCAGCCGATCAAACCGGAGTTGACCGAGCTGTAGCGCGGGTCCGGCAGGTTGGAGGGAAGGTAGATACCGGTTTCCGACGGTTCGGCGGCACCGAGCAGAATGTAGATCTGGCCGCGCAGGTCGTCCCGTTCGGATGCCCGCAGACTGCGCTGGTAGGCATGGTGCAGCATGGCGCCACTGAACCACAGCAGGATCGGCAACAACACCGCTGAAGCGAAAAACAGCCGGGAAGTCAGGGAAGTGGAGCGGGCCAGCAGTCTCAAGGCGCGTCGGGTTCTGGCCTGGGCTGGGAATCGGGGTTAAAACGGTAGCCGCGTCCCCGCAGTGTGGTTATCAATTGCAGTGAGCCATCGGGATCAAGCTTTTTGCGCAGCCGCCCGATAAAGACTTCTATAACGTTGCTGTCCCGCTCGAAATCCTGCTGATAAAGGTGTTCAGTCAATACCGTTTTGGAAATAGCCTCGCCTGCATGCAGGGCCAGGTATTCAAGGGTATTGTATTCATAGCTGGTCAACTCGACGGGGTTGCCGTCAAGGGCGACGGACTTGGCGGCGGTGTCAATCAGCACCGGGCCGAATTCCAGTTGTGGCGTGGCATGTCCGGAAGCGCGCCGGATAAGCGCATTCACCCGCGCCCGCAGCTCTTCGTTATGAAATGGTTTGACCAGATAGTCGTCAGCACCGGCCTCAAGTCCCTGTACTTTGTCCTGCCAGTTCCCCCTTGCGGTCAGTATCAGGATCGGATACTGCTTGCCTTTTTTGCGGGCTTTTTTGATCAGCTCTATACCATCGAGAAGCGGCAGTCCAATATCGATGATAGCCAGGTCGTAATCGTACTCTTCTGCGTAATAGAGCCCTTCACGGCCGTCAGCGGCCTTGTCGACGGCGAAGCCTTGTTTGACGAGAAATTCGTTCAGCTGGGCCCTGATCGAGGCTTCGTCTTCTACAATCAGCAGACGCATGGAAATGTCCTTGCTTTGTCAGTAAATTCAGGCAACTTTACCATTATTGCCGTCGACAGTAACAATTTTAATGCGCCCGCCCTCCAGCAACAGCTTCACGCGGTAGATGGTCTGCCCGCCTTCCTTGATCTCGTCCACGCTTAATACCTTGCCGCCATAGGCCTGACGCGCCAGTTCGGCGGCCATGGACTTGTCCACCGCGCTGATATAAATATGTCCGGCCGACGGGGCCGCCTGAATGGGGGCACCAATCCCGGCCAAATAGGAGAATAGCGACAGCAAACTGAACAGAACGGCTTTTGACTTCATACTGAAATGTACCTGGGTACAGATAAAAATGTGACTGATGCCTGCGCGCACTGGTTCGTACCAGCCCTGTGTGTTTCCCTGGTGACACCTGCCGGAGCGGGTGAACCTGCCACCCGGGCGCCGTGCAATTCGCGCTTCGAACAACATTCTCTGGCCCGATCATCCCGCGGTATCCAGCGCTCTCACCGGGGCCAGAATCCGCTCGTGTATTGACATCCCTGATCACATACATGTTCAGCCGCTTCCGTTGTTGGCGGCCGGAGTGCTCAATCGTTGTCTGCTTATTAAGACTGTAGTGATCTTATGCTGAATGGGAGCTGAAATAATGATCAACGACACAAAATTCGGATCAAATGCGCTTTTCCAGGGCAGATAATACGCGATACCGATCAAAATCGACCGAAAAGTGTCTGTATCTCGATGCTGGTTCAGCTGACGAAATAGTCGAGTATGTCGGGTAGCCGGGCAACGCGGATACATTCGGCATGCGGCGCCATTTCAGTATAGGTATCCAGTCGGAAACAGAGCATGCCGGCGGCCATGGCTGCCTGCTGTCCACTATCGCTGTCCTCCACAGCGCAGCAGTGGCAGGCGGGTATGCCGAGCCGCCGAGCCGCCAGCAAGTAAACGTCGGGATATGGCTTGTTTCGTTCAACATCGCTGCCGGTGGCGATACCGCCAAAAAAGGGCTGCAGCGCATGATAGCGCAACGAGTGCTGCACCTCGTCACCGATTGCGCCTGAGGCCAGCGCCAGCGGCAGGCCGGCATTTTGTATTTGCTTCAGCAGGTCGACGGCTCCCGGCATCAGCGGGAATGCGCGATTGCTCAGCATCTTGCGCAATTTATCCCGCTTTCGCTGGAACAGATCGGCCGCGGGAATGTCGAGATTAAAACGCGACTGCAGCCATTGCGCGGAGGTGATGGTGGGCTTGCCCGACAGGTTTTGTTGATATTCCGTGCGGCTCAAACGGTGCCCGAGCGATTCGAGAACCGCACGCCAGGCTTGCAGGTGCGTAGGCTCGGAATCAACGAGCGTTCCGTCGTGGTCAAAAATGACAGCTTTAACTGAATGTTGTCCGATCAAAAACATGGTGCACCAGCGCTGGATAGATGTTG
Source organism: uncultured Cellvibrionaceae bacterium (assembly GCA_964434105.1). Lineage (GTDB taxonomy): Bacteria > Pseudomonadota > Gammaproteobacteria > Pseudomonadales > Cellvibrionaceae > CAYNST01. The sequence continues at coordinate 25,909 of CAYSTJ010000039.1, read as the reverse complement.
GATTTTAATGGCTTTAGGGCGTCCAGACAATTTATACTGCGCGACGCTGGGGGCTGGCACCAGGCGTTCAAACTGGCGCTCGACAGGTTTGTGACCATTTCAACGCAGCTATGGGCAAATCGGAGCGTGAGCTGAACAGTTACAAAGAGACGGTCATCTGACTTTGGGCCGACCGGGCAGCCAGCGCAGGCCCATGAACCGGCGATCTCCCGGATTATGTCTGTTTACGGCCGGAATTTACTGCCGTTGGCCGAAATTCCTCAATGCGTGGCCCGGACGGGTATTCACTGGATTTCGGACATTTTGGAAAACCGAGTCTGTCTATCTGATGCCGGGCATCAACGTCAGACTTCAGGAAATATTTGGTAATTATGCATAAGTATCAACGTGTTTTCCTCATCCCTGTGATGTGGGTGACAGGGTGCGCAACGGTTCCACAGTTGCACCAGGTCGAACAGCGAAACAGGGATGCAGCTGCGCAGGCTTTACAGCAGGCCGAACAGTTACAGTTGCAGCGACAGAAGATTACCGAGCTCGAGAGTGTGCAAACGGACCTGCTGATGGACGTTGATGTACTCCGCGACCAGCTGGACGAACTCCGCGCGCGCCGGGCAGGCTCCGGCGCGTCACTGGCCAGTCGCGCAGAAGCCGGTCGAACTGCCCAGTCGGATGGCACTCAGGGCGTGAGTGTTCAGCCGGAACTGGATCCTACAGGCAAAGTTGTGCTCGGGCAGTATGAATGGGTCTGGTTCGACCTGTTGGACCGCAATATCCGGATCCATATCGACACCGGAAGCAAGTCGTCTTCATTGTTTATAAAATCCCTGCAACCTTTTGAACGTGACGGAAAGAACTGGGTCGCGTTTGTGCTCTCGTTGCAAACCGACGACGACAGTCTTGAGGATGTCACTCTGGAGGCACCGGTAGTGCGCGTTATTCGGACACGCAATACCAGCACGGGTGAATTTGAGCGCAGGCCGGTGGTAAAACTTAAAATCACCATTGGACCGCTGCTCGATGAGGTGGAATTCAACCTGATTCAACGCGAGAACGCCCGCCTGCCCGGCCTGCTTGGCCGAAACTTCCTGCGCGATATCGCTGTGGTCGATGTGGCTCGCGAATATATTCAACCCAGGCAAAAGAACGGGCAGCCATGAGCGCTAACAAGCATCCAAAGTCATTTTCCCTGTATTTCCTGGTTTGCGTTATGCTGATTATCGGCATAGGTTTGACCTGGTACCGTCATGTGGCGTTTGATATCCCCTGGTTGCCGGAGGTTAAAAGACAAACCTGGTCGGTGGAAGCAAAGATTGAGTTCGAGGCACTCAACGAACCGATCAAGCTGTCGTTGGCCATTCCCGACACCCAACCCGGTTTCGAGCGCGTGAGTGAACACACCGCCAGCCCGGGCTATGGCCTGGCCTTTCTGGAGTCACCGCAGCGGCGGCGAGCCGAATGGTCCATACGCGCGGCCGAAGGGCGCCAGATTCTCTATTACCAGATCGATATGCTGGTCAACGAAAATACCCGCGAAGACACGGTCGGCGTACCGCCGGCCCTGGATTACGTCAGTTATGCCGGGCCCGAAGCGACGGCGTTGGAGCAGTTGCTGCAACGGGCGCGTCAGCGCTCATCGGACCCTTATACCCTGACCCGGGAACTGATCGGGGAATTCAACCGGGAATCCCAGCTCGCCCAGTTGCTCGAGAAAAGCCAGCCGCGGGCCAAATGGCTTGTTGATATTCTGCATCGTGCCGACATTCCCGCCCGTATCGTTCAGACACTTTTCCTTGAGGATGGGCGACGTCGACAGCCGTTGGTGGAATACCTGCAGGTGTTTGACGGCGACCGCTACGCGTTGTTCGACACGGCCAGCGGCCTTCAGGGGCAGGCAGAAAACCAGCTGCTCTGGGAGCAGTACTCGGGGTCGCTGCTGGACCTGACGGGCGGCCGTAATTCCAATGTCACTTTCTCGATTATCCGCCAGGAGATCCCGGCGACCGAGATGTTTAAGCATCGGGATAATGCAGAAAAAAGTCTGCTGGATATTTCCATACACAGTCTGCCGCTGGAAGAGCAGGCCCTGTTCAAGGGGATACTGCTGGTGCCCGTGGGGGTGCTGCTGGTAGTCATTTTCCGTGTGCTGATCGGGATTCGCACCTCCGGCACCTTTATGCCGGTGCTGATTGCCATTGCGTTTATCCAGACGAGCCTGCTCACCGGGCTGGTCGGTTTCTTCCTGATCGTCGGAACCGGCCTCATGATTCGTGCTTACCTGTCGCAACATAACCTGTTACTGGTTGCGCGTATTTCGGCGGTGATTATCTCGGTAATTATTATCATTGCTGTCTTTGCGCTACTGGCGTTCTGGCTCGGTCTGTCGGAAGGCCTCAAGATTACTTTTTTCCCGATGATCATTCTGTCGTGGACTATCGAGCGAATGAGTATCCTCTGGGAGGAGGAAGGCCCCAACCAGGTTGTCAAGCAGGGCGGTGGCTCGTTAATTGTGGCAATCATTGCCTATCTCGCCATGAGCAATGATATTGTCCGGCACCTGATGTTTAACTTTATCGGTCTGCAGTTCGTGTTTATGGCATTGGTACTGCTGCTGGGTAACTACACCGGGTATCGACTGTTCGAACTCAAACGCTTTCAACCGCTGATCAATCCCAAATAAGATGAAATGGCTGACTGACTGGATCAAGACAACCACGGCGGGCCGGCTTTCGGATCTGGGTATTCTGGGCATGAACAGCCGGAATATTCTGTATATCGGCCGGTATAACTCGCGACAGCTTTTCCCTCTGGTGGATGACAAGCTTCAGACGAAAAAACTGGCGCTGGAAAACTCAGTGAATGTGCCCGAGCTGATAGGCGTTATTGACAGTCAGCACGATGTCAAAAAAATCGCCTTGCTCACCCGCAATTACAACGGATTTTGTATCAAACCCGCCAAAGGTTCAGGCGGCAAGGGCATTCTGGTTATTTCAAAAAGCGAAAACGGGGTTTATGTCCGATCCAACGGACAGGAAATTTCGCTCAAGGATTTACACCGTCACATTTCGAACATACTGGCCGGGCTTTTCTCGCTCGGCGGGTCACCCGATGTTGTCGTTATAGAATCGCTGATCATGGTCGATGACGCGTTCCTGAAGTTCAGCCATGAAGGTGTACCGGACCTGCGGGTAATTGTATTCTGCGGTTTCCCCGTCATGGCCATGATGCGGCTTTCCTGCGCGGAATCGAACGGCAAGGCGAATCTGCATCAGGGTGCGGTAGGGGTAGGTATCGATATCAGCAGCGGTCGCGCGGTGCGGGCGGTGCAGCATGGCGTGTCGGTAACGCACCATCCGGATACCGGTCAGAATCTGGTCGAACTCGAAGTGCCGCAATGGACAGAAATGCTCAAACTGGCCTGTGCATGCTACGACATGACCGGACTGGGATACATTGGCGTGGATCTCGTGCTGGACCGCAACCGTGGCCCGCTGCTGCTGGAACTGAACGCCCGGCCCGGCCTGGCCATTCAGGTTGCCAACAACGCCGGCCTCCTGCCGCGTCTGCTGAGAATTCAGGAGCTGAAGAAACCTGAGCGGTTTACCATTGAGCAGCGGCTGAATTTCTCAGCCAAACATTTTGCCGTGCCCTCGGCGCTCGAGAAAGCTCTGCCTGCTACTTCTGATGCCAGAACGGCTGTCCAATCGTAGGTGTGCTCGGCTGCGCAGTTTGCCGTCGCGTCATCAGCCCGGCCAGAAACGCCTGGCGTCCCGCCCCAATCGCCTGGGCAAACGCCCCGGCCATGACTGCCGGCTGCTGCGCACGGGCGACCGCGGTATTGAGCAGTATTGCGTCGAAGCCCATTTCCATCGCTTCGCAGGCCTGCGACGGCGCCCCCAGCCCCGCATCGATGATCAACGGGATATCGGGCAGACGTTCCCGCAACGTGCGCAGGTTGTAACGGTTCAGGAGGCCCTGGCCGGTACCGATTGGTGAGCCCCAGGGCATCAGTACCTCACAGCCGACGTTGCGCAGTCGCTGGCACAGCACCAGGTCGTCGGTGCAGTAGGGCAATACTTTAAAGCCGCGCTTCAAAAGTTGCGTCGCTGCTTCCACCAGGCCGAACAGATCGGGCTGGAGATTATAGTCATCGCCGATAACCTCCAGCTTGATCCAGTCAGTTTCGAAGATCTCCCGCGACATCTCCGCCAGATTGACCGCTTCCTTCACGGTTTTGCATCCAGCGGTATTGGGCAGCAATCGGCAACCGGTCGCCTTGATGGTATTCCAGATCTGCTCACCGGAGCGCTCGCCCGGGTTCTGGCGGCGCAGACCGGTGGTGATTATCTGGCAGCCGGCGGCGGTAATGGAGTCCAGCATGCTCTGCGGCGACGGGTATAGTGCCGTGCCCAGCAGAAACCGGCTCTCAAAGGTTGCGCCATACAGCACAAGGGGGTCGTTGTCAGTCATTGGTTACCCGCCTCCCACCGGGGCAACTATGTCCAGTGTGTCACCTTCCGCAAGGACGGTCTGTGCATAGTGGGATCGCGATACAAACTCGCCATTCAGCGCCACGGCGAACGGTTCGACGAGTTTATTCGATGCGAGTTGCCGGTCCAGATAATCTTTCAGGGAAAGTCTGTCCTGAATTTCACAGGCTTCGTTGTTGGAGCGAATCGTAATCATGTTGTCTCGAAAAGTGATTGTGTTTGGAGGCATTCAAGCACCTGCCGTACCAGCACCGGCGCCAACAGGTAACCGTGCCGGTAGAGCCCGTTGACCCGAATGACGCGCCGCCAGTTTCCCGCGCGATCCAGAACGGGATCATCCTCAACCAGGGGCAGGTTGCTCATCAGTGAAGGCCGCAGGTTCGCGTCCAGTTCAACGATGCGCGCTTCTGCAAAGGCCGGGTTTAGCGTGTAGAGCGCGCTGCACAGCTCCAGCATGGACTGTACACTGACTGGAGACCGGTCCTCGCTCTCCAGTTCGGTCGCGCCAATGATAAACCGATGGTTCGGCTTGGGAACCACGTACAGCTTATAGCGGGGGTGCATCAGCCGCACGGGGTGGTGCAGCGTGACTTCTTTGGTTTCGATCCAGAGGACTTCGCCTCGCACACCCCGCAATTGCGCACAGGATTCACGGGCACCCATGCCGCGACAATCGATGGCTACGTCGAAGTCGTCCAGGTGTTTGCCGTCTAACAGGGGCAGTGGGTCGAACCGCACGGGGGAAGCCTGCAGACATTCGCCCCCCAGGTGGCAAATCAATGGTATCAGGCTTTTTAATAACTGCCGGTTGTCAATCCAGCCCTCGCCGGGCAACAGCAAGGCCCGTTCAAACTGCTCGGCGAGATCCGGTTCGCGGTCCCGCAACGCGGCTTTATCAAGCCAGCGCGCGTTATTGTCGGCGCCCAGAAAAAAGTCCAGATCCCGAAAAAACTGTTCAAGTTCCGCTTCGTCCTGCGGATGGGCAACGACAATGCTGCCCGGGGCGGCATAATGAATTTTGGGTTCGCTGGACTGGTTCAATTCATCCAGCCATTGCGGCCAGATCGTCAGGCTTTGCATGCCCATATCGTAAATGGATCTATCGGAAACGACGACTTCACTCATGGGCGAGATCATGGCCGCAGCCGTATGGGCCGCACTTAACGGCCGGTCGAAACGCCCAGCCTCGTACAGGGTAACCCTGTGCCCCTCCAGCAGCAGGCGCCAGGCCAGTAGCTGGCCCATCAACCCAGCGCCCGCAATGAGAATATTCTGACCGGAAGACGTTGTCATGGTTATTGAAATACCTGAGAGTCGTGAAGCCGTGGTGTCGTCGCTATTGCAAAATGCACTCTGCCACCTGATTTGTCATGCAGAGTTCCTGCAGGGTCGCCAACGTGCCCGTCGTGACGATGTTTTCAAAAGCACAGGCAGGCCCACCCGTGCTACATGGTCGTGCTAACGACTTTGCAAAGCAAGCGGCCGTCGGCGAGGCGAGCCGTAATCATATCATCTGGCGCGACCTGTGCCGAACGCCGAACGATATTCCCGGCTTCATCCTGAACAATCGCGTAGCCCCGCTGCAGAGTGTTGAGCGGGCTTACGTCAGTCAGGCGTTGCAGATGGTGGCGCAGTTGCTGGCGATGTTCCTGCTGCCGGCGCAGTACGGCGCGCTCCAGGCGTTCCTGTAGCTGCACCAGCGTCCGACGCTGTGTGGCGGTGCGGGTTAACGGCGTCTGGTGGCGCAGATGCTGGTGCGCGCTGGCGAGCCGGTTTTGTAGAGCCGCTATGTGTTTATACAACGCGTGCGTCAAGCGTTGCTCCAGGTGGTCCAGCTGCTGGGCATGGGCCTGCAATCGATGGCGGGGGTGTTGCAGCCGGCTGGAAAGGTTGTGCAATGTTATGCGCCAGTGCTGCCGATGCTGGTGTATGCCGCGGGACAGCTGCTGTCGGAATCTGGCCAGGCGTTGCAGGAGTTCATCCTGGTCGGGACTTATCAGTTCGGCGGCGGCAGACGGCGTGGGAGCGCGCACATCGGCGACGAAATCCGCAATAGTGAAGTCCGTCTCATGGCCGACCGCGCTGACCACAGGGATCGCCGACGCGAAGATAGCCCGGGCAACGATTTCCTCATTGAAGGCCCACAGATCCTCAATCGAACCCCCGCCGCGCCCCACCAGCAGGACATCCGCTGCCCGCTCGTGATTGACAAGCCGAATGGCATCGGCGATCTGGCGTGCCGCCCCCTCACCCTGTACCGCCACTGGCACCACAACAACAGTCATGGCCGGAAAGCGGCGCTTCAGTACATGGCAGATATCCTGCAATGCGGCGCCAGTGGCGGAGGTGATGACCCCGACCTTGACCGGCCAGGCTGGCAGAGGCTTTTTTGCGCCGGGATCGAACAGCCCTTCGCTTTGCAGTTTGGCCTTCAGCGCTTCAAACTGCCGTTGCAGATCACCAGCGCCAGCGGGTTCCAGGCTTTCCACAATCAGCTGATAGTCGCCCCGGCCTTCGTAGAGGCTGACCCTGGCCTTTACCAGAACCTGCCGGCCCGCCTCGGGCCGGCAGCGGGCGAGAACATTGCGGCTGCGGAACATGGCGCAACGAACCTGGGCGTTGCGGTCTTTCAGGGTGAAGTACCAGTGGCCCGACGCGGGCATCGACACATTGGACAGTTCGCCACTGATCCAGAGGGAATCGAAGGCGGACTCGAGCAGTTCGCGGGCCATGGCATTGAGCTGGCTGACACTAAGTATGGATGGGGTCATAGGTATTCGATAGAAGATTCATTGAAGTTTATCCGGCCGCGCCGGCAGTCGGTCGTTTACCGTAGCCCAGCAAAAAGGCTATAATTTTCCGTTTATCTCGCTTCCCATAATCAGAGGTAGCTCCTGTATGTTGAGAATCGCTCATGAAGCGCTCACGTTTGATGATTTGTTGCTGGTGCCTGGCTATTCTGCCATTACCGCGAAAGATGTTTCACTGAAAACGCAATTGACCCGGCGGATTTCCCTGAATATCCCGCTGGTGTCCGCGGCAATGGATACGGTCACAGAATCCCGTCTGGCCATCGCCCTCGCACAGGAAGGCGGTATCGGCATAATTCATAAAAGCATGCCTGTCGAAAAACAGGCCGAAGAGGTGCGGGCAGTCAAAAAATTTGAAGCCGGCGTTGTGAAGGATCCTATCACCATCAACTCCTCGGCGACTATCAAAGAATTGATCGCCCTCACTAAAAAACACCGCATTTCCGGTGTTCCGGTGCTGGAAGGCAATGATCTGGTCGGCATAGTGACAGGGCGGGACGTCCGCTTCGAGCCCAATATGGATGCTACCGTGGCCAGCATCATGACCCCGCGGGACAAGCTGGTGACCGTCAAGGAAGGCGCCTCGGCCGACGAAGTGCGCGGCCTGCTGCACCGCTTCCGCATCGAGAAAGTGCTGGTGGTCAACGACGATTTTCAGCTGACGGGCCTGATTACCGTCAAGGATATCAACAAGGCCGAACTGTTCCCCAACGCGTGCAAAGATTCGGACGGTCGCCTGCGGGTCGGTGCCTCCGTGGGCACCAGCCCGGAGACGGACGAGCGGGTTGCCGCACTGGTGGCCGCCGGTGTCGACGTACTGGTGGTCGACACAGCCCACGGACACTCCAAAAACGTCCTGGATCGGGTGCGCCGCATCAAGACACAATATCCTGACGTCGATGTCATTGGCGGCAATATCGCCACGGGCGCTGCTGCGCAGGCGCTGGTGGAAGCCGGGGCCGACGCGGTCAAGGTAGGTATCGGTCCCGGATCCATCTGTACCACCCGCATTGTGACCGGGGTAGGGGTGCCGCAACTGACGGCAATAGCCGAGGTGGCCGCGGTGTTGAAGGGCACCGGTGTCCCACTGATTGCCGACGGTGGCATCCGCTTTTCCGGCGATCTGGCCAAGGCGATTGTGGCCGGCGCCCATGTCGCCATGATGGGATCCATGTTTGCCGGCACCGAAGAGGCGCCCGGCGAGGTCGAGCTGTATCAGGGCAGAACCTACAAGTCTTACCGCGGTATGGGATCGCTGGGTGCAATGAGCAAGACGCAGGGTTCGTCCGACCGCTATTTCCAGGACTCCTCCCAGGGTATGGAGAAGCTGGTGCCGGAAGGCATCGAAGGTCGCGTTCCCTACAAGGGATCACTCACCGCGATTGTGCACCAGCTTATGGGCGGGCTGCGCGCGGCCATGGGATATACCGGTTCAATTGATCTGGAAACCATGCGAACCAAACCCGAGTTTGTGCGGGTGACCTCCGCTGGCATGGGCGAGAGCCATGTGCACGATGTCAGTATTACCAAGGAAGCGCCCAATTATCCGGTCAGCGGACGCTAGCTTACAGTTCCATGCCCTCCCGGTTGCTGCAACGCGCCAGGTAGAGGGCGACGCAAAACTTTCCCGGGTCAGCGTGATCTGCGCAGACCCCTCCCAACTTTCAGGCAGTGCCAATCATGTCAACAGATATTCACGCCCAGCGAATCCTGATTCTGGATTTCGGTTCCCAATACACGCAACTGATCGCCCGACGCATTCGCGAGATAGGCGTCTATTGCGAGATTCACGCGTTCGATATGACGGCGGAAGCGATTAGCGCGTTCGACCCGCAGGGGATCATTCTGGGCGGCGGTCCGGAGTCAGTCACCATCGGCGACTCGCCACGGGCGCCACAGATTGTATTTGAGCTGGGTGTGCCGGTGCTGGGTATTTGTTATGGCATGCAGACCATGGCTGCACAGTTTGGCGGTCGGGTTGAAGGCTCGCCGCTGCAGGAATTCGGCTACGCACAAATCCGTATTGAAGCGGCCAACCCGCTGTTCAAGAATATTCAGGACCATGTCGCGGAAGATGGCCGCGGGCTGTTGGACGTCTGGATGAGTCATGGTGACAAGGTGGTGGAATTGCCACCGGATTTTAAGGTTATGGCTGCAACAGATTCCTGCCCGGTTGCCGGCATGTTCAATGAAGCCAGAAAATTCTACGGCGTTCAGTTTCATCCGGAGGTAACCCATACCTTGCAGGGACGCCGTATTTTCGAACACTTTCTGTTTGATCTGTGTGGTTGCAAAGCGTTATGGACGGCTGCCAATATTGTTGAAGATGCCATTGCCCGCGTGCGGCAGCAGGTCGGCAGGGACAAGGTGCTGCTGGGCCTGTCCGGCGGGGTGGATTCGTCGGTGGTCGCCGCACTGCTGCATCAGGCCATCGGCGATCAGCTGACCTGTGTATTTGTCGACAACGGCCTGTTGCGCAAGGACGAGGGGCGTCAGGTGATGGATATGTTCGCCCGCAATATGGGCGTCAAAGTAATACGCGCCGATGCCGAGTCGCGCTTCCTGTCCAAACTGGAAGGTGTGACCGACCCGGAACAGAAGCGCAAGATCATCGGTAACACGTTCATTGAAGTATTCGATGAAGAGGGCCACCGCATCAAGGATGTCAACTGGCTGGCGCAGGGGACAATTTACCCGGATGTTATCGAATCGGCTGCCGCCAAAACCGGCAAAGCCCACGTCATCAAATCGCACCACAATGTCGGCGGGCTGCCGGAAACCATGAAAATGCAACTCGTCGAACCGCTGCGCGAGTTATTCAAGGATGAGGTCCGCCGCATTGGTCTGGAACTGGGCCTGCCCTACGACATGGTCTACCGGCACCCGTTTCCCGGCCCCGGTCTGGGCGTCAGAATACTGGGCGAAGTCAAGCGCGACTATGCGGAAATCCTGCGGGAAGCCGATGCCATTTTTATCGAGGAGTTACACAAAGCCGACTGGTACCACAAAACCAGCCAGGCATTCGCGGTGTTTATCCCGGTAAAATCCGTAGGCGTGGTCGGCGACGCACGGCGATACGAATGGGTCATCGGCTTGCGGGCGGTGGAAACAGTCGACTTTATGACAGCCCGGTGGGCACATCTGCCCTACGAACTGCTGGAAAAAGTCTCCAACCGCATCATCAACGAAATCCCCGGCGTCTCGCGGGTGGTGTATGACGTATCCAGCAAACCGCCGGCTACGATTGAGTGGGAATGATTTTGCGTCAACGGCAACTGAGGTTGGGAGAAAATATAATCCCTTGATAAAAAGGGATTTATCGTTCTGATGTCTAGTATTGGCTGGCATCATTTAGCATTACCAAGCACGTTTTTTCTTGGCATAAAGGTTGGTGTTGTCGAAAGGAAATGCCATGTGTAAGTGCGATACCATGCGACAGCGGAGCGGCGGGTTTCATCGCGTCTTAGGTTGATTGGGGTGTATGGTGTAACTTGACACCGAGCGATAATGGCTGTTAGTGTATATCAAACATGAAGATCAAAAACGTGATCCATAAGGGCTTGAAGCGCTTCATCGAGAACGACGATGCCAGTGGTCTACCGGCTGCTGTGGTACCGAAAATCAGGCGTATGGTCTCTTTTCTCCAAGATATGGAGCGAGAGGATGAGCTTCGGACCATTCCGAGCTGGAAGGCTCACAAGCTGACTGGTGACCGCAAAGGCACCTGGAGTCTATTTGTTACGAAGAACTGGAGAATGACGTTTCAGATCGTTCAGGATGAGCTTGAAATTATTGATCTTGACTATGAAGACTATCACTAGGAGGTGGCCATGAGCGCTATTTCTGGAATGCGTATGAAAAACCCCGCGCATCCTGGGGGGTTTATAAAGCATGAAATTATTGAGCCGCTCGGTTTGTCGGTGACGGCGGCTGCGGAAGTGCTTGGCGTGACGCGGGCGACACTTTCCACGCTGCTCAATGAGCGAGCGCATTTGTCGTCAGAAATGGCTTTGCGCATCGAAAAGGCGTTCGGCGTGTCGATGGACACACTGATGCGGATGCAGAACAGTTATGACATTGCGCAAGCCCGCAAGCGTGAGGGAGAAATAAAGGTTTTACCATTCAAAGGTAAGCCGCTCGATACCCCATCTGCGGCGGTTTGAATCTATTTGAGAAGCTGCTCTGAGCATCGGATTTTAGCCGCTAAAATCCAAGAGGTTTTAGCGGCTAATTTTCAAGTGTTTAACAAACGGTGGTTTTTTGGACACCATAAAAATCCTGCCTAAACGCTGCCGGTAAGGTTATCAAACTGTTAAAATTCCCATCAATTTATCATCGTCCGGAAACTGTCAATGAATCAACGGATCGGTTATGCCCGGGTTTCGACGGATGACCAGAACCTGGATTTACAACGCGACGCTTTGCAGTTGTCAGGGGTTCAGTCGATCTACGAAGAGATGGCGAGCGAAAATAATACCGGTCGCCCGGAGCTGGACCGTTGCCTAAAGGCATTGCGTCCGGGCGATACCCTGGTCGTGTGGCGACTGGATCGGCTTGGACGCAGCTTACCGGACCTGGTGCGTATCGTTGCAGAGTTGGAAGCCAAAGGAATCGGCTTCGAGAGCATCACCGAAAAGATCGAGACCGCGAGCGCTGCCGGAAAGTTGGTGTTTCATGTTGAAGGTATTAAATATTTTAAGCCCGCGTAAATGCGAGCTCTTTTGTTATTATGTCGGGCATGCGACAAGTAGTCGGCGCACGCAATTCGTTGAACTGCTACATGATCAGTTTGCGGCATGAGGCTTTGCGGTCATATCGAGGCCAAGGGCTCGCATCACGGCGAGCGTGGTCTTCAGGGTCGGATTGCCGCGTTCACTAAAAGAGCGATAAAGCTGCTCACGGGAAAGCCCAGTTTTTTGGGCTATTTCTGTCATCCCTTTAGCGCGAGCAACGACGCCAAGAGCCTTGGCGATATAGGCTACATCACCTGTTTCAAAGGCGTCTGCCATGAAGAATGCAATTTCCTCATCATCCACCAGGGCGGCGGCAGGGTCGTAGGTTGTCAGTTGTTCAGTCATCTTGGTCACTCCATTCTTTTGCCAATTTCTTTGCGGTGGCAATGTCGCGGGATTGGGTGCTTTTATCTCCACCGCACAGAAGCACAACCAGAAGGTTTCCCTGTCAATGGAAATAAACCCGATAGCCTGGGCCGTAGTGAATCCGCAGCTCACTAACCCCTTTGCCTACGAGGTTCAACATCGCCCGGTAAACCTCCCGCCAAGCGCATCAAGCGCGCTGCGATGAGGGTTCTTGCCCGCTTGTCACGGAGCCGGGCTTCCCACTTCTCGTAGGTCTCTGTCTGCTTTAGCTCAATCATGCAGTGAATGTAGTCTATAAACTACGATTGCACAACCAGTTTTATGGGTGGCCGGCTGTAACTGGCGCATAGAGCCTTCTGCCTGAGGGCCTGTGAAGACTATGAGCACAGGCGCGAGCGACAGCGCCAAGGCATTGAACTGGCAAGGCAGGCAGCAACATTGCTATAAAGGTCTTTTGCGGCTTTTTCAGGGTAGACAAAGCGTCCAACAACGTATTTACTATAGGGGCCATGAGCGGTTTCGGGGCTTCTGTGATGTCAGAAACCACATTTTCTCAGTTTCCGCTCATGGTTCCTACCTCAGATTCACTCTAAAACTGTCCGAAGTGTTGGAGGTCCAAAGATGCGAAAAGTAACGCCAGGGTCTCTTGGGCAAATTAGTGGCTTAGCGGCTTGTCCAGTCTGCCAATACCAAATAGCGCTCTACATTGTAGAAGGCTTTGTCATTAGTGATCAAAGTGGCCCTGACAGCAACAGAATGCGCTGCGATCAACATATCCATGGAGCCTAGCGACTTGCCCTCACCTTCACAGGCGGTCCGCAATTGCGCATAGGCTTCTGCGGCGTCCGAGTCCCAAGGAAGAATCTCCACTCGCAACAGAAATTCTTTAACGGCTGCGGCAAGCCGCTTGGCTCCAGGCTTTCTAGCCACACCTCGCAGCAACTCCGCTTCCGTAATCGCGGAAATGCACACATTGGCCATGGGCACCTGGAGCAGGTGTTCCCGTATCGGGGCCGGCTCGCCTTTAATGATATAGCTGGCCGTATTGGTGTCGAGCATGTAACGCGTATCGTCTGTCAAAACAGATCCCGCTCCTGTGGTAGTTCATTGTCGCGCTCGGACATGAAGTCCTCTGGCACGTCCATGGACTCCATCATTCTGAAGAAATCATCCCAGTCTCCAGGTTTTTTAGAGATGATCACATCGCCGGTTTCTGGATCTTTGCGGATAAAGACCTCGTCGCAGTCAAAGCGAAAGTTTGCCGGTAGCCGAACAGCCTGGCTTCGCCCGTTCATAAATAATTTGGCAGTGTGCTTCATAGCGCTCACCTCGCAGGTTGCTATCATTCATAATCGTCAAAACAGAGTCTGGGTATCACATACCCGTTCGTTTTGCGACTCTGTAATACATCAGAGTATATCACACCAATAGCAGCGACGTAACTTCTGTTCACGTGCCCTCGCTAGTCCAACCTGGTGACACCTTGACGCAGCCGGTTACCGGGTTCCAGGTCTGCACTGTCCACGCAATCTTGCTCATGCTGTCAATGGCCAACAATTTTGACCCACTTTTGGCCAATAAAATTGACCCACCATGTTTCGTCCGTTTCATCGGGTACGGCTCGAAATTGCTCCGATATAACGTTTATATCCAGCAAAATCATCCAAAACGCGCTGCGCGGGCTGGTGAATGATAAGAATCAAAAACCGCCACTTCTTCGTCGGTCAATTTCACCTTGCGCCCGATGTCTGCCAGCAGGTCACCCAGCTTTACCCGGCCTTCCGGTTTCACGGCGGTAGCCAATGTTTCGCACATCTCGGCTTGCATTGTACGGCCGTTCTGAGCTGCCCTAACCCGAATGGCGCGATGCGCCTCTTCCGGCACATTCCTGATTGTTACTGCTCTCATGTCTGCAGCCTCCTGCTTGATTTTTGCCGATCGCTTCACGACAGATAGCCCCTGAGTTTTCCCGCAACTTCGTTATAACTCATAACGTCGACTCACCCCAAAGCCTTGTCCTTCAACCGTTTAACATCCAGCAGGCGCTGTTCGACGCGTGCCCGGTTCTGGAAGTCGTCTTTGCCAATCAGGCGCAGTGCGTTGCGTAGCTGAATTTCGGCCTTGTCATAAAGGCCCAGCAGGAGGAAGTATTCTGCGCGGGCTTTATGAACATCGAGGATGTTGCCGGCCAGGCCGTGGACTTCCGCGAGGAGATACCAGACGTAGGAGTTCTTGGGCTGGCGTATGACATGCTGCTGCAGGACGGCTTCGCAGGTCTTGTACTGGCCAGACTCCATCAGTAATTCGGCGTAACGGACGTTCAGCGGGTGGTTGTTGGGTTGGGTTTCCAGCGCGGCTTTTACCGTCGCTACGGCTTCAGCCAGCTTGCCCTGTTTCGCTTCCAGATCGGCCCGGGCGACGGCGAGGATGACCGGATGCCGGATACTCTTCTCCAGGGTTTGCAGCTCTTTTTCTGCGCGCTCGGTATCGCCGGCCGCTGTGAGTGCCATGACCAGCCCATAGCGCGCTGCGTCCACAGACAGGTTGCTGCCGTTCAGTTCCGCCTGGAATCGCTTCGCCGCACCTTTGGGATTCGCTTCGAACTGCATGATGGCGCGGGCGCGCAGCAGCTGGTATTCCACGTCCAGTGGCGTTTGCCGCCGGGGGAATCGCGCTGCCCGAGACATGGAGTCCGAGATGCGGGATTCGGTGACCGGGTGAGACATCAGGAACTCCGGGATCCTGCTGCGGAATCGCATCGTTTTTAACATGGATTCGAACATTTCGGGCATGGCATAGGGATCAAAGTTAGCGCGGACGAGGGTGGTCATGCCCAGTCGGTCGGCTTCCCGTTCCATGTGCCGGTTAAAACGCAATGAAGATTCTATCGCGCCCGCCTGTATCGCAGGCAGGGCGGCAATGGCGCCGTCACCACCGGCGGTGGCTGCCACCAGTATGCCGGCCAGCAGTGCGGCCGCACTGACCAGCGACGTGGTTTTCGAATTCTGCAGCTGGCGAGCGTAGTGGCGCTGGCTCAGATGCGCCAGTTCGTGCGCCAGAATGGAAGCCAGGTGGTGCTCACTGGCCGCCACCAGAAAAGTACCGGTGTTTACGCCGACGATACCGCCCGGCGCCGCAAAGGCGTTGAGGTGAGGATTGTCTATAACCAGCAGTTCCAGGCGCTTGTCCTGTAAATCGCTGTGATTGACCAGTTGCTGCAGCAGCCGCGCCAGGTAGTCCTCGAAGAACGGGTCCTGGGAAGTGGGGAAGCTGGCACGGTAATACCGGAGTATCATCTGGCCCAGTTCATATTCCTGATCAGGCGATACCAGGCCGGCACTGGCTTCGCCCAGGCTCGGCAATTGCAGCCGGTCGGTGGCTGCACTGGTCATCGCTACCGGGCTCAACCACAGGATGATGTAAAGTGCCAATCGATAGTGGAATCTGGTTTGACGCACATTAAAACCTTGTTTTTCAGTAATTTTCCGACTCACGCCCCATTTGCCTCTGTACCTGTAGCGAAGGCTGCATTAAAACATGGTCGCCCCTGTCGAGAGCCGGTTTGAGCGCCGACCTGCCAGCCCGGTCGCCTTGCTCTGGACAAAGCTGGATACTTTCTGAACGGTTTCGGCATGGGCTGACCCGTTTTGCTTTCAAATCCGTTTGCTTTAAAAGCCGGATAACGTTTACATTGGGCGGCCCCCGGGTTAAACCGTCACGCGGCACAAAACCGCAGCGAACAGTACCGGGTACCGATGATAACGTTTTTACCTACCTAATGCTGTTATAGAAAAGTATCTGACCGAATTGGCTGGCAGAGATTCCATGGCTATGAATAAAGACAGTGCAGGGACGACAGACGGTGGAGGACCTGCCTCGACTGACAATGATTACAGCGAGGTGCCTGTTCTGGACGCTCGCGGCCTGCGGTGCCCGTTGCCTTTGCTGAAGGCCAAACAGCTGCTCGCTCAGGTCGAGCCGGGCGAATGTATACGGGTACTGGCAACCGATGCCGGGTCCGTCAGGGATTTTCACGCCTACGCAAAGCTCGCGGGTCATGATTTATGCCGGTTTCAGGAATATGACGGAATCTATGATTATCTCTTGAGAAGAGGGTCGTATGTTTAAAGTATTCGAGCGCTGGGTAGACCGCTATTTTGCAGAAGAAGAGCCCGTACTGGTTGCGGTTCTGCTGATTCTGGCCGTGGTCATCGTGGTGACCATGGGGGTCGTGCTTGCGCCAATGTTTACCGCCATGATCATTGCATTTCTGTTGCAGGGTCTGGTGACCAAACTTACGCGTTTTGGCGTTCCACATCTCGGTGCAGTCATTATTGCCTTCTTGATATTGGTGGGCGCGATTGCGGTGAGTCTATTGGTGTTGCTTCCTGCCATGTGGAAACAGGTACTTAACCTGGTTACTGAAACGCCACGTATGATACGCCAGGGGCAGGCGCTGTTAATGCTGCTGCCGGACATGTATCCGCAGTTGATAACGCCCGATCAGGTCCGCCAGCTGGTGGGTGGCCTGGGTACGGAGATGGCCAAGCTTGGGCAGGCTGTGCTGACTTTTTCAGTTGCGCAGCTGCCTATTTTACTCGGGACCATAATCTACGTGGTACTGGTTCCGATTCTGGTGTTTTTCTTCCTCAAAGATGCGGGGCCCATGCTCGAGTGGGTTGGGGCGCTGTTGCCCAAAGAGCGACCGCTCATGAAACAGATCTGGCGGGAAATGAATCTTCAGATCGCTAACTACATTCGGGGCAAAGTCATTGAAATTGTCATTGTAGCAGGCGTAACCAGCATTACATTCAGTCTGCTGGGGGTTAATTATGCATTGTTGCTGGGCATACTGGTGGGCCTTTCCGTACTGATTCCCTATATTGGCGCTGCCGTGGCGACACTCCCGGTGTTTCTGATTGGATTTTTTCAGTGGGGGTGGAGTAGCGATCTGCTGTATTTAATGATCGCCTATGCAATTATTCAGGCGCTGGACGGGAACGTACTGGTGCCGCTGCTTTTCTCCGAAGCGGTCAAAATGCATCCGGTGGCCATTGTATTGGCGGTGCTGGTTTTTGGCGGTCTCTGGGGTATCTGGGGCGTATTTTTCGCGATTCCATTGGCAACCCTGTGCAAGGCTGTCATCAATGCCTGGCCGACCCGCCATAACCGGCCCGAACTGGCACTGTCCAGTGACAAAGTGGCAGCAGGGGCGGCCCATGGACCGGCTAAGCCCTAGATAATTCAGCGGTAACTGTGTAGAATCTTCGCGCCCAAATGTCTGTCCCGCAGGTGGTGTTGCCCGGGGTCAGGCATGACCGATCCAAGGGGGCACCACAGATTCTGATCGGTCTCCCGAGCGGGAGTCGGGGTGCCACGTACCCAGCACCGCAGCCGCGGCGTATTTTCCACTTTATATCGCGAATGGGAAATGTATACAGACATTAGCCCGGCTAATTCATGAGAGGTCAGGCGTTGCACGTAAGCCGCGACAGATTGTCTTTAGCCCGGGATATAACAGCGCGAGCGGCATGGCAAGTCTGCACGCCAGTTGCTGCAATTCGCAGGCTGGGCAGTTGCGAGGCAATCCGGTACAGCCGTCGATGCGGTCAGAGACAGAATCATATTCGTATTGATGATGGCGAATGGCAGGGCTCAATGAGCGCTGGTGTCTGTCGACTGCAATGAAGTGATTTTGAAGTGACGGTTCAGCGACTGGCGTCACTGCTCAGATTGCCTCAGGATTGGTTCAGCGCAAGGTGAAACATGTGAGTTTACTCGTGTAAATGACCATTTTTTTAACGCAGCTTTACGTTGGTAGGTGCGGGACACATCGGGGCGCGAGCTGAATAGTTACATATTGAAAAGTGATTTCAACAAGGTGATTGCAGTTGATTGCCGAGAGTAATTGCAATACACAGTAATTGCAGAAACCGGATACAACCGAAGCGGGATTGAACGTCCACGTATCAGTCCCGTGCAGCAAAACGAGGAGACTTGAATGGTCCAGGAAACTGATGCGCTCGAAACTCGAGAGTGGCTTGATGCTCTGGAATCTGTTATCCGTCATAACGGAACAGATCGGGCGGCGTATTTGTTGGCAAAACTGGCAGATGCCGCATCGCAATCGGGTGCTCAGGTAGCGACCGGAATTACCACACCCTATTGCAATACAATCCTGGCGAAGGATGAAAAGCCCATGCCGGGGGATCGCAGCATGGAGCGTCGCATCCGCGCCCTGACACGCTGGAACTCGCTGGCAATGGTGATGCGGGCCAATAAATCAGACGACGGGCTCGGCGGGCACATATCCACGTTCGCCTCCTCTGCCACCCTCTACGATGTCGGGTTCAATCATTTTTTCCGGGGCAACGACGGCGATCAACTCGGTGACCTGGTGTATTTTCAGGGGCACAGCTCGCCGGGCATGTACGCCAGATCATACCTCGAGGGCCGTTTGACGGAAGAGCAGCTCGACGGTTTCCGGCGGGAAGTTGATGGAAAAGGTCTGTCTTCCTACCCGCATCCCTGGCTTATGCCGGATTACTGGCAGTTTCCTACGGTTTCCATGGGGCTTGGGCCGATTCTCGCGATCTATCAGGCCCATGTCATGAAATATCTCAATGCGCGTGGCCTGGCAGAGGCCGGTGACCGCAGGGTCTGGGCATTTCTCGGTGATGGTGAATGTGATGAGCCGGAGACGCTGGGCGCGATCACCCTGGCCTCACGCGAGAAGCTGGATAACCTGATCTTCGTCGTTAACTGCAATCTCCAGCGACTCGATGGTCCGGTACGCGGAAACGGCAAGATTGTGCAGGAGCTGGAAGGCGCCTTCAGGGGCGCGGGCTGGAATGTCATCAAGGTGATGTGGGGCCATAAATGGGACGACCTCCTGGCCAGAGATAAGACCGGTCTGCTGCAAAAACGTATGGACGAAGTGGTCGACGGCGAGATGCAGAATTTCAAGGCCAACGGCGGGGCTTATACCCGCGAGAATTTCTTCGGCAAATACCCTGAACTTCTTGAGTTGGTGAGCCACCTGTCTGATCAGGAAATTATGGAGCTCAACCGGGGTGGCCACGATTCGGTCAAGGTCTACAACGCCTACGCCCAGGCCGTTGCGCATAAGGGGCAGCCGACTGTGATACTGGCCCAGACGGTCAAAGGGTATGCCATGGGCGCCTCGGCCGAGTCCGCGAACGTGGCGCATTCGGTGAAAAAACTGGATGTCGAGAGCCTGCGGGCATTCCGCGACCGGTTTGATTTGCCGGTTACCGACGAGGAACTTGAGAAAGTCCCTTATTACCGCCCGGCGCCCGACTCGCCGGAAATGCAATACCTGCAGGAGCGGCGCAAGGCGCTCAATGGTTACCTGCCAGCCCGTCGCAAGGATTTTGAAGCCCTGCAAATCCCCGGACTGGACAAATTTGCGTCATTGCTGAAAGCCTCTGGCGACCGCGAATTCTCCACCACCATGACCTTTGTGCGATTCATCTCCACACTGGTCAAGGATAAGAATATCGGATCCCAGGTCGTGCCCATCGTGCCGGACGAAGCCCGAACCTTCGGTATGGAAGGGATGTTCCGACAGATCGGTATCTATTCCGCTCTGGGCCAGAAGTACAAGCCGCACGACTCCAATCAGATCATGTATTACAAGGAAGATCTGTCCGGACAGATTCTGGAGGAGGGCATTACCGAAGCCGGCGCCATGTCTTCATGGATCAATTGCGCGACGGCCTATTCGGTGTACAACAAACCGTTGATTCCGTTTTATATCTATTACTCAATGTTTGGGTTTCAACGGGTAGGCGATCTGTGGTGGCTGGCAGGTGATGCACAGGCGCGTGGGTTCCTGTTGGGTGCCACCGCAGGCCGCACCACCCTGAACGGCGAGGGTTTGCAGCACCAGGATGGCCACAGCCTGATTCTGGCAAACACAGTGCCGAACTGTCGCACCTACGATCCGACCTATGCCTATGAGCTGACCGTGATTTTGCAGGACGGCATGCGGCGCATGTACCAGGAAAAAGAAAACTGCTTTTATTACATCACGGTCATGAACGAAAACTACCGCCATCCAGAGATGCCGGCTGGCGCGGAAGAAGGCATTATCAAAGGGATTTACAAACTGCGCGAAAGTAAAAAGAAGGCCAAAAAGAAAGTTCAGCTGATGGGATCCGGCACCATATTGCGGGAGGTGGAAGCCGCTGCGGATCTATTGCGCGACAACCATGGCGTCGAAGCGGACATCTGGAGTGTAACCAGTGTGAACGAGTTGGTCCGGGACGGGCAGCGGGCCGAACGCTGGAATCGTTTCCATCCCGATCAGCAGCCGCGTAAACCCTATGTGACCGAAACGCTGGACGGTCACGATGGGCCATTTGTTATGTCAACGGACTACATGAAAAACTACAGTGAGCAGTTGCGTCCCTATATTCCCGGCGCCTTTCACGTGCTGGGCACCAACGGCTTCGGTCGCAGTGATTCACGTGAGAAGCTGCGTCAGTTTTTTGAGGTCGACCGTTTTTACGTTACCGTCACTGCGCTGAAAGCATTGATGGACGAAGGCAAAATCGACGTAAAAGAAGTGCTCGCCGCCATCAAACAATATGGCATTGATCCTGACAAAGCTGACCCGATGACCGTCTGATTGAGGAGTTACGCCTGTGGCGATTGAAACCATCAAGGTTCCCGATATTGGCGGAGCCGATAATGTTGAGGTTATAGAAATCAGTGTCGCCGTCGGCGATGTGATAAATACAGAAGACCCGATAATAGTCCTGGAAACCGATAAGGCCTCCATGGACATTCCGGCGCCTAAGGGCGGCACCGTCCGGGAGCTGCTGGTCAAGGTAGGCGACAAGCTCTCCGAAGGGAGTGATATATTGCAGCTGGAAACCGGAGAGAGCGAAAGCCAGAAAGCCGCTGAAGGGGAACCTGTCGCGAAATCGTCGCCGGACGATGCCAAAGTCGAAGAAACCCAGGCAACTGCGGCTGAGCTGCCGGTTCAGGTGCCCGATATCGGTGGTGCCGAGAACGTTGACGTTATTGAAGTTTGTGTAAAAGTCGGCGAAGAGGTCAAGGAGGGCGATTCCATCATTGTCCTGGAAAGCGACAAGGCTTCGATGGAAATTCCTTCACCTGCATCCGGCAAGGTGGTCAGTATCTCGATCAAGGAGGGTGACAAAGTCTCCGAAGGAATCCCGGTGCTGGTGCTGGCGACCGAATCCGCCGGGCAGTCTGGCGCCGGTGCAAAATCAGCCGACAAAAAAGAAAGCGGTCAACCTGCTGCGTCCGCGTCACAGTCCCCGCCGAATTCGGGTGGTCTGCAATCTGTGACCGTCCCCGATATCGGAGGGGCGGAAGACGTCGATGTCATCGAAGTGTGTGTGGCCGAAGGGGACGAGGTGAAGGAAGGTGATTCGCTCGTCGTACTGGAAAGCGACAAGGCGTCCATGGAAGTCCCCTCACCCGTGACCGGCAGGGTCAAGAGCCTGGCAGTCCGCGAGGGCGACAAGGTCTCCATGGGTGTGATGATAGGGCAGTTCGAAGTGCAGGGCGCTGTCGAAGACGACGGCGCTTCCGGAGAGCCTGGCGGGCAGCCAGTGACAGCCGGGCCAGCAGACCGGAAGCCGGCAGCCGGCGCCGGGCAGGGCCAGACACAGACCCAGCCACAGTCTCAGGCCAGTCAGGCGACGGCGTCACCCGGAGTAGCCGGTGCAGACGTATACGCCGGGCCTGCGGTACGCAAGCTGGCGCGTCAACTCGGCGTCGATCTGCGCGAGATACGGGGCTCCGGTCCGCGTGGCAGGCTGGTTAAGGATGACGTACGTAATTTTGTCAAGAACGTGATGGGCTCCCGTAACTCAG
This sequence comes from uncultured Cellvibrionaceae bacterium, assembly GCA_964434105.1. Classification (GTDB taxonomy): domain Bacteria; phylum Pseudomonadota; class Gammaproteobacteria; order Pseudomonadales; family Cellvibrionaceae; genus CAYNST01. Next base: position 3,640 of record CAYSTJ010000039.1, on the reverse strand, counting down.
GTGCGGCGGGCGTTGGTGCCGGTATCCCCGGCATGCCTGCAGTCGATTTTGCGCAGTTTGGTGAAATTGACATGCTCAAAATGAGCAAAATCAAAAAGCTGACTGCTGCGAATATGAGTCGCAACTGGTTGAATGTACCGCATGTTACGCAGTTTGACGATGTGGATATCACCGAGATGGAGGCATTTCGGCAGTCGATGAAAGCGGACGCAGAAAAAGCCGGCGTGAAGCTTACGCCGGTGCCATTCCTGCTGAAGGCCTGCGCGGCAGCACTCAAAGCTGAACCGAGCTTCAATGTATCGCTGCACACGGATGGCGAACATATTGTGCAGAAGAAATACGTTCACATCGGTATGGCCGTCGATACGCCTGCGGGCTTGATGGTGCCGGTCATTCGGAACGTCGACCAGAAAGGCCTGTTTGAGCTGGCAACTGAAGTGATCGAGATGGCCAAAAAAGCCCGCGACGGCAAGCTGCAGGCGAAAGATATGCAGGGCGGCTGCTTCACCATCAGTAGCCTCGGGGCGATCGGCGGACGAGGCTTTACACCCATTGTCAACGCGCCGGAAGTGGCCATTCTAGGCGTTTCCCGTTCAGAAATGCGTCCCGTTTGGGATGGCAAGAACTTTGTGCCACGGCTTATGCTGCCGCTGAGTTTGTCCTACGATCACAGGGCCATCAACGGCAGTGATGCGGGGCGTTTTTTCACCTATCTGAATACCCTGCTCAGCGATATCAGGCGTTTGTTACTCTGATCTTTTCCTTCCCAAAAAAGGGCTGCCTCCGGCAGCCCTTTTTGTTTTTATGCCGGCTGCAAACCTTTGCGTCGATTTTTTTGCCAACTACGCCCCATATTGGCAACTTTTCAGGGTCGTAATAGCCCCAGGTCCGCGATTGACGCGTAATTCATCACATTGGCAAAGAATCTGCATTGTCGTCAGAATCATCGGTTCTCCGGGGTAGCCTGCGCAGACAGGCAGATTGGCCGATTATGGATAACCCTTGCGAGGGCAGTGTTCTATACTCGCGTAGTTGAATCGTACAAAGGTGAATCAATGTTTACATATGATGTTTCCCGGAAGTGGACCAATATCGCATTGGCAGGTTGTCTGGCGCTGCTGGCAAGCGCCTGTAGCAGCGGTGGTGGCGGTGGTGGCGATGCCAAAGAGCCAGGTGTGCCGGGCGGTAGCTCGGGGTCATCCAGTTCCTCCAGTACGTCAACCTCCTCCAGTACATCAAGTTCCTCCAGCGGTATCGCGTTTGGAGACTGTGAAGACTCCGCCGCAACGATTTGCGGGGATTTTGAAGACCCGGATCAGACTGACACTGAACTGGTCAATCTGCCGGAAGGCTGGAGGATCAGCAAAAGTGACGGCGTGGAAGTGTCTCTCAGCTCCGAACAGTCCGTCACGGGTAACACGTCGATCAAGATCGTATCCAAAGGCGGTGGCTATAACCGCGGCTTTCTAACGATGGATCTTGCGACGATGCCTGCTTTGCAGGAGGAAATGTTTGGACGCATGATGATTTACGTCAGTGCCGAGAACGAATTCAAAGGCGATTTCACCTTTCTGCAAGCCGAAGGCTCAACGCCCCAGGCGGAATCCGGGGCACCGGATGGTACGGACGTGATGTACCGCGGCCGTATTGATGGCCGTTATGACCATGTTTTTACCAATTACGATACCTGGTTCGATGGTGATGCAGACGATGAATCCGGTTGGCAGACCGACTGCTGGAGGCAGCCCCACGTCACCGATGACACGCCGCCACCTCCGCAGTTCATTGTTCCCAAGAATGAGTGGGTCTGTATGCAATGGCATATCAGGAAAAGCGATAATCATATCGACATTACCATGAACGAAAGCGATGATATGAACATGATCAGAGTCTACGGGAAAGGGCACGGATGCCGGGGCCCGGAACAGGACGGGTTCTGGTATGCCCCTGAAAAATTCGAACGGTTACATGTCGGGATAGAGCAATACGCGGAAGACGCGCAGCCCCGTACGGTCTATATCGACGATGTAATCGTCGATTCCCAACTGGTAGATTGCTTGGGTAATCTGCGTGATCCGAGTGAACACTGATACATGTAACTATTCAGCTCACGCTCTGATTTGCCCATAGCTGCGTTAAAAAATGGTCACAAGCCTGTCGGGAGCAGGTTTGAACGCCTGCCAGGCGGCCCGGAGGGCGAAGCGCAGGATGCGCGCCGTATTTACACGAGTAAACTCACATTTTTCGCCTTGCTCTGAACAAATCCGGACGCAATCTGAACAGTTACAACACGAGCTGAATAGTTACTGATAGTTTTAATTGGACTGTTTCGGTGACACCACCGCCCTGACAATCGGGTGGTGGTGGCAGCTGCCTCAGCGTTGATCCAGGCGCACAGATCGCTATTCGAGGCTCATTAATGCTGCCGCGCAGTTTGAGCGCCGTCTTTTGCTACCGCATCTTTAATGAGAATAACCTCGAGGGTTTTGCTTCTGCCAGTTCCAGGTGTGTTCGATCATATCGGACAGGTCAAACCGGCAACTCCAGCCCAGCTCTTCACTGGCCTTACCGGTATTGGCAAAGCAGGTGGCAATATCACCTGGACGTCGCGGCGCAATTTGATAGGGTATGTTTTTACCGGAAATCTCACTGAATTTTTCAATAATTTCCAGTACCGAAAAGCCCTTGCCGGTGCCGAGATTGAAAATATGGACACCGGCTTCACGCCGGCTTTGATGTTCGAAGGCTTTCAGATGGCCGTTGGCCAGATCCATGACATGGATATAATCTCGCACGCCCGTTCCATCACGGGTGGGATAATCGTTACCAAAAACATTCACTTTTTCCAGTTTGCCGGACGCAACCTGCGCGACATAGGGCAGCAGATTGTTGGGTATGTCATTCGGGTCTTCGCCAATAAGTCCGCTGTGATGAGCGCCTATCGGATTAAAATAACGTAGCAGGGTGATTTGCCAGTCTGCGCTGGCGGAATGCTGCAGGTCCGTCAAAATCTCTTCTACCATCAGCTTGCTGCGCCCGTAAGGGTTGGTCGCACCGGTCCGGCAGGTTTCATCCAGCGGTACGCGCTCAGGGTCGCCGTATACCGTTGCAGAAGAGCTGAAAACAAGATTCCGACACTCGAACTCGTTCATGACCGAGCATAGCGATATCGTGCCCGTGACATTGTTATGGTAGTAGGTGAGGGGGATGCGTGTCGATTCGCCCACGGCCTTCCAGCCGGCAAAATGAATAACCGCTTCGATGGCATGTTTGCTGAAAATTGCACGGAGCGCGGCTGCGTCGTTAACATCGGCTTCGTACACGGGAAAGTCTCGCCCGGTTATACGTTTGACACGCTCCAGCGCTTCTGGCTGGCTGTTGTGATAATTATCCAGTACCACGATGTCCAGGCCGGCCTCAAGAAAAACGACGCAGGTATGGGATCCGATAAAACCGGCTCCGCCAGTGATCAGAATTGACATGCATTCGCTCCGTCTGAATTTGAATAACCCATTCTAAGCGCATACGGCAAAGAAAGCGTTGGCACAACGAAAAAAGCCACTCAGATGAGTGGCTTTTCGGAATTTGGCTCCGCCTGCTGGGCTCGAACCAGCGACCCAATGATTAACAGTCATTTGCT
>CAYSTJ010000038.1:0-43391 GCA_964434105.1 uncultured Cellvibrionaceae bacterium | reverse complement strand
CATTTTTCGCCTTGCTCTGAACAAATCTGGTCGCAATCTGAACAGTTACAACACGGGCTGAATAGTTGCACCTTTTATTATTCATTGCTGCTGGTATCGGCCGCCGAGAATGACCGCAGGACCTTTTCACCAATATATTGCACCCACGGTTTCCCGCTGGGTTCAAACCATATCAGACCGGACACCTTGATAAACTGCTGTCATTTATACAGCGCTTTACCCTGTTTCTTCACAACAGCAGATTGCCCCGTTGGATTCGGCATTCGCAAGGCGAGCCGGTTTCGGTACGCGTTGTAAAGGTTCTACTCGCTTAAATCACATACACTCAGTACCTGATCGTTATTGCAGAACGTCACCGCCGACCGACTTCAGGCTGAACAAACCAGCGCCGTCGGTGTACCCGCTTTAATATAATCCTGCACACCGTCACCATCGTTATCTTTGGTCTTCACCACCAGCCCACTGGCGTTTAAAAAAAGGCCGCGGGCGTACCTCACATCGCCGCCGGATTCGCAGACAGTAACCAGCACAGTCTGCACCCCGGCGAGAAACCCCTGCTGATTAAATGTAATCTGGCTCAGGTTATTGCCGGTATTCTGCCCCTGCACAAAGGAAAACGTCGAGTTGCCACCGTGCCTGTACACTTCGATGACAATCTCATCGTCATCTATAGCGGCGTCATTGTCCGGATTTTCGTAAATGAGCCATCCGTTATTCCAGCTACCGCCGCAATCCGTACCGTTATCACTGGCGCACATGGAAACAAAGGTGTTACGCGAAGCGGCTTCCGTGCGGGCCGTCGCTACTGCGCTTGCCACGCGCGCCTGCAGTGTGTCCGCCTGACTGCGCTTGATAAAAGTCTGGAAAGACGGAACCGCGATTCCCACCAGTATCGACGCGACGAGCAATGTAATCATCAGCTCGATAAGGGTGAAGCCTTCCTGTCTGGTCTCTGTATGTTTGCTCATTACGGCGTTCTCTGACAGTTTCATGGAACGGGCCATCGGCGTACAAAACACATTAACGGGGCGCATCTTCCCTGTCATTGACCGCCGGATCAGTGGCCCGGCCGTTATGACAAACGGTGGTAAATTTATGCGCCATCCTGAGGTTTTAATGCGAAATTGAGATATCTGTCACAGCCAGCCGTGTTTGCCGGCTCTGGCGTGGGCACGTGACAGTAATCCGCCGCGGTCGGATAATCTAATGATAGACGTATAAACACGAGATTTCGCGGGAGGAAGGCCCAACTGCCGGATTCGCGACGGTGGGCAATAAGTCTGACACGGCGCGACTTCAGGCAGAATAAGTCGCGCCTTCATGAAATATGCGGGTTAAATTCGCAGCGCTTTCGGCAGTGAAAAGCGGACGTTTTCCTCCTGGCCGGACATTTCCTGCGGGGGCTGGGCACCCAATTGCTGCAATCGGTCGATAACGGCTCGCACCAGCACATCCGGTGCGGATGCACCGGCGGTTATTCCAACCGTGCGACAATGGTCCAGCCATTGCGGCTGTATGTCGTCCGCCCCGTCGATCAGGTAACTGCGCGCACCGCAGCGCTCAGCCAGCTCGCGGAGGCGGTTGGAGTTGGAGCTGTTGGGTGATCCGACCACCAGCACCACGTCGCATTCCAGGGCGAGCTGTTTAACGGCGTCCTGTCGGTTTTGGGTGGCGTAGCAGATATCGTCTTTGCGTGGACCCTGGATATTGGGGTATTTGCGACGCAGACAGTCAATCACCCGCGCCGTATCGTCCATCGACAACGTAGTCTGGGTTACATAGGCGACTTTATCGGGGTTGTTAATCTGCAGGGATTCCACATCGGTTTCATTTTCCACGAGGTAGATCTGGCCACCGCTACGCAGATCATACTGCCCCATCGTGCCTTCTACCTCCGGGTGGCCGGCGTGACCAATCAATATGCACTCCCACCCCTCGTCACTATAGGTTGCCACTTCGACATGGACCTTGGTGACCAGCGGACAGGTTGCGTCGAAAACCCTGAGTCCGCGTTCGCGGGCTTCCTGTCGAACGCCCTGCGAAACACCGTGCGCACTGAAGATCACAATCACATCGTCCGGTACCGCCTGCAGTTCATCGACAAAGATCGCGCCGCGCTCCCGCAGGCTTTCTACGACAAATTTGTTATGGACAACTTCATGTCGCACATAAATAGGTGCGCCAAATACATCAAGCGCCCGATTGACAATGTCGATGGCTCTGTCGACACCCGCGCAAAAGCCGCGGGGATTGGCCAGTTTTATTTCCATAACAACTTACTCAACTAATGGGTAATGGCCGGTGCAACTTCGATAATTTTCACCGTAAACCGGATGTCGCGTCCGGCCAGCGGGTGGTTGAAATCCACTGTGACTGATTCGTCGCTGACCTCTGAGACCACGCCCGGCAACTCATTGTTCTGGGCATCGGAAAATGTCAGCATCAGACCGGGCTGTAACTCGGCGTCCGCCGGAAACTGCTCGCGTTCGATCACCTGCACATTCTCAGGGTTGTGATCACCGAAACCGCGCTCCGGCGGCACTACCAGCGCCGCCTCGTCCCCTTCTTTCAAACCGAAAAGTGCTGTTTCGAACCCCGGCAACAGGTTGCCATCGCCCACCGTAAAAGTGACTGGTTCGCCCTCGAAGTTGGAGTCTATGACCTCCCCGGATTCAAGACTCAGAGAGAAATGCATGGTTACCTGCACGCCCTGCCCAATGGTTAGCTCATTCATGATGTTTTCGACTTTTTTTCACCATATCCAGAATTAACAGCGCCACACCACCACAGATTGCCGCATCTGCAATATTGAATGCAGGCCAGGCATACTCCTGATAATGAAACACAATAAAGTCCACGACGTGCCCGTACATCACACGGTCGTATAAATTACCAAGGGCACCCGCCAGGATCAATGCGTACCCCATCGGCTCCAGTCGCTGCTGTCGATCCGCCGCGCTGCGACAGATCCAGAACACAAGCAATACACTGACCACTGTAGTAATCACCGTAAAAAACCAGCGTTGCCAACCCGGCTGATCCGCCAGAAAGCTGAAGGCGGCCCCGGGGTTGTAGCGCAGCGTGAAATTGAAAAATGATGTCAGCGTCCAGGGATCATTATAATTCAGGGCCGCTTCGGCCCAATGCTTGGTCACCTGGTCCAGCAACAATACCAGGATAACCAGCAGCCACCATTTCCAGGCGCCCACCAGGTTTTGTCGGGTCAGATCACGCATAATGTCGCTGCTCTCCCGCGCCCTGTACATTGTCGACACAGCGACCGCACAGCTCCGGATGTCCGCCGTGACTGCCGACGTCCGAACGCCAGTGCCAGCAGCGTACACATTTGTTTGCCCGACTGCGCTCCACCGCTACCGCAAGCCCCGGGATACCGGATTCGGCCGCATCTGTCGCCCGGTGTAACGGCTCCACCCGCGCACTGGACGTTATCAGGACGAAACGCAGTTCGTCGTGCAAACGGTTCAGTCGCAGCGCGACCCCTTCGTCGCAATACAGGGTAACATCTGCCTCCAGCGCCTTGCCGATCAGGCCCTCCTGTCGTTTTGTCTCCAGAATTTTGTTGACTGCGGTTTTGACTTCAATCACAAACTGCCAGTCTTCCTGACTGATACCCATCGGTGTGGCCGCCCTCGGCAGCGAGTACCAGGTCTGGACAAAAACCGGTTCACTGGTTGTCTGCGGCAGCACCTGCCAGATTTCGTCAGCGGTGAACGACATGATGGGCGCAATCCAGCGGACAAGCGCCTGTGCAATGTGATACTGGGCGGTCTGTGCAGAGCGTCGCGGCAGACTGTCCGCGCCCGTTGTATAGACACGATCCTTGGTGATATCGAGATAAAAGCCACCCAGATCGACCACACAGAAATTGTGCAGTTTCTGGTATATCAGGTGAAACTGGTAGCTGTCGTAACACGCGATAATATCGTCCTGCAAACTCTGGGTACGTTCTACTGCCCACCGGTCCAGCGCAACCATCTGCTCAATGTCCACGGCGTTTTCCGGCCGAAAATCCGGCAGGTTGGCCAACAGATAGCGGATGGTATTGCGAATGCGGCGGTAGGAATCCGCCGTGCGCTTGAGAATTTCGTCGGAAACATTCATATCCGCGCTGAAATCGGTAGCCGCCACCCACAGGCGCAGCACATCCGCGCCCAGGTCGTTCATGACTTTCTGGGGTGGAATCACGTTGCCCAGTGACTTTGACATCTTGTGACCGTTGGCATCTACGGTAAAACCGTGGGTAAGTACCTGCCGGTAGGGCGCACTGCCGTTTATGGCGACTGCGGTCTTCAAGGATGACTGGAACCAGCCACGGTGCTGGTCCGACCCCTCCAGATAGAGATCGGCAGGACAGCTCAGACCGTCACGCTGCTGCAATACCGAATAATGCGTAACGCCCGAATCAAACCAGACGTCCAGTGTATCCGGCACCTTGACATAATGCCGGGCATCGTCCCCAAGCAGTTCCGCGGCATCCAGCTCAAACCAGGCGTCCATACCCGACTTTTCGACCCGTTGGGCAACCGCTTCGATCAGGCGCGGGGTGTCAGGGTGCAATTCCTGCGTCTCGCGATGAACAAACAGCGCGATCGGAACACCCCAGGTTCGCTGCCGGGAGATGCACCAGTCCGGTGACGCGTCGAGCATGCCCTCGATACGCGGCTTGCCCCAATCCGGGATCCATTCAACATGGTCGACTTCCTTCCTGACCTGATTCAGCAGGCCGTTTTTATGCATACTGATAAACCATTGCGGTGTGGCGCGGAAGATCAACGGTGTTTTCGTTCGCCAGCAATGCGGATAGCTGTGACTGATCTTGTGCTGGTGAATGAGCTGTCCACGTGATTCCAGCACAGCAATGACTTTTTCGTCGACTTTATAGACATGCTCGCCGGCAAACAGGGGCGTATTGTCACGAAAGGTGCCACCTTCATCCACATAGTTCAGGGTGCCAATGCCGTAGCGCGCGCCCACGACAAAGTCATCCATCCCATGGTCCGGCGCCGTATGAACGCAGCCGGTACCCGCGTCCATCGACACGTGCTCGCCGAGAATGACGGGCACCTGCCGGTCATAAAAAGGATGCTGAAGTGGCAGATGTTCGAGAGCAGCGCCCTTGCACCGGGCCAACTCTTCCCCGAATTCGACGCCTGTGCGCTGCGTCACTGATTCCGCCAGGGCGGCAGCGAGCAGAAGGCGCTCGCCCTCAACCTGCAGCAGGATGTAATCTTCGAGCGGGTTGACTGACACGGCCTGGTTGGCTGGCAGCGTCCACGGCGTGGTGGTCCAGATAACAACAGAAATGGGACCGGTGCCGCCGGCCCCGCCCGTCGCCGCCATCAATCGGGCTTCATCGGCAACCGGAAATTTAACGTCAATCGAGAATGACACTTTCTCCTGGTATTCGACTTCGGCTTCGGCCATGGCTGATCCGCCGACCACACTCCAGTAAACCGGTTTGAATCCGCGTTGCAAATGACCGTTCTCGACGATTTTTCCGAGGCTGCGGATAATATCGGCTTCGTTGCGGAAATCCATGGTCAGGTAAGGCTGGTCCCAGTCACCCAGCACACCAAGCCGAATAAAGTCCGCCTTTTGCCGCTCTACCTGACGCGCAGCGTACTCCCGGCATTTCCCGCGGAAAGCGCGCTCATCGAGTTTCACGCCAGCCTTGCCAAACTTCTTCTCGACATTGTGTTCAATCGGCAGACCGTGACAGTCCCACCCGGGAACATAGGGCGCGTCGTAACCGCCAAGGGTTTTCGCCTTAACGATGATATCTTTCAGGATTTTGTTGACGGCGTGGCCAATATGGATATCGCCATTGGCGTAGGGCGGCCCATCGTGCAGAATGAACCGGGGCGCACCGGCGCGCGCACGCCGGATTGTCTGATAAAGGTTTTCCTTCTGCCAGCGGGCCAGCGTTTGCGGTTCGCGTTGGGCCAGATTGGCTTTCATGGCGAATCCGGTGGCCGGCAGATTGAGTGTCGCTTTGTAGTCTGTCATGAAACGTCAGTCTGTGTTGTCGATGAGTGAGTTATCCGGGGCTGTTCCCGCCGACCCGGTTCGTCTGTCCGCCGCTGGTCGGCAAGCAGGTTTTCTGAAAATAATTTTTCGCCTGTTCGATATCGCGCTGAATCTGTGCCCGTAATGCATCCAGCGACGCAAACTTCTGCTCATTGCGCAATTGTTGCAGAAACCGCACCTGCAGACACTCACCATACAGGTCTTGCCTGAAATCCAGCAAATGCACTTCCAGCAGTGGTCTGGTAGCACCCACCGTGGGCCGCAAGCCGATGTTGGCGACCCCGTTCAGGCGCTGCATGCCATCGCTGCCCTGTCGGCTTACGCTGACGGTGAAAACGCCCTGCAGCGGGCTGCGCCGGCGACCCAGTGCGATGTTTGCCGTTGGCGCGCCCAGTGTCCGCCCGAGCTGGCGGCCGCCGGTCACCCGACCTGTCAATTCATAAGGGCGTCCCAGGAGCGCCGCAACCTGGTCGAGTTCGCCCAGCCCAAGAAGCTGACGTATGCGGGTACTGCTGATGCGCAAACCTTCCGCTGTGCGGGTAGCAGCGCGGCTTACACTAAAACCCAGTTGCCGACCGCTGCGTTGAAGCGAGACGAAATCACCTGCCCGGTCGCACCCGAAGCGGAAATCATCGCCAATCTCGAGATGTCGAATACCCAGCCGCTCAACCAGCACCGCGCGTACGAACGCCTCAGCCGACAGGCTGCGCAGTGCCGGATTAAACTTCAGGCAAAGCACTCTGTCGACGTTGCACGCAAACAGTGCCTGCACCTTTTCGCGCAATCGCATCAGTCTCGCTGGCGCCTGCTCTCCGGCAAAAAACTCCACCGGCTGCGGTTCAAAAATCATAACAAGGCTGGGAACGCCATACCGCTTTGACTCCTGCACCAGCTTTTCCAGAATCGCCTGATGCCCCAGATGCACGCCGTCGAATGAGCCGATTGTCATGACGCAGCCCCGGTGCGCGTCCTGCAGCGCGTCTAACCCATGTATAAATTCTTGGTGATGCATGGCATTCCGAATGAATCAAGAAGGCGCGTTGGTAGCAGCCCCGGGGCAGCCCCCCACGTGATACGTTGCATCCGGCCAGAGACTGATCCGAATAAATGTGCGACTGCGCTGCGCAGGCGGAGGGGAGTATAACTTAGTGAAACGGTACGATGAAGCCACAACATGATTGCCCGGCGAACCGGGAGTGGCCCCCGTGCCACAAACAATGCCGGTAACTATTCAGTTCACGCCCCGATTTGCCCCTGCACCTACAAATGAAAGCGGCGTTAAAAAACGGTCACAAACCTGTCGGGAACAGGTTTAAACGCCTGGCCAGGCGGCCCGGAGGGCAACGCGCAGGATGCGTGGCGTATTGACATGGGTAAACTCACATTTTTCGCCTTGCCCTGAACAAATCCGGACGCAATCTGAACAGTTGCGGTACGAGCTGAATAGGTACCAATGCTGATGAATTGCTCTATCCGCGTATCACCAGACCCTTTTCTCGATAGTTCCGCAGGGATACACCGTGGGTATTGTCCTTTAAAACATGCTTGATGAGGTATTCGGTTCCCAGCTCGCCCGCTTCGATCAATGACAGGTCGACGATACGTTCCCGCTCCCTTGGCTGCTTTGACTGGTCCGTGACGAGCATCACCCGCGGTAAATGGCGGGCATGTTGATTGGTTTCGATCACAAGCCCGACCTCACCCGAGTGCAGTTCGACAACACTGCCCGCCGGATAAAGGCCGACAGTCTGAATAAACTTCAGCGCCAACGCTTCATCAAAATGAACCCCACGCGCCTTATAGATAACCTTGAGCGCTTCGGTAGAGGTGCGGGCGGTCTGATAGCAGCGATCCGCCGTCATGGCATCGTAGGCGTCAACAATGGCAATGATGCGCGCAAGCCGGGAAATGTTGGCGCCCGCCAGGCGCCGGGGATAGCCATTACCGTCTATGCGCTCATGATGACTGAAAGCAACATCAATGGTACCGCTGTAGAGATCCGGTGTCGCCAGCAGCAGATTGCGCCCATGAATGGTGTGCGACATCATGATGGTCATTTCGTCGCGTGTCAGCTTGTCCGGCTTGTCCAGCACTTCGGGCGGAATCTTCATTTTGCCGACATCGTGCAACAGGCCGCACAATCCCAGGTTGGTCAGTTCATGGTTCTGCATACCCAGTGAACGACCGAAGGCAATGGCCAGGATGCAAACGTTAAGGCAGTGCTCAGCGGTATATTCGTTTTCGTCCCGCATCCGCGCCATCCACAACAGGGCATCCGGATTGCGGATAACCGATTGCACACAGTCATTGACGGTTTTGCGCGCAAATTCGGTATTAATGGCACCGCCCAGGCGAATATCGTCCAGCATGGATTTGGTCAGCGACCGGGCCTGCCGGAATGTACCGAACATACGGCGGTGTTCATCCGTCACTGGCACTTCCGGTGCCAGATGCTCGGCATTGGCACGCGCCTGCGAGGCTGTCGCCTCCCCTGGCTCCTGAATTTTCAGCTGCCGACTGGTATCCACCCACACATAATCGCAATACTGAGCCACTGTCTCAATATCGTCGTATTCCTCTATGTGAAACCCTTGCAGAATAAACGGGGTTTCCAGCCAGTCCCGATCAAGCTTGGAGATATACATTCCAACGCGAAGATCGCGGACCAATACTTTTGTGGTGTTACTCAAAGACCCCAGCCTCTGTTAATGGGCGATCCTCTCTAAATATAGGCGATATTTCCACTTTAAACCTGCATGCACCCCATTCGCCCCCCTTCGTCAGCCCTGCGCCGATTATGCGTGCGCGAGTAGCTCTGCCAGGGACTGGCAGACGTAGGGCAGATTCCCGTCGTTTAGGCCGGCTATATTGGCCCGCGAGCTGTCGAGCATATACACGCCGTACTCCTTCGCCAGCTGATGCACCTGCGCCGGACTGATACCCAGGCAGGAGAACATACCGGATTGTTCCTGAATGAAATCAAATCGCCCATCGGATAAAAGTTGTCGCATATTACCACTGAATGACCTGCGCAGCGCTGTAATACCGTCTCGCATTGACTGAAGCTCCCCCTGCCAGGCCGCCATAAGGCGTGTCTCCGCAAGAATGTGGGCAACAATGGCGGCGCCATGATCGGGCGGCATGGACCAGATTCCACGGGCGATCGCTGCCATATGGCTCTGTACCACCTGCGCCGCACGGGTATTGTTGCAAATGACACCGGCCGCTCCCACCCGCTCGCGATACAGACCAAAGTTTTTGGAACAGGACAGGCTAAAAAGCGTTTCGGGCAATTGGTCGGCGATAATTCGGAGTCCGTAGGCATCTTCATCCAGACCGCGGCCAAACCCCTGATACGCCATATCGAAAAATGGCACCAACTGTCGTTCCAATAAAAGGGAGGCCAGCGTACGCCACTGCACCGGCGTCAAATCCACCCCGGTCGGGTTATGGCAGCTCGCATGCAACAGGACGACATCCCCCGGTGCAGCGTCAGACAGGGCGTTTAACATATCGTCAAAACGCAGACGCAGTGTTTTCGGGTCCAGATAGGGGTAGGACCGCAACTGAAGACCGGCGTTGCCCAGCAAGGGCACGTGATTGCCCCAGGTCGGGTCACTCACCCAAACCACCGCGTTTGCCCGGCTACTTCTGATCAGTTCGGCCAGCAAGCGCAACGCGCCGCACCCCCCCGGTGTTTGCAAAACGGCCTGCCGTTGGTCTGCCAGCGCTCCGGCCTCTGCGGACAGCGCCAATTGTGCGATACGGATATTGAAGTCGGGGTTTCCCAGTGGACCAACATAGGTCTTGGTGCGCTGGGTCCGCAGCACTTCCGCTTCCGCCTCCCGTACAGCGTCCAGAACCGGCGTCTCTCCGGCGGCGTTTCGATAAACACCTACGCCCAGATCCACCTTGCGCGGGTTTGTATCAGCCCGATACCGTGCCATAAGCCCCAGAATAGGATCCGCCGGCAGCATCTGCAGTCCTTCAAACATGAATATTCTCGCTTGTTTCCGCGTATATAAAGGGCGATTATACCCGCGGCGTGCCACTTTCAGGATATTTTTCATGAACAATGTTTCATCGGCTTCCGGGCTGGACAATTACGACCGGCGCATACTGAAAGCGCTACAGACCCGCTCCGATTATTCAATGACCGAACTCGGCGAAGTGGTGGGACTGTCCCACACGCCCTGCTGGCGACGAATAAAGCGACTGGAGCAGGAGGGCTACATCCATCGCCGGGTGACGCTGCTGAACCCGGTCCGACTCGACCTGGGTGTAACGGTACATGCCTATCTGACCATTAAAAGTCATGATGAAGAATCGCTGAACGCCTTTGAACACGCTGTTCAGCAGGTACCGGAAGTGGTCGAATGCTACTCGACAACGGGCGAAAAAGACTACCTGTTGCGTATTGTTACCCGCAATGTGGATGACTATGAGCGACTGTTGAAGAAAACGTTGGTCCATTTGCCAAACGTTGCTTCGGTCAATTCAACATTCGCATTAAAGCAGGTAAAGTACACCACGGAACTGCCTATCTGATTCCGCCACAATGGCAATGACCGCAAACGGTTGCGGTCAGATGCTTTCGGCCAGCCCCCCGCGCCTTAATCCAGCAGGCGGTTAATCAAACCGACCACTTCGTCCACGTTTTCTCCATTGTTCTCTACTGTATGGTCGGCATAGCGCTCGTAGAGCGACTGCCGCTCTTGAAACACCGATTCCAGCGAAGCGCCGGGTGCGCAGGAAAAGCCCCGCTGATCAAAGTCGCCTACCCGTTGACGTATGGTTTCGAGCGTTACTTTCAGGTAAATGCAGGGTCCAGCCTGTCGCAGTGCCTGCATCGCACCTTCACCGTAGACGACACTGCCACCGGTCGCGATCACAACTGGCCGCGTCAATGGCATATCCCGTATCAGCGTCTCTTCCAGTGTGCGCAGACGCAGGTAACCCAGATCATCCAGCAGATTCTGCAATGACCGGCCGGTCGCGCTTTCTATATAGGCATCGGTATCCACGAACGACACCGCGCGCACGGAAGCCAGCCTTGCGCCGATTGTCGATTTGCCGGAACCGGGCATACCGATAAGTACTGCGGATAACGTCATGCTGTGCCTCTCGGAAGGGGGGATGCGTCCTGCCCTGCATCCGTCGCTGCTTATTTGATGCGGCACAGTGTACCAGCTACCCACGATACGCCATAAGGCAAATCGCCCCCGGAACTTCGCCGCGAACCTTCACCTTACCTCGTGCACACCCCTCGCAAATGGGCCCGGGGTTACAGTCTTATCGACCATAATAACTTTATGTAATGATTCACCGCGTCTTTTATATTATTTAATCTAAAAATAGTGTCACTTTGGGTAACACTTCTGCCAATCCTACCCTACACTAATGACATCTAAATCAACAAACACACCCCCACCAAGGATCACACCAATGAAAAATCTGTTTACTGCTTCTGCATTATTGCTCGCATTCGCCGCTCCGCTGGCCAGCGCCTATTCACTGGTCTCCAGTGAGGTCATCAAGGGCGTCGTCGAGAGCGTGGATCTGCAAAAACGCGAAGTTGTTGTTGTCAGTAACGCTGGATTCCAGCGCGTGGTGTCGTTTGCACCAGACGCGCAGATCGACATCAATCTGGATGGTGCATCCGCTTCCGGCCTGGCCAGCCTCAATATCGGCCGCGAAGTCCGCATTGAGCGCAATATTCTGACCCCGACAGACGAGACAATCGAAGGCGTTATCGTCTCCGTCAACACCAGTAAACGCACCGCAAAAGTCCGTCAGGCTGACGGTAAAATCGTTAAAGTCAAATTCAATGAGGGTGTGCGGGTGCGTACCCCCCAGGAAACCCTTGCGCTGGGTGATCTGAAGCGTGGCTTTGAAGTGGTCGTCAGCAAGGTCGATTAATTTCAGAAGACGAAAATTCACTAAAGCGTCTTGCACCCCGCCCTGCGGGGCTTTTTTTTTCATATCCCCAATCGGCAACCTTCCGTGCTGTAAACTGTCCCAAACGACAAAGTTGCCTGAGTCCAGTCAATGTGTGAGCCGATTGACACTTGTCTGCCCGCTTGATCTTTTTGTGTCCGAATATTCTGGCATAATCACCGGGACCCGTTCCTTGCATTACAGAAGCCATGGCACAGCCTGACTTTGGCTGGACAAACCAATACTATTGGCCGCTTTGCATCTAAACTACGACCGGGCAAATACGAATTTTAAACGAGGATATTTTGATGAAGCGAACGGCGATGCTTGTCCTGCTGGCCAGCGCCACACTGCTACAGGGCTGTAAAACAGGCTACAACAAACCCCTTGATTTCGGTAATACGGATAAGGGTGAAAATGCCCGCAACTGCAGTGACAAGCCGAGCAATGCTGACGCCAATGAGGTTGCGGTCGCGCTGTACAATCGCCTGCGAAACCTGAGCTGCACGGATACGAAACCGCAGGGCGTACTTATGGGTCAAAGCGCAGGCGCCGGCAATCAGATGCTCACCGTTGCAGACCTGGACTACCAAAGGCTGTTCACCAGGCTGACATCGGAATTCCAGATTACGCCGGCTGTTATCAGCCTGGATTATGAGCGGGAAATGGTGTTTGGTGAAGACGCCCTGTTCTTTGCGCATGATCAACTGGTCGCACACGCCGGTATTATCAGTATCAGCTGGTCGCCGTTGAATCCATGGATACCCGATCTCGGCCCGGGGGAGGGTTCCCCTGAGGATCTGGCCTGGACGGAGTCGGTTGACCTGGCGGCCCTGCTGGACCCCGAATCGGCGATTCATGCCAGCTGGATGGCCCGTGTCGACAGTGTGGCGCGCATGCTCGAAGACTTGCAGGGTCGCGGTGTCGCCGTGCTGTGGCAGCCTTTACCGCAAATGAATAGCGCCGAAGTCTGGTGGGGCGTTCAGACCGACAGCACCAGCGCATCGCCCTACAAACGCCTGTGGAACCATCTCTATGATACGTTTGAGGAGCGCGGACTCAATAATCTGTTATGGGTCTACAGCCCGGTGACAGGTACGCCTCTGCCAACTGGCGAAGGCGAAGTAACGGGAGCCCCCCTCCATTGGGCTTACCCTGGCAATGACCAGGTCGATGTAGTGGCACCGGTCATTCGGAACAACACGCTTGAAATCAGCGATTACTCACGACTGACTCAGTACAGAAAACCAATTGGTTTGGCCGAATACGGTCCGGTACATGCAGATGACGCCGATTTCGGCGAGAGCCAACCGTTTGATGCCAGTCAGTATGCGAGCATACTGGCGGAGGACTATCCGGCTATTGCCTATTGGGTATCGTCGCACTCTTATATGGATAACAACGGAGATTGGCTACCCCTGGCCCTAATCGATATGGAACAGGAATCGTTGCTCGAACTGGCTCAGGATGACTATATTTTAACTCAGGACGATATCCGCAAGATAAAAGCGGATTGATTGCAGAGACCATTAAGTTAGCCATCCCGAAAGGGCCGTTTATGGCCCCCGGGGTGGGCCCCATGGGGGTTTTTATGGTGTCCGGCGTGCAGCCTCTGTGGCTCGCTATCGCATCCATTGCCCGGCGGGCCTCCGGGAATCGCCACTGGCCTGCCAGATGGTGCGGCGCAGCGTTGACCGATAATACAAGGGGAGTTCTATCGAAGTACCCTGCGGAAATAAAACGTCGGCGTAACTATTCAGTTCACGCCCCGATTTGCCCCTTAACCTACAAATAAAGCTGCGTTAAATGGTCACAAATCTGTTGGGAACAGGTCTGAACGCCTGACCAGGCGGCTCGTAGAGCGAAGCGCAGGAAGCGCGCCGTATTACACGCGTAAACGCACATTTTTCGCCTTGCTCTGAACAAATCTGGACGCAATCTGAACAGTTACGACACGCGCTGAATAGTTACACGTCGGCCAGCCCTATGACTCTGCGCGTTTTTGTCCGCGACGCTGCCGCAAGGGCGGTTCGGCCCCGAGATGTTGCTGCTGTCGCTCTTTGGCCAGCTTTACCTGTTTTTGCCGTTCGGCAAAGCGCGCGCGCTGGTCCGGGGTTTGTGCGTCATAGCAGCGCGGACAGGCGATACCTTCCATATACCGATCAGATTGCCTGTCGGCCTCCGTAATCGGGTAGCGGCAGCCGTGGCACTGATCGTAGCTGCCTTTTTCCAGCCGATGATTGACCGCGACGCGGTTATCAAAGACGAAACATTCCCCCTGCCAGAGACTTTGTTCCTGCGGCACTTCCTCCAGGTACTTCAAAATTCCACCCTTCAGGTGGTACACCTCATCAAAGCCCTGCTTTTTCAGATAAGCCGTGGATTTCTCACAGCGGATGCCGCCGGTACAGAACATGGCCACACGCTTGTGCCGGGCCGGATCCAGGTGCTTCGCAACAAACGCCGGCAGTTCGCGAAATGTCGTGGTGGCCGGATTTACCGCTCCCTGAAACGTTCCGATTTCCACTTCGTAGTTATTGCGGGTATCAACCAGTAGCACATCCGGCGACTGAATCAGCGCATTCCAGTCACGCGCTTCCACATAGGTGCCTACGGTCTCGTTAGGGTCGATATCCTCGACGCCCATGGTCACTATCTCTTTCTTCAGTTTGACCTTCATCCGGTAGAACGGCTGATCGTCGTCGAATGACTCTTTGTGCTCAATATCGGCCAGAGCGGGAATCTTTCTGAGCCAGGCCAGCAGGCTGTCGATTGCATCGCGACGGCCCGCCACCGTGCCATTGATGCCCTCATGCGCCAGCAGCAGCGTCCCTTTCAGCTGCAGATGCTGGCATTCGTCCAACAATGGCTCGCGCAGTGCCTGAAAATCCGGCAACCCGGTGAATTTATAAAGCGCGGCGATGACTGTTTCGTTCATTCAGACTACCTTCGTATCTTTCGATCATAAATCCCGGATAGCCTGCCTGCAACGTGGCTCGTAACTCCGGAGGCGCGCATTGTAGCGGAGCGGCTATCGCTTGCACATGATCGACATCAAACAGTCAACCGTACGCAATCGGAGGTCACGCCTGCGACAGCAGTGCATCGAGCTGGCGTAACACGTGCAGCAATGGCGCCATGGCGTCGCGGTTCGCTTTGAAGACTTCCTCTGCCAGCGGGGCAATGGCGCAGGCGGAGGGCAGCGGCTGATTATTGTCCATCAGCTGCCGCATACGCGGCAGAAAGATAAACTGTAACCACTGGTGTAATTCCAGCGTATCAATACAGAACGGCTCTGCACTGGCCAGCGCGGCTGGCGCGGGTGGCGTCACTGCCCACAACTGCAAATTGCGTAAAACGCATTCCAGGTCCATCAGCAGGATGCCGGCCTGGGTGTACGGGTTGTCAGTCATGATTCAGCTCGCGCCGGAACGCTGGCAGGGTATCAAGTATAGCGCGGCCATACCGTTTGGAGACGATGCGGCGATCCAGGAGCGTGACGACACCGCTGTCGGATTCGGTACGCAACAGGCGACCACAGGCCTGCACCAGCCGGATGGCGGCGTCCGGTACCGACATTTGCATAAAGGCGTTACCGCCGCTGGCCTCGATCCACTCGGCCATTGCCGCTTCCACCGGATCATCGGGTACCGCAAACGGAATTTTAGCGATAATGACATGATCACAATAGCGCCCGGGCAAATCGACACCTTCTGCAAAACTCGCCAGCCCGAACAGAATGCTCCCCTGCCCTGCATCCACCCGCTCGCGATGGCGCTGCAATAGGAGCTGCCTGGAGTCTTCCCCCTGTTTCAGGATTTTCGACTGCCAGCGTTCCGGCAACGCCTCAAAGACATCCAGCATTTGCCGTCGTGACGAGAACAGGGTCAGCACTGCCGATTTCTCATCAATGATCTCCGGCAGCAGACGCACAATGCTTTCAGTATGCTCCGCAACCTGATTGCCATCAACAGCCGCTCGCGGCAGACGCAGCCGGCCATTGGCGGTGAAATCGAACGGGCTCGGCACCACCACATGTATCGCGCCTTCGGGTGTACCCGCGTTATCCCGAAACCGGTCAAAAGACCCCAGCGCAGTAAGGGTGGCCGATGTGACCACAGCCCCGCAACATCTGTCCCAGAGCAGATCAGTCAGCGTTCTGGAGGCCAGCACCGGGCAGGCCACAAGCTCAAAATCTACCGTATCCCCCTGCTCCACCAGGGTTATCCAACGCGCCACTGGCCAGTCGGGGTCCGCCGCCGTGCTGCTGTATGACTGCCACAGAGCGGAATTGGCTTCGAATCTGGCCAGCCAGGTGCCCAGCTGTGGAAAAATTGCTTCAAGGTCGCTCCGGTCGACCGGCCCGTGCGGGTCTTCGAGCAGCTCGTTCACCTGCGCCACCAGGGCTTCAAACAGCTTATGCAGGCCAGCAAAAGTTGAGGCCAGATCGGCAGCGGCCGCCTCAATCGAGGCCGGGACCGTACCTTCCGGAAACCGATAGCGCGTTACCATGCCACTGCGGTCCATCACCGGCATAAAGGCGGCAATGGACGGCTGCAGGTTGTCGAGCAGCCGCCGGGCTTCTTTCAGCTGCGGCTCAACCCTGGCTGCCCGCGACATAAAGCCGGGCACCACCTGCATGGGCTCAATCAGTCGCGGCCAGAGTCCCTCTGTCTGCCCCAGCCAACGACTGGTCGCCACCAGACGTGTATGCACAGCAAAATGGTTGCGGGCTTTTTCGGGCAGATGGTGACCTTCGTCGAAGATATAAAAGGTTTCGGCGGGGTCCGGCAGTATGGCACCGCCGCCCAGCGCCAGATCGGCCAGCACCAGGTCATGATTGGCAACAATGACATCCAGATCTTCCAGGCTTTCACGCGCCCGAAAAAAGGCGCACTGGCGGACAAAGCTGCAGCGGCGGCCAGTACACTGGCGATGGTCCGTCGTCACGGGCTGCCAGTCCTGTGCGGGCAATTCTCTCGGCCAATTGTCACGATCACCATCCCATCGACCGAGCGAGAGTGCTTCCATCATCTCGGCGTACAGCCTCATATTGAGATTAAACGGGTCGCCGCTGTACTCCGTCAACAACGAAGCCTGCCCCTGATCGTCGGTTGCCAGCAGATTGTCCAGTTTGGACAGACACAGATAGCGCCCCCGTCCCTTAGCCAGACCGAAGCTGAAATCGAGACCACTGTGTCGCAGGATTTCCGGCAGATCCTTGACCACAATCTGCTCCTGCAGCGCGATAGTCGCCGTGGAGATGACAACTTTTTTACCGCGCTCCAGCGCAAGGGGAATGCTGGCGATCAGGTAGGCGACAGTCTTGCCCGTCCCGGTGCCGGCTTCGACTACACAGACGTGGTTCTCGCCGACGCGCTGGCCGGCATCATTCAATTGAATCCCCCCCAGCGTGCGCGCGATGGTGGCGATCATCAGTTTCTGCCCCTGACGCGAACCCAGCTCACGCGCCTTAAGGAAGCGGGTGTAGGCCGCCTGGATCGCTGACTTGCTGGCAGGGCTCAGGGCCTGATTCAGAGGCATTAATGACTGCCCGGTTGATTTTGGGCCAGCTTTGCATATACCGGGTTGGCGTATATGGTCAAGAGCATCTGACGCCAGGCCGGATCGCAGCCCTGATAGCGCTCCTCCAGATGCTGCCGCTCCTGGTTCCAGCTGCGTTCGCCGAAGGGGATATGCGCGGCAGTCACCGGCACAGGCGGTGCCGTCTTCTCCAGCATTTCATACGCAAGGCAATTACTGGGATGCAGGACATAATTGTCCAGAATGGTCCGATCCAGCGCCGCCGCCACGTCTTCGACACTCTGCACGTTGGTGTCCAGCGGACGTCCGAAAGCCAGATGTACATGACCTTTTCTGCCGGTTATGCCGGTGGCTATGCTTTGCACGTCCTCATGCTCAGCCTTGCGGTACACCCCGTCGCGCTGCAGCAGTGTCAGTTCGCGTGCCTTGGCCATATCACAGGGGTCCCACTCGTAGGAGATAGATACGGGCACAATGTTGGCCCGTTGCATAAACGCCGAAAACGGTTCCTGTTTCTGTTTGGACAGCGCCAGCATACTGATAATTGCCGGATTACTGATGTCCCGGCCATCCTTCGCCCGCCCTTCGCGCTGCGCTATCCAGATATTGGCATTATCGACCACGAGCGACTGATGGATATAGGCGGACAGCTTTTTTGCCGCCTTCAGCTTCTCCCGGGGGCTGGATGCGGATCTTTTTACAATAAAGCTTTTATTGAGCCGCATCAGGTCCGAAGCAAACGGCTTGGTCAGCAGGTTGTCGCCGATGGCAATTCGCAGGGTCTGGAAACCGTTCTGATACAGTTGCCAGTTAACGAACGCCGGATCCATGGTGATATCGCGGTGGTTGCTGATAAAGCAGTAGGCCCGATCTTTCTGCAACTGCTCCAGACCGGACACCGACAGACCTGTCACGGTTCGATCGATCAATCGTTGCAGATACTTTTCGATCTTCCCCTGAAAATCCGCTACCGAATTGACGCCTTTCAGCTCCCGGCGCAGGGCGGCGCGAATGACCGGGCGCAGCAGGGAGGCCGACAGACGGCCAATATCCGGCCACTTATAGTAGATAATCGCGTTCAGAAACTCCGGATCGGCCAGCAGTCGATCCAGCGTACTTCGCACTTGCGCGTCGTTATAGGGGCGAATGTCCTCGAATTCATCATCTATGGCGGTCATGGAATAGGCAGCTTACCGGGGGATGGACGCACAAAATACAGAAAAGCCGACACGATTTCCACTGGCGGCCGGTGTCGGCCAGACTGCCGAACCGGCATTTCATCCGGAGATTTCAAGCGAAAAGTCGGGCGTATGATATATTTAAGGGTATCTGAGCCGGCGGTTAGAATGAATATACTTTTAGTTGAAGACAGCGCGACCCTGCGACACAAGATGTGCAGTTTTATTGCCGCAGCGGGCCACCAACCGGTGGTCACCTCAAGTGGCGAAGAAGCATTGCAGATACTGGAGCACACACCGTTTGATATGGTCATCATGGATGTGGAGATGCCTGGCCTGGATGGCTTCGAGACCACCCGGCTGATTCGCGAGAGCTATGATAACTGGATCCCGATCATTTTTGTTACCGGCAAGAACGATGACGTTGACTTCCGCGATGGCATCGAAGTTGGCGGCGATGACTACCTGATCAAGCCGGTTTCTGAAATAATACTGCATGCCAAAATTCGCGCCATGGAACGCATTATCAAAATGCGTGATGAGCTGAACAAGCTCAACCGGGAACTGGTGGAGCTGAGCGAACGCGACGGACTGACCAAACTCTATAATCGCCGCACGTTTGATGAGCGAGCCAATGAGCTTTGGCGCAGGGCTACCCGCACCAAAGAGCCGCTGGCCATCCTGATCATGGATATCGACCATTTCAAAGACTACAACGACTACTATGGCCATCAGGCCGGTGACGAATGCATCATCAAGGTCGCTCAAACCATACGCGCCAGCCTGGGTCGGCCGACCGATCTGCCAGCGCGCTACGGTGGTGAAGAATTCATTATCATGCTGCCGGATACACACGAAGATGGCGCGTACCACGTCGCCGAACGCATCCGCGAAAACATCTGGGGGCTGAACATTCCACACCGGGCCTCACCCTCACATAACCGTGTGTCCATCAGCATTGGTGGCGCCGTGGTCGGTCACACGGCCGGCACACGGATGCACGACCAGGTCAATGCGGCCGACAAGGCGCTCTATGCATCGAAGCAGAATGGCCGCAATCGGGTGACGATTCGTCTGTTCAGCCCCAACAGTCTGGTACTGGTTGCCGAAAACGAAGCAGTTATCAGCGCGTCCATCGAGGGAAAGCTGGCGCGCCACTGTGCCATTCTGCAGGCCCACAACCCGGAGGAAGCCGCCGAGCTGGCAATGTGCAATCGGCCGGACCTGGTGATTGTGGACACGGATCTCTGCGGTGGTCAGGGCGCGGCCACAATAAAGGCGATTCGGGAAAATACAATTACCAACAATATTCCGATTATTTTGATTGGCGGCCATCCGGTACTGACCAGCGTGGTCAATGCCGCCAGTAAAAAAGACCTGCACTTCCAGAAGCCGCTGGACCATCAGCATTTTATCCGCAAGCTCAACGAATTGCTGATCATGCTCTGAACCGGAACCTGTCCTCCGCCTCAAAGGCCCGGCTTCAACAGCCGGATGTGCCTGCCTCCCTCTCTGTTCTCCGATGCTGCGACCGCTTTACCCGGCCGGCACCCAGCTGCGTCGATGATACCAGTTGACCGGCCGCGAGTGCGCCTCGACCAGTTCAACCACATCCAGCACCAGAGCAAACAGGGCCATACGCACCAGCAGACCGTTATCGGCCTGCCGGAAAATGGCAAGATTGGGGTTCTGGTTCAGGTCGTTATCCAGTTCATTGGCGTCCGCCCGGGAATCGCGGGGCAATGGGTGCATAATGACAGTGTTGGGTTCACAGTACTGGGTATAAATGGACTGATTCAGACGAAAACGGCCCCGGTACAGGTCCGCCTCTTCCTTGCTGGTGAACCGTTCTTCCTGAATACGGGTGGAATATACGATGTCCACGTTGGATATACTGGGAAACAGGTCACTGGAGACCGTTACCGTATGCCCGGCTGTGCGTGCCTGCTCGATGTAGACGTCCGGCATGGCCAGCTCGGCCGGCGAAATCAGAACAATGTGCAAATCGTTGAAAAGCGTTAGCAGGCGGCACAGGGAGTGCACCGTCCGCCCGTATTTCAGATCGCCAATCATCGCAATCCGCAGCCCGTCCAATCCGCGCCCGCGACCGCTCAGCTCGCGCTGTATGGTATAAAGATCCAGTAGCGCCTGACTGGGGTGTTCATTGGCACCGTCTCCACCGTTGATAACGGGTACCCGACTCGCGGCCGCAAACTCCGCGACCGAACCGGAAGCCGGGTGACGCATACAGATAACGTCGCTGTAGCCGGACAGCACGCGCGCGGTATCGTAAAGGGATTCGCCTTTGGCGATAGCAGAGCTCTTGAAGCCAGTGGTCTCCCGAACCTCGCCACCGAGCAAATTGAACGCACAACCGAAACTCACCCGGGTGCGGGTGCTGGGCTCAAAGAACATATTGCCAAGAATGGCGCCTTCCAGCACCCGGGTGACTTTTTCCCGCAATGCATAGGGCGCCATGTCGTCGGCAACGGTAAAAATACGCTCGATATCCGCCCGTTCAAATTGATCTACTGAAAGGATGTGTGCGCCCGCGAATTCCACAATACCCCCTGGTGTCGGCGAATTTTGCGCTATTGTAACCGCGACTCGAAAGCGCGCAACCGGATTCTCGCAATATTCCGACCTGACCCGTGCAAAGATATTTTTACCAGGCGCACTTTCGACCCAACTGATATTTTCGGGAAAGGTCTTCGCTGTAACGGTACAGCTGCTGCAGTATGATCTTTTGTGCTTTATCCAGCGTGCCGGCTTCATCAATTTCACGAATGCGCCGCTGTAACTGCGCGATCGACTGCACACCCTCCTCGCCCTCGCCCAGGCGTCGTTGACAGAAATCCCACCACTGTTCACGTTCGGCCGGGGTCAGGGTCTCCGGGAAATTTCGGGCCCGGTAGCGCCATTGCATCTCCCGCAACCGCGAATCCTGGAACGCCGGGCGTATATCGGCCACCTGGGTCGCATCGGCATTGCGCAGGGTCGCCATCAATCCCTTGTCACCGTCGGGCAGAAAACCGTCGTACAGCTGACGCTCGGGATCTCTCGCTGCCGCCCCCGGTGTACGCTGGAAAACTTGCTGTACCTTTGCCGAAAGGTCGTGTCGCAGAAGCTGCTGCCAATGGTTTTCACAGATTTCGCGGTCGATTTTCAGGCGCTGGCAGGCCCTGGCATCGAGCAGTCTGGGCGTCAGTAAAATCGGACACTTGTTGAGATGAACCAGTTTTAACGGGATGCGCGTACGACCTTCCGTCAGATCGGCCTGGGCGGTAAAAACCCGCTCCGCGATACCGTCAGCATCGAGCCTGATCAGGTCGCCGGGGTCCGTCGACAGGTTGTACACCACGACGGCGTTTTTGTTGGTGGGGTGCATCGCCAGCGGCATCACCAGCGCGGCGCAGCCATGCTCGGCCGAATAGCGCGATGAGATATGCAACACCGGCCGGCGTCGGACCAGATCCAGCATGGGCCCGCACTTCTGTTTGGTCCGGTGTTCAAACGTGTGTTCGTACAGCGCCGGCTGACGCGCGCGTATCAATTTGGCCAGCCCGATAGTCGCCTCCACATCGGACCAGGCATCATGTGCCGACGCGTGGGCCAGACCGTTCGCGGCGGTCAGGTTCTCCAGGCGGAAACTGGGCAGTCCGTTTACCATGGGCCACTCGATTCCCTCCGGCCGCAATGCGTAACACAGTCGCACGATATCGATAATGTCCCAGCGGCTGTTACCCTGCTTCCATTCCCGTTCGTAAGGATCAAAAAAGTTGCGATAAAGGGTATAGCGGGTGACCTCATCATCAAAGCGAATGGAGTTGTAGCCAACGCTGCAGGTCCCCGGTGCCGCCATTTCCCGATGAATTGCCGCAATAAATTCGCGTTCTGTGACGCCTTCATTCAACGCTTTCTGTGGCGCAATTCCGGTGATCAGGCAGGCTTCCGGATGCGGCAGTACATCCTCCGGCGGCTGACAGTAGCGGATCAGCGGTTCACCAATAATATTCAATGCCAGATCGGTACGCACGCCAGCAAACTGCGCAGGTCGGTCGACGGAAGGGTCTACCCCCCAGGTTTCATAATCATGCCAGTACAGCGTTGTCATGGACGACGGCTCCAAAGGGCAAAAGCTTAACATTTCAGAAACGGTTTGGTTATACTCGACGCTCCTTTCAGATTCAGAGGATTGCCGTGTGAGTGATTTAACCTCCCTGTTCCAAAACAACAGCAAGTGGGCAGAGAAAATCAAGCGGGCCGATCCGGAATTCTTTGAAAAGCTGGCTCAACAGCAGGCACCGGAATTTCTGTGGATCGGCTGTTCTGACAGCCGCGTTCCAGCCAATGAAATAGTCGGTCTGCTGCCTGGCGAGCTGTTTGTGCACCGCAATATCGCCAATTCCGTGGTACATACCGACATGAACTGTCTGTCGGTGCTGCATTATGCCGTTATGGTACTGAAGATCCGCCACATCATCGTGTGTGGTCACTATGGCTGCGGCGGTATAGCGGCGGCACTGGGGGACCGGCAGTATGGACTGGTGGATAACTGGCTGCGAAATATCCGCGATGTGTATTACAACCATCGCGAATCCTTTCAGGACATTGACGACCAGCGGGAAAAAATAAACCTGCTGTGCGAACTCAATGTTGCACAACAGGTCGCCAACGTCTCCCACACCAATATCGTCCAGAACGCCTGGGATCAGGGGCAGGAATTGTCTATCCATGGCTGGATTTATGATATCCACGACGGTCTGCTGAAAAAACTCACACCAGTGATCAACAGCGTTGACCAGATACCGGAGCAGTACCGGGCCAAGAAAATACAGATACAGCTATAGCAGCGCACCGGGCACCAACGCAGCCCGCTTCGGCCTGCGGCATGGCCGGTCAGGTTTTGGGCAGGGTTACGCCCCGCTGCCCCTGATATTTGCCGCCGCGATCTGCGTAGGATGTCTCACAGATTTCGTCGCTCTCGAAGAACAGCATTTGTGCCACGCCTTCGTTGGCGTAAATCTTTGCCGGCAGCGGCGTGGTGTTTGAAAATTCAAGCGTCACATGGCCCTCCCATTGTGGCTCCAGCGGCGTCACGTTGACAATGATCCCGCAGCGCGCATAGGTGGATTTGCCCAGACACACCGTCAGAACGCTGCGCGGTATCCGGAAATATTCGATAGTGCGTGCCAATGCAAAGGAGTTGGGCGGGATAATGCAGACATCCCCCACCATATCGACAAAGCTGCCTTCGTCAAAGTGCTTGGGATCGACCGTCACTGAATGAACATTGGTAAACACCTTGAATTCATTGGCGCACCGAACATCGTAGCCGTAACTTGATGTCCCGTAGGAGATCAATCGTTGACCATCGGTGCCATAGCGGACCTGCTCCGCCTCGAATGGCTCGATCATCCCTTCCTGCTCGGCCATACGCCGGATCCATCTATCTGACTTTATTGACATGCTCTACTCCGATTACTGAATTTTATGTCCGTTAATCATCACTGGCACTGAAAACGGGCGCCTGTACGCCATCGCGCTGAATTTGCCAGAGTGCGCCGGTGAGCCGCAGGGCGATACGGCGATATTCGTGACTGGCTTCTGAATCGGGATTGGCCAGCAGCGGTGGAACTCCACTGTCCGTCTGCTCGCGAATATCCCGGCGCAGCGGCAGTTGGCCCAACAGGTCCACTTGATAATCCTGTGCCAGACGCTCGCCACCACCTTCGCCGAATATGGCCTCCGCATGCCCGCAGCTTGAGCAGATATGCATCGCCATATTCTCCACGACCCCCAGTACCGGAATATTGACCTTGCGAAACATTTCTATACCTTTGCGCGCATCCAGCAGAGCGATATCCTGCGGTGTCGTCACAATGACTGAACCGGACACGGGGACGCTC
The DNA here is from genome assembly GCA_964434105.1 of uncultured Cellvibrionaceae bacterium. Taxonomy (GTDB): domain Bacteria; phylum Pseudomonadota; class Gammaproteobacteria; order Pseudomonadales; family Cellvibrionaceae; genus CAYNST01. The sequence goes on along the minus strand of CAYSTJ010000038.1, from coordinate 18,775 downwards.
TGGGAAAGCGTTAGCTGGATATCGCCCGTACCCGGCGGCATATCAACCAGCAAATAATCGACATCCTGCCAGTGTGTGTTATTAAGCAACTGCTGCAGGGCACCGCTCACCATCGGGCCGCGCCAGACCATGGGCGTATTCTCGGTCACGAGGTTGCCCATGCTCATCAACTGAACGCCGCCGGCACCGCGCACCGGCAACATCGTATGCGGATTGAGCATTTCCGGTCGCCTGTCGCTCACGCCCAGCATCTGCGCCTGACTGGGGCCGTAGATATCAGCGTCGAGAATGCCCACGGTCACCCCCATCGATGCCAATGCCAGCGCCAGGTTGACGGTAGTTGTCGATTTGCCCACACCGCCTTTGCCGGACGCAATGGCGACAATATTGCGCACCCCGGCAATACCCGTTTGGTTATTCTGTGGTTTGACGTCAGCGACACCCCACTCCCAGCGCGTCGTAACCTGCCCAAAATCATTGCGCAGCGCATCTCTGACCAATGCGTCAATTTCCGGCTGTAACACGGCAGCGGGGTAGCCCGGCCGGAACACCAGCTCCAGACGGTTCGTCGACTGCACGACCTGTTCCACCGCGGCTGCCGCGGAGATCCCGGGAGTATAGGGAAGCTCTACAGATTGCAGTCTCGTCAGCAACATCTGTTGCTGCGGCAATTGAAAGGGCGAACTCATAAGCGACTCCACAGCGTTTGGGGGTCGCCATTCTACCGACTATTCGGGAAGAGGCCCAGAACTGCATGCAGCGGCACCGAGATTGAAGCCAGCATGGCCACCGGCCGGCAGCTGCGCATGACAGGAATGTGCCGAAAAGCTACAAAACTGCTATGATACGCCGCCTTTTCAGGGGCCTGCCCCACCCGCTAACGCAAACTGTTACATAAGGTGCCAACCGCCACATGGCTAATCATCGCAATATTCTGGTCACCAGCGCCCTGCCCTACGCCAATGGCGCGATCCACCTGGGTCATATGGTAGAGACCATCCAGACCGATATCTGGGTGCGCTTTCAAAAGCAGCGTGGTCACCGCTGTTTTTATTTTTGTGCTGACGATGCGCACGGTACGGCCATTATGCTGACTGCCGAAAAACTCGGTATTTCGGCGGAAGAACAGATTGCCGGCATGAAGGCCAGCCACCAACAGGATTTTGCGGGTTTTTATATCGAGTTCGACAACTATCACACCACCCACAGTGAAGAAAACCGGGCGCTGTCAGAGCTGATCTACTCACGCCTGAAGGCCAATGGGCACATTGCAGAACGCAATATTGTGCAGGCATTCGACCCGGAGAAAGGCCTGTTCCTGGCAGACCGCTATATCAGGGGCACCTGCCCGAAGTGCCGCACCGCAGACCAGTATGGCGATAATTGTGAAGCCTGCGGCGCCACCTATTCGCCCATGGATCTGCTCGACCCGGTGTCAGCACTGTCGGGCGCCAAACCGGTCGCCCGGGAATCCAAGCACCTGTTTTTCAAATTGCCGGAATTCACGGACTACCTGAAAACCTGGACCCGCGCCGGTCACTTGCAACCGGAAGTCGCCAACAAGCTGTCCGAATGGCTGGACGCCGGGTTACAGGAGTGGGATATTTCCCGTGATGCGCCCTATTTCGGCTTCGAGATCCCGGGCGAACCCGGCAAATTCTTTTACGTCTGGCTGGATGCCCCTATCGGCTATATGGCCAGCTGCAAACATTATTGCGATCTGCACGGCCTTGATTTTGACCAGTTCTGGGCCAAAGACTCCGACTTTGATGTTTACCATTTCATCGGCAAGGATATTATCAATTTCCACGCCCTGTTCTGGCCCGCCATGCTCGACAGCGCCGGGTTTCGGACACCAACCAAAATCTGCGCCCACGGCTTTCTGACGGTCAACGGCAAAAAAATGTCCAAATCCCGCGGCACGTTTATCAATGCGCAGACCTACCTGGAGCACCTGGACCCCGAGTATCTGCGTTATTACTACGCCACCAAACTGACCGCCGGCGTGGACGATATTGACCTGAATGTCGAGGATTTCGTCAGCCGCGTCAATGCCGACCTGGTGGGCAAGGTCGTCAACATCGCCAGCCGCACGGCGCGCTTCGTTCACCAGACAGGGGGGATGCTCAGCGCGCGCATTCATGACCCGGCACTCTGGCAGCGATTTACCGAGGCCAGCGAGTCCATTGCCGCGCTGTATCACCAGCGGGAATTTGCGCGCGCCATGCGTGACATTATGGCCATGGCAGACATGGCCAATGAATATATCGCCTCACACGCCCCCTGGAAGTTGGCAAAAGACCCTGAACGCCAGCAGGAGGTCAACGAAATCAGCAGCCAGGCACTCAATCTTTTCGCGTTGCTGATGACCTGGCTTAAACCGGTGTTGCCCCGTACTGCCAATGCTGTGGAGACGTTTTTGAACACCGGACTTGTCTGGCAGGGCCCGTCCCAATGGCTGGGCGATCACGCGATCAATGAATTTAAACCTTTGATGGTAAGAGTGGACATGAAAGATGTAGAAACCATGCTGGACGCCAGTCGCACGTCTATGGCACCCGCGCCACAACCGGAAGGCTGGCTGGCGAAAACACCGCTGGAAGCGCAGATTGAGTTTGCTGACTTTGCCAAAGTGGATCTACGGATTGCCCTGATCGCCAAGGCGGAGGCCGTCGAGGGTGCGGACAAACTGCTGCGTCTGACGCTGGATCTGGGTGGTGAAACCCGCATTGTTTTTGCCGGCATAAAAAGCGCATACCAGCCACAGGATCTTGTCGGCCGACACACGGTGGTGGTCGCCAATCTGAAACCGCGTAAAATGAAATTCGGCCTGTCGGAAGGTATGGTGCTGGCTGCCGGCCCGGGCGGGAAAGATCTTTTCCTGCTGGAACCGCATGCCGGTGCCGAGCCGGGTATGCGGATAATGTAACCGTCGCCAACACAGTCGTCGATGGTCGCGGTGACCTGGTAATAACCGGCGCTCCCGATCATCAGAGTTCCCGATTTAGGATAGGTGTAATTCCTGCTTTTCAGAATGACGCGAATGCGGTTTACTGCGACGCGCTCTATCGGCAACCTGCTGGCGACAGGTGGGCCGGACCGGCGACAGTCGGCTGGCCAGAAACTGTTTCACCGACATCCTTTTGCAATTGCCCGAGCGTGTATGGATTTTTTTATCATTATGATCAGCACTGTGCTGGTCAACAATTTCGTGCTGGTACAGTTCCTGGGACTGTGCCCGTTTATGGGCGTATCCAACAAGTTGGAAACGGCGATAGGCATGAGTGCGGCCACCACGTTTGTTCTGACTCTCGCCAGCATATGCAGTTTTATGGTCTACAACTGGATTCTGCTGCCGCTGGGGATCGACTTTCTGCGCACAATTTCCTTTATTCTGGTGATTGCAGCCGTCGTTCAGTTCGCCAAAATGTTTATCGAGAAGACCAGCCCGTTGCTGTTTCGGGTGCTGGGCGTATTTCTGCCGTTGATCACCACCAACTGCGCCGTACTCGGCGTCGCCCTGCAGAATACCAATAGAGCGCACTCCTTTACCCATTCGGCGCTTTATGGATTCGGCGCGGCGCTGGGTTTCAGTCTGGTACTGATCCTGTTTTCTGCCATGCGCGAGCGCCTGGCAGCCGCCGACGTACCCCTGCCATTTCGCGGCGCTGCGGTGGGCATGATTACAGCCGGCCTGATGTCATTGGCTTTTATGGGTTTCGCAGGACTGGTATGACACTATGCTGACGTTACTGCTTGAGTATCCGGTTATTTCAGCGCTCGTTGCGCTGGGCGGGATGGCGGTGCTGTTCGGGGCCGTATTGGGTTTTGCCGCCGTGCACTTCAAGGTCGAAGGTGATCCGCTGGTTGATCAGATCGATACAGTATTGCCGCAGACCCAATGCGGGCAATGCGGCTACCCCGGCTGTCGCCCGTATGCACAGGCCATTGCCAAGGGTGACGCCATCAATAAATGTCCGCCAGGCGGTCAGGCCACGATCGATACACTGGCCGACCTGCTGGGTGTGGAAGCACCCAGCCTGGATGCAGAACACGGTGAGGAATCGCCCATCAAAAAAGTGGCCTACATTCGCGAGGACGAGTGCATCGGCTGCACCAAATGCATACAGGCCTGCCCGGTGGATGCCATTGTCGGCGCTGCCAAACAGATGCATACCGTTATCATCTCGGAGTGCACGGGTTGTGACCTGTGTGTTGACCCCTGCCCGGTGGACTGTATTGATATGGTCCCGGTAAAAACCGATATCAAATACTGGGTCTGGGACATGCCGCAACCGGCCAAAGGCGACCATATTATCGCCACTGACCGGTCACCGGATCGGGGACACGCCGCATGAGAAAGCTGTGGGACATTCATGGCGGCATCCATCCGCCCGAGAACAAAGCGCAGTCATTGCAGCGGCCGTTGTCGACTCTGCCGCTGTTTGAGCACTACGTGCTGCCGCTCAATCAGCACGTCGGCGCGCCGGCCATCCCCATTGTCACGGTCGGTCAGAAGGTACTCAAGGGCGAGCCAGTGGCTGAAGCCCAGGGCGTATTCAGTGCATCCCTGCACGCACCCACGTCCGGCAAAATTGTCGCCATTGATGCACACGTCATTGCGCACCCGTCGGGCCTGCCGCATACGTGCATCACTATCGAAGCCGATGGCGAAGATCAGTGGACAACCCTGAACCCCTGTGAAGACCCTGACCAACTGGACCATTTTGCGCTGGTGGAACGCGTACGCCAGGCGGGGCTGGCCGGGATGGGCGGTGCCGGGTTTCCAACTGCGGTAAAGCTCAATCCGCGCTCGACAGACAGAATCCAGACGCTGATTATCAACGGCACCGAATGCGAACCCTATATTACCGCCGACGACATGCTGATGCGGGAAGCGGCTGCGGAAATTGTGGCCGGCGCGCTATTGCTGGCACGCACCGTAGGTAACCCGGCGCAGATTCTGATTGGCATCGAAGACAATAAACCCGAAGCCATTGCCGCCATGCAACAGGCAGCGGGCGGCACACCGGTGGAGGTGGTGGTATTCCCCACCAAATATCCGTCCGGCGGGGAAAAGCAACTGGTGCAGATACTTACCGGCCAGGAAATTCCAAGCGGCCAGCTACCGGCGCATATTGGTGTGCTGGTGCAGAATGTAGGCACCGCCTATGCGACCTGGCGCGCGGTGCGCCATGGCGAACCACTGATTGAGCGGATTACCACAGTGGTGGGTGACGCGCTGGCAAGGCCAGGCAATGTACGCGCACGCATTGGCACCCCCATCGCCAAACTGCTCGACTTCTGCGGCTTTACACCGGAAGCCGTCGCGCGCCTGATTATCGGTGGCCCCATGATGGGTTTTGCCATCGACGACCCGGCAGCACCCGTGGTGAAAACGACCAACTGTGTACTGGTTCCCAGCCACACGGAAATGCCCGAAGCACCACCGGCCCAGCCCTGCATTCGCTGTGGCATGTGCGCCGAAGTCTGTCCGGCGCGTTTATTACCTCAACAGCTCTTCTGGTATGCGCAGGCACAGGACTTCGAGAAGCTGGAAAGCCACAATCTTTTCGATTGCATTGAATGCGGCGCCTGTTCTTACACCTGCCCCAGCACTATTCCGCTGGTACAGTACTATCGGGCCGCAAAAGGGTCGATACGACGGCAGGAAGCAGAGAAGGAAAAAGCGGACCGGGCACGTCAGCGCTTTGAGCAACGACAGCAGCGCATTGAAAAAGCTGAGCATGAAAAGGAGCAGAAGCGGCTGGCGCGTAAAATAGCAGCCGAAGAAGCCCGCAAAAAACTTGCTGAAACGGGCGGCGATACGACCCGGCCCGCCGAAACTGCGATACCCGCCGCGGCAACGCCCCTATCGACCGGAACGTCCGCGCCGATATCGGTAGTGGCATCAGCCCCTGGCACCGATGACCGTGGCAAACTGGAGCGTGCGCACGCCAGTGCGCAGTTGCGGGTAGAACATCTCCAGAAACAACTGGCCGATTGCGACGACAGCGCGGGCAGGGACAAATTAAACGCTGCCCTGAAGCAGGCAGAACTTAAATTGCAGACAGCGCAGCAGAAGCTTGCCGCGCCGCCAGATGCGCCGCGGTCGATTGCCGACAAAATGAATCTGTCGCCGGTTGAAGCGCGGCAAAAAGCTGTCGACACCTTGCGGAAGCGCCTGACCGCCGCCGAAACCCGGCTGGAAGAAGCGCAGCAGCAGGGTTCGGACAATCTCGCGGCAATCGCCCAGGGCGTGGACAAATTGCGGGAGAAACTGGCAGACGCGAATACCGCGTTGCTCGATGCCCAGGCAAGCCCGACAGTGGCCGATCCTCGGGAAAAGGCGGCCCGAACGGCTGCCGACGAGGCCATCATTCGCGCCCAGACCAACGCCGCCCGACAGGCCAGTTTTTCGCCGGTTGAAAAGCAGCAGCACCTGGTGGACTCGCTCGGTAACCGCCTGCAGAAGGCCCAGGCAAAACTGCAGCAGGCGGTAGCCGATAACAGCGACCATATCGAGGTTTTGCGGGGCACGGTGGAAAAGCTGGAAACCAAATTAAAAGAAGCACAGGACGGATTGGCGCGACTGAAAACATAGCGATGGGTCGCTTCCCGGTTATCCCCGACCCACAGGTCGCGCAATCGGTGGTTCCCGTCGGCCACGATTCCCCGGCTGCGCTCCATCGGGCCAATAGAATATCAATACTTTGACGAAAACCTGATATGGCATTTATTCGCGCAACATCACCGCACACTCATGCGGCCACGAGCACCGCTCAGGTTATGCAGCTGGTGATCCTGGCTACGCTGCCCGGTGTGATAGCATTGGTTGTTTTTTTCGGCATTGGGGTGCTGATCAATATCGTGCTGGCCTGTCTATGCGCCGGCGTATTTGAAGCTGCCGTCCTCAAGCTGCGCCGGCGCCGGGTCGGATTTTACCTGAAGGATTTCAGTGCAATGGTCACGGCGGTGCTGTTGGGCGCTGCATTGCCACCCTGGTGCCCCTGGTGGCTGGTCGTGGTCGGCGTTTTTTTTGCAATTGTTGTGGCAAAGCATGTCTATGGCGGCCTGGGTTACAACCCATTTAACCCCGCCATGATCGGGTACGTTGTATTACTGATCTCGTTTCCGGTGGAGATGACGCAATGGGCAGCGCCAGCCGGTGCGCTGGTTGACGGCCAGGCACTAAATAGCCTCAATGACGTACTCGCCAAGTTTTTACCTGCGATGGAAGCGGATGGTATCAGCGCCGCCACGCCGCTCGATACGCTGAAGCAGAACAGTGGCCATACCCTGCAGGCCGTCTATGCAAGCGATCCGGTTCTGGCGGCTGGACGCTGGGCCGGCAGCGGCTGGGAGTGGGTCAACCTGGCCTTTCTTGCCGGCGGTATATTCCTGCTGTTCAAGGGTGTATTTACCTGGCATGCACCGGTTGCCATGCTGCTCAGCCTGGGACTGCTTGCTGCCCTGTTCTACGACGGCGGCAGTTCGAACAGCGGCGGCTCACCCCTGGTGCACTGGCTGTCCGGCGGCACTATGCTTGGGGCATTCTTTATCGTTACCGATCCGGTCACCTCTGCGGTCAGTAATCGCGGCCGACTGATTTATGGTGCGGCAATCGGCGTGTTGATCTACCTGATAAGGGCCTGGGGTAACTACCCTGACGCCGTCGCGTTTGCGGTGCTTCTGATGAATTTCGCTGCGCCTTTTATTGACTTTTACACTGTGCCCCGCACCTACGGCCATCAACACGCCGCGCGTGCGACCAGACCCAAAGACTGATGCCCATGCTTGGCCGATCCATTCGACAAAACAGTATCATCCTCGGGGTATTTGCTCTGGCGACAGCCGGACTGATCGCCCTGATCTATCAGGCGACCGCCACCCGCATTGCGGACGCGCAATATCGCGCAGCGCAACGGGCTCTGCTGGAGATCGTCCCGATCCAACGGCACAATAATGATCTACTGGCCGACACCATCGCCCTTGACGCTGCCCAGCGGGAAGCACTCGGCATCAAAACGGAAGCGTCTGGCTATATGGCGAGAATGGACGGCGAACCCGTGGCAGTCATATTGCCTTCGGTCGCACCGGATGGGTACAGCGGCGATATCGCCATGATTATCGGCATCAACCGGGACGGTACCGTCGCCGGCGTGAGAATTCTGAACCATCGGGAAACGCCCGGTCTCGGCGACAAGCTCGAACTGACCAAAAGCCCCTGGATTCTCGGCTTCAATGGCAAGTCCCTGGAAAATCCGCTGCCGGATCGCTGGCAGGTTAAAAAGGATGGCGGCGAATTTGACCAGTTTACTGGCGCAACCATTACACCGCGCGCTGTTGTCAGGCGGGTGCAGAATACGCTGCGGTTTTTCGAGGCGCACCAGGCGGCTCTACTGGCCGACACAACCGTGTCTGCTGCCCGGTCAGACGAGTCCCTGGACAGCCATACCGCCGCCGAGCAACCCGCAACCGAGGCTATAGAGACGCCATGAGCACGCCTTCCTACGCAGAAATTTCCGCAAACGGCCTCTGGTCGAACAATCCTGCACTGGTGCAGCTACTGGGGCTCTGTCCGCTGCTTGCTGTCAGTGGCACGGTGGTCAATGCGCTCGGGCTGGGGCTGGCCACTATGCTGGTCCTTACCGGATCCAATATTGCGGTATCCCTGATTCGCAAATCGGTCAGCGATGCGGTGCGACTCCCCGCTTTCGTGATGATTATTGCCGCCTTCACCACCTGTACCGAACTGCTGATGCAGGCATTTACCTTCGAGCTATACCAGATTCTCGGCATATTCATCCCTTTGATCGTGACCAATTGCACCATCCTCGGACGGGCTGATGCCTTTGCCAGCAAGCAGCCAGTCGTGCCAGCCGCTGTCGACGGACTTATGATGGGGTGCGGCTTTCTGTTGGTGCTTGTGGCCATCGGCGCGGTGCGCGAACTGCTGGGCGCCGGAACTTTGTTTGCCGATATGCATCTATTATTTGGCGACATCGCCCGGACGTGGCAATTGCGGATATTCGGCGAAGAGTACCGGGGCTTTCTGGTGGCCGTATTGCCTCCGGGCGCCTTTTTGGTCGCAGGGTTACTGATCGCGTTAAAGAACATTATTGATCAACACCAGCAGCAGCGTAAGGCCAGACAAAAAGCCGCACCGGCAAAGGGCGCGCGCCGGGTCCGTACGACTGGACAGGTCACCTGATCAATTTGCTCAGTCAATCTTGCGAATTGGACGTTTGCGCTTATTCTTCATTGGAAGACAGACCGCTTCAGCTGATCCAGTCCACAGCTGACGACGTAAATTATTACGCAGCCTTTGCCGGGCGGCGTTCCCAAAGCGTCGTTCGGCATTTTTTTTGCGGGATCACCCTGGACAGTTATCGCTGGCCTGCAAATGACCGGATACATATACCGCCCAATGCGCGTGGTGCGAATTTAAACCGGACAATTGTTAGACATAGGAGTCCTGGATGTTACGGCGTAGCTGCTGCATTTTTTCACTGATTTTACTGTTCTGGTCGACAGCCACATCGGCGCGCCCCACCCCGGTGTTTGTCAAAACACTCGCCGAAGAACCATTTTCCTCGCACATTGAAGCGTTAGGGACGCTGCACGCCTCCGAATCCGTCACCCTGTCCGCCACCGTCACCGAGACCATCCGCGCCATACATTTTGAAGACGGGCAAACCGTCAAGGCGAATGATGTGCTGGTCGAGATGACCGACCGGGAGCAGACCGCTTTACTGCAGGAAGCCCGGTCGGCCCGCGATGAAGCCGAACGACAATTGCGACGTGTGCAGACGCTGGTGGAAAAAAATCTGGCGAATCAGGCACTGCTGGATGAACGCCAGCAAGCCTTTGAAGCCGCTGAAGCACGCTGGATGGCCACGCAGTCCAGACTGGAGCAGCGCCTGATCATTGCCCCCTTTGACGGCGTCGTGGGACTGCGCAACATCAGTCGCGGCGCATTGGTGCGACCCGGCGATCCCATCACGACCCTGGACGACATCTCGGTATTGAAGCTGGACATGTCCATGCCCGCGGTGTACCTGGACCAAATACAGCCCGGTATGCCGATCAGCGCCCAGGCCAGCGCATTAAAAAACAGAACTTTTCACGGCGAGATCAAAAGTATCGACACACGGGTAGACCCTGTCACGCGCTCGGTCGTCGTGCGTGCCCAGGTCCCCAACGCGGACCTCAGCCTGCGTCCCGGCATGTTGATGGCGGTCTACATGTCCACCGCGGAAACACCCAAACTGCTCCTGCCGGAGGAGGCGCTGGTGCAGGAGGGCTTCCGCAAATTTGTCTATATGATTGATCCCCGGGTCACGCCCGCCAAAGTCGTCAAACGCGAAATAAAAACCGGCGATCGACTCGCAGGCAATGTCGTTGTGAAGAGTGGACTGCAGGCAGGCGATCGGGTGGTAACCCATGGCACCATGCACCTCAAGGACGGCTCCGAAGTCACCATCAGCGCGGAGGACAGTGGCGACAGGACGCTAACCGAACTCCTGCGCACGAAGCCGGATGCGACTGTCATTCCATAGCCATCAGGGGATCCTGTGTTTATTTCCGATATCTGCATCAAGCGACCGGTGTTCGCATCGGTCATTTCGCTATTGCTGGTCATTTTTGGGGTGCTCGCTTTTGATCGCCTGCCGCTGCGCGAGTACCCCGACATCGACTCACCGGTCGTTTCGATACGCACCAGCTATCCCGGCGCCGCCGCCAATGTAGTCGAAACGCGCATCACGCAGGTTATCGAGGACCGCGTTGCGGGTGTGGAGGGTATCCGCTATATACAGTCATCCAGCGAGGATGGCCGCTCCAATATCAATATTGAATTCGACCTGTCCCGCGACATGGACGCCGCCGCCAATGATGTGCGTGACCGGGTTTCGCGGATCCTGGACGATTTGCCGCAGGAAGCCGAATTGCCCGATGTCGAAAAGGTGGACTCCAATGAAGATGTGATCATGTGGCTCAACCTGACCAGCGACCGCTTGAGCGTCCCTGAGCTGACTGACTACGCCGAACGCTATCTGGTGGACCGGTTTTCGGTCGTCGATGGCGTCGCCCGCATTCGTATCGGTGGCGGTCAGAGTTATGCCATGCGCATCTGGGTTGATCGCATTCGACTGGCCGCCCACGGTCTGGCTGTCAGCGATATCGAAGCCGCGCTGCGAGCAGAGAACATCGAATTGCCGGCCGGCAGTATCGAGTCCAGCGAAAAGCAGTTTTCCGTACGAGTGGACCGAATTTTTATTGCACCCGAAGATTTCCGGACGCTGGTCCTGAAGCGCGGTGCCAACGGGCACCTCGTAAGGCTCGGCGACGTCGCTACTGTCGTTAAGGGCACCCGCGAGTACCGCCTGGATTTCCGCGGTAACGGCACGGCCATGGTAGGCCTCGGCATCAGCAAGCAGTCGACGGCCAACACCATCGATGTCGCACGCGCCGCAAAACGGGTTGCCGCCCAGCTAAATCCGGACCTGCCGGCGGGCATGACCATTAACCAGAGTTATGACTCTTCCGTATTCATCGAAGAGGCGATCAATGAAGTCTACAAAACTCTGATGATCGCGATCACCATGGTCATTCTGGTGATTTACCTGTTCCTGGGTAGCGCCCGAGCCATGCTGGTTCCGGCAGTAACCGTTCCTGTGTCCCTGATTGCCACGTTTATCGTATTGTGGGTGCTCGGCTATACAGTCAACCTGCTGACACTGCTGGCACTGGTCCTCGCGATAGGCCTGGTGGTGGATGATGCTATCGTTGTACTGGAAAACATTCACCGGCGCATGGACGATTACGGCGAAACACCGTTGGTCGCCGCATACCGCGGCACGCGCCAGGTCGGTTTTGCGATTGTTGCCACCACGGCCGTTCTGATTGCCGTATTTACCCCCATCACCATTCTTCAAGGGGACGTCGGTCGACTGTTTTCCGAGTTCGCCATAACCATGAGCGCGGCGGTATTCTTTTCGAGTGTTGTGGCGTTGACTTTGTCACCGGTCATCGCGTCACAGTTTTTACGGCCTGCTGACAGTCACAACCGGCTGGTCACCGCTGTTGACCGCGTTTTCATACGAATCAAAGATCGCTATCAGCGGTGGTCGATTGCCTGCCTGCGCCGTCCACTGTACGTAGCCGCCGGTTTTGTGTTACTGGTCGGACTATCGGTTCTTCTCGCCAAATCCCTGCCGCAGGAATATGTACCCGAGGAGGATCGGGGTGCGTTCTTTATCATGATCGACGGCCCGGAAGGCGCCTCTTACACCTACATGAAAGAATACATGGATGTGATCGAGTCCCGCATGCTCGAGTTTACCGAGACCGGCGAAGCGTCGCGCGTACTGGTACGAACACCGCGCAGCTTCGGTGACACTATCGCCAGTTTCAACTCCGGCATGGTCATTGTTGTTCTCAACAACTGGGACCAGCGCCGCTCTGCCTGGGACATTATTGACGATGTGAAGAATAAAATGGCCGATCTACCCGGCGTACGGATATTTCCGGTGATGCGCCAGGGTATCGGTGGCCGCATGAGCAAACCCATAGAATTTGTTATTGGTGGCGGGGAATATGAGGACCTTGCGCAATGGCGCAATATACTCCTGGACGCTATCGCCGAGGATAATCCCGGCTTCGTCAATATCGACAGCGATTATAAGGAAACGAGCCCCCAGGTGCGGGTTCGGATTGACTATTCGCGCGCAGCCGACCTTGGCGTCTCGGTACAGAATATCGGGCGAACCCTGGAAAGCATGCTGGCCTCGCGCAAGGTCACGACCTATATCGATAATGGTGAGGAATACGATGTATTGATCGAAGGCATGCGAAATCAGCAGAATAGCCCGGTCGACCTGACCAATATCTATGTACGCTCCGATCGGAGCGGTGAGCTGGTTGCCATGGCCAATCTGGTCAGTTTTGAGGAATATGCATCATCCCGAACCCTGAACCGTTACAACCGCAACCGCGCGATTACTATCTCCGCCAACCTGGAAGATCACCTGCCCCTGGGCGCGGCGCTGGAACATCTTGAAACCCTGGCGAAGGAAAAGCTGCCGGAATACGCCGTGATTGATTATAAAGGCCGCTCGCGTGACTATAAATTTGCAGGAGAATCAACCGCTTTACTGTTCGGGCTGGGCATATTGGTCATGTTCCTGGTGCTGGCCGCCCAGTTTGAGAGCTATGTCAGCCCGCTGGTTATCACCTTGACCGTGCCACTGGCAATGGCTGGCGGACTGATAGGACTGTTTCTCACTGGCAACTCCCTGAACCTTTACAGCCAGATCGGGCTGATTATGCTGATTGGACTGGCGGCCAAAAACGGTATTCTCATTGTTGAGTTTGCCAATCAGCTGCGTGACGAGGGCAAGGAAATCTATGATGCCATCGTTGAAGCCAGCAGCATCAGGTTGCGCCCTATCATCATGACCAGCATCACCACTATTGTCGGCGCCATTCCCTTGATTCTGGCATCCGGTGCGGGGTCTGAAACACGCGCCGTTCTGGGCATCACGCTTTTTTCCGGCGTATTGGTCGCTACTGTTTTTTCACTGTTCGTGGTACCCGTCGCCTACCTCTTCCTGGCGCGCTTTGCTTCTTCCCCGGGCGCCGTCAAACGCAAGCTGGATACCGAGCTGCGCGAGGCAACAACCCATGCCGAAAAATGATTCCCCGGAAATGTCGTTGCGGGTCGACTATACTTAAGAAGCGGTTCAAACCCGCATCGACCCTGTGACCCCTGTGCAGGATGCAGCCAAACTTATAATTAACGCTGCACACTTCAACCCGGTATGCTGGAGATCGAACCATGCCCTACGACCGTACTCTCACTACGCGCATTCGCGAGTATTTTTCCGGCCGCGAGAACATTGAAGAAAAAAATATGCTGGGCGGCCTTGCGTTCATGCTTCATGGCAATATGTGCGTTGGTGCCAATGATCATCGACTGATGGCCCGGGTGGGCCCCAGGCAGTATCAGAGTGTCCTGCAGAATATGCACGCCACCATTATGGATTTTACCGGAAAGCCCTTAACCGGCTTCGTCTATGTCGAACCCGAAGCCATAGCAACCGAAAAGGGACTGCACCAGTGGATTCAGATTTGTGAACGCTTTGTCAGCAGCCTGCCCCCCAAGCATTAACATTCCATTCCGATACAGACATACAGACATACAGACATACAGACAGTGGTGCGGCGCGCCACTGTCTGTTCCAAAATCGACCGCTGCCAAGCGCGACTCAGGGTTCGGTGGTGACCACCAGACGGATTGCCGACAGTTGTAATTGAACATGGCAGTCGAATGCCTCCCTGACCTGGTCTGCCCGCTTCCGCAAAGCGGCGATTTCATCGCTACTGTCTTCTGCCGCCTGGCCGGTCAGGTGCTCCAGCCGCTGAATTTCACCGGTGTAATAACGGTCTGCCGCCCGTTGGGCATCCAGCAGCAAGGCCTGTTTATGCTTCTCAGCGAAGGTCTCGGCTTTGTGATACCAGTCCGGAATACTGTCCTTGCGCGATTGAATAATTTGCCGTGCCAGCTTGCGGTCGACCGGCTTGACGCTCTGGTCGAATACGCCTTCAGCCAGCACTTCTGACAAATCCTTATCACTGATATCCAGCACCAGGGCCCGGACCGAAAGGGATGGCAGAAATGGCAGACAGGCGCTGTTTACCGGAGACTGAACCAGCACATCAAAACTCGTTTCCAGCAGACACTGACCGGCTGGCAGCTGTTTGCCCGGCAGCAGTGCCACAGACGCCGCCCCCAGATCCGAGTGGCGCAACAGCTCCCAGAGACCGTGAATAAACGGCGCATCCCAGGACAGGAACATGACGTCATCCCGCGCAGTCGCCAGTGCCCGGTCGAAGGCGACCTCTGCACCTTCCGGCGGGATGCCCGGCAATGCCCCAATCAGCATATTATCGGCGGGTATCAGCGACCAGGCCCCGCCGCGCGATTCTTCGAAATGGAAGTTCAGAAGATCGGCTGCGGTTTCGACCAAAGCCTGCAACGGCTCTTCATCAAAACGGGCGATCTCCGCCCGTAGCTGATCGGCCTGTGGCTGACGACAGCTGTTCAGCTCAAGCAGCGCGTCCCGACCCTGCTGAATTTCCGCTTCCAGCAACGCTGATCGGCTTCGCGCCTGATCGAACAGCCCGGCAAGATCGGTGTCCGGACCAGGACGCCAGGGTTGAATTTCATCGTGTACCGTCCCGGCTGCCGGATTTTGCCGACCAATACAATCCAGCACTTCATGCAGCCATATCAGGCGCCTGTGATTCTCGCCGCCTTCTGCGAAGGGGATGTGAATATGTACCGCATGACGCTGCCCGATACGATCCAGCCGGCCGATACGCTGTTCCAGCAAATCGGGGTGTTCGGGCAGGTCCAGACAGACCAGATGATGACTGAACTGAAAATTGCGACCTTCGCTGCCTATCTCGGAGCAGACCAGCACCGCACAACCCTCTTCCATATCGGCAAAATAGGCCGCTGCCCGGTCCCGCTCAATCAGGTCCATGTCCTCGTGAAACAGGGCCACATCAATGCCATGCTTTTGCCACATATAAGTCTCACAGGCCAGCGCATCTTCACTGCGGTGACATATGGCGAGAACTTTTTCGCCCGGATGGGCGCGGACCCATTGCACCAGCCATTCGAACCGGGTCTCCCAGTCGTCGTCAGCCAGCGGATGCGCCTCGACCTTGCGTTCTGGAAATCCCTGGACCGCCGTCCGTGTGTTGCGGAACATGACCCGACCCAGACCGTGCCTGTCCAACAGCTGGTTCAATAGACGGGTGTCGTCCAGCGTGCTGTCCATCTGGTAAGTCTGAACCAGCTCATCGCGACTGGCTGGCAGGCGCCGGATCAGGTCGTTTAACCGCTGATAGCCTTTTTCCATTTCGATAAAGGCCGGGAGGGACGTAAATTTGGCGGGATCCAGCAGTTGCAGGCGGGCAAAATGGCTCTCGACGCCCAGTTGTTCCGGCGTGGCGGAGAGGAGCAACAGATGTGGGCAGGCGCCGGCGGCGCGACGCAACCGGTCAAACGCGACAGTCTCCGGATGCAGATGGTGCGCCTCGTCGACAATCACCATATCAAAAGAATCAACCGGAAACGCTTCGTCGTCGCCCGCTGCGAACGCCGAATGTGGCACCAGATGTATCTGTCCGCTGTCAAAATCGTGCTCCTGCCCGGCATAGATTTCCGGTTGCAGATTGAAACGCCGGATCAATTCCACCAACCACTGGACCAGCAGCGCATCGGGCACCAATACCAATACGCGCGCCACCCGTTCAAGCCGGACCATCCTGGACAGAATCATGCCCGCCTCGATGGTTTTGCCCAGCCCGACCTCATCGGCCAGAAGAACCCGCACCCGCTCCCGGTCACACGCGTTATACGCCACATACAACTGATGCGGGATCAGATCAGCACGCACACCCAGCAGCCCGCCAAGGCGTGACTGCCAGACCCGCGCCATCCCCGCATCCAGATTTCGTCGAAAAGCAAACCAGCTCGATTTGTCCAGCTGACCGGTCATCAACCTCAAGAATGGCTGGCTCATTCTGACGGTGCCCGCGAGCGCCGACTCGGGGACCAGTTGGTCGACACCGATGTCGTATATCAGCAGACCGGCATGTTCATGTACTGCAATCACCCGGCCCGCGCTGCCGTCAAGCAGTTGTATTTCGTCGCCGACATCGAATGTAATACGTGTCAGCGGTGCTTTTCGGGTCGCATAGTGGCGTTCGGTCCCGGCTTTGGGGAATTCGATTTTTACCGCTCTGGCATCGACTGCCAGCACCAGCCCCAGACCGAGCTCAGGTTCAGAGTCCACTACCCACCGTTGCCCGGGCACAAATTCAGTCATCAAACTTCCTCAACGTCAAAACCACCTGCCCTATGGAATTCGTATGTTCATTGGCAAATGGTCGGATTCACAAAAATCAGGGGCCCGAATTGTAAGGCTTTTTAATGCGGAGGACAGAGGAATTGTTGCATTCCCGTAGAAATTCCCGGGTAATGGCGTCAATATATCCGTTCTTGATCGTTTTCTCCTTTACTGTTTCCGGCCCTTCGTCACAAATCGGGTTGGTCCCGGCGCAGTGACCTTTGATAACGGATAACCATGCTAAAGATCCTGGCGACTATCGACTCCGAACTCAGCGAAGCCGAGTGGAAAACGCGGTTTATGCGCCATGGGTGGACACTTCGCCACCGTGACGGACTACCCGGCGGTTTACGCCGCGGGAACCTGGAGTTTACCCTGGACGGCGACGGATTCACGCTTCTATGTGGAACCGATAGCCAGCGAGGCGGAACCGATAGCGGGCGGGACATCGCCCCGGAAGCCTTGCTGAAGGTTCTGGAACGCTATGCCGAGCATTTTACCCTGGAAGTTTTCGAAGAAGACGGACGTCTGGTGAACAAAATATACTATTAGCTATACTCGACCCCCTTATCTCCCTTAATCCCATAGGAGCTTACCGATATGCCATCACCAACACGCGTGCTGATTTCCACCGGCGCATTGCTGTTCGCGTCATCCCTGTCACTGCCCGGTTACGCCAAAAGCGGGCTGTATCTGGGTGGTTCACTGGGGAACGCCAAGGTCGGAGGCCCGAAGGGCATGGAATACACCGTCGACAGTCAGGACCTGAGAAACCTGGACGATACCGATGTCGGCTACAAGCTCTACGGCGGACTGAAATTTACCCTGCTGGCGATCGAAGCCGGATATGTCAATTTCGGCGCGATAGAAAATGGAGACGCGCAAGTGGAGATCGACGGGTTCAATGCTTTTGGCATCCTGTCCATGGGGCTCGGGCCGGTCGAAATCTTTGGCAAAGCCGGGGCTTTTGTCTGGGAATCCGACCTGCGTTCCGTAGAGCAGCAATACAAGGAAGACGGTTTCGACCCGGTCGTTGGCGTTGGTGCGGCGGTTAACCTGGGCGGAATCGGTGTCCGGGCCGAGTATGAATACTATAACGTCTCTGAATTTGACAAAGTATCCATGCTCTCTCTGGGCGCCACTTTCTGGTTCTGACAGCAATTTTGCCACCACGCGCCCTCCTGCGTGCGGGATCTGGAATCGCGCAGGAGCGGTCCGCCGTCAACATATTTGTGACCCAGATAACACATTCACTTCTCTACGTAAATTTACGTATTTTTTCTGCGGCTTCGCTCGCGTACATTCAACTGAACGCGCTTTGCTTTGTTTCTCACCAAGCAAAATGCAGAACAGGCACGCACCTGCCTGCACTGCCAGCGGAGCCGTTAAGCGTTTGTTTTGTAATGGTTATCAGCACAAGATGCCCCGCGGACCCATTGCTGCCGGGTCGCGGGGATTACGATCAGGGATCGCCTGGATGCGAGATCAAAAGGACTGATATGGTCCCGGATCGGCCTGCTGACTGCGCCATACACCTGTCGTCACACGAGAGAGACGAGATGGTATTGAAAGCACTTCTATGCAAGGACGCATAACTGCCACGGATGGCTTTTTTTAATCCTGCCTGTTTGACCTGAACACCTTTCCCACAGAATGCTCATCCTGTTTACGTCTCATCCTCTTTATCCCCGGACCATATCCGTATAGAGTAAGTCAGCGTGCCGTCCCGCCCCACACTCGATATGCACAGAAGATGGGCGGGCATTGTTACTACTTGAAGACATTGTTACCACCCGAAGACATTGTTACCACCCGAAGACATTGTTACCACCCGAAGACATTGTTACCAC